>NZ_JAUSYU010000001.1:1349736-2024605 GCF_030817075.1 Arthrobacter sp. V1I9
TTGCCGTGCTCGGGCCCAACGGCAGCGGCAAAACCAGCTTCCTGAAGGTCCTGCTGGGTCTGCAGGACCTGCACAGCGGAAAGGCCACGCTCGGCGGGCACCCGGTTGAGCGCGGCAGCAGCCTGATCGGCTACATCCCGCAGCAAAAATCCTTCGCGCGCGATACGCCCATGCGCGCCCGCGACCTCGTGGGCTTGGGGGTGGACGGCCACCGCTGGGGACTCCGCATGTCGTCAGGCAAAGCGAACCGCAGGATTGACGATCTCCTCGAACTGGTGGGCGCAACCGACTATGCCAAGGTTCCGGTGGGACAGCTCTCCGGCGGCGAACAACAGCGGCTCCGCGTGGCGCAGGCCCTTGCCAGCGACCCCAAGGTCCTGCTGTGCGACGAACCGTTGCTCTCCCTTGACCTGCACCACCAGCAGGCAGTCAGCGCGCTGATCAACAAGCAATGCCACGAGCAGAACAGTGCTGTGGTGTTTGTTACCCACGAGATCAACCCCGTCATCGATTACGTGGACCGGGTTCTTTACCTGGCGGGCGGCCGGTTCAAGGTCGGCACGCCGCAGGAAGTGATGACCACGGAAGTCCTTTCAGACCTCTACGGCAGCCATGTCGAGGTCATCCACGCCAACGGCCGCATCGTGGTGGTGGGCCTGCCGGACGCCACGACGCATCATCACGCGGAAGCCCATGCCCTCGCCGGAGAGGTGGCCTGATGGACGCGGACAGCATCATCGAGGCGATCTTCAGCTTCGAAAACTACGGAGAGTTGCTGGTCCTTGTCCAGAACTCGATCTGGGCAGGGGCCGTCCTGGGACTGCTCGGCGGGCTGGTGGGCACGTTTGTGATGAAACGCGACCTGGCGTTTGCGGTCCACGGAATATCGGAACTGTCCTTCGCCGGTGCCGCCTTTGCCCTGCTCATTGGGGCCGATATTGTTTTTGGTTCGCTTATCGGCTCTGTTGCAGCTGCACTGCTCCTGGGCCTGATGGGGGTGCGGGCGAGGGACAAGAACTCGATCATCGGCGTGATTATGCCCTTCGGCCTGGGCCTCGGAATCCTGTTCCTGTCCTTGTACGAGGGACGCGCGGCGAACAAGTTCGGCCTGCTGACCGGGCAGATCGTGTCAGTTGATACCGTCCAGCTTCAGGCGCTGGCCGGAACCGCCGTGGTGGTAATGGTGGTCCTGGCGGCCATCTGGCGGCCACTGAATTTTGCCAGTGTGGATCCGGAACTGGCCGAGGCACGCGGTGTGCCCGTCCGGACGCTCGCCATCGTTTTTATGGTCCTGCTGGGCATCAGCGTGGCTCTTTCCATCCAGGTGGTGGGAGCCCTCCTGGTGCTCGCACTGCTGATCACACCGGCTGCTGCAGCCCTCCGGGTGACTTCCTCCCCGGTGGCAGTGGTGGTGCTGAGTGTTGTCTTCGCCGTGACGGCGACCGTCGGCGGAATCCTGCTGGCCCTTGGCGGCCGCATCCCCATCAGCCCTTACGTCACCACGTTGTCGTTCCTGATCTATGTGGTGTGCCGCGTTATCGGATCCATCCGGTCGTCCCGGGGCATCAACGGGCGGGTGCTGCAGGCCCACTGATCGTGCGTGGACCGGTTCGCGCGGCAGGGGGCCCTAAGCCGGACCTGCTTAGAGCTCGCCGGCTGCCTTGCGCGCCGTGCAGTCAGGGCACAGCCCGAAGATCTCCACGGTGTGCGCCACTTCCGTGAAGCCGTGTTCGCTGGCCGTGCGGGCTGCCCACGTTTCCACGGCGGGCGCTTCCACCTCGACGGCTTTGCCGCAGTTCCGGCACAGGAGGTGGTGATGGTGGCCGGTGACGGCACAGCGGCGGTACACCGCTTCGCCGTCGCCGTTGCGCAGCACATCCACCAGGCCCTCGTCTGCAAGGGACTGGAGGATCCGGTAGGCGGTGGCGAGGGACACCGATACGCCCTGGTTCTGCAGGATGCGGTAGAGCTCCTGCGTGCTCACAAAATCGTGCAACTCATCCAAAGCGGCGCTGACTGCCAGCCTCTGCTTGGTCACGCGCTGTTCCTTGCCGGCAACGGGCGCGGCGGTGCCTGCCGGCACGGAAGCGGCCCGTGCGGTGCCTCCCAAGGCTTCGGCCGAAGCGGGCTTGGTGGAATCAGCCTTGGCGCCGAACGGCATGGATGGACTCGCTTCCCTCAGGATGGTGGCAAAGATCAAGATTACCAGCCGGAGCTTCGTGGACACGGGTTCGGACCGAACCCTAGGCTGGCGCTATGAAGCTGACCAAATACACCCACGCCTGCGTCCGACTCGAGAAAGACCGCCGGGTTCTGGTGTTGGACCCGGGCACGTTTTCGGAAGCGGCGGAGGCACTGGGCGGTGCCGAATCGGTCCTGGTCACCCACGAACACGGCGACCACATCGACGTTCCCGCTGTGGTGGCTGCTTTGAAGGACAACCGGGACCTCGTGGTTTTTGCCCCGGCGGGCGTCGCGGATAACCTGCGCAAGGAAGCCTCTGAAGCAGCGGACCGGATCCACACCGTAGACCCCGGATCGTCCTTCGAAACGGCGGGCTTCGAGGTTCGCAGCTTCGGCGGGCAGCACGCCTTGATCCATCCTCAGATCCCCGTGGTGGCCAACGTCGGCTACCTCCTGGACGGCAATGTCTACCACCCCGGTGATTCGTTCGTCATTCCGGACGGCATCAGCGTGCAGACGCTCTTGGTGCCGATCCACGCGCCGTGGAGCAAGGCAGCTGAAGTGGTGGACTTCGTGATCGGCGTCCGGGCACCACGGGCATTCCAAATCCACGACGGCCTGCTCAACGGGAATGGCCTGAAAATCGTGGAAGGCCATGTCAAGCGCCTCGGAGCCAAGTACGGCACGGAGTATCAGCACCTGGCCGCGGGCGAGTCGGTGGAAGTCTAAGCCTCGCCACCGTCCCAGGTGCCGCTATTGAAGAACCGCCTGATGACCGCTTCGTACGGCTGCGGATCCAAGCCATGGGACGCCAGCCACCCGGGGGAGTAATAGTTGCCTGCATAGCGCTCGCCGCCGTCGCACATCAGCGAGACGATGCTGCCGTGGCGGCCTTCGGCGATCATCCCCGCAATGAGTTGCCACACGCCCCAAAGGTTGGTTCCGGTGGAGGGACCGGCATGGAGCCCGGCGAGCGTGCGGAGGTGGCGCATGGCGGCGACCGACGCAGCGTCCGGCACTTGGATCATATGGTCGATCACGGACGGCACAAAGCTGGGCTCCATCCGGGGCCGGCCAATGCCCTCGATCCGGGACGGCGATCCGGTAGCAGGGTCGGACGACGTGCCGCGCCAGCCCGGGTAGAAGGCCGAGTTTTCCGGATCGACCACCACCAGCCGGGTGGGGTGGCTGTTGTAACGGAGGTACCTGCCGATGGTGGCGCTGGTACCGCCCGTCCCTGCGCCCACCACAATCCAGTCCGGCACGGGATGTTCCTCCAGCTCAAGTTGGCCGAAGATGGACTCCGCGATGTTGTTGTTTCCGCGCCAGTCCGTTGCCCGCTCGGCGTAGGTGAACTGGTCCATGTAGTGCCCGCCGCTGGTGGCGGCGACCTCTTCCGCCGTCGCATAGACCTCGGAGGCGTGGTCCACCAGGAGGCACGAACCGCCGAACTGCTCGATCAGCGCAATCTTTTCGGGGCTGGTGGTGCGCGCCATAACGGCTATGAAGGGCAGTCCCAGGAGCTGCGCGAAATAGGCCTCGGACACCGCGGTGCTGCCGCTGGAGGCCTCGACGATGGTGGTGTCCTCCCTGATCCAGCCGTTGACCAGGCCGAAGAGGAACAGGGAGCGCGCCAGCCGGTGCTTGAGGCTGCCGGTGCGGTGGGTGGACTCGTCCTTGAGATAAAGCTGTACGCCCCAGTGCTCGGGAAGGGGTACCGAGTAGAGGTGGGTATCGGCGGAGCGGTTGTTTTCTGCCGTGATTTTCCGGATGGCTTCGTCCGCCCAGTCCCGGCCGGCGGTGCGCTCGATCTTCACCGCACCAGCCTACCTGCGGCCGCCGGAGCTGCCGTTAGAGTGGGAGCGTTGGCTGCCCACGCGAAGGAGCACAATGAATCCGCTGATGGATGTTTCCGAACTGGAGGGGCGCCGTGCCGGCGGTGTGCGCACAGTGCTGCTGGACGTGCGGTGGGCGCTGGGCGACCCGCACGGCCATGACCACTACCTGAAGGGGCACCTGCCGGGCGCCGTCTTCGTTAATCTTGCCACCGAGCTTGCGGATCCTGCTGCCCCGGAGCGGGGAAGGCATCCGTTGCCATCACCCCGAAGGTTCCAGGAGGCGGCGAGGCGCTGGGGCATCAGCAACGGTGATGTTGTGGTGGCCTACGATGACAGCGCCAACATGGCGGCAGCCCGGGCGTGGTGGATGCTGCGCAACGCCGGCCTTCCCGAGGTTTACCTGCTCGACGGCGGCCTGGCGGCTTGGCGTGCAGCAGGGCTGCCGTTGGAACTGGGCGAGGTCCCGCCTGTTCCTGGCCACGTCACGCTTGCAGACGGGCAGATGCCGGTCCTGGAGGCGGCCGACGTGACCTCCTGGATGGAGGGCGGACCCGTTGCGGAGAAGGACCGTCCGGACGGGCGCCCCGCCGACAGGATTCTTTTGGACGCGCGGGCCGGAGAGCGGTACCGCGGCGAGATTGAGCCTGTTGATCCCCGAGCTGGCCACATTCCGGGTGCAGTCAGCGGGCCGACGTCCGAAAACGTGGACGGCGCCGGCTGCTTCCTGCCTCCCGCCGAGCTGCGCCGACGCTTTGAGTCGCTGGGCGTCACCGACGACGTCGAGGTGGGAGTCTACTGCGGGTCCGGCGTCACGGCAGCCCACCAGGTGGCCGCCCTTGAACTCGCCGGCTTCCGTGCCGCCCTCTATCCCGGGTCCTTCTCCGAGTGGTCCAGCAACCCCCATCTGCCGGTAGTGACGGGGCCGGAGCCCCGCGGCGACGGCGGCGGCCCGGCTGGGTGGAAACTTGGCGGCGCTCAAGGGTAGCGTCGCACTATGACTCCTGGACGTCCCGTGCCGCCGCCCCTCGCAAAACCTGTCACCCCTGAACCTGCTGCCCGTGAACCTGTCACCGCTGAGACCGTTGCCTCCGGGTTGATTGCGTCCGGATCCGCTGCTTCCGACGGCGGCGTGCTGGCTGCCGCGTACGGCGCCACATCCCCGGACAGCGGCTTGGTCCCGCTGACCCTCTCCCGCCGCACTCCCCAGGCCGACGACGTCGAAATTGCCATCGAGTTTTGCGGGCTGTGCCATTCGGATGTCCACGCGGTTCGCGGCGAGTGGGGTGGTACAACCTGGCCGCTGGTGCCCGGCCACGAGATCGTTGGCACTGTCAGTGCCGTGGGATCAGCCGTTACCGGGTTCGCGCCGGGGGACCGGGTGGGCGTTGGCTGCATCGTGGACTCCTGCCGCGAGTGCGAAAGCTGCCTGGACGGCCTGGAACAGTACTGCGAAAACGGAATGACCGGCACGTACGGGGCCGTCGACCGGCGCAACGGCAACTCGATCACACAGGGCGGCTATTCCTCCTCTGTGGTGGTGGACCGCCGCTACGTCCTTCATATACCGGACTCCCTGGACCCGGCCGCCGTCGCTCCGCTGCTGTGCGCCGGCGTTACGACGTTCTCGCCCCTGCGGCACTTCGACGTCGAAGAAGGCGACGTTGTGGGTGTGGTGGGGCTGGGCGGACTAGGTCATATGGCCGTCAAGTTCGCCAAGGCGATGGGAGCGAAGGTGGTGGTGTTCACCACGTCCGAGTCCAAAGTGCCGGCCGCCCTGGAACTGGGGGCCGACCAAGTGGTCCTGTCCACGGACGAAACAGCGATGGACGCGGCCAACCGCACCGTCGACCTCATCATCGACACCGTGGCAGCTCCGCACGACCTGAACCCGCTGTTCCGGACACTGCGCGTGGACGGGGCGCTTTTCCAGCTCGGACTTCCGTCCGAGGCGATGCCGCCCGTGAACCCCCGGGCGCTGATCAGGCGCCGGATCGCGTACGCCGGCTCGTTGATCGGAGGCATTGCCGAAACCCAGGAAATGCTGGACTTCTGCGCGGAGCACGGCGTGGTGGCGGACATCGAAGTGGTCGGCGCTGATCAGCTTAACGAAGCCTACGACCGGATGGTCGCCGGCGATGTGAAATACCGGTTCGTGCTGGACACCAGCACTTTGCAGGCACCCGCCAAGGAGGCAGACGCATGAGCACGCTCTTCACCAGGATCCTGAACGGCGAGATTCCCGGCCGGTTCGTTTGGCGGGAGAACGACGTATCCGCGTTCCTCACCACGGGTCCGCTGGCCGACGGCCATACCCTGGTGGTTCCCACCGAGGAGGTGGACCGCTGGACCGACGCCTCTCCGGAGACCCTGGCGAGGGTCATGGAGGTGGCCCAGCGGATCGGCGCCGTCCAGGTGGACGTCTTTGGCGCGGCGCGCGCCGGGCTGATTGTGGCCGGCTATGAAATTAACCACCTGCACGTGCACGTCTGGCCCTCCAGGAGCATGGCCGAGTTTAACTTTGCCACCGCGGACCAGAACCCCGATCCGGAAGTTTTGGACGCCAACGCCGAGAAACTCCGGCAGGGCCTGCGCGCTGCGGGGTACGGCGACTTCGTCCCGGCCTAAGCCGGGGCCAGCGCCTTGTTGAGAACAGCGCGGATCCGCTTCTCGGACACCGAATAGGCGGTCCCAAGTTCGACGGCGAAGAGGCTCACCCGGAGCTCTTCAATCATCCACCGGACCTGGGCAAGCTCGCCGCCGGCCCTACGGCCGGGCAGCAGGGCCGATACGGCGTCGTCGTAGTCATCCTCGAGGCGCTGCACCACCGCCATGCTGAGGGCGTCCCGCTGGACATTGCCCGGGAGGCGTTCCAGCCGCTTCTCAATGGCTGAGAGGTACCTCGGGAGCTGGCTGAGTTGGGCATAGCCGGTGCGTGCCACAAAGCCGGGGTACACCAACTGGTCGAGCTGGCTCTTGATGTCGTTGAGCGCGCTGATGAGGGCCAGGCTGGTGGTCCCCTTCAGCTGCTTTTCAATGCGCCGGGTACTGGCGAGGATGCGCTCCACCACGGCCGTCACGCTGAACACGGTGTCGATCAGCTCAGCCCGGACCAGCTCGTAGAGCCCGTCAAAGGACTTGCGGTCCCAGGGGAGCTCGGCAGGAGTGAGCTTGTCGATGGCCGCCAGCGCACAGTCGGCAATGAGGGCTGAAACAGAGCCATGCGGGTTCTGGCTGAATGTCAGTTTCTCCGTGTTGCTCAGATGCTCCAGCACGTAGCGGTCAGGAGCAGGAACGCGCAGGGCCAGCAGCCTGATCACGCCGCCGCGCATGGCGTCCTGCTGTTCGTCCGCGGTCTGGAACACCCGAAGGGCCACAGACTTGCCCTGGTCCTGCAGGGCCGGATAACCCGTGACGGTGTGGCCCTTGACCGTGTTGCTGACCTGGCGAGGGAGGGTTCCGAAACTCCACTCGGTGAGGCCGTCCTGCTCCCGGAACCCGGCGGGGCCGGTCCCGGCCGGCACCTGGGCGGGTGCCTGCAGGCGGGGAGTCCCGCCGTCGTCGGCCCTTCCTGCAGCCCGCCCGGCGTTGCTGCGCGGAGCGGTAGAGGCGGGTGTGGCACCCAGCGACTCGGCAATGGCCCGGCGGGTGGCAGGCGCAAGCTTCTCCTGAAGGGCAGCGAGGTCCTTGCCCTCATCCAGGACCTTGCCTTTGCTGTCCACCACCTTGAAGGTCACGCGCAGGTGCGCGGGCACCGCGTCCCAGTTCCACGAACCGGGCGGGATGACGTGCCCGCGGACGCGGCGGAGCGCAAGTTCGAGGGACCGTTCAAGCTCGTCCAAGGCCGGGTCGAAATCGGACTCAAGGACAGCAACTGCCTGCCGGGCCACGTCCGGGGCAGGGACGAAGTTCTTGCGGACCTGCTTAGGCAGGGACTTGATCAGGGCCGTTACCAGTTCCACGCGCTGGCCCGGAATCAGCCAGCGGAAGGCCTTGTCGTCCAGCTGATTAAGGAACAGGACAGGCACTTCGGCGGTGACGCCGTCGCTCGGATTGGGCGGCGAGCCGGGGGCCACAGGGTGGAATTCATAGGTCAGCGGGAGTTCAAAACCCTTGTGCAGCCAGGTCTTGGGGTAGGCGGAGACGTCGAGGTCGTCGGCGTCATCGCTGAGGAGGAGCGACTTGTCGTAGTCCAGGAGGTCAGGGTTTTCCTGCCGGGCGTCCTTCCACCACTTGTCAAAGTGCCGTTCGGACACAACGTCCGGCCCGACCCGCGCATCGTAGAACTCAAACAGCGTTTCGTCGTCCACCAGGAGGTCCCGGCGCCGCATCCTTGCTTCGAGTTCCTCGACCTCCTGCAGGAGGGCACGGTTGCGGTGGAAGAACTTGTGGTGGGTCTTCCAGTCGCCCTCCACCAGGGCATGCCTGATGAAGAGTTCCCTGGCGACGACGGGATCCACCCTGCCGTAGTTGATCCTGCGCTGGGCGATGAGGGGTACGCCGTAGAGGGTGACCTTTTCGTAGGCCATCACTGCGCCCTGGCGGGTGGACCAGTGCGGTTCGCTGTAACTGCGCTTGACCAGGTCGGGGGCCACCTGCTCCGCCCAGACGGGATCGAACCGGGCGGCAACCCTGGCCCAGAGCCGGCTGGTTTCCACCAGCTCCGCCGCCATCACGAACGTAGGGGACTTCTTGAACAGTGCAGAGCCGGGGAAGATCGCGAAGCGGCTGCCGCGGGCACCGGCGTATTCACGCTTGCGCTCGTCCAGGATGCCGATGTGACTCAGGAGCCCGGAAAGGAGGCTGATGTGGATGCCGTCGTGGTTGCCAACGGGATCGGCAAGGCGTTTGTTGTCCAGGCTGATGCCCAGTGGGCGGGCCAGCTGGCGCAGCTGGGCGAACAGATCCTGCCACTCGCGCACGCGGACGTAGTTGATGAATTCGGCCCGGCACAGGCGCCGGAAGGCAGAGGACGACAACTCCTGCTGCTTCTCCTGGATATAGTTCCAAAGGTTGAGGAAACCGGTGAAGTCCGAGTTTTCGTCCTTGAACCGGTTGTGCTTTTCCGCCGCGAGCTGCTGCTTGTCCGTAGGGCGCTCGCGCGGGTCCTGGATGGTGAGGGCCGCCGCGAGGATCATGACTTCGCGGACGCAGCCTCGTTTTCCCGCTTCCACGATCATCCGGCCCAGCCGGGGGTCCACCGGCAGTTGGGCGAGTTTGTGCCCGACGGCGGTAAGTCCGCCGCCGCCCTTCGTCGCGTCGGAGCCGTTTTGGGGCCGGGCGGCAGCCAGGGCGCCGAGTTCGCGAAGCAGCGTGACGCCGTCGTTGATGGCCCGCGCTTCCGGGGGCTCCACGAAGGGGAAGTTCTCGACGTCCTTCGGCCCCCGGGCCACTCCCATGGCTGTCATCTGCAGGATGACAGCGGCCAGGTTGGTGCGCAGGATTTCGGGATCCGTGAAGCGGGGCCGGGATTCGAAGTCCTCCTCGGAGTAGAGGCGGATGGCGATGCCGTCCGATACGCGCCCGCACCGCCCGGAACGCTGGTTCGCCGATGCCTGTGAAACGCGTTCGATGGGCAGCCGCTGGACTTTGGTGCGGTGCGAGTACCGGGAGATGCGGGCAGTGCCGGTGTCGATCACGTATTTGATGCCCGGCACGGTCAGCGACGTCTCGGCCACGTTGGTGGCAAGGACGATCCGGCGTTTGTTGCCGGGGTGGAACACCTTGTGCTGTTCCTGCAGGCTGAGCCGGGCAAACAGGGGGAGGATCTCGGTTCCGGCCAGTCTCCGGTTGGACTGGATGCGGGCCTGGAGCGCCTCGGCAGCGTCCCGGATTTCGCGCTCGCCGGAAAAGAATACGAGGATGTCGCCGGGGGCTTCGGCAGCGAGTTCGTCCACGGCGTCACAGACGGCGTCGAGGGGATCGCGGTCTTCCTCGAGTTCGTCGTCGGAAGCGTTCTCTTCATCAGTTCCGGCGGGGGGCTGTGACAGCGGGCGGTACCGGATTTCCACGGGGTACGTCCGCCCCGAGACCTCGATGATGGGCGCTGGGTTTTCCGGCGTGCCGAAGTGGTTGGCGAAGCGCTCGGGATCGATGGTGGCGGACGTGATGATCACCTTCAGGTCCGGCCGCTGCGGCAGGATCCGCCGGAGGTAGCCGAGGATGAAGTCGATGTTGAGGCTGCGCTCATGGGCTTCGTCGATGATGATGGCGTTGTACTTGCGCAGCAGCTTGTCGCGCTGGATTTCCGCGAGCAGGATGCCGTCGGTCATCAGCTTGACCTTGGTGTTCCGGCTGACCTCGCCGGTGAAGCGGACCTGGAACCCGACTTCCTGGCCGATGTCCACGCCCAGTTCCTCGGCGATGCGCTCCGCGACCGTGCGGGCTGCGAGCCGGCGCGGCTGGGTGTGGCCGATTAGGCCGTTTTCGCCCAGGCCAAGTTCAAGGCACATTTTGGGGATTTGGGTGGTCTTACCGGAGCCGGTCTCGCCGGCGATGATGGTGACCTGGTTCGCTGCGATGGCGGCCATCAGGTCTTCGCGGCGCTCGGAGACCGGCAGCTCGGCAGGATAGGAGATGTGAAGTGTCATGGCTGCTGACAGTCTACTGCGGGAGCCCGGGCTTCCCGTTTCGACTGGTTGCAGCTGTGCCCGGCCTCTGTGGCCTGGGTTAGAAGATGCGGAGCGTGTAGTTGGTGCTGGGAAGGTCCAGGGCGGACCATGCTTCATGCGATTCAACGGGAGGCGTGTGCCCCCTGCCGTCTTGCAGGAGAGCCGACACAGTGGCGGCAAATACGAGGAGCAGCAGGATGACGAGGACGGTTGTGAGGATTTCCATGCCTTCATGCTTCTCCTCTTTGGAACCAAGAAAAAGTGGCAGAAATGCCCAAAAAGCTAAAATTCCTGCCACAATGGAAGCATGCTGAAATCAGTAGCCGTCATCGTGGTCCCCAACTTCTCGATGTTCGAGTTTGGCACCGCCTGTGAAGTGTTCGGGATCGACAGGTCCGGGCGGGGGAGCGGCGTCCCGGCCTTTGACTTCCGCGTCTGCACGCCGGCGCCAGGCGACGTCCAGCTCAAGTCCGGGTTGTCCATGAATGTGAGCCTCGGGCTGGAAGCCACCGCCGACGCAGACCTCGTCATCATGACCCCCTACGGCAACGATGACGATCTACCCGAGTCTGTCCTCGAAGCACTGCGCGCCGCTGATGCGAGGGGAGCATGGGTCATGTCCATTTGCTCGGGAGCCTTTGCCCTGGCCCGGGCGGGCCTGCTGAATGGGCGGCGCTGCACCACGCACTGGCACTACTCAGGCCGCCTTGCTGCGGAATATCCGGGTGTCCGGGTGGACGAAAACGTCCTGTACGTGCAGGACGCAAACATCATCACCTCCGCCGGCACGGCTGCCGGTATCGATGCCTGCCTCCACCTCGTGCGGGTGGAATTGGGTGCGCACGTGGCCGCTGCGATTGCCCGCGACATGGTGGTCCCGCCGCACCGCGATGGTGGCCAGGCACAGTTTATTGACCGGCCCATGCCCACCTGCGGCTCTGCTCCGATGGAGGAACTCCTTCGCTGGATGGTGGAGCACCTGGATCGCGAGCATACGGTGAATGAGCTCGCCACGCGGGTGCACATGTCCGCCCGGACGTTCGCCCGGAAGTTCCGGTCAGAAACGGGGGCAACACCGGCGGCCTGGCTCAACTCCCAGCGGGTGCTCCGGGCGCAGGAACTCCTTGAGGCCACGGACATGAACATTGAGGAGATTGCGCGGGAGTCCGGATTTGGGCATCCGGTCCTGCTGCGGCACCACTTCGGAAAAGTCCTGGACACCAGCCCGCAGTCCTACCGCAGGGCCTTCCGCGGCCAGCTGGCGGAGGTGGGTTAGCCCCCGGGGCTTCATGCCTCCCGGCGCTGTGCCGCCCGTGATTCCTCAGCGGCCGCCCGGGTGCTGTCCACCAGCACCCGCCAGGGTCCGGTGACTGCCCGTTCGGGCAAGGCAGCGCGATGCTGGCCCGCCCGGATGGAGTAGATGAACCGGTCCGGTTGGGCTCCGGAGTATTCCGCTGTAGCGGCCCGCGGTGTTCGAGGCACGGCGTCCCAAGGGCATGCCTCGACGATGGGCTGCCACTGGTTCCTGGCTGTCTCGGAAACAGCGTTAACAGTCCACACCCGGGTCATCGCCGCGATGCCGCCGGTGCGCTCCACACTGATCTTCATGGCTTCGTTCCTGGGTGGTACGTCGAGCCCGGTGGCCCGAAGTACGGCAGCCAGGCATCCCGTTAGAGTTTGACCTTCACAGTTTCCCACGCGTTTCGCACGGCGTCATGCTCTTTTGAATCAGAACCGAAAAGCTCCCCAGCCGTAGCAGCCGTGGCGCGGGCAAAGACGGTGAAGGTTGCGCCCGTGGGCAAATCACCGCCGGTGAGCGTCTCGTACCAGATGCGCCCGGGGGAGTCCCAGGCGTTTCCGCCCAGCTGTTCCGCCACGAGGTAGAACGCCCGGTTGGGGATGCCTGAGTTGATGTGGACACCGCCGTTGTCCGCGCTCGTCCTTACGTAAGTGTCCATGGAGTCTGGCTGCGGATCCTTACCCAGCACGTCGTCGTCGTACGCGGTTCCGGGAGCTTTCATGGACCGCAGGGCGCGCCCTTCCACCTCGGGCGTGAAAAGCCCCTCGCCGATGAGCCAACTGGCCTCCGTGACCGACTGGTCCTTCACGTACTGCTCCACAAGTGCACCAAAAACATCTGACATCGACTCGTTGATGGCCCCGGCCTGGTTCCGGTACACCAGGCCTGCGGAGTGCTGGGTAACCCCGTGTGCAAGCTCGTGGCCGATGACGCTGAGGGACCTGGTGAACCGTTCGAAGACCTCCCCGTCACCATCGCCGAAGACCATCTGGGTCCCGTCCCAGAAAGCGTTGTCGTAGAGCTTGCCGAAGTGCACGGTGGCGTTCAGGGGCAGGCCCCGGCCGTCGATCGAGTTCCTTCCAAAGACGTCAGCGTACAGCCGATGCGTGTGGCCCAGCCCGTCGTAGGCTTCGTCAGTTGCAGGATCCCCCGTGGCGTGCTCTCCCTCCTTGCGGACGAGTTTGCCCGGGAGGGTTTCCGAGCCGGCGGCGTCGAAAACCGAGCGGTTTGATGGTCCTGGTTTAGCCTGGCGCACTCCTGCCGGGACGTCGGGGGCGGCCTGCATGCGGGCTGCCTGGACAGAGCGGACGTGGCCCAAGGCTTCTTTGGCCGCTCGTGCGGCCGCGGAAAACTCCGGGGCGTCCTGCCTGGCCAGCCGCCTCAACAGGTATGGCGGAATGATGGAACAGAACGGAACGTGCATGGCGTACCCCCTCAACTAGGTAAATTCAGACTACGAGGGGGCACCGACAAAGCGGTGGATACACGCGGTGTTCCGTGTGGTGGGCGCCGTGATCATGAGCCGTGCCGGGCCGGACAAAGAGAAGCACCCCGGTCCGTGGACCGGGGTGCTTCTCGACTGGTGCCCTCGATAGGATTCGAACCTACGACCTTCTGCTCCGGAGGCAGACGCTCTATCCCCTGAGCTACGAGGGCAATCCGGGGGTTCCTGCCGTTGCCGGCGGGACGTCCTAGAGCTTAGCAGGAAGGTGGCCCGCAAGGGAAAATCGCCACTCGGGACTCGGAACTCCGGCGGGCACGGGCTCTCCAAAGCGGCGCGTTTCAGTAGCCCGAGAACGAGTCCACGTGCACCTTCCTGGCACCGGCCTGCCGTGCCGCACCACGCAACGAGGCGACGCTCGCTGGTGAGCCTGAGATATAAACCTCGCGGTCAGCAATGTCGGGAACGAGTGCTTTGAGGGCTTCACCGTCCACCCTGGCGCCATCTGCAGGGAACGCAGTGATGTGCGGCGGCGGCTGGGAACCATCGGCGATGCGGGCAACCACACGGACGCCTGCAGCCTTCAATTCATCCGCGTACGCGATCTCGTCGGCGCTCCTGGCCAGCAGCAGAATCATGGCGTCGCGGTCCCGTAAACCACCGGAGGAGAGATGTGAAAGGAAGGGGGTGATGCCGATGCCGGCAGCCATCATCAGGACGGGCTTGCGGGGATCGCGGGGGAGGACAAAGTCACCTCCAACGGAAGTGGCCGTCAGCTCGTCGCCCGGCTGCAGGGAAAGAAGGACCTTTTTGGCGGCGGACAGCGGCTCGGCAGTCCGCACGCCGAACTTCACCACGTGCTCACTGGGCGAGCCGGTCAAACTGAACACCCGGCGTCGTCCTTTTCCATCCGACTTCGCGTGCGGGAGGTCCAGTTCCATGTATTGCCCCGGGACAAACCGCACGGGCCGGGAGGGCTTGAAGGAAAACTCGGTGGTGCTGGGCGTCAGCGGCCTGGTCCCGTTGAACCTCAGCCGCACACCGCCGCGCTGGCCCGCCATAAAGGCGAGGAGGTTGCCCAGCAGCAGCGCGGCCTCAGGGGAATTGGCCAGGAAGCCGAAGTTGTAGGGGACGGCAAAAACCACGCCCACCACAGCCGCGAGGGCCAGTTGCTGCCACCTGCGCGGCGGCAGTGTCAGCGGCTCGGTGAGCATAAAGCCCACAAAGAACAGCAGCGGCCGCTGGGCCAGTGACTGCCACAGCGCCATCCCCACGGACATGCCGGCCTGAAGCAGTTCCGCGCCGATGATGGCGCAGGCCACCACGAGGAAGATCGAGGCCATCAGGAATTTCCGTGTGCGGTAAAGCACCAAAAGGACTCCCGGCACCAGCAACAACAGCATCGCAGGAGTAGCTGCCCACCAGGTGGCGACGTTGAGCCCCGTGAGCCCAACCACGAATGCTCCCGCGGCGGCGGGGTTGAAAATGTGGCGGCCGCGCCACGCGAGTGCGTACTTTGATGCAGAAGCCAGGACGCAGGCCAATGCCACTCCAGCCACATCCATCGGCGCGAAGGACGGCCAGAACAGGAAGTACAGCAGCAGTCCTGTGATGAGCGAGGATTCAGAGTGGGGCCGAACCCGAAACAGGGCTGCCAAAGCCCTGTTGGAGGCGTAGGTCAGCCCGAGGCACAGCACAAGGTGCGCCAGCATTTCGGGGATGCCGAAGGTCAGCCAGCCAAGAACATCGAGTAAGAGGCTGTACACGGCAAGGGCTGCAAGGACAAGCAGGATGAGCCGGTACATGGTGAACCGGCCAAGGACGGTATCCAGCCGGGCGGCCGCGGAGGGGACCGGCCCGGCCTTCGGCGTTTCCACAGGGCTCATGTGAACAGTGTCCCTTCAAACTCGGCGGAGTGGACTGCGCTCCCGTCAGAAAATACGGTCAGCCAGGAGAAATTGAACTCTTGCTCCAAGCGTGCGCCCGGGACAAAGAAGAGAGCAGTGGCCAGGGCGTCTGCCAGCATCGCCGTGTCTGCAAGTGCCCAGGTGGCGACGGCGGTCCTGACCGGTTGCCCCGTTGTTCCGTCCAGTACGTGGTGCAGGCCATCGCCCCACGTCCGGCGGTTGGACGCCGAGGCACAGAGCGCACGCCCGGTGAGCGGCACGATGCCGATGGCCTGCCCGGGGTTGTAGGGGTGCTCCAAAGCCACCTGGGTGGATCGGGGGCCCCTTGCCAGCAGGTCCCCGCTGCCGTCGATGACAAAGGAATCAAGTCCTTCAGCGTCCAGTTCGTCGGCGAGCAGGTCCACCAGCAGGCCTTTGCCAGCCGCCCCGATGTCAAGAACCACGGGCAAAGTGGTGGTGATGGTGGTGCCCTCCCACTTGAGGACCTCGTCCCAGGGAGGTGCTGGCAGCGGCGACCCTAACGGCTTAAGGGAGTAGCCGGCGTCGTACCCCAGCCGCTCAAGGGAGGCGCCGATCAGCGGGGTCATGGCTCCGTCCGTCAGCCCGTAAAGCGTCCTGTACAGCGGCCCCAGCCGGCCCGCCTCTTCCGGAAAACCAAACGTCCCGGGTTCCCGCGCCATGATACTGACGCGGGAATCGGCCCGGAAGCGGGACCAGTCGGCGTCGAACTTCTCCACCCGGTCAAGGAGGCGGGCCCGGACGGACTGAGCAAGCGGACAAGGCGTGGAAATCTCCCACTGCGTGCCGATTCCCTCAAACGCAAAGTCCTCCCAGTCCGCGCCCGGCACCGTCTACTGCGCCTCCGACTTGATCTGTTCTACAGCCTGGTTGAACCCGCCGCTCGTCAGGGAGGAGCCGGCGACCTTGGAGACGTTGAGCTCGTCTATGTTTTTGCCCACTATCTGCGAAGCGATACCGCCGGCGAACTCCCCCTGGAACTTGCGGGTGTTCGGGTTGGAGGGATGCTGGGTGATGTTGACATCCTTGACCGTGCCTCCGGCCAGGGTCAGTTCGACACCAACCGTCTCGGTGCCGTTCGGCGAAACATAGTTTCCGTCAGCGCTGTACGTGCCGTCCTTGTACGTGGCGCCGCTGCCTGCCAGCGACGACGATCCTGCGGAGGGCGTTGCTGCAGCGCTGCCGGCGGGGGCCGCCGGCGTGTTCTCGGTGGCGGACGGCGCGCAGCCCGCCACCGTTCCGGCGAGGGAAAGGCCGGCGATTCCGGCGAAAACACTTTTGCGGACTGACGGTCTCATAAAGGCTCTCATTTCGTATAAGTGTTTGGGACGGTGCTTACGTGCGTGTCAACGATGAACCCAGCGTATTGGTTCAACTTGTAGGTGGCTTGTGAATTTCCTGTGGAAATGCCTACGGCACCGGAACAGTCCGAATTCTTTTGCTGTCACTGGCCCCCGGTAGGCTAGAGGGGTGACTCCCGAAGAACTCTCCCTCGCCATATCCGCCTGCCTGAAAGACGCCGTCGACGCCGGCGAGATCGCCCTTTCAGCATCAGCAGTGCCAGACGAGGTACGCGTGGAGCGACCCAAGAACCGGGACCACGGTGACTGGGCCACCAACATCGCCCTGCAGCTTGCCAAGCAGGCCGGCACCAACCCCCGCGAATTCGCCACCGTGCTGAGCGCGCGGCTCAAGTCGATCGACGGCGTCTCCGCCGTGGACATCGCAGGCCCCGGGTTCCTGAACATCACCGTGGACGCTGCCACGGCCGGCGCCCTCGCCAAGGTCATTGTCGAAGCCGGCCGGCAGTACGGAACCAACACCGCGCTCGCCGGCCACACCGTCAACATGGAATTTGTTTCCGCCAACCCCACTGGGCCGCTGCACATTGGACACACCCGCTGGGCTGCCCTCGGCGATGCCATCGCCAGGGTGCTGCGCGCTTCCGGCGCCCACGTCACGGCTGAGTACTACATTAACGACGCCGGTTCACAGATGAACGTCTTCGCCAACTCGGTGTACTCGCGCCTGCACGGCCGGCCCGTGCCCGAGGGCGGTTACCCGGGACAGTACATCGCGGACCTGGGCCACGAGGTCATCACTGAACACCCCGACATCCGCGAATTGACCGAGGTCGCCGCGCTTCCGGTCATCCGCGCCGCCGCCTACAAGGCACAGATGAAGGACATCAAGGCAACCCTCGCCGAGTTCGGTGTGGAGTTCGACGTGTTCTTCTCCGAGCAGGAACTGCACGACGCCGGCGCCATCGAAAGTGCCGTTGCCCGCCTTCGCGAGCAGGGCCACGTGTTCGACGACGGCGGTGCTGTCTGGCTGCGGACCACAGACTTTGGCGACGACAAGGACCGGGTGATGATCCGCGCCAACGGCGAGCCCACGTACTTCGCTGCTGACGCCGCCTACTACCTCTCCAAGAAGGACCGCGGTTTCACCGAGAAGATCTACCTGCTCGGCGCCGACCACCACGGCTACATCAACCGGCTCAAGGCCATCGCCGCCTGCGCCGGAGATGACCCCGAGGTGAACATCGAGGTGCTGATCGGCCAGCTGGTTTCCGTGAACGGCGCAAAGCTGTCCAAGCGCGCGGGGAACATCATCGAGCTGAAGGACCTGATCGACTGGCTCGGCAAGGATGCTGTCCGCTACTCCCTGGCGCGGTTCCCGGCAGACTCCCCGCTGACCCTGGACCCGGAGCTGTTGAAGAAGCACAGCAACGAGAACCCCGTGTTCTACGTGCAGTACGCCCACGCCCGGTCCCGCGGCGCAGCCCGCAACGCCGTCGAGGCCGGTGTGGAACGCCGTGTGGACGGCAAAGACAGCTTCGACGCCTCCCTCCTGGACCATGCCACGGAGAACGAACTGCTCTCGTACCTGGGCAGCTACCCGTCGATCGTGGCAAAGGCTGCGGAACTGCGCGAACCGCACCGCGTGGCACGGCACCTCGAAACCATCGCCGGTGCCTACCACCGCTGGTACGACGCCTGCCGCATCGCGCCCATGGGCGATGAAGCGGTGACCGACGTCAACCGCACCCGCCTGTGGCTCAATGACGCCACCAGCCAAGTGCTGGCCAACGGCCTTGACCTGCTTGGCGTTTCCGCGCCGGAACGGATGTGATCGCAATGCCTGTAGAAACCGCGAAGACCGCCTCTCCACTGGCACCCGAATGGCTCGCAGTGCCCGCTGACCTGAACGCCCTCCAGGAACCGATGTGGGCGGGCAGCGTCCAACGGAACGACGCCGGCTCACTCACCGTTGGAGGCCTCACCGTCCAGGAGCTGAAAGAGCAGTTCGGCTCGCCGCTCTTCGTTATGGACGAGGCGGATTTCCGCTCCCGCGCACGGGCTTTCAAGGATTCCTTCGATGCTGCCTTCGCTGACATCTGCGGCGGCGTGGACGTCTACTACGCGGGGAAGTCCTTCCTCTGCACTGCTGTTGTGAAGTGGGTGGAGGAGGAAGGCCTCCGCCTGGATACAGCCTCGGGCGGGGAACTGGCCGTCGCCGCCCGCGCGGGCATTGCCGGTGAGCGCGTGGCGTTGCACGGGAACAACAAGTCCGACGGTGAGATTAATCGTGCCCTGGACATGGGCCTCGGCCGGATTGTGGTGGACAGCCTGTCCGAGCTGGTGCGGGTGGGCGACATAGCCCAAGCCCGCGGCGACATGGCCAAGGTCATGCTGCGGCTGACCCCCGGCGTCCACGCCCACACGCACGAATTCATCGCCACGGCACACGAGGACCAGAAGTTCGGTCTCTCCATGGCGCCTGACACCACGGACCAGGCGGGCCTTTCTGCTGCCGAGGAAGCGGTAGCAGCGGCTTCGGCACACCCCGGCATCGAGCTCCTGGGCCTGCACTGCCACATTGGTTCCCAGATTTTCGAGCCGGACGGTTTTGCCCTGGCAGCCGAGAAGCTGCTTCGTTTCCTCGCGGCCATGCAGGAAAAGTACTCCATCGTTATGCCGGAGCTTGATCTCGGCGGCGGCTACGGGATCGCCTACACCCCGGTGGACACCCCGCGCCCCGCAGCTGAGATTGCTGCGGCGATGGCCGCCGTCGTCCGTTCAACCTGCGCTGAATTGGGCATCGAGTCACCCCGGATCTCGATTGAACCGGGGCGGGCCATCGTGGGCAGCACCACCTTCACCCTGTACGAGGTGGGGACGCTCAAGACTGTCCGCGTCGATGCCCCCGGCTCCGGCCAGGCCGAAGATGCGGGCGAAAACGTTACGTATCCCCGCCGTTATGTGTCGGTGGACGGCGGTATGAGCGACAACGCACGCCCGGTGCTCTACGACGCGGATTATTCGGCAGTTGTGGCCTCCCGTACGTCCGCCGCCGCGCCGCAGCTGTCCCGCGTGGTGGGCAAACATTGCGAGAGCGGCGACATAGTTGTTAGAGATGTATATCTGCCCGAGGACGTGGCAGCCGGTGATCTGCTTGCTGTACCGGGAACCGGCGCCTACTGCTGGGCCCTCTCAAGCAACTACAACTATCTGGCCCGGCCGGGCGTTGTCGCGGTGCGCGACGGATCTGCCCGGCTGATTGTCCGCGGGGAAACCGAAGAAGATTTGCTGAACCGCGACATGGGAGCCTGAATGTCTGAATTGCGAACCCTGAAAGTGGCCCTGCTGGGCTGTGGCAACGTTGGGGCCCAGGTTGCGCGGATTCTCATTGAGGACGCCGACGCCCTTGCCGCCCGCACCGGCGCGCGCCTGCAGCTGTCCGGGATTGCCGTGCGCAACGTCGACTCCAAGCGGGACGTCGAGCTGCCGCAGGAACTGTTCACCACCGACGCCGAGACCCTGGTCAAGGACGCCGACCTGGTCATCGAACTGATGGGCGGCATCGAGCCGGCCCGCTCGCTGATCCTGTCCGCGCTGCAGAACGGCGCCTGTGTAGTCACCGGCAACAAGGCCCTGCTGGCCCAGGACGGCCCCACCCTCTACGAGGAGGCGGACAAGGCCGGCGTGCAGCTGTCCTATGAAGCTGCCGTGGCCGGAGCCATTCCCATCCTGCGGCCCATTCGCGACAGCCTTTCCGGGGACCGGATCACCCGCGTGCTGGGCATCGTCAACGGCACTACCAACTTCATCCTTGACCAGATGGATTCCACCGGCGCCCAGTTCGCCGACGCCCTCGCCGAAGCGCAGCGCCTCGGTTACGCCGAAGCGGACCCCACCGCCGACGTCGAGGGCCACGACGCAGCTGCCAAGGCAGCCATCCTCGCCACGCTGTCCTTCCACACCCGGTTCGCTCTGGAAAACGTCCACTGCGAAGGCATCAGTTCGGTCAGCGCCGCTGACATCGCAGCGGCCAAGGATGCCGGTTTCGTCATCAAGCTGCTGGCCATCGCTGAAAGAATCGGCGACGGCGACAGTGGACAAGGCGGTGGCGTTTCGGTGCGCGTGCACCCCACGCTGCTGCCCCGTGAGCACCCGCTGGCTGCCGTCCGCGGCGCCTTCAACGCGGTGTTCATCGAGGCCGAAAACGCCGGTGAACTGATGTTCTACGGCCAGGGCGCCGGCGGCACCCCCACGGCGTCCGCCGTCCTCGGCGACCTTGTGTCCGCGGCCCGCCGCCTCGTCCTGGGCGGACCCCAGCGTACCGAGACCACCACTGGCCACGTTCCGGCCCTGCCCATCGACGCGGCCGTCACCAGCTACTACATCGGCCTCGACGTTGCGGACCAGCCTGGCGTCCTGGCAAAGATCGCCCAGCTGTTCGCCGAACACGGCGTCTCCATCGAAATCATGCGGCAGACCATCCACCGGGACGCCGAGTCGAACGTGGAGTCCGCCGAACTGCGGATCGTTACGCACCGCGCATCAGAGGCTGCCCTTGCGGCCACCGTCGAAGCCGTCAAGGGCCTGGACGTCATCAATTCAGTTACATCCGTTCTGCGGGTAGAAGGAGTCTAAGTGGCTCACCAATGGCGCGGCGTTATCCGCGAATACGCTGACCGTCTGCCCGTGACGGAATCCACCCGGGTCATCACCCTGGGTGAGGGCGGCACCCCGCTGGTGCGCGCGCAGAAGCTATCCGAGCTCACCGGCTCGGAGGTGTACCTGAAGGTGGAGGGCATGAACCCCACCGGCTCCTTCAAGGACCGCGGCATGACCATGGCCATGACCGCCGCCGTCGCATCCGGTGCCAAGGCCGTGGTCTGTGCCTCCACCGGCAACACGTCCGCCTCTGCCGCCGCCTACGCAACGGCCGCGGGCCTGAAGTGCGCCGTCCTGGTGCCCGAGGGCAAGATTTCAATGGGCAAGCTAAGCCAGGCCATCGCCCACGGCGCCACCCTGCTCCAGGTGGACGGCAACTTCGATAACTGCCTGGACATCGCCCGGAAGCTGGGGGAGTCCTACCCGGTCTTCCTGGTCAACTCCGTCAACCCCGCCCGCATCCAGGGACAGAAGACCGGTGCCTTCGAGATCGTCGACGCCTTGGGGGACGCTCCGGACATCCACGTCCTGCCGGTAGGCAACGCCGGAAACATCACCGCGTACTGGAAGGGCTACAAGGAGTACTCCGCTCCGTTCGAGTCCGAAACCGCCGGCACGCTTCCCGCCGTCTCCACCAAAACCCCTGCCATGTGGGGCTTCCAGGCAGCAGGGGCAGCACCCTTCGTCGCCGGCCACCCCATCACCGAACCGGACACCATCGCCACGGCCATCCGGATTGGGAATCCTGCATCGTGGGACGGTGCCATTGGTGCACGTGACGAATCAGGCGGATTTATCGACGCCGTCACGGATGAGGAAATCCTCAATGCGCACCGCTGGCTGTCCTCCCGCGAAGGCGTTTTTGTTGAGCCGGGTTCCGCGGCCGGCGTGGCAGGCCTGCTCAAGAAGCACGCCGCCGGCGAGGTTCCTGCCGGCAAGACCATCGTGATCACCGTTACGGGCCACGGCTTGAAGGATCCCCAGTGGGCCCTGCGCACCGAGGACGGCAGCGATGTCCAGCCGGTCAAGGTTTCCAATGATGTTGTCACCGTTGCTGCCGAACTGGGACTGGAAGAAAAGTAGCCTTGGATGCCACCTCGCAGACCGCCGTCGGACTGCAGCTTATTGAACCCGGACAGCGGGTCACGGTCCGGGTTCCGGGCACCACGGCCAACCTCGGCCCGGGCTACGACAGCCTGGGCCTGGCCTTGGCACTGCATGACACCCTGACAGTGGAGAGCCTCGAATCCGAGGAGCTTTTGTTCGATCTCCGCGGTGAAGGCGCAGAAACCCTCCCCAGGGACGCCAGCCACCTGGTGGTCCGGGCCATGGAAGCGGCCTTCGAACGGCTGGGGTTCAGGCACGGCGGGCTGAAGGTCACGGCTGACAACGTCAATCCCCACGGTCGGGGCCTGGGCTCGTCCGCATCGGCAGTAGTGGCAGCCGTATCCGCGGCAAACGCCCTGGTGCCTGAGGCCAGCCGGCGCGGTAAGGACTGGATCCTTCAGCTCACCAGCGAGCTGGAAGGGCACCCGGACAACGTGGCACCTGCCATTTTCGGTGGGCTGGCGCTGTCGTGGCAGGACAGTGACCAGTACAGCAGCACCAGCGCGACGGTCTCCGAAAAGGTGGTTCCCGTCGTGGCGGTTCCCGATTTCGAGCTGTCAACGGAAGCGGCGCGTGCGCTGCTCCCGGCCTCGGTGGGGCACCACGCGGCGGCGATGAATTCCGGACGTGCCGCACTGTTGATCCATGCCCTGACCAGCAAGCCCCAATTCCTGCTGGCCGGCACCGAGGACTACCTCCACCAGAGTTACCGTGCGGAGGCCATGCGTCCAAGCGCTGCGCTGATTTCGGCGCTTCGCGCGGCCGGGCACGCGGCTGTAGTCTCGGGTGCCGGGCCCACCGTGCTGGTCCTTGCAGACGGACAGGCTGAAGCCGGCGCCGTCGTTGCCTTCATCGAGGAGTTCACCGCTGCGAACACGCCGGACATCGGGTGGCGTGTTCTGAAGCTGGCAGTGGACGTTGAAGGTGCTAAGGTGGAGTTGCACCGGCGGTAATTGACGCCTATCTGATCTGCTATTGCACTTAGTTGCCGCTTGGTCTCTTACTGCGCAATGTATTCCGGTGCCGCCTGCTTGGTCTGTCGCAGGAATCTGCAGCACTTAAACTGCCCCTGAAGCGTCAGTCCTGCGTTCCGCCATGGGCGGAGTGCAAGGTGAATTAGTATCCGGCCCTGCTGGCCGATATCCAACCGGCAAGGCCGAGCAATGCGGCTGCAGATCTGAACTGCAGCCCAGATCAAATCATCGCGTCCAGCTCCCAGTCTGGACGCCGTCGAGGGGGAAGGATCCTTCGTGACCGAAACCACTGAGCTGTCGCCAGCTGTGGAACTATCTTCTGCTGCCGAATCACCGGCCGCACCCGCCAAGAGCAGCGGCCTTGCCGGCCTCAAGCTCGCCCAGCTGCAGGCACTCGCCAGCCAGCTCGGGATCTCCGGCGGTTCCCGGATGCGCAAGGGAGACCTGGTTTCGGCCATTTCCGCCCACCGCGCCGGTACCCCCATGACCAAGGCTCCCGCGAAGGCAGCGGAAAGGGCCGTCGAGAACGTGTCGGCCCCGGCAATCGTTCCGGCAGTGTCCGCCCCGGCGGCAGCTGCTGAAACAACCGAGGCGCCTGCTGAAGGAACGCGGGCTCGTGGCCGTGGCCGCAGCCGCCGCGCCGTCAGTGACGGAGTGGTAGCACCCGCAGCCACCGAACCGGCTGCTGCCGAAACCAGCGCACCCGCTCCGGTTGAAGCTCCGGCCTCCACTGAGGCTCCCGAAGCCGCCGAAGGTGCCGCCGAGCGTCGCCAGCCCCGCACCCGCAACCGCCGCCGCGGCGAAGCAGCCGCAGCAGCGCCGCAGGCTGCCGAAACTGTGGAGGCACCGGCAGAACAGGCCGACGCCCAGCAGCGCGCCGCAGTGCAGGGCAGCGCAGAACCCCGCACCGCAGAACCCGCCGCCGAGCGGGCCGAAGCTGAAGCCGGTGAAGCCGGGCAGCGCACGGAGCGCCGCGAAAGCGGACGCACCCGTGGCCGCGACAACGCTGCACGCGAGACCGCCGACGGCGGCCGCGACAATGCGGGCAGCCGGGAAGCAGGCCAGCGTGAAGGCGCCCGCCGCGATGATAACCGTGACGAGGACGCGGACGGAGGCAGCCGCCGCAACCGGCGCAACCGCCGTGACCGCAACGACCGGAATGACCGGAATGACCGCTCCGGCGGCCAGGACCGGGACAACTCCCGCAACGACCGTTTCCGCGACCGCAATGACCGCCGCCGTGGACGCGCCCAGGGACCGGACGTCGACGACGTCGAGGTCACCGACGACGACGTCCTGCTGCCGGTTGCCGGCATCCTTGACGTCCTGGAGAACTACGCGTTCATCCGCACCTCCGGCTACCTCCCGGGCCCGAACGACGTTTACGTCTCCCTCGCCCAGGTCAAGAAGTACAACCTGCGCAAGGGCGACGCCGTGGTTGGCGCCATCCGCGCTCCGCGTGACGGCGAAGACCGCAGCCAGCAGTCTGCCCGCCAGAAGTTCAACGCCCTGGTCCGCGTGACGTCAGTCAACGGCAAGACTTCGGAAGAACTCAAGGACCGCGTCGAGTTCGCCAAACTGGTTCCGCTGTACCCCTCCGAGCGCCTGCGCCTCGAGACCGACCCCAAGAAGATTGGCCCCCGTGTCATCGACCTGGTTGCCCCGATCGGCAAAGGCCAGCGCGGCCTGATCGTCTCCCCGCCGAAGGCCGGCAAGACGCTCATCCTGCAGTCGATCGCCAACGCCATCACCACCAACAATCCTGAGGTCCACCTCATGATGGTGCTCGTTGACGAACGTCCTGAAGAAGTTACGGACATGCAGCGCACGGTCAAGGGCGAGGTCATTGCCTCCACCTTCGACCGTCCCGCCGACGACCACACCACAGTGGCTGAGCTCTCCATCGAACGCGCCAAGCGCCTCGTGGAAATGGGCATGGACGTGGTGGTCCTCCTGGACTCCATGACCCGCCTGGGCCGTGCCTACAACCTGGCAGCACCGGCCTCTGGCCGCATCCTGTCCGGTGGTGTGGATTCCGCCGCACTGTACCCGCCCAAGCGTTTCTTCGGAGCGGCCCGCAACATCGAAAACGGCGGCTCGCTCACCATCCTGGCAACGGCACTGGTGGAAACCGGTTCAAAGATGGACGAAGTCATCTTCGAGGAATTCAAGGGCACCGGCAACATGGAGCTCCGCCTGTCCCGCCAGCTGGCTGACAAGCGCATCTTCCCGGCCGTGGACGTCAACGCGTCCGGCACGCGCCGCGAGGAAAACCTGCTTTCCCCCGAGGAAGTCAAGATCATGTGGAAGCTGCGCCGCGTCCTCTCCGGACTCGAAACCCAGCAGAGCCTTGAACTCCTGACCAACAAGATCCGGGAGACCCAAAGCAACGTTGAGTTCCTGATGCAGGTTCAGAAGACCACGCTTGGTGCGAAGTCGGATAACGACAAGTAACGCTTCGGTGAGCGGCTGATTCTGCTGCCCCGGTGCTGACGCCGCACAGATTTTTCCGCCCCCGCCCCTCCGCTGGGAGGCTTCCGATCTTCGATCGTTAGCCTCCCAGCTCCGGCAGGCCCGATGCCACTCCCGGGGCGGAAAAATCTGTGCGGCTTCGTCGTTAAGCCCGCCAGCCGCGGCACGTTCCGTTTGTTACTAGACTTGTACAAGTCGAAAGAGGTTTATAGATGTTTGAGTCCGTACAGGGCCTGCTTGATGAGCATGATGCTATCCAGGCGCAGCTGGGGGATCCTGCTGTTTATGCTGATCAGCGGCTTGCCCGGAAGCTTGGGCGGCGTTCGGCTCAGCTCAATGGGATTGTTGAGGCCTATCACAAGTGGGAGGCCATCCAGGATGACCTTGCTGCTGCCAAGGAGATGGCTGACGAGGATCCCGAGTTCGCTGCTGAGGTGCCTGAGCTGGAGGAGTCGCTGGAAGTTGCCGCGGCCAAACTTCGGCGCTTGCTCATTCCGCGCGACCCTGACGACGCCCGCAACGTGATCCTCGAGGTCAAGGGCGGTGAAGGCGGCGACGAGGCTGCCCTGTTCGCTGCGGACCTCCTGCGGATGTACACCCGGTATGCGGAGTCCCGCGGCTGGAAGACCGAAATTATCTCCGCCACGGAATCAGACCTCGGCGGCTACAAGGACGTGCAGGTTGCTGTGAAGGGCAGCTCCAACGATCCTGCCGAGGGCGTTTTTGCGCGGCTCAAGTTCGAAGGCGGCGTGCACCGGGTGCAGCGCGTTCCCGTGACGGAGTCCCAGGGTCGCATCCACACTTCTGCCGCGGGCGTGCTGGTACTCCCTGAGGTGGATGAGCCGGAAGAGCTCGAGATCAACCAGAACGACCTCAAGATCGATGTCTACCGGTCCTCCGGTCCCGGCGGCCAGTCCGTGAATACCACCGACTCCGCCGTGCGCATTACCCACCTTCCCACTGGCATCGTGGTGGCCATGCAGAACGAAAAGTCCCAGCTGCAGAACCGTGAAGCCGGCATGCGCGTGCTGCGGGCACGTATCCTGGCGCACCAGCAGGAGCAGATCGACGCCGAAAACTCGGCCCAGCGGAAGTCGCAGATCCGCACCATGGACCGCTCGGAGCGCATCCGCACCTACAACTATCCGGAAAACCGGATTGCGGACCACCGCACCGGCTACAAGGCGTACAACCTGGACCAGGTGATGAACGGTGACCTGGAACCGGTCATCCAGTCGGCAATCGAGATGGACGAACAGGCCCGCCTGGACGCCATCGGCGACTAACACGTTCCGGGAATACAGCGGATGACATTTGGGCCTGGGCAGTCGCTCGCGGACGCCGTCAGTGAGGCAACTGACATCCTGCGCGACGCCGGCGTCCCCAGTCCGCGGGTGGACGCCGAGCTGCTCGCCGACCATCTGCTGAATGTTGGGCTGGGCCGCCTGCGCGCCATGATGCTGGGGGATACCCCTGCCCCTGAGGGCTATGGGGAATTGGTGGCAGAGCGTGCCAGCAGGATCCCGCTGCAGCACATCACCGGTCTGGCGCATTTCCGGTATCTCGAGCTCTCCGTGGGTCCAGGCGTTTTCGTACCCCGTCCGGAGACCGAATCCGTGGTGCAGCTGGTCATCGACCACGTCGCGGGCATGCGGCACCCGCGGATCGTGGATCTTGGGACCGGATCCGGCGCTATCGCAGGCTCCATCGCCCACGAAGTGCCCGGAGCGGAGGTGCACGCGGTGGAATTCAGCCCCTTCGCACATGCCTGGGCAGCGAAGAATCTGGCCCCCCTGGGCGTTCATTTGGTCCTCGGGGACCTGCGGGACGCGCTGCCGGAACTCAACGGAACCTTCGACGTCGTCATCTCCAACCCGCCCTACATCCCCGCCGAAGCCACCCCCACTGAACCCGAAGTTGCCCTGCACGATCCCCCGGAAGCGCTGTACGGCGGGGGAGCGGACGGCATGGAACTTCCGACGGCGGCGGCCGCCTCCGCTGCCCGGTTGCTGGTACCCGGCGGCTACTTCGTGATGGAACACGCGGAAGTCCAAGCGGGCTGGATCTCGGCCATGTTGGCCAGGACAGGGAACTGGACCAGTATCAGGACGCATCTGGACCTCAACGGCAAGGAGCGCGCCACCAGTGCCCTGCTCGCGGATCCGGACCACAAGGAATGAAAGAATAGGCGCGTGACCACAACCTATAACTGCACCAGCGACGACGAGCGCGCCCAAGGACTTGAGCACGCCCAGCGGGCCATCAGCGAGAAGAAGTGCGTGGTTTTTCCCACGGATACGGTTTACGGGATTGCTGCCGACGCCTTCTCGCCGCAGGCCGTCACCATGCTCCTGGTCTCAAAGGGACGCAGCCGCACCATGCCGCCGCCCGTCCTGATTCCGCGCATCAACGCACTTGACGGACTCGCCTCGGACGTGTCGGCGGACGCCCGCAAGCTCGCCGAAGCCTTCTGGCCGGGCGGCCTGACCCTTATCCTGCACGCACAGCCGTCCCTGGACTGGGATCTTGGGGAGACCAAGGGCACGGTGGCGCTGCGCATGCCCGACGACGAAATCGCCCAGGAACTGTTGACCCTCACCGGGCCGCTGGCAGTTTCTTCCGCCAACCGCACCGGCCATGCTCCGGGCCAGACAGCCGCAGCAGCGCGCGAGCAGCTGGCCGACTCCGTTGAGGTTTACCTCGAAGGCGGCTTCCGCCCGCTCGAAGGCGAGGCAGCAGTGCCCTCCACCATTGTTGACGCCACCGGCCCCCGTCTGCGGGTGGTCCGCAACGGCGCCGTGACGCTTGATCAGCTCCGTGAGCACGTGCCGGATGTGCTGGGGCTGGGTGAGATTCCGATGGCAGCGGAAGAACCAGAGGAGCCGGCGGCTGAAGCCCACAGCCCGGCCGGCAGCAGTGCCGTCAGCACCACCGACAACCACCCGGGGAACTGACATGCAGCCCAAGGTGGCCGTCGCGGCCGTGACCTTTGACCGCCACGAGGAGCTTGCATTGCTCCTGAAGGGCCTGGCCGCGCAGACTGCGCCGATCCATTCGATCGCTTTGGTGGACTCCGGCACTGCCCCGGCCATCGACGTCGTTAATGCCGGGAGAGCGCAGAACATCAACTACCTGCGCTCCGAAGCCAACCTCGGCGGGGCGGGCGGATTTGCCTACGCCATCCTCGCGGCCATGGCCAGCGGCGCCGAGTGGATCTGGATGATGGACGATGACGGCCACCCCGAAGACGCCAGCTGCCTGGCAGAACTCCTCCGCACCGCCGAAGAACACCAGCTCGACATCATCAGCCCGCTGGTAGCCGCAACGTCCGACCCCAACCGGCTGTCCTTCAATTTCCGCATCAACGGGCTGCTCACCAACGACCGGTCGCGGCTGGAGCCGATGGGCTACCTTCCGGATATGGTGCACTTCTTCAACGGGGCGCTCATCCGGACCGAGGTTTTTTACAGGATCGGCATTCCGGATGTGAAGTTCTTCATCCGGGGCGACGAAGTCGATTTCCTGTCGCGCGTCAAGAAGGCCGGGCTGAAGTACGGCACCCTCGCCACTGTCGCCGTGCAGCACCCCGCCACCTGGACCGAGATGAAACCCGTCTTCGGCGGGTTCATTACCCCCGTTATCCCCGAGGGTGAGTTCAAGCGCTACTGCTACTTCCGTAACCGGGGCTACCTGACCCGTAAGTACCGGAACCTCCGGTGGTTCAGCGCGGACATCGTCGGCTTCCCGTACTACTTCCTGAAGGCCCGGGACCTCAAGGGCCTGGTGCACTGGTTACGGGCCTATTCAACCGGCTTCCGCGGCAAGGGCTTCGGTTCGCCCGCGGAACTGATGTCCACGAACAGCTAGGCTGCCGTGGAGAACCTTTTCGCCGTCGTCGTCACTTACAACCGCGCCGACTTCCTGCGCAACCTGCTCGATTCCTTCGCCCGGCTGGATACCGCACCGGCGCGGATCCTCGTCGTGGACAATGCCAGCACCGATGACACGCCGGAAGTCGTCGCCCAAGCCCTCGCTGCCGGCGGGCCGCCCATCCAGTACGAACGCCTGGACGGGAACGTCGGCGGAGCCGGCGGGTTTTCCCGCGGCGTGGAACTGGCGCTGGAAAACGGCGCCGAATGGCTGTGGCTGATGGACGACGACGTCGAGGTGCTTCCCGGCGCGGTGGAGGCACTGGGGAAGTTCACGTCCGAATACTCCTGCCTGATCGGCCGCCGGTACGACGCCAACGGGAAACCGTTCTTCTGGCAGCACCATTTTGTCGAGTCGCTGGGCATCTTCCTCCCGGTCTCGCGCGATGTGTTCCGGCACTCGGAGGTGTTCCGCACGAACGTGGGGAACTTTGAGGGAATGCTCATCAACGCCACCGTGGCCCGGAGCATTGGCCTGCCGGATCCGCGCTTCTTCATCACCTGGGACGATCTGATCTACGGCTGGCTGGCCGCGCAGCAAACACCGGTGGTGTACGTCAACGCCTTCGTCATTAAAAAGGTCCGCGCGCAGCGGCAAGTGGACCTGGGGCTGCGCCACCTTAATGATTCGTCCGACCTGAGCCGGCGCTATGTGATGCGCAACCGCGGGCACGTTGCGCATTACCTGCGGGCCCACGGCAAATTCAACCGGGCGGGTTTCGCAGCCGGCACAGCACTGACCTTCCTGAAGGAACTTGTCCGGCTGGTCCTCGTTGAGCGCACCCTTAAAGGGGCCGATGCGCTGTGGCGGGGATGGCGTGAATCACGCAGCATCCTTGCCGACAAGGGCTGGAAACCCATGCCTTCGCTGCCGGCACATCCGGGCAGCGGAACCCGAAGCGATTAGTATCGTTCTAGGCCCCGAAGCGGTCCGACAGTTTTGCGGCGGGGTATTTTGAAACAGGCGCCTGGCCGCCGTGGTAGTGGAAGTCGGTTGCATCTTTCGTTGAGTACAAAATCAGGAACGCGCGCACATGGCGCGGTACGGGACGAGAAGCCCGCCCTCTGGATCTGGATCCAGCTCTTCCTCGACTCGATGTCGTGGGTCGTGGCGATCGGCCTGGCGCTGCTGCTGCGCTACGAGATGGGCATCCGGGTGGAGCAGTTCGCTGGAGCGTTCGTGATCGCTGCCATCGCTGTGGTGGCCCAGATGCTCGCCGGATACTCCCTCGCGCTGTACCGGGGCCGGTATCCATTCGGCAGCTTCCAGGAGGCACGGGCACTTGTATTCGTCACCGTCATTGTGGCTGCCTCCATCACTGCCAGCCTCCTGGTGCTTTATGAGGCCATCAAAGTCGGCCGCAGCGTGGGCCTGATCGCCTTTCCCTTCGCCTGTCTCTTTATGTGCGCCGCACGTTACGCCAAACGGCTCTACGTAGAGGGCAGGGCCCGGCCCGGGGACGGGGCACAAAACACACTGGTTTACGGCGCCGGATTCCTCGGCAACTCCCTGGTGACCCGCATGCTGCAGGACCAGGATTCCCCATACTTTCCGGTTGGCCTGATCGACGATGACCCGGCCAAGAAGCACCTGCGCCTCTCCGGCGTCCAGGTCCAGGGCCGCGGGGATGACCTGCCGGCGATTATCCGCCGCACCCGCGCCACAGTCCTCGTCCTGGCCTTCGCCAACGTGGAGGCCACCGTGGTCCGCCGCATCTCGGACGCTGTTGCCGGCCTCAACGTGCGTGTTCTGGTACTTCCCCCGCTGCGGGACATGCTGGGCACCGGCGCGCCCGCGGGTTTCTCCGACTTCCGCGACGTAGCGGTTGAGGACCTGATCGGCCGGCGGCCCGTAGACATCAAGGTTGACGAAATTGCCGGGTACATCAAGGGCAAACGGGTGCTGGTGACCGGCGCCGGCGGTTCCATCGGATCCGAGCTCTGCCGGCAGATTGTCCAGTTCGACCCGGCGGAACTGATCATGCTGGACCACGACGAGACGGGCCTGCAGCAGACCCAGATCTCCATCAGCGGCCACGGCCTCCTGGCAGGCCGGGATACCGTGTTGGCCAACATCCGCGACGCCGAAGCCCTGCAGAACATCTTCCAGGACCGACGCCCTGAAGTGGTGTTCCACGCTGCCGCACTGAAACACGCGCCGCTGCTGCAGCAATATCCGGTGGAAGCCTGGAAAACCAACGTCTGCGGCACCCTGAACGTCCTGCGCGCGGCCCAGCGCGCCGGTGTCTCACACTTCGTCAACATCTCCACCGACAAAGCGGCCAACCCCACCACCGCCCTTGGTCACTCCAAACGGGTTGCCGAAAAACTGACGGCATGGATGGCCGGCCAGACCGGCAGCAAGTTCGTCTCCGTCCGCTTCGGCAACGTGATGGGCAGCCGCGGTTCGATGCTGCCACTTTTCACTGAGCAGATCCGCGTTGGCGGTCCCGTTACCGTCACTGACCCCGACGTCACCCGCTTCTTTATGACCATCCCCGAGGCCTGCCAGTTGGTGATCCAGGCGGGTGCGATCGGTACCGGGGGCGATGTGCTGATCCTGGACATGGGTGAACCGGTCCGGATCCTGGATGTGGCACAGCGGATGATTGCGATGTCGGGAAAGAACGTGGAGATCATTTACACCGGGCTGCGGCCGGGGGAGAAGCTGCACGAGGTACTGGTCGGCAGCGGTGAGCTGGATAAGCGCCCCCTGCATCCGAAAATTTCCCACACCAGGGCAACGGAACAGGACCCGGACGATCTTGACCTCGACGTCTGGCTGGCCCGCTGCGAGGCGGAACAAGGCGCCGGCATCGCCGACATTCCCGATGATGAGGCCACTGACGCCGGTGAGATCCGGGTGGCGTCGTGATCCTACTGGCCCTGGTTGCCGGGATTACGCTGTTGGCCAGCCTGCTGCTTCCCTTTGCGGTGAAGCCGTGGCTGGTCCGGTTGGGCGTGGTTGATGTTCCCTCTGCCCGTTCATCGCACGTGAAAGTGACCATTCGGGGAATGGGTTTGGCCGTTGCCCTGGCCACAGCTGTCGGCTACGCTGCAGCATTGCTGCTGGGGGTCGTCACGGTGGACCGCTCAGTATCCGCCACCGTGCTTTGCATCATTGCCGCCTGCGCCGCCGTGGGCTGGGTCGAGGACCTGCGCGGCATGTCCATCCGCGGGCGCGCCGCCGCCCAGCTCGGCATCGGGGCGGCCGGTTCCGCGATACTCATCGTACTCACGGGACAGTCGTTCTGGTGGCTGCCGCTCGCTGCCGTGTCGATCGCAGCCTATGTCAACATCGCCAATTTCATGGACGGAGTCAATGGCATTTCGGGCCTCCACGGGGTTACGGCCGGGGGTGCCTACGCAATGGCCGGCCTGCTGTCCGAACAGCCCTGGCTGACCGCCGGCGGCACCGTTCTGGCAATGTCCTTCCTCGGTTTCCTCCCATGGAACCTGGGGCGGGGTTCAGTCTTCCTGGGCGACGTCGGCAGCTACTTACTGGGTGCGTCGATAGCAGCCCTGGCGGTAGCAGGCTTCCTCGGCGGGGTCTACGTCGAATACGTTCTTTCCCCGATTCTCGTTTACGCCGCGGACGCCGGCTACACCCTGCTCCGCCGGATCAAGGCAGGGGAGCGGTGGTACGCGTCCCACCGGGAACACGTCTATCAGCGGCTCACGGACGTAGGCTTCTCGCACCTGCAGTCAGCTGCCACGGTCACATTCTGCACCGCAGCCGTCATCGCCCTCGGCTTCGTCGCCGCCACTGCTCCGCTTCCCGTCGTCGCCCTGTGCGTGGCCGCCGGCGTGCTGGTGATCGCTTTGTACCTGGCCAGCCCGGACCTCATCCGCCGGTACCGGCGCCCGTCGAAGGTCACACGCCTCCCCGTGAGCTAGCGGTGTTCTATCTCGTGTAGAATTTGAGGGCAGCCAAAGCTGCCCTCCAAACCTGCCTCATGGCCACGTGCCTGTTGGTGCCGACGATTGGGATCGAATGACCTCCAACGCCGAGTCCGGACCTGAGTCCGGCAGCGGAAACGTTGGCGCTTCCGGCCCCGCACCGTCTTTGTGGCTGAACCTCCTCAAGCGGAGTTCCGTGGCTGCGGCGGCCGGGCTCGCCCTGTGCGCAGTCCCGGCAGCAATCCTTAACGGCGGAAGCGGTGCCCTGTCCAGTACGTTGGGCGGTCTGCTGGTGATGTTGTTCTTCGGGATCAGCCTTCTGGTGGGCCACTTCATGGGGCGCAACAATCCTTCCGGAGCAATTGGCATGTTCGTCGCCACCTACTTCGTGAAGGTGGTCGGCTTCGCCGCAGTCCTGTTCGTCATCGGCGCTCCCCAGTGGTTGCATGGCCGCTGGTTCGTCGTAGGTGCCGTCACTGCCGTCGTACTCTGGCAGGCTGCAGAACTTTACGGTTTCAGCAAAGCCCGCCTTCAGATCTACAACGATCCAGAAACCAAGGAAAACCGCGATGCGTGATCCAAAGAAGCCCGGAGAAGGCACCAACAGCACGGACGGATCAAATGGCTCTGCCGCCGGTGTATCGAGCGACGGAACCAGCGGCGGATACAACGCCGGCATGGCCGTATTCAGCTACATCATTGGCGGAATCATCGTCTGGAGTTTGATAGGGTGGGGACTGGATTACGTGTGGGGAACGCGCTGGATCGTGCTCGCAGGCGCTCTGCTTGGAGCCGTCGGAGGTTTTTACCTTTCCCATATGCATGGCCTTACCAGTTCTCGCAAAAATGCTGGGGAGCGCCATGCTGCCAGCGGGCCGTCCCAGGACGGCAACACTAATGCCAAATAATTTCACAGGGGGAACAGCAGGCCGTCAGGCTGCCGGTCCCCGCCCAACGCCCAATGATGGACACTGCAGAGAGGAAACGCGTTGATCGCGCTTGCGCTCCCGGCCCAAGATTCAGGAGAGTTTACTCCTCCTGGTATTAACGAAATGCATTTGCCGGCAATCCTGCCGTGGGGTGCCGCAGAAGGATTCTCCAAGCAGATGCTGCTGGTCCTCCTCTCTGTTGTCTTTATCGCCGTCTTCTTCGTGCTCGCCGCACGCAAGCAGCAGCTGGTACCAGGCAAGCTCCAGTTCGCCGGCGAAGCCGCCTACGGCTTCGTCCGCAACGGAATCGCCAAGGACATCATCGGCGGCAGGGACTTCATCAAGTATGTCCCGCTGTTGTTCAGCCTGTTCTTCTTCATCCTGGTGAACAACATCTACGGCGCCATCCCGCTGTTCCAGCTCCCCACGTTCTCGCACGTGGGCGGCGCCTATGTACTGGCTGGCATTGTCTACTTCACCTGGATCGCCATCGGCGTCAAGAAGAACGGACTCCGTTACTTCAAGCTGGCCACCGTGCCCTCCGGCGTTCCCTGGTTTATCCTTCCGATCGTGATCCCGATCGAGATCATCTCCAACTTCCTGGTCCGGCCGGTCACGCACAGCCTCCGTCTGTTCGCGACCATGCTCGCAGGACACCTCATCGTGATGATCGCCGGATCCGGCATCGAATACCTCATCATGCAGGAGAACATCCTGCTCAAGGGAACCTCCGTCCTGGTTCTCGCCGGCGCCATCGCCATGTACATGCTTGAAGCCCTGATTATGGTCCTGCAGGCCTACGTATTCACGCTGCTGACCGCGATCTACATCGAAGGCGCGCTTCACGCCGACAGCCACTAAGGCACCCTTAAGCTTCCCCTCGCGGGGATGATAGCAACCCAAACAACCTGCCACATGGGTGGCATCTTGAAAGGAAGAAAAATGGAAGGCAATCTCAACCTCGTAGGTTACGGTCTGTCCGCAATCGGCGGTGGTATCGGTGTTGGTCTCGTATTCGCTGCCTACATCAACGGCGTCGCCCGCCAGCCGGAAGCACAGCGTGTCCTGCAGCCGATCGCATTCCTCGGCCTTGCGCTGACCGAAGCCCTCGCCATCCTCGGCCTGGTCTTCGCCTTCGTTCTCTAGTCCTTAGAACGAAGCGAACTTACAGAACCGAGTAGAAAAGGACGGGTGAAATATGAATCAGCTGATCATCTCAGCCGCCACTGAGGGCGAAGTTAACCCCCTGATGCCCAACCTCTGGGAAATGGGCGTTACCCTCGTGGGCTTCGCCATTCTCATGTTCATCGTGGTCAAGTTCGTTGTCCCGATGTTCGAGAAGACCTTCGCCGAGCGTGCCGAGGCTATCGAAGGCGGCATTGCAAAGGCTGAAAAGGCCCAGGCTGAGGCGTCTGCTGCACTCGAAGAGTACAAGCAGCAGCTGACCGACGCCCGCGCCGAAGCCAACCGCATCCGTGAGGAAGCACGCGCCGAAGGTGCCCAGATCCTCGCGGAGCTCAAGGAAAAGGCAGCTGCAGAGTCTGCCCGCATCACGGCCCAGGCCCACGCCCAGATCGAATCCGAGCGCCAGGCGGCCGTTGTGTCCCTGCGTTCGGAGGTCGGCACCCTGGCCACCACCCTCGCCGGCCGCATCGTTGGCGAATCGCTCAACGACGACCAGCGTGCAGCACGGGTAGTGGACCGCTTCCTTGCAGATCTGGAGACCCAGAACGCAGGTGCAGCTAAGTAATGGCAGGCGTATCGAGCGAATCGCTGGCAACAGGGCTGGCCGGGTTGGAAGCCAAGCTTCCGACGGCGTCACTGCAGCTGGCAAAGGAACTCTTCGGAATTCTGGGAATGGTGGACAGCTCGGCTGGCTTGCGCCGCGCCCTGACTGACCCGTCCCGCAACGGTGACGAAAAGTCGGCGCTGGTCAGGCAGCTGGTTGGCGGAAAAGTCTCCGCTGATGCTGCAGAGATCGCGGGCGGGCTGGCCGGCTCACGCTGGGCAGCCGCACGGGATATCGGCGATGCACTCGAGACTCTTGCCGCAACGGTGGTCATTTCCGTTGCTGAAAACAAGTCGGCCGTTTCTGCCTCCGGAATCTCTGGCCTGGAAGAGCTGGAGAACGATCTGTTCTCCTTCAACCAGGCCGTTGCCTCCAGCCACGAGGTACAACGTGCTCTGTCCGAACCACAAGCCAGCGCTGCAGCCAAGGCTGCACTCGCCGAGAAGCTGGTGCCCGGCGTAAGCGAGGAAGCAAAGGTCCTCATCACGCAGGCAGTAACCCAGCCCCGCGGCATCAAGCCCACCCGGCTTGTGGAGCGGTTCGCCGAACTGGCGGCCAAGCGGCAGCAGCGCTGGATTGCAACGGTCAGCGTGACCCGTCCCCTGACACCTGAGCAGCTTGCACGCCTCCAGGCGGGCCTGAATGCAATGTACGGGCGGGAACTGAAGGTCAACGTCAACGTTGACCCGGCACTCATTGGCGGCATCCGCGTCCAGGTAGGTGACGAAGTGCTCGACGCTTCGGTCATCACCCGCCTGGGCGAGCTGCAACGCCAGCTGGCCGGCTAGCCGGACAAGCACAACAAAACTGATAGAAACCCCGGTCATCGTGGACAACGGTGATCACAAAACAGGAGAGCAGGGACTGCAGATGGCCGAATTGACCATCAACGCCGACGACGTCCGTAATGCGCTGAACGAGTTCGCGGCGTCCTACGAACCCGGAAACGCAGAGCGCGTAGAGGTCGGCCGCGTAACCACCGCTAGTGACGGCATCGCCCGTGTTGAGGGCCTTCCCTCGGTCATGGCGAACGAGCTGCTGCGCTTCGAGGACGGCACCCTGGGCCTCGCCCAGAACCTTGACGTCCGCGAAATCGGCGTCATCATCCTCGGCGACTTCACCGGCATCGAAGAAGGCCAGGAAGTCCACCGCACCGGACAGGTTCTGTCCGTGCCCGTGGGCGACGCCTTCCTCGGCCGCGTTGTCGACCCGCTGGGCGTGCCCATCGATGACCTCGGCGAGATCAAGGCCGAGACCACCCGCGCACTGGAGCTTCAGGCTCCCGGTGTGACCCAGCGCAAGTCGGTGCACGAGCCGATGCAGACCGGACTCAAGGCTATCGACGCCATGATTCCGATCGGCCGCGGCCAGCGCCAGCTCATCATTGGTGACCGCCAGACCGGCAAGTCTGCCATTGCGATCGACACCATCATCAACCAGAAGGCCAACTGGGCTTCGGGCGATGTGACCAAGCAGGTCCGCTGCATCTACGTGGCAATCGGCCAGAAGGCGTCAACCATTGCCGCCATCCGCCAGACCCTCGAGGACAACGGCGCACTGGAGTACACCACCATCGTGGCGTCTCCCGCTTCCGACCCCGCAGGCTTCAAGTACCTCGCACCGTATGCCGGCTCGGCCATCGGCCAGCACTGGATGTACGGCGGCAAGCACGTCCTGATCGTGTTTGATGACCTGTCCAAGCAGGCTGAGGCCTACCGTGCAGTCTCGCTGCTGCTCCGCCGTCCGCCGGGACGCGAAGCCTACCCGGGCGACGTCTTCTACTTGCACTCCCGCCTGCTGGAGCGTTGTGCAAAGCTCTCCGACGAGCTGGGCGCGGGTTCCATGACCGGCCTGCCGTTGATCGAGACCAAGGCAAACGACGTTTCTGCCTACATCCCGACCAACGTTATCTCCATCACCGATGGCCAGATCTTCCTCCAGTCGGACCTCTTCAACGCCAACCAGCGTCCTGCTGTTGACGTTGGTGTGTCGGTGTCCCGCGTGGGCGGTGCCGCACAGGTGAAGTCCATGAAGAAGGTTTCCGGTACGTTGAAGCTGGACCTCGCCCAGTACCGCGACATGCAGGCATTTGCCATGTTTGCCTCGGACCTGGATGCCGCTTCACGCCAGCAGCTCACCCGTGGTGCACGCCTGATGGAACTGCTCAAGCAGGGCCAGTACTCGCCGTTCCCGGTGGAGAACCAGGTTGTGTCCATCTGGGCAGGCACCAACGGCTACCTCGATGACGTGCCGGTTGAGGACATCAGCCGCTTTGAGTCGGAGTTCCTGGAGCACCTCACTCACAAGTCCTCGATCCTGACCACGCTGGCGCAGACCAACGTGCTGGACGACGACACCGCGGCAGCGTTGAAGTCCGCCATTGTGGCCTTCAAAAAGGGCTTCTTCGGTGAGGGTGACAACCACTTGGTAGGCGCCGGCCACGAGGAGCACAGCGCTATCTCCGAGGGCGATGTCGACCAGGAAAAAATCGTCAAGCAGAAGCGCTAATTCCACTGACCGGGTGTGCCGGGCCCTAAGGGTCCGGCACACCCGGTCTACGGAATGTTAGGAAAGGATAAGTATGGGAGCCCAGATTCGGGTCTACCGCCAGAAGATCAGCTCGACCACGTCGATGCGCAAGATCTTCAAGGCGATGGAACTGATCGCTACCTCGCGCATCGGCAAGGCCCGTGCGCGCGTAGCAGCTTCACTGCCTTACGCGAACGCGATCACGCGCGCCGTTTCTGCTGTCGCCAGCCAAAGCGAAATCGACCACCCGCTGACCACTGAGCCGGAGCAGATCCGCCGTGCCGCCGTCCTGGTAATCACCTCGGACCGTGGCTTGGCTGGATCCTACTCGGCAAGCGTGCTGAAGCAGGTGGAGGGTCTCAACGAGCTGCTCCACGCTGAAGGCAAGGAAGTTAAGACGTACCTCGTCGGACGCAAGGCGCAGGCCTACTTCGAGTTCCGGAACCGCGAGTACTCGCGGGTCTGGACCGGTGGCACCGACGCACCCGAGTTCACTACCGCGCGTGAAGTCGGCGAAGCATTGCTGGCAGACTTCGCAACCGACTTTGAAGAGGGCGGCGTGGATGAGATCCACGTGGTGTACACCCGATTCAAGTCCATGGTCACCCAGGAGCCCACGGTCATCCGCCTGCTTCCGCTGGAAGTAGTGGAGGAGCAGGCCGCTTCTGAATCGGACCTGTTGCCGCTGTACGAGTTCGAGCCGGAAACCGAGCGTGTTCTTGACGCTCTGCTGCCGCGCTACATCGAGTCACGCATCTTCGCGGCCATGTTGCAGGCAGCGGCTTCCGAGCTTGCTGCACGCCAGCGGGCCATGAAGTCCGCGGGCGACAACGCCACGGACCTCATCAAGAAGTACACGCGTCTGCGCAACACGGCCCGCCAGGCTGAAATTACGCAGGAGCTGTCCGAGATCGTTGCCGGCGCAGACGCCCTCGCGTCCTAGCCTGCACGGCCCGGTTCCGCTGGACCTGCACCACCACAGATAAACTTAAATCCACGCCATCTACTGAGTGAAGTGAGAGAGATGACTGCCACTGCTACCGAACACGTAGCCGCAACGTCCGGTGCCACCGGCCGCATTGCGCGCGTAATCGGCCCGGTTGTCGACGTCGAATTCCCGGCTGACGCAATCCCGTCCATCTACAACGCACTCACCACCGAGATCACACTCAACGGTGAGACCAAGACCATCACGTTCGAGACGTCCCAGCACCTGGGTGACAACCTCGTCCGCGCCATCTCGCTGCAGGCCACCGACGGACTTGTCCGCGGTACGTCCGTAGTGGACAGCGGCGCCCCGATTTCCGTACCCGTCGGCGACGGCGTCAAGGGCCACATCTTCAACGTCCTGGGCCAGCCCCTGGACGTTACCGAGGCGGAACTGCAGATCAGCGAACGCTGGCCCATCCACCGCAAGGCTCCGAGCTTCGCTTCGCTCGAAGGCTCCACCGAGATGCTGGAAACCGGCATCAAGGTCATTGACCTTCTCACCCCGTACATCAAGGGTGGAAAGATCGGCCTGTTTGGTGGCGCCGGCGTGGGCAAGACCGTTCTGATCCAGGAAATGATCACCCGTGTTGCCCGCAACTTCGGTGGTACCTCGGTATTCGCCGGTGTTGGCGAGCGTACTCGTGAGGGCAACGACCTCTGGGTTGAAATGGAAGAGGCAGGCGTCCTCAAGGACACCGCCCTTGTATTCGGCCAGATGGATGAGCCGCCGGGAACGCGCCTGCGCGTGGCACTGTCGGCCCTGACCATGGCGGAGTACTTCCGCGATGTGCAGAACCAGGACGTGCTGCTCTTCATCGACAACATCTTCCGCTTCACCCAGGCAGGTTCCGAGGTTTCCACCCTCCTCGGCCGTATGCCTTCGGCTGTGGGCTACCAGCCCAACCTGGCAGACGAGATGGGTCTCCTGCAGGAGCGCATCACCTCCACCAAGGGCCACTCCATCACCTCGATGCAGGCCATCTACGTTCCCGCAGATGACTACACCGACCCGGCTCCGGCCACGACCTTCGCACACCTCGACGCCACCACGGAACTTTCCCGTGAAATCGCCTCCCGTGGTCTGTACCCGGCCGTTGACCCGCTGACGTCGACCTCCCGCATCCTGGATCCCCAGTACATCGGCAAGGACCACTACAACACGGCTGTCCGTGTGAAGCAGATCCTGCAGAAGAACAAGGAACTCCAGGACATCATCGCCATCCTCGGCGTTGACGAACTCTCCGAAGAGGACAAGATCGTCGTGTCGCGTGCACGCCGCATCCAGCAGTTCCTCTCGCAGAACACCTACACCGCCAAGCAGTTCACGGGCGTCGAGGGTTCCACGGTTTCCATCAAGGACACCGTCGAAGGCTTCACCGCCATCTGCGACGGCGAGCTCGACCACATTGCGGAGCAGGCGTTCTTCAACGTCGGGGGCCTCGATGACGTTGAGCGCCAGTGGGCCAAGATCCAGGAACAGACCAAGTAATATGGCTGAGCTTGAGGTTGAGATTGTCGCAGCGGACCACTTCGTGTGGTCCGGAGCGGCCAAGATGGTCAAGGCCCGCACCAGCGATGGTGAAATCGGAATCCTGCCCGGCCACTCGCCCCTGCTGGCGATCCTGGCCGAGGGTGAGCTGGCCATCCAGCCGGTGTCCGGTGACCGTATTGCCGTAGATGTGGACGGTGGATTCTTCTCCGTCGACAACAACCGCGTGGTTATTGTTGCTGACAACGCCCACCTGGGCGGCTCGGCTACCGCTGGGATCCGCTAGCACCACCTTGATGGACGCACCGACTATTCCGTTCATCGCCATGGCAATCGCTTTTGGATTGCTGATCTTTGCACTGTGCCTTTCGGGGGTGCGCCGCTTCAACCTGCGGCGTGCCCTCGGCACGGTGGACGCCTCCATTTGCATGGCTGGAAACAGCTGGCAGATGGGGGTTTGTCGTTATCAGGACAACGACCTTGAGTGGTTTCGTCTGCTCTCGTTGAGCGTCCGCCCCAAGCACAAGTTCAGGCGGCACTCGCTCGAGCTGCTGGGCCGCCGCAAGCCCACTGAAGCCGAGGCCGTCAAGGTTCAGCCCGACGTCGTCATTGTTGAATTGCGGTACGAAGGGCACGACCTTCGCCTTGCCATGAAATTCGACGCCTATGCCGGTCTCTCGTCCTGGCTTGAGGCCGGGCCGGTCATCGGCGTGGGCACCTGGCGCTAGCCGCGGTGGACTGGTTCTTCAACCTCCGGCTCACCGAGGGCGCGCTTTACTGGGTGTCGCTCGCGCTGGGCCTGGCCGGCGCCGTGTATCTCCTCTCGCCGCCTTCCCGCATTCGCGCGCGGCGCTGGATTTTCCGCACCATCGCCGCTGCCGCCGTCGCCTTCGCCCTGGTGGCCACCGTCCACTGGGCTCTCATCAACGTCTTCTCCGTGTTCCCGGACAACATTCCGGATCCGGTGCTGCTGTGGGTGGTGACGGGTGTCGCCGCCGTGATCCTCTTCCTGCTTCGGCTGCCCCGGAGCACTTGGCGCCAACGCGCCACCGGCGTGGCGGGAGTACTCCTGGTGGTGGCCCTTGCATCGGTCCAGGTCAATGCCTATTACGGACTCAACCGCACGGTGAGTGACCTGTTCGGCACGGCGGTGGCCCGGATCCCCACCCTCGAGCCGGACCTGATGCGCCAGTCAGGGGAGGACGACGCCGTTCCCCTCCTGGGATGGGCACCACAGGGTGAGCTGCCGGACGGGGGAGTTCTCCGCAAGTCTGCCATCCCCGGCACCCTGTCCGGAATGAACACGCGGGACGCCTATATTTACCTGCCACCCGCCTATTTCTCGCAAAACCGCCCCGCGCTTCCGGTGCTGGTCCTGGTAGCCGGCCAGCCGGGCGGCCCCGCTGACTGGGTCACTGGCGGCACCCTGCAGGACCACATGGACTCCTTTGCCCGCTCACACGGCGGCGTCGCTCCAGTGGTGGTGGTGCCCGACCCGAACGGTTCCCAGTCCGCCAACACGATGTGCATGGACAGCCGCATCGCAAAGGCCGATACATACCTTTCCCGTGATGTGCCTGAATGGATCAGTGCCACCCTTTCGGTGGACGTCAACCACAGCCACTGGGCCATCGGCGGGTTTTCCTTCGGCGGCACCTGCGCCCTGCAGATGGGAACCCGTCACCCCGGGCTGTACCCGTCCGTCCTCTCCTTCTCGGGGGAAGCGGAGCCGGCCATCGCCAAGGAGCGGCAGAAGACCATCGATGCGGCCTTCCCAGGGGAGCCGGACGCGTTTGAGCGCCAGACGCCCCTTGCCATCATGAAAGAACGCCGCTTCGAGTCCAGCGGTGTGTACCTGACGGCGGGACAGGACGACCACGAATTCCTGGCGTACCTTCACACGCTGGCCGCGGCGGCCCGGGAGGCCGGCTTCACCGTGCGTGCCCACGAGGTGGAAAACACCGGACACTCGTGGGATACGTCCTCCAAGCGGATTGCCGATGCACTCCAGTTCCTGGCCGACAGGTGGGGACTCCAGCAGTGAGCTCCGGAAAGGAGGTCCGCACAGCGTCCCTGGCGTGGACAACGGTGGGACGCCCCGCCCTGAAGCGGATCATCGGCACGCTGAAGTCGATGCCGTTCTCCGTGGCCGTGCTTGCGGTGTTCCTCGCCGGCGGGGCCGCCACCGGCAGCTACGTCGCCGGGCCGGCGGAGCAGTTGCTGGATGCGGCGGGAGTGAGCGGACCGGGGCTGCGCGCGGGCAACTGGTGGTCCTTGTTCACCAGCCTCTTTTTCGCCACCAACCCGATGGCCTACGTTGCCGCGTCCCTGATGATCCTGCTGTTGCTGGGCCCTGCCGAACGAAGGATGGGAACACCGGCAGCGGCCGCGTTCTTTTTTGGAGGCCAGTTCGCTGCCGTTACGCTGTTCCTGCTGCTCACCCAGCTGGCAGGCTACGTGGGCGACGGATGGCTTGACCGGATGGCCGATGAAGTCCTGCTTGGACCCTATCCGGCAGTCCTGACCGCGGTACTCGCGGCCAGCGGAAGGCTGCCGGTCCTGTGGCAGCGCCGGTTGCGCACAGGCGTGCTGTCCATCTCGCTTCTGCTGGTGCTCTACGTGGGGCATGCAGAGACCGTCATCGGGCTGCTTGGTGCCGTCCTGGGACTCCTGGCCGGGTGGTGGATCCAGGGCGACCATGGCCACCTGCACCGGCACAGGTCCACCGGCAGGGAGACCCGAAACCTGCTCGCGCTTACCGTGGCTGTTTTCGCTGTGGGTCCGATCCTCACGGGAATAGCGCGGGCACCTACGGGTCCGCTGGCGCTGCTGCGCGACGTGGTGTTGAACCCCATGCCTACGCTCAGCCAGCTGGTGTTCAACTGCGGTGCCACTGTGGAAGCATCCTGCCTTGAGGCCGGCAGGGCAGGCTTTGCGGGCCCCTTCGGCCTTGCGCTTGCAGTAATTCCGGTGGTTCTGCTGTTGATTTGCGCGGACGGCATGCGCCGCGGCCGGCGGCTTGCCCTGAATATCGCACTCGCCATCCAGCTCGCCGTGACGGGGCTCGCGGCCGTCTACCTGGCGCTGTTCGCCCTGGTTCCGTCCCGGCTGCAAGGACCGTCCGCCCCGCCCATGGGATCTGCCTTTGCCCACGTGCTTCCGCTGGTTGTCGTACCCCTGCTGCTGGCGGTGCTCCTGTGGTTAAACCGACGGCAGTTCCGTGTGCAGACGCTCCCGTCCGCCCGGCGGACACTGGCGCTGGTGGTGGGAGGAACGTGGCTTCTCCTTGCAAGCACTTATGCGGGCGCCTGGTTCTGGGCAGGCGGATTAGCGCGCGACGGCGGCCTGCTGGGACTGTTCGCGGAGCTGGCCCGGCAGTACGTCCCGGTTCCCATCCCAGAGCACTACCACCGCGTTTTCGCTGACCGGAACAGCGTGGAGGCTGTCCTTTTTGCGTACTCCGGACCGGTGTTTTGGGTGATTGCGCTGGCGGCTGTGTGGTGGGCGCTGCTGGGCGGGCACCATGGGAACGATTCCGGGCGGCAGGACCGGATCGAGGCACGGAACCTGCTCCACCAGGGCGGTGGACCGCTGTCCTGGATGGCACTCTGGGAACCCAATGAGTACTGGTTCAGTCCCGACGGCCAGGGCGCGGTGGCCTTCCAGCGGCACGGCAGCGTGGCACTCACACTTGGCGGAGCCTTCGGTCCGGCGCAGTGCCAAAAGGACGTTGCTGCGGGGTTTATGGCCCACTGCAGCCGGCAGGCCCTGATCCCTGCGCTTTACTCCTGCGACGACACGCTCTGGCCCATGCTCCAGGAGCGCGGGTTTTCGCGGGTTGCCGTAGCGCAGGAGACACGGCTGGCAATCCGCGAACTCGAGTTTCGGGGCAAGGAATGGCAGAACGTCCGGACTGCGCTGAACCGTGCGGCAAAGCTCGGGGTCAGAGCTGTGTGGGGCTCCTACGCCTCGTTGCCCGCCGCGCTGCGCTCACGCCTGAGCGAAGTTTCCGAGGAATGGGCGGCTGGAAAGACCGTCCCTGAGATGGGCTTCACCCTGGGCGGCATTGATGAGCTTGATGACCCGGAGGTCCTGTGCTGCCTCGCCGTTGACGAAGACGGCACCGTCCATGGAATGACCAGCTGGCTGCCGGTTTACGCCGGCGGGACCCTGGTCAGCCGGACTCTGGACGTCATGCGCCGTGGAGCAGAAGGATTCCCGGGGGTGATGGAATTTCTCATCGCTTCTGCTGTGCTCGAGCTGCGCAGTTCAGTGGAGGTCATATCCCTCTCGGGTTCGCCGCTGGCAAACGTCCCCGGAGCCGCTGATAATTCCGGCGGGGAGGGCAGGGCGGATAACCTTGTCCGGATCCTCGACCTGGTGGGACACGCCTTGGAACCGGTATATGGATTCCGTTCCCTGGCGGCATTCAAGTCGCGGTTCAAACCGGAGTACCGCGCCCTATACCTGTATTATCAGGACCCGCTGCACCTGCCCGCTATTGGCCGCGCTTTAACACGCGCCTACCTGCCAGGGCTTTCCCTTCCGCAGGGTGCCCGCCTGGTCCGCAAATTGGTGAAGTGAACCCCTCCAATTAGCACCAACAAATGTACGCTCCGGCGAACCGGGAACGCCCATTGCTGCCGTGGGGATGAAACCCGCAATTCAACAAAATGATCCCCGGCATAATTGCCGGGGATCATTGTTTCGCTGCCGGCCGCATTGACGCGGCCGGGCGGCGGGGACTAGACCAGCGTCACGCCGGTAGCCTGGGGGCCCTTGGCGCCCTGACCGATTTCGAACTGAACACGCTGGTTCTCGTCCAGGGTCTTGAAGCCACCGGTCTGGATCTCCGAGTAGTGCACGAAGACATCACCATCGGAGTCATCCGGGGTAATGAAGCCGAAGCCCTTTTCAGCGTTGAACCACTTGACGGTTCCCTGTGCCATTTATTTCTCCTCATTGTGGAACTTGTTTAAGATCGGCACACCTCGTGCCGGCCTTGGTCACTCCGTGAGAAGAATCCTGGATTGCCGTCCGGTAAAGGGACCGGCGCTGCAGGAGCTTCGCACTCGCAACATGTCTTGCGAGCATGAAAAACACCTACACAAAGACTGAGATAAGAATTTCACGCTGCTCCGCGGAGGTCAACGGTTTGGGCGGAGAAACGCACAAATTTTGGGTAAAAAGACGGTTGAAAGACCTTGTCAGGGCCGAATGGAGCCCAAAAGGAAGGCTCGCTGCCTGGGTCGCGAGCGCTTTGAAAAGCGGCAGTCAGAAAAGCCGGGACTCGCTGTCGTCCACGCCGCGCATGGCATCGTAGTCAAGGGTGACGCAATCGATCCCGCGGTCGTTCGCGAGCACCTTGGCCTGCGGCTTGATTTGCTGCGCAGCGAAGATACCCCGGACCGGGGCAAGCAGCGGATCGCGGTTCAGTAACTCAAGGTACCGGGTGAGCTGCTCCACTCCGTCGATGTCGCCGCGGCGCTTAAGCTCAATGGCCACGGTGCCGCCGCCCGAGTCGCGGGCCAAAATGTCCACCGGGCCGATGGCCGTGAAGTACTCGCGGCGGATCAGGGAATAGCCCTCACCGAGCGTTTCAATCTGTTCCGCCAGCAGCCGCTGCAGGTCCGCCTCCACACCGTCCTTGATCAGTCCGGGATCCACTCCGAGGTCGTGGGAGGAGTCACTGAGTTTCTCATGGATGTTGATGATTAGCCGGTCGTCCGTCTTGGCCGACTGTACGGTCCACTGCTCGATGACACCCAGTTCCAGGTCAACGTCCTCGGGGGAAGAAACCCGGAGCGTTGCCGGCGGGCTCATCCAGTTGAGGGGCTTGTAGGAGCCACCGTCCGAGTGGACCAGGACAGAGCCGTCAGCCTTGACCAGCAGCAGCCTGGTGGCAAGGGGGAGATGGGCTTTGAGCCGGCCAACGTAATCAACAGAGCATCGGGCTATGACAAGTCGCACGCCGTACAGACTACCGTCTGGTGCCGCCGGCCTCCGCCCCGGGCAAGCCTTGAGGGGGAGTGGTGCCGGCCCGGCAGGGACTGGCCTGGCCGGCGCTGGGGCAGAATGGATGCATGCCGCGTTCCAACCGACCCCGCCGTCCCGTGTCCGGAAAATCCGGAGCCGCGTCGGCCCGTGCGGCCGGAAGGAAGGGAAGCAGCGAGGTTCCTGAGCTTGACCTGGAACGTGCGCGGGCAGGTATTGCGCGGCGGGAGAGCGCTCCCGACGGCGAGTGGATGGTCCGCACCATGACGGCCAGGAACGCTGAAAAGACGTACATTTGCCCCGAGTGTTCCACTGCAGTGCTGCCGGGGGTTGCCCACCTGGTGGTCTGGAAGGATGACCACCTCTTCGGCGCTGCTGCCGGGCTGGCGGAGCGCCGCCACTGGCACACCAACTGCTGGATGACCCGTAGTTACCGCTACCGGTAAGGGGCGGGGTGCAGCTGTCGCTAAGCTGGCAGGCATGACTTTTGATCCGGCGTCGTACGAATTCAGCCAGTCCACCGGCCCCACGCCCATCCGTGCCTCCACTGTCCTGCCTGCGCGGCGCGAAAACGTGGAGCTGCAAACGGAGGACGGGCATACCCTGGTGGGGGAGCTGGCGCTGCCGGAGTCCGGGCCGGTCAAAGCCACGCTGATTACCCTGCACCCGCTGCCTACCCATGGCGGGTTCATGGATTCCCACGTCTACCGCAAGGCCTCCTACCGGCTGCCTGCACTGGCCGGCATCGCGGTGCTGCGGTTCAACACGCGCGGCACCGAGTCCCCGCGGGGTACCAGCACAGGTGCTTTCGAGGAAGGTGTGGGAGAGCGGCATGACGTGGAAGCAGCTGTCCGCTTCGCCGTCGAACGCGGCCTGCCCAACCGGTGGCTTGTGGGCTGGTCCTTCGGCACCGAACTTGCCCTGATGTACGGGGCCACGGAGCCGGTCGCCTCGCTGATTGAGGGAGCGGTTCTGCTGTCCCCGCCGCTGCACCGGGCCAAGGATGCGCACCTGCTCGAGTGGGCGCAGTCCGGCAAACCGCTCAAGGTGCTGGTGCCTGAGCACGATGATTATCTGCAGCCGGACGCCGCCGCCGGGCGCTTCAGCCTGGTGCCCCAGGCCCGCGTTGTAGGGGTCAAAGGCGCAAAGCATCTGTGGGTGGGGGAGAAGTACGCCGGGCGGGTGCTGAACGAGATCGTGGATGAGGTCACCGAAGCAGGTTCCGGCGCCAGCCTGCCGCAGGTGTGGGACGGGCCGGCAGCCGACGCCCCGGCTTAGGGGTATTGACCTGGGCGGCCGGCGGCCGCGCCCCAAACGTCAGTGCTGGTCCTGCCGCACGATGTAGATTTCGCGGACCAGCAGCAGGACGGCGGCCGCCGTCGGAATGGCGATCAGGGCGCCGAGGACGCCGAGCAAACTGCCGCCGGCGATAACGGAAATGACGGCCACCGCGCCCGGCACCGCGACTGCCTTCTGCATGATGCGCGGCGAGATGAAGTAGGCCTCGAACTGCAGGTAGGCAAAGTAGCAAATGGCGTAGACAATGGCGGTCTGCCAGTCTTCGGTGAGCGCGATGAGGACCACCAGCACACCGGCAATCAGCCCGCCCACCAGGGGGATAAAGGCAAGGAGGGCCACCACGAACGCCAGCAAAAGGGCGAAGGGAACCCCCACGATGGACATCACGATGAAGGCAAAGGTGGCATTAAGCAGGGCTACGCAAGCCTGGCCGATCACGTAGTTGCCCACCGATCGGGTGATCTCCTCGGACAAAGCCTCAACCCGGGCCCGGCGGGAACGGGGTGCAAGCCGGTACCCCCACTTTTTCATTGCGGGCAGGGCGGCCAGGAAGTACAGGCTCAGCACCAGCACAATCAAGGTGCCGAACAGGCCGTTGGCCACGGTTGACCCGAAGCTCACCACGCCGCCGAAGATTCCGCCCACTGCCGCGGGGTCGTTGACGAACTTGTCCAGTTCCTCGGTAATCCGCTCCCGGACGCCGAACTGGTCATCGAGGCTGCGGAAGAAGTCTGAATCAATAAAGTCCCGAACCCAGACCGGTGCCTGCTGGACAACCTGCGTCACCTGTTCCACGATCGTGGGGATCAGGGTGGCAAAAAATCCGACGACGGCGCTTACCAGCACTGTAACGGACACCAGGATTCCGGCCGGGCGGGGGATCTTGCGGCTCTCCAGCCAGCTGACCACAGGTTCCAGGCCGAGTGCGATGAACAGCGCGGCCACAATCCACAGCAGCAGTTGCGTGGTGTTGGATCCGATCCAGTAGACAAGCAGGGCCAGGCCCACGCCCACGGTGCCCATAAAACCCATGTACAGGGGGTGCTGGGGCGACATGCGCGGGCCTGGATCACCGAACTGGGGTTCGACCTCGCCTGACTCTTCGCCAACCTGTTTCTCCTGGTGGGAGTATTCCGGCGGCATTTCGAAGCGGAGCCTCGGCTGGGCCCCGGGCAGCGGTTGGCGAAGGCGGTGCACCACCAGTCCGAGGGCCGCGGTGGCCGCCCCTCTCCGGCGGACCGGCGGAGGGACCTGGGGAGCGCCTGCCGAAGGCTCAGCACCCGTTGGTTTCTCGTGTGCCGCGGAGGACTCGTCCGTCTTGTCAGTCACTGGGATGTGGGGCCTGTTCAGTGCGTGGCGCCGCTGGCGCGGGCGGGTGTGATGATCATCGCAAACACTATCAGCAGCCTTGTCAACACCCGTGAAGTGCCCGTCACGCAGGCAACGGAAGATGCCTTTCCGGCACCGGAAACAAGGGCCGTGGTAACGAAACCGTTACTATTGAGGGTAAACCCCCGCTGATGATAGGTGTTCCCTTGCGTTTAAAGACTGCAGTCGCACTCGTGCTGCTCGGCCTCCTGACACTGCTGGCCGGCATCGGCCAGAGAACCATCTGGGCCCCGTCCGAGACTTTCACGGCCTCTGCGCCGGCTGATGCCGGGGCGGCGCCGCTGACGGTCATTGACCAGAACCTGCGCACCCTTCATGGCGGCACCGTCAAGATCAATATCGAGGGTGATGGCAACTTCCTGCTGGCATCGGGGCGTCCCGATGATGTCGACGCCTGGGTGGGCAAGACGGCGCACAACACCGTCACGGGGGTTTCCGAGGACGGGAAGTCGCTCCAGGTGGAACACGCAGACGGCGAACCCACCGCGCCCAACCCCGCAGGCTCGGACCTCTGGGTTTCCACCGAGAACGCAAGCGGTGAGCTGGAGTACTCCTGGACACCGCCGGCCGACGGCGACTGGACCCTCCTGCTGGCCTCTGACGGGACCCAGCCTGCTCCTGCCTCCGTTTCCATGACGTTCCCGAACGATACTTCCACCCCCTGGGCCATTCCGCTGATGGTGCTTGGCTCGCTCCTGATCCTCGGCGGGATCGCCCTGGCGTTGCTCTCCCTGCGCAAGCGCAACGGCGAAGGTGACGGCAACGGCAAGGGCAGCGGTTTTGCCCAGCGTGCCCGTGCCAGGACAGAGGCACGTTCGTCCTCGCGGGTGACCATGGCCGCCGCCGGTGTGGTTGCCGCTGCTGTTGTGGCCGGAACCGGTGTGGCCGCAAGTGCCACCTCACCCGCGCCTTCCCCGGATTCTTCGGCGGCCCCGCAGGATCAGTCAGGCTCGCCGGTGCTGCTCGACGCCCAGTTCCGCCGCATCCTGGAGCAGGTCTCCAGCGCAGCGGACGCAGGCGACGCAGCAAAGGATGCGAAAAAGCTTGCCGGCCGCGTTGGCGGCACTGAGCTTGAAGTCCGGACCCAGAACTACAAGATCCGATCCCGGGTGGGATCCTACGAAGCACGGATGCCCGTGCGTTCCACCAAGCTCCTCACCACGGTGGTCACCAGTAACCGTGACTGGCCCCGGTCCGTCCTTGCCGTGACCCAGGGCGACGGCAACGTGGTTCCGCAGCTGCTGACGCTCGTACAGTCATCTCCGCGCGAGAACTACAAGCTCGTGGAAACCAACCCGCTCCAGCCCGGCACCACCTTCCCCACCATCAACCGTGACGGCACCGAGACGCTGGCAGCGACTGACAAGACCGGGCTGCTGTACAGCGGCGAAGAGGCCATGTCCGGCCTGGCCGACCGCCTCACCAGCGCCGATTCCCCTTTCAAGGACAAGCTGGTGGAGGGTAAGTCCTCGCCGTACATCGCGGACACCCTGTCCTACCAGGCAGAGGTGGTCAAGGCGGGAGAGAACGGCAATTTCTCCTTCACCCACAAGGTTGTTCCCGAGAGCACCATTGTGTTCCGCACCGCCGACGGCGGCGCCCTGGTACTGGGCCGGATCAACTTCGGCTTCGAGGGGACGCCGAAGGCCGCCGGTGACAAGCTCAGCATCGGTGACGATGCCGCGGCGCTCGCCGGCGGCAAGGAAACCACCACCGGCATGGTCCTGAGCTTCGCCGAGTCCATGGCCGTGTACGTTCCGCCGGCAGGCTCCACCGATCCCATGAAGCTTGTGGCTGCCACCCGCGGCCTGGTGGGGGCCAGCTTCAAGTAGACGCCGTACCTGCATTACCCCCGGCAGCGGCCGGAGTGGCTAGAGTGGAAAGCATGAGTTCGCCAGCTTCCCGCCCAGTCCCTCCTGCCGCTGCCAACCTGCTTAACCTGCGCGGCGCCGTCGACCTTTCCTCGCTGAAGCAGCGCCCCGCCGCCCCGGCCCCCTCCGCGCCGCCGTCGGGTCCGGAAGCGCCCGGGGGAGCGCAACCCGGGGCCGCTCCCGGTACTCCCGAGCTGGTAGTGAACGTGACCGAGGGCAACTTCCAGCAACTGGTGGAGTTGTCCGCGCAGGTGCCGGTGGTTTTCGCCCTGTGGGCCTCCTACTCGCCCGAATCCGCAACCATGCTGGATGTCCTGGAACGCGTGGTGGACAGCTATGGCGGCAGGCTGGTCCTCGGAGCCGCCGACATCGAAGCTTTCCCTCAGCTTGCCCAGGCGTTCCAAGTGCAGGCCGTGCCTACCGCCGTAGCAGTGCTCAAGGGCCAGCCGGTGCCGCTTTTCCAGGGCGGTGCCGACGAACAGCAGGTCCGCGGCCTTTTGGATGAACTGCTGAAGGTGGCTGCGGCAAATGGCGTGACCGGCAGCCTCGGCGGCGGCGCCGCGCAGGAAGGCGAGCCCGCCCCGCTGCCGCCGCTTCACCAGGCCGCCTTCGACGCCATCGAAGCCGGCGACTACGCCGCGGCTGCAGACGCCTACCGGCAGGCACTGAACGAGATGCCTGCCGACCACGAGGCGAAGGCCGGGCTGGCCCAGGTGGAGCTGATGGAGCGCCTCCAGCCGCTCTCAGCCCAGGACAGCGAAGCGCTCCGCGCCCAGGCAGCCAATGAGCCGGACAACCTGCAGGCACAGCTTGCCGTCGCTGACCTGGATGTGGCGGGCGGGCACGTGGAGGACGCGCTGAACCGCCTGGTCAGCTTCATTGGCAGGAACTTCGGACCGGAGCGCGAGACTGCCCGCGTCCGCCTGCTTGAGCTGTTCGACGTGGTGGGCGCAGCCGATGAGCGCGTGGCCAAGGCGCGCCAGGCACTCGCACGGGTTCTTTTCTAATGTCCGCCCTGTTCGAGCCGCTGAAGCTTCGGTCGCTTGAATTGCAGCACCGCGGCTGGGTATCGCCGATGTGCCAGTACAGCTGCGATGCCGACGCCGCGCCCGGAGTTCCGCACGACTGGCACCTGATGCACCTGGGCTCCTTCGCCGCCGGCGGCGCGGCGCTGATCCTCACGGAGGCTGCCGCCGTCAACCACGAGGGCATGATCAGCCCCCGCGACGCCGGCCTCTACAACGATGCCCAGGCCGAAGCCTGGCAGCGGATCACATCCTTTGTGCACCGTCACGGTGCGGCGGACGCAAAAATTGGCGTCCAGCTGGCCCATGCCGGCCGGAAGGCCTCCACGTACTGGCCCTTTTCCGGGAAGCACGGCAGTGTTCCGGAGTCCGACGGCGGGTGGACCACAGCAGGGCCTTCAGCGTCACCCTTCGACGGCTATGCCGAGCCCGCCGTGATGAGCGGGGAACAGATCACGGGAGTGATCAGCGACTTCGCGGCCGCCGCCGTCCGCGCCGTTGAGGCCGGCTTCGACACTGTGGAAATCCACGCGGCGCACGGTTACCTGCTGCACCAGTTCCAGAGCCCGCTGATCAACACGCGGACCGACACCTGGGGCGGGGATGAAGCAGGGCGGAACCGTCTGATGCTTTCAGTGGTTGATGCGGTGCGGGCTGTGATTCCTGACTCCATGCCCCTGCTGCTGAGGATCTCGGCCAGTGACTGGGCCGATGGCGGGGTGGACCTTGCGGCTTCCGTACGGCTGGCACAGGAGGCGGCGGAGCACGGCGTGGACCTCGTTGACGTTTCCAGCGGCGGAGCGGTGGCCCATCAACAGATCAAGGCCGGTCCCGGGTACCAGACGGGGTTCTCCGCGGCCATCCGCAGGGAAGCGGGAGTGCCCACCGGAACCGTCGGCCTCCTGACCTCTGCCGGCCAGGCCGAACATGCCATCGCGACCGGACAGGCCGACGGCGTCTTTATTGCCCGGGCTGCTCTTCGGGACCCGCACTGGTGGCTGCGCGCGGCCTTCGAACTGGGCCATGACATTAAGTGGGCACCGCAGTACGAGCGCGCCGTCCCGCGGCGCACCTTCTGAATGCCGCTGTGATGGCAACCGCGCAGCACGACAAGGGTCAAACCGCAGGCCACGGAGTCGACCTGCAACTGGAAGCGGCCATCCTGGAACTTCTGGCCGCCAGGGCTGCAACGTCCACCATCTGCCCGTCGGATGCTGCCCGTGCCGTGGGCGACGAAAATTGGCGCGACCTCATGGAGCCTGCCCGCAAAGCTGCCCGGCGGCTGGTTGATGCCGGCGAGGTGGAGATCACCCAAGGCGGTTCGGTGGTTGATCCCTCCACCGCCAAAGGACCCATCCGGATCCGCAAAGTGCGCTAGCAACGCGCGGCCCGCTGCGGGTGGTTCTACGCCTTTTTTACTACTCCTCCAGGAGGACCCCGCTGCCGCACCCCGAGGACTAGTCTGGCTTCATGACTGCTCAGCAACCAGACCCGGCACGGCCGGCCGGTCCCGTCGCCGCACTGTCCATCCGGGGACTCGCCAAACGCTTCGGGCAAAAGATCGCGGTGGACGGCATCAGCCTGGACGTCCCCGCGGGTTCCTTCTTCGGAATCGTGGGCCCCAACGGCGCCGGCAAAACCACCACGTTGTCGATGGCCACCGGGCTGCTGCGCCCAGACTTCGGCACTGCTGGTGTCCACGGCGTGGATGTCTGGGCACGCCCGCTGGAGGCAAAACGGCTGATGGGCATCCTGCCGGACGGGGTACGGCTGTTTGACCGGTTGACCGGCGAACAGCTCATCACCTACGCCGGACTGCTGCGCGGGATGGACAAGGACGTGGTGGCCAGCCGCGTAGGTGAGCTGCTGGCGGCCCTGGACCTGGCGCAGGACGCCGGCACACTGGTGGTTGACTACTCGGCGGGCATGACCAAAAAGATCGCCCTGGCGTCCGCCCTGATTCACGCGCCCAGGCTGCTGGTGCTGGACGAGCCTTTCGAAGCCGTTGACCCTGTGTCTGCCTCCAACATCCGCTCCATCCTTGACAGCTATGTGGCGTCCGGCGGCACGGTGATCGTCTCCAGCCACGTGATGGACCTGGTGCAGCGCATGTGCGACCACGTTGCAGTGGTGGCCGGCGGAAGGCTGCTGGCCACCGGAACGGTGGACGAGGTGCGCGGGGGAGTCTCCCTGGAAGACCGGTTCGTCCAGCTGGTGGGCGGCCGCAGCCGTACGGAAGGGCTGGAATGGTTGCGCACCTTTTAGGGCTCAAACTCACGCTGCTGCGCAACGGACTTCGCCGCAGCCCCTGGCAGCTGGTGGGCATGGCCTTCGCAGGGCTTTATGCCCTGAGCATCGTGGCCACGCTGGTGGTGGTGCTGGTCCTGCTTCGCCAGGCGGACCACGAGTTGGTGTACACCGCCGTGGTGCTTGGCGGTTCGGCGGCCGTCCTGGGCTGGGGCATCATTCCGGTGGTGGCTTCGGCAACAGACATGACGCTGGATCCCGCCCGCTTCACCACGTTCGCCGTCCCGATGAAGCAGTTGCTGGCCGGGCTCGCGCTGGGCGGACTGATCGGCATTCCGGGCCTGGCAACAGCCCTTGTGGCACTGTCCACGGTGGTGACGTGGTCCCGCGGCGTACTGCCCGCGCTCGCAGCCCTGGTAGGCGCGGCGGTGGGCGTCCTGACCTGCATCGTGCTGTCCAAGGTGGTGACCACGGCAACGGCCAGCCTCGCGTCGTCCCGCCGCTTCAAGGACGTGAGCGCCGTCGCGTTTATGGTTCCCCTTGTCCTCCTGGGCCCCATTGTGGCGGGGAGTAGGGCGCGGAATCACCGCGTCCACTGGATTCCTTCCGGACTTCGCCCGGACGTTGTCGTGGACTCCGCTTGGCGCCCCTTGGGCCCTGGCGGGAGACATCGAGGCCGGCCGGCCCGGCGCGGCGGCCTTGAAGCTGCTTATTTCCCTTGCGGTCCTTACGGGCCTCGCCTGGTTCTGGAAGCTGCTGCTGGAACGTGCCCTGGTCACGCCGCCCTACTCTGGCAGCGGCAAGCGCAAGGGCGGCAAGCTGGGGCTGCTCGGGCTCCTGCCCGCTGTTCCTGCGGGCGCCGTGATGGCAAGGGCCCTGACGTACTGGATCCGTGACCCCCGCTACTCCGGCTCCCTCATTGTGATCCCGCTCCTGCCGGTGGTGCTGGTTTTCCAGGGCAGCCAAACCGGCGATTTCAGCACCCTGGCGCTCCTGGCGCCGCTGTCGGCGTTTATCCTGGCCTGGTCCATCTCCGCCGATGTTTCCTACGACAGCACTGCCTTCGCGCTGCACCTGGCCAGCGGTGTCCGGGGCGTGGACGACAGGCTGGGCCGTGCCCTGGCGTGCCTTGCCTTCGCGCTGCCGGTGGTCCTGGTGTTCGCCGCCAGCTACTCCGCCTTCACCGGCGACTGGGACCCGCTGCCCGGCCAGCTGGGGCTCAGCCTGGGGATCCTCTTTACGGGACTGGGATTGTCCTCGGTGGTCTCGGCCCGGTACACCGTGGCGGTTCCCCTGCCCGGCGACAGCCCCTTCAAGAAACCCCCGGGAAACGTGGGCCAGACCCTTGCTGTCCAGTTCGCCGGGCTGGGAGTCCTGATGGTCCTGGTGCTGCCGGAGGCCGCCCTCCTGGTCGCCCAGCTGGTCACCGGCAACAGCCTGTTCGGCTGGCTGAACCTCGCCGTTGGACTTGTGCTGGGAGTGGGCTTGTTTGTGATCGGTGTCAGGCTGGGCGGAAAATGGCTGGACGCCCGCGGTCCTGAGCTCCTGGCCCAGGTCACAGTGAACCGTTGAGCAGTGGACACGGAGCAGCCAACCGCCAACCGGGCGAACAGCTGACACGGCCCCGGAGGGAACAGCATGGAAGTAGTCATCCTCAGCGGCAGCAAGCAGATCGGGAAGCTTGCCGCTGATGCCTTCGAGGAGCTTCTCCGGCGCAAGCCGGACGCGGTCCTGGGACTTGCCACCGGCTCGTCGCCGCTGCCGATCTACGATGAACTCGCTGCCCGGCACGGGCGGGACGGACTGGACTTCAGCCGTGCCTCAGGTTTTGCCCTGGACGAGTACGTGGGCCTGCCGGCCGGGCACCCCGAGTCGTACCGCGAGGTCATCCGGCGGGAGTTCACCGACCGCGTCAACATCGCCCCGGAAAATGTCCACGGCCCGGACGGGACGGCCACGGACATCCCGGAGGCCTGCCGCGCCTACGAGGAGGCCATCGCCGCGGCGGGCGGCGTCGACCTGCAACTCCTCGGCGTGGGGACGGACGGCCACATCGGCTTCAACGAGCCAGGGTCCTCCTTCGCCTCCCGCACCAGGATCAAAAGCCTCATCGAGCAGACACGCCGGGACAACGCCCGGTTTTTCAGCGGCCTGGCGGAGGTCCCGCACCACGTCCTGACCCAGGGCCTGGGGACCATCATGGATGCCCGGCATGTGATCCTGGTGGCAACCGGCGCACAAAAGGCGCAGGCCGTCCGCGAGTTTGTCGAAGGGCCGGTGTCCGCCATCTGCCCCGCGTCCGTGCTGCAGTTCCATCCCCATGCCACCGTCCTGCTGGACGAGGCTGCCGCCTCGGCGCTCAAACTGGCCGATTTTTACCGCCACACCTATGACAACAAGCCCGCCTGGCAGGGCATCTGACAGCACGGCCGGCAGGCCGGACCAGCAGGGAAAAGTACGACGGCGGCAGGCAGCGGCCGGCTGTTTCCTCCCGCAGGGGGACGCGCCGCCGTCGAACGCCCCACCGCCGGAAAGGCTAAGATGGTTGGCATGACTAGCATGACGGACCCTCTCGAAAACGACCCGATGCGCGAGCTTTCCGGGGCTGGAACGTCCACGGCCACCATTGAGCGCGAGGAACTTCGCCAAGAGGTGGAGCCCGGAGACCGGGAGCGCTTTTCGCACTATGTGCGCAAGGAAAAGATCATGGAGTCCGCGCTGACCGGTGACCCCGTCATCGCCTTGTGCGGCAAAGTCTGGACGCCCGGCCGGGATCCGCAGAAGTTCCCGGTATGCCCGATGTGCAAAGAGGTCTATGACGGCCTCCGCCCGGGCAACGACGGCGGCAAGGGTCCCGGAGGGGACTCAGGCAACAACAAGTAGTGACGGAGACGCTTTTTGGCGGCCCCACCCTGCCTCCGGCTTATCCGGAACGTGCAGCCTGGGGAACCGCCCCGAAACTCCGTGCCTGGCAGCAGGAAGCCCTGGACCTCTACCTGAGGACAAGTCCCCGGGACTTCCTTGCCGTGGCCACACCCGGTGCCGGTAAAACTACCTTCGCGCTTCGGGTCGCGTCCACGCTCATCGAGTCCGGCGCAGTCAACCGCGTGACCATCGTCGCGCCCACGGACCACCTCAAGCGGCAGTGGGCGGATGCGGCTGCCAAGGTGGGCATCGCCATCGACCCCAACTTCAAGAACGCCGACGGCCAGCACGGCCGCGGCTTCATTGGAGTCGCCGTCACGTACGCCCAGGTCGCCAGCAAACCCATGCTGCACCGGGCCAAAACCGAGGCCGCACGCACCCTGGTGATCCTGGACGAGATCCACCACGGCGGCGAGGCGCTGTCCTGGGGCGACGGCCTGCGCGAGGCATTTGACCCTGCGGCGCGCCGGCTGTCCCTGACCGGTACCCCGTTCCGCTCGGACACCTCTCCCATTCCGTTTGTGGAGTACGCGGAGGACCGGGACGGGATCCGCCGGTCCAAGGCGGACTACACCTATGGCTACGGCAACGCGCTGCGCGACCACGTGGTCCGGCCGGTGATGTTTATGGCGTATTCGGGGCAGATGCGCTGGCGGACCAGCGCCGGCGAGGAGATGGCGGCATCCCTCGGTGAGGCCGCGGTGACCAAGGACATCACGTCGCACGCGTGGCGCACTGCCCTGAACCCGGCCGGCGAATGGATTCCGGCTGTCCTGGCAGGGGCGGACAAACGCCTCAGCGAGGTGCGCCGTACGGTTCCGGACGCCGGCGGGCTGGTCATCGCCACCGACCACGAGGACGCCAGGGCATACGCGGGGCAGCTGAAGCGGATCACCGGGGAGTCGCCCACAGTCATTCTTTCGGACGACGCCAAAGCGTCGAGCAAAATCGAGGAATTCACTGCCAGTGAGAAGCGGTGGATGGTTGCGGTCCGGATGGTGTCCGAAGGCGTTGACGTTCCCCGGTTGTCAGTGGGCGTGTACGCAACGTCAACTTCCACTCCGTTGTTTTTCGCCCAGGCTGTGGGCCGCTTTGTGCGTGCCCGCAAGCGGGGGGAGACGGCGTCCGTCTTCCTGCCGTCCGTGCCGCAGCTGATGGCTCTTGCCAACTCCATGGAAGCCGAACGGGACCACGCCCTGGACCGCCCCGAGAAGGAGGACGGGGACGGCCTGTTCAACCCCGAGGACTCGCTGATGGCGGAAGCCAACCGCGAGGACAAGGCCTCCGACAGCCTCACAAAGGGCAAGTTCGAAGCCCTGGACTCGCAGGCGTCCTTTGACCGTGTCTTGTTCGATGGCGGCGAGTTCGGCACCGGCGGCGAAGTAGGCTCCGACGACGAAATGGACTTCCTGGGCATCCCCGGGCTGCTGGACGCGGAACAGGTGGGCACCTTGCTTCGCCAACGCCAGCATGAGCAGCTCAACCGGAAGAACCGGCGTGCCCCGGTGGCGGCAGAAGCCGCGGCTCCGGCTGTCCCGGACCACCGGCTGCTGATGGACTTGCGGAACGAACTGGCCAAGAACGTGGCTGCCTGGTCGGCCCGGACCGGGACGCCGCACGGCGTGGTCCACACCAAGCTGCGGACTGTTTGCGGCGGTCCTCCGGTGGCCCAGGCCAACGAGGAGCAGCTCCAGTCCCGCCTGCGGAAGCTTCAGGACTGGTTCGTCGGCCGCAAATAGCGCTCAGGCGACGTCGACGCCGCCAAGCTCCATCTCGGTGATTGCTTCCTCCAGGTCCTCCGCAATCCCTGCCGTCAGGGAGCGGATGACCGTCACGGAGTAGCCGGCCTGCACTGCGTCCAGGGACGTTGCCTTGACGCAGTAGTCGGTGGCGATCCCCACCACCACCACGTCCTCGACGTCGTTGCTCTGCAGCCAGTCGTCCAGGCCGATGGCGTCATCAGCGGCAGCATACCTGTCAGCGTCGCCGGCGCCGGGCAGCGCGCCTGGTTGCCGTTCCCCGGTGGGGACGGCGTCCTCCGGCGCCTGCAGTCCCTCGAAGCCGGAGTAGGCCGCAGCGAATTGCCCCTTCTGGAAATAGGCATCGATGTACTCGGTATCCAGGTCCGGGTGGAGCTCTGCACCGCGGGTTCCCGCCACACAGTGCGGCGGCCAGCTGTCGATGAAGTCCGGGGTTTCGGAAAAGTGATCCCCGGGATTGATATGCCAGTCCTGCGTGGCCACCACGTGGTCGAACTCGCTGTGGTGGGCATCCACGTATTCGCTGATTGCGCCGGCCACCGCTGCGCCGCCGGCCACGGCGAGCGAGCCGCCCTCGCAAAAATCGTTCTGGACATCAACGATGATCAGGGCACGGGACATCAGTTCTCCTCGTAAATGGTGGGGATGGCTGCTTCACCGCGCTGGAGGCGGTTCACCACGGCCGGAAGTTCAGCCATTGACTCAGCATGGCGCCGGCGCGCGCGGAGCACGCCTTCGTGGCCCGTCCAGCCCGGAATCAGTTCGCCGTTTTTCATGAACTGCTGCAGCAGCGGGCGGTCATTGCCGTCGTCCTCGGGCCGCCGGCCCACACCCACCACCTCGGCAGTAGCAATGCCGCGCTCGTCTAGTTTCCGCAGCGCGTACTTGCGCCCGCCCACACTCGCCTTGTTCTTGGCCGCTTTGGCTACAGAGACGAAGTTCCCGTCGTCGTCCGTCCGGCTCACCAGTTTGTAGACCATACTGGCGGTCGGGGCGCCGGACCCGGTGACCAGTGAAGTGCCCACGCCGTAGGAATCCACCGGGGCCGACTGAAGGGCGGCAATGGCGAACTCGTCCAGGTCCGAGGTGACCACGATCTTGGTGTTTTCGTTGCCCAGGCTGTCCAGGAGCCGGCGGACCCACTGGGCCTGCGCCACCAGGTCGCCGGAATCCAGCCGTACCGCCCCAAGCCGTGGACCCGCCAGGTCCACAGCCGTGCGAACGGCCGCTTCGACGTCGTACGTATCCACCAGCAGGGACGTGCCATCGCCGAGGGACGCGATCTGGGCCTCGAAGGCGTCCCGCTCGGTGTCGTGCAGGAGGGTAAAGGAGTGCGCGGCGGTGCCCACCGTCTTGATCCCGTAGCGGATGCCCGCCTCCAGGTTGGACGTGCTGTCAAAGCCGGCAATGATGGCTGCCCGGGCGGAGGCGGCAGCGGCTTCCTCATGGGTGCGGCGGGAGCCCATCTCGATGCAGGGGCGGCCGCCGGCGGCACTGATCATCCGGGACGCGGCGGAGGCGATGGCGCTGTCATGGTTGAGCACGGACAGCAGGTATGTCTCCAGCATGCACGCTTCGGCGAAAGTAGCCTCGACGATCAGGATGGGGGAGTTGGGAAAGTACGCTTCCCCTTCCGGATAGCCCCAGATGTCACCGGAGAACCGATAAGACGCCAGGTACTCCAGCGTCTCCTCGTTGACCACCTTGGTGCGGGCCAGGAAGTCCAGTTCGGCCTCCCCGAAGCGGAAATTCGAGATGCCTTCAAGGAGGCGGCCTGTACCTGCCACAATGCCGTAGCGCCGGCCGTCCGGGAGCCGCCGGGCGAAGGCTTCGAAGACGGACCTGCGGTGCGCAGCGCCCGAATGCAGCGACGCCTGCAGCATGGTCAGCTCGTAGTGGTCAGTGTAAAAGGACGTGCGGGGATGGTCCCAGCCGGCAGAGGTGCTCACGAAAGTCACTCTAGTCCCCACCGGCTCCCACGTCTCGCTTCGCTTCGCCGCGGGCCCCTCGCCGGCGTGGGCCCATCCACCGGCTCCCACGTCTCGCTTCGCTTCGCCGCGGGCCCCTCGCCGGCGTGGGCCCATCCACCGGCTCCCACGTCTCGCTTCGCTTCGCCGCGGGCCCCTCGCCGGCGTGGGCCCCTCCACCGGCTCCCACGTCTCGCTTCGCTTCGCCGTGGGCCCCTCGCCGGCGTGGGCCCATCCTCCCCATAGAATGGACAGATGACCTTAAGCGTTGCGCTCGGCCCTGATACGCAGGAGGGCACCCGGACCGGCACAGCGGAGTCAACAGACTTCCTTGCCGCGCCGGACATCCCCTGGAACCTGGTGATCTGGAATGACCCCGTGAATTTGATGAGCTATGTCAGCTACGTGTTCCAAAGCTACTTCGGCTACCCGGAAAGCAAGGCGAACAAGCTCATGATGGAGGTCCATAAAAAGGGCCGCTCCATTGTTGCCTCCGGCAGCAAGGAGCAGGTGGAGCGCCATGCAGTGGCGATGCACGGCTTCGGGCTGTGGGCCACGGTGGAGAAGGCCAGCGGCGGGTCAGGCGGCAATGCAGGCAAGTCCGGCGGGCCGGGCCAGGGTAAGGGGAAACGTGGCTAAGGCGTTCAAGTATGGACTAAAGGGCATCACCGGCTATCTGGAACCGGCCGAACGGCAACTGCTGCGCAGCCTCATCGACGACGTCATCTCCATGCTCCAGCCGGAGGAGCGTCAGGGCCAGGACCCGCTGGCGGCCCTGATCGGCCTCGACATGGAGGTGGCCGTGCCCACGGACCGGGCGGTGAAGCGGCTCCTGCCCAACGTGATGAAGAACGACGACGGCGCTTCCCTCGAGTTCCGCCAACTCACGGAGCGCTCGCTGCGGGAAACAAAGATCGGTGCCCTCCGGGCGGCGGCACTTGACCTGGACAAAGACGAGATCGTGCTGACGGCTGACGGTGCACGGCACTGGTCGATGGCCCTGAACGACGTCCGGCTGGTGCTGGCCGAGCGGCTGGACATCCAGGACGAGGAGGACGCCGAGCACGTCCACCTCATGCAGGACTGGTCCCAGGCCGAGGACGTTGAAAGTTACCTGGCCCTGGTCTACAACTTCGCCACCTGGCTGCAGGAGTCGCTGGTCCAGGCCATGCTGCAGTCGCTGGACACCGGCCGTTGACCGGCCGGGAGTTCCCGTCCCTGGCCTGTGACACATTAGACATGAGTCACAGGCCACAAGATGCTGCCTGAGCCTGCAGGGAAGACCTATCCTCGAATAATCATGACAACAGCCTCGAGCATGGACCCGCACGTTGAAGCCGCAACGGTGTCTGAAGCCGGCGACCTCCCGGCCGCAGCCGTGGAATCACGGCCCATCGGTGTCTTCGACTCCGGCGTAGGCGGACTGACGGTGGCGCGCTCCATCATCGACCAGCTCCCCAACGAGTCCATCCTCTACGTGGGGGACACGGCGCACGGACCGTACGGCCCCCTGCCCATCGCGGAAGTCCGGGCCAACGCCCTGGGCGTGATGGACGAACTGGTGGACTCCGGTGTCAAGCTGCTCACCATAGCCTGCAACTCGGCGTCGGCCGCTGTGCTTCGTGATGCACGGGAGCGGTACACGGCCAAGTACGGCATTCCGGTCATCGAGGTCATCCAGCCGGCCGTGCGCCGCGCCGTTGCCGCGACACGGAGCGGCCGGGTAGGCGTGATCGGCACCTCCGCCACGGTGGGTTCCCGCGCCTACGAGGACACCTTCGCCGCCGCCCCGGACCTGGACATCACGTCAGTGGCCTGCCCCGAGTTCGTGAGCTACGTGGAAGCCGGAATCACCACCGGGCCGGCCCTGCTGGCCGTCGCGGAGGAGTACCTGGCCCCGCTCAAGTCCGCCGGCGTGGACACCGTAGTCCTGGGCTGCACCCACTACCCGCTGCTCACCGGCGTGATTTCCTACGTCATGGGAGCGGACGTGACCCTGGTGTCCAGTGCCGAGGAAACCGCCAAGGACGTCTACCGGGCCTTGGCCACCTACAACCTGCAGCGCACCGGGGACACCCCTCCGGAACACCACTTCGTGGCGACCGGCGATGCCCACCAGTTCGAGGCACTCGCCCGCAGGTTCCTTGGACCCGAGGTACTCTCGGTCCGGCACGTGGACCACGTGGCCGCCCAGTACCCCACCGGCAGCCTGGCCCGCATCACCCCCGAAATGATCGCCGCGGCCCAAAACGCCAGGAGCCGCCCGCGGATTTCCAACTTCGTGGGCAGTTCAGTGACCGGGGGTTCCGGCCAGTGAAGCTCACCATCGTAGGCTGCACGGGATCCTTCCCCGGCCCGGGCTCCCCGGCATCGTGCTACCTCCTGACGGCGAACGACGGCGAGCGGACCTGGAAAGTGGTGATGGACCTGGGCAGTGGCGCACTTGGCGCTATCCAGCGGTACACCGACCTCGAGGACATCGACGCGATCTTCCTCACCCACCTGCATCCGGACCACTGCATGGACCTGTGCGGCCTGCACGTGGCTGTCCGGTGGAAGCCGGGCGGCTGGGGCCGCGGCCGGATTCCGGTATGGGGACCGGCCGCCACGGCAGACCGGATGGCCACCGCGTACGGCCTGGAGCTGGACCCGGGGATGCACGAGGAGTTCGACTTCACCAACTGGGCAGAACGCGAAGCCGTGACCGTCGGCCCCTTCACCGTGACACCCTTCGCCGTGAACCACCCCGTGGAGGAGGCGTACGCCCTGCGGGTGGAAGTGGTGGAGCCGGACAAGGAAGGCAACAACGTCTCCCGGACCCTGACCTACTCCGGTGACACAGACTCCTGCGCCGGGCTGGAGGAGGCGGCCAAGGACTCCGACCTGTTCCTTTGCGAGGCGGCCTTCGAGGAAGGCCGCGACGACGGCATCAAGGATGTCCACCTGACCGGCAAACGCGCAGGGGAAGCCGCAGCCGCTGCCGGGGCGCGCCGGCTCCTGCTGACCCACATTCCGGTATGGACCTCGCCGACCACCGTCATGGCGGAAGCCCGTCCGGTCTTCGGCGGCGATGTCGCCGTGGCTGTCGCCGGAGTGCACTACACCATCTGAGCGGTGCCGGTTCGGCGGCATCCGGACCCTCGCTGCGGCCGGCAGTGGATAAGCTAAAGGCATGACTTCTGAAGCAACTGCAGTGCCCATCGTGCGCGCCGACGGCCGCGCCCCGGACCAGCTCCGGCCCATCAGCATCACCCGCGGATGGTCCAACCAGGCCGAAGGCTCGGCCCTGATCGAGTTCGGCAACACCCGGGTCCTGTGCACCGCGTCCCTCACTGCCGGAGTTCCCCGCTGGCTCAAAGGCGAGGGCCGCGGCTGGGTCACGGCCGAGTACGCCATGCTGCCCCGGGCCACGAACACCCGTTCCGACCGTGAATCAGTCAAGGGAAAAATCGGCGGCCGCACCCACGAAATCTCCCGGCTCATCGGCCGCTCCCTGCGCTCCATCATCGACACCAAGGCCCTGGGCGAGAACACCATCGTGCTGGACTGCGATGTCCTGCAGGCGGATGGCGGAACCCGGACCGCAGCCATCACCGGCGCCTACGTCGCGCTCGCGGATGCCATCCGGTTCGCCCGCGACAACAAGCTGATCGCCAGGAACGCCCAGCCCCTCATCGACACCATCGCAGCAGTGTCCGTCGGCATCATCGACGGCGTTCCGATGCTGGACCTGCCCTACGTTGAGGATGTCCGGGCGGAGACCGACATGAACGTGGTGGTGACCGGCTCCGGCAAGTTCGTGGAAGTGCAGGGAACGGCCGAAGGTGCGCCCTTTGACCGGGCCGAACTCGACCAGCTGCTAGATCTGGCCCTGCTGGGCACCACCCAGCTTGCTGCCATCCAGCGCGAAACCCTGGCAGACAGCCTGTGAGCGCGGCCCCCGCCGCGCCGCGCCTGGTGCTTGCCACCCATAACAAAGGCAAGCTCCGCGAGCTGCGGGAACTGCTGCGCGGGCAGGTGCCGGGGCTCGACGTCGACACGCAGGTGGTGGACGCGGCGGCGGCAGGTGCCCCCGACGTCGTCGAAACCGGTGTGACGTTCGCCGAGAATTCCCTGCTGAAGGCGCGGGCTGTCGCTGAAGCGACGGGCCTCGTGGCCATTGCCGACGATTCCGGCCTTGCCGTGGACGTGATGGGCGGGGCGCCGGGGATCTTCTCGGCGCGGTGGGCCGGCAGCCACGGCGACGACGAAGCCAACCTGCAGCTGCTGCTCAACCAGCTCTCCGACGTGCCGGACGCCCACCGGGGCGCGGCCTTCGTCTGCGCCGCGGCCCTGGCGGTACCCGGTACGGACGCGGCCCCGGGGCGCGAGGTGGTGGAGTACGGGCAGCTGGAGGGCGTCCTCCTGCGCGAACCCCGCGGCGCCGGCGGTTTCGGCTACGACCCCGTGCTGCAGCCGGCCGGGGAGAACCGCAGCTGCGCGGAGCTGTCCGCCGATGAGAAGAACGCGATCAGCCACCGCGGCAAGGCCTTCCGGGCGCTCCTGCCGGCCGTTGTGGAGGCCCTGCACAACCGCTAGCGCATTCCTGCTTAAACAGCTGTGCTCCCCGCCGGAACGGGGAGCACAGCTTTTTAAAGGTTCGATCGGATGGCGCCGCCGCAGCCTACTCTGAGCGGGTGCCCTGGATATGGCGGGGAGTCTTGTGCTCGTTCTCGGGAGCATGTTCCTCGATGAACTCGTCCACCGGGTCGGTGCCGTAGGCCTTCGCCTGGCGCTTTGCGGACAGGCCGCGGAGGACCTCGATGCCGATGGGCAGGACCGAGACCAGGACGATGGCGATGAAGATGATGTCCAGGTTGTCGCGGACCCAGGGGATACGGTCGCCCAGCAGGTAACCCAGGAGCGTCACGCCGCCGCCCCAGAGGACTGCGCCAATCACGTTGAAGAGGAAGAACTTCTTTTTGTTCATCTGGGCGACGCCGACGATGACGGGAACGAATGTCCTGATGATCGGAACGAAGCGCGCGAGGATCAGCGCTTTGCCGCCGTGCTTTTCGAAGAAGGCGTGGGCGTTCTCAACGTTTTCGCGCTTGAAGAGGCGGGAATTGGGCTTGTTAAAGATGGCCGGGCCGGCCTTTGAACCAATCAGGTAACCGGTCTGGTTGCCGATAATGGCCGCGACAATAATGAGCAGCGCAAAAAGCCACACATTGAACTTGATGGTGTCAGTGGCCACGAGCAGGCCAGCGGTGAAAAGCATGGAGTCGCCCGGCAGGAAGAAGCCCACCAGAAGCCCGGTTTCCGCGAAGACGATGCCGCATACAAGCAGGACCACCCAGGGTGCCAGGGCAGGATCGGCCAGGAAGACCTGGGGGTTCAGCCAGTCGGGCAGGAAGGATGCCAGCTGTGGCTGCACCGGTCCCGCACCACCCAGCATGGACACAGCGAAGTCGTTCATCACAGGAAAGTTCACCCCTCAAGGGTACTTGACGCACCTCCCGCCCCTGGCGTACGTGAAACTCCCGACAGTCGGACTGGTGATATCCCTGACAGGGCGGCACGGCTGACCCGGGAAGGTCAGCCGCCGGAGGTAAGGTTGCCCCGTGGGTTTGGACTTTACGGCGATCGACTTCGAGACTGCGAACGGATTCCGGGGCTCGCCCTGTGCCGTAGGACTGACGAAAGTCCGGGGCGGACGGATTGTCGAGGAAGCGTCGTGGCTGATGCGCCCGCCCGCCAGTTACGATCATTTTGATTACCACAACGTCCGCATCCACGGCATCACAGCCCGGGACGTGGCGGGAATGCCGCGCTTTGGGGAGCTCTTCCCCGAGATCGGCGCCTTCATCGGCGATGACATCCTCGCCGCCCACAATGCTGCCTTTGACCTGGGGGTCATCCGGTCCGGCCTTGAGGTCTCCGGCCTCGCGGGCCCGGGCTACGACTACGTCTGCACCGTGATGCTGTCCCGGCGGTGCTACTCCCTGGTGTCCAACTCGCTGCCGTTTGCCGCCGAGGAAGCCGGCGTGCCCCTGGTTAATCACCACGACGCCGCCGAAGATGCGCGGGCCTGCGCCGGCATCCTCATTGATATCGCCGGGCGCAACGGAGCCAACAGCATCGCGGAGCTCTACCTTTCCCTGGGGCTCGTGATGCCGCGCCAGGAGGCCTTCGACCCGGCCCGTGACGGGTTGTCGAAGCCGAGCCTGGCCGCGATCTCCGCTGCAGCCGGCAGCGGAGCGGCGCTCGTCCGGCCGTTCCAGTCGGGCTGGCCTGAGGAGGGGGCGAACCCGGACCCCAACCCCGATGCCCACCCCGGCCATCCGCTTTACGGCCAGACGGTCGTTTTCACCGGACAGCTTTCCATGGGCCGGCCGGAAGCGAAGGTGCGCTCGGCAGAGCTCGGTGCCCGCCCTGAAAGCCGCGTCACCGGGCGCACCACAGTCCTGGTGGTGGGGGACGGCTTTGTGGCTTCGGACCTCCGCTCCGGCAGGCTCACGGGTAAAGCGCGGCGCGTACTGGAGCTCCACGAGCGCGGCCAGGCCATCGAGGTCCTCTCCGAGGGGGAGTTCCTGCAGATGGTGGGCAGCTTCGCCGCTGCAGCCGTCAGCGCCTAAGGCCTGGCCGTCCAGGTTCACAGGGCGCAACAAAGCTTCCGCCCGGCGTCGGCCGCCCCCTAGCCTAGGCTCATGCGCTCCCTGTTTGCCTTCCCCAACCCTGTCAACGAGTATGCTGCGCGCGTGACGGCCGGCCTTGTTGTGCTGCTGGCACTGGGGACCGCTGCCGCCGGGTCGGGATGGGGGCTGCTGGCCATCGCCGTCGGGTTCTGGCTGCGGCTGCTGTTCGGCCCCCGGATCTCGCCGCTGGCACTGCTGTCTGTCAAGGTCATCACGCCCCGGCTGGGCCGGGTCAAGCTGGTTCCCGGGCCGCCCAAACGCTTTGCCCAGGGCATGGGAGCTGTGGTTTCCACCGCGGCGTTCCTCCTGTTCGCCGCCGGCGCTGCGCCCGCCGCCTGGACCGTGCTGGGGATCCTGATCGCCGCGGCGTCGCTTGAGGCCTTCGCCGGATTTTGCCTTGGCTGCGTGATCTTCGGGTTCCTGCAGCGGCGCGGCCTGATTCCGGAAGAAGTCTGCGAGGCCTGCAACAACATCAGCCTTCGCCGGTTGTGACCTTCACCAGCTGGTCGGCCATGCCGCGGATGACTTCGGGCGCCTCCAGGGCCTCCAGCCAATCGGCGGGAAGGCAGTCCTCGCCGTAAAAGGCGCCAAGGATATTCCCGGCAATTGAACCGGTGGAATCGCTGTCGCCGCTGTGGTTGACGGCCAGGGCTACTGCTGTGCGGAAGTGCTGCACCGGGTCTGCGGCGCCTGCGCCCGCTGCCTCCCCGCTGTCGTCCGGCAGGGTGGCCAGGACGGCGTAAAGTGCGACGGCGAATGCTTCCTCAGCCACCCAGCCCTCGCCGAGTGCCTGGACCAGTTCCTCCGGCGTCACGATTCCCTTGCCTGCCAGCCGGAGTGCGCCCTCCAGCCGGTCAGGCAGTTCGGGGGCCACACCCTCGAACCCGGTGGCGTGGGCAACTGCTGCTGCCGCAGCTTCCCGCAGCCCGTCGCCGGCGACGAGGCGGTGGATGTGGAGGCTGAACGTTCCGGCGCTCTGGCGCGCTGACGGGTGGCCGTGCGTCAGGGAGGCGGCGTCGGAACTCAACTTGTAGACGGCATCGGGCGTGATGTGGGGGATGAGTCCGAACGGGGCGGACCGCATGACTGTCCCACAACCCTTGGACCCAGCGTTGACGGGCCGGATGGAGGTGCCCATTTCACCCGTTGCCAGGCCGGAGATACAGGCCTTGCCGGGGTGCCGCCGCTGATGCAGTACGGACTGTTCGTCGATCCAGCGGGGATGGGCCACAGGGGCCGATGCCGGAGCTGCTTCCCCCTGTGTGGCGAGCCAGCGCAGGTAGGCCAGCCACAGGCAGGCGTTAACATCCGCACCCACCCCGGAGTTGGCCCATTCCAGCGCCTCCACCAGGCCGTCCACGGTGTAGAGCGTCATTTGAGTGTCGTCTGAGAAGTGGCTGCTTCCCGCGAGGGCTTGGAAGCCCGTCAAGCCGTAGGCACCAAAGCGGCTCCGGATCTGGTCAATCGAGTCAAACTCCACTGCATAGCCCAGGGAATCGCCCAGCGCACCGCCCAGGAGACAGCCATGGATGCGGGACTTGAGGGAGGGCGTGGAAGTGTCCGGCTCGATGCTCATGCAGTAAATTTACCGTGGTGCGCCATGGCTGCCTGACGGGGCCGGCGTCGGCCTGCACCGCACCGGAAGCCGGCTGTCCAGCGAACGCACAGCCGGCGCTGGAATAATACCCGGGTTGCCCGAAGGCAAAACCCCGTACGCCTATCTGAAGGTCGCTACCATGCGCAAGCCCGTCCCGGCCCGTCACGCACTGCAGCCCTCCGGAGCTGGAACAGCCCGGCCTGGACTTCTGCCGCGGTTGACCGCCTGGAAGGACGCAGCCATCGGGAAGGACACGGGCAGTGTGGCCAGGAAGCGCAGCAGTTTTTTGACGGCAAGCAGGGCTGATGGTGGCAACTGCGGCGGTTGCCGGAACTGTCAGTGGCAGCCGATAGCTTAGGAACATGAGGTTACTTCACACATCGGACTGGCACTTGGGCCGGTCCTTCCACGGCGTCGGCATGCTGGATGCGCAGCGGGCCTTTGTCGACCAGCTGGTGGACGCCGTCACCCGGCACTCCGTGGACATTGTGCTGATCGCCGGGGACGTCTACGACCGCGCCCTCCCGGGCGTGGATGTGGTCCACCTGCTGGACGACGCCCTGGTCAGGCTGACTTCGGCAGGAGCCCGGGTAGTGCTCACCAGCGGCAACCATGACTCCGCCATCAGGCTGGGGTTCGCCTCGCGTCTGCTGGAGCGCGGCGGAGTGCACCTGCGGACCAGGCTTGAAGGCCTGGACCAGCCCCTGCTGCTGCCTGCAGCCGCAGCTGCCGAAGAGGGGGCAGCTGCCGGTGAAGCCGTGGTGGCCATCTACGGAATACCCTGGCTCGAACCGCGGCTGGTGGCCGAACAATTGGGCGTCCAGGCTGCCAGCCACTTCGAGGTCACCCGCGCGGCAACAGACCTGATCCGGCAGGACATCAAACGCCGGTCAGAGTCGGCAACAGTCCACTCGGTGGTTCTCGCCCATACGTTTGCCAGCGGGGGAATCAGCTCGGACAGTGAACGGGACCTCAGCATCGGCGGGGTGGGTGCCGTCCCGCTGGACCTCTTCGACGGCTTCAGCTACACCGCCCTGGGCCACCTGCACGGGCGGCAGTCCCTTTCGCCCCAAGTCCGGTACTCGGGCTCCCCGCTTGCGTACTCCTTCTCCGAGGCCTCCCACAACAAGGGCGCCTGGCTGATAAACATTGATGCCGATGGGGTTACCGGTGTCGAGGAAGTCCTGTGGGATGCCCCGCGTACCCTGGCCGTGCTGCGGGGTCCCCTGGACGAACTGCTTGAGTCGCCCGAGCACGCGTGGGCTGAAACCGCATACTGCCAGGTGACACTGACTGACGCCCAGCGTCCTGCCCGGGCCATGGACCGCCTTCGTTCACGCTTCCCTGACACCCTGGTGCTCGGGTTTGATCCCGAGGGCGGACCTGCCACCGCCGCTTCGACTTACAGCAGCAGGCTTGCCGAGGCACCGGATGACCTTGCCGTATGCTGCGGTTTCCTGGAGCACGTGCGCGGCCGCATCCCGGACGACGCAGAGAAGGCCGCGCTCGCGGGCGCGCTGGAAAACGTCCGCCTCCAGGAGGCCTCGCGATGAGAATTCACCACCTCCGCATCTCCGCATTCGGTCCCTTTGCCGGCACCGAGGAGATTGATTTCGACCGGCTCAGCGCACACGGCCTTTTCCTGCTCAATGGCCCTACCGGGGCAGGAAAAACGAGTGTGCTGGACGCCATCTGCTTCGCCCTGTATGGCTCGGTGCCAGGAGCACGCCAGGACGGCAAACGCCTGCGCAGCGACCACGCCGAGCCGGGCCAGGAGCCCTCCGTCAGTTGTGAGTTCTCCGCCCAGGGCCGCCGCTTTGAGGTCACACGTTCGCCTGCCTGGGAAAAGCCCAGCGCCAGGGGAAGGAACGGGTTCACCACCCAGCAGGCGAAAACTCTCCTGCGGGAACGCGTGGACGGGGCGTGGGTTGAAAAGTCGGCCCGCAATGACGAGGCAGGCGCGGAAATACTCGCCCTGCTGGGCATGGACCGTGAGCAATTTACCCGGGTGGTGATGCTGCCGCAGGGTGATTTTGCAGCCTTCCTGCGGTCCAAGGCCACCGACCGGCTTGAGCTTTTGCAGAAACTCTTTGGCACCCAGCGGTTCGAAGCAGTTGAACAGGAGCTGTCCCGCCAGGCGCAGGCAGCGAAAGAAGAAGTGTCTGTCCTTGCCGGCCAGCTGGAGCTTTTGGCGGCCCGGGCTGAGTCGGAATCGGCAACCCTGCAGCTTAGTGAGGCCGATGGCCCGTCCCGGGAGAACCCTGCTGCACGGCTCGACTGGCTGAAGGATGCTGCCGCCGAGCGCCTGCGCGAGCTGGCCCACGAGGCAAAAACCGCGGAAGCGGCAAGCCGGGAACGTGCCAACCGCGTCGAAGCGGAGACTGCACGCCGGGACCGGCACCGCAGGCTGGAGGAAGCCGCCACGAGGCAGGCCGCCGCGCAGGAAGCCCTGCCACGTCTGGAAGGGGTTGCCCTCCAGCTTGGCCGGCACCGCCAGGCAGAGGTACTCGCCGGACAATTGCGGAGTGTCGATGCCGGAGCGGTTAAAGTCCGGCGCGCAGCTGCCGCGATGGAATCGGCTTTCACCTTGCTTCGCCTCGCTGCCGGTGAAGACCCCGAACTGGCCCAGTTGGACCTCGGCCTTCCCGGCAGATGACGCGCTGGACCTGGCCGGGCCTGCGGCAGTTCCGGGTGCAGCGGACGAGTTGAACCGAATTCGGTCCCTGCTGGCCGTGGTCGAAGCGAGGCTTCCTGATGAGGACCGTCTCAAGAGGCTCCGGTCAAAGCACCAGCAGCTGCTGGCCAAACAGGACGACCTCACCGGGGCCGGTGCCGCGCTCGCCAGCCGTGTGGAGAGCCTCCTCAGTGAACGGTCGCGCCTCATCGGCGGCCTGGGTCCGCTGGAGGTGCGTGCCGGAGCGGCGGCCCTGCGTGCAAAGGAAGCAACGGCTGCCGAGGAGCTGCTGGACGTGGTCCGGCGGTATGCTGCGGCAGTGTCGGCCCGTGATGCCGTGAAACTGGAACACGACGCGGCCCGGGAGAACCAGCTGGAGACCAAACGGCACTGGCTTGACGTGAGGGAGCAACGGCTGGCGAACGCGGCCGCCGAGCTCGCGGCGCAGCTGGTCGACGGGGAACAGTGCCCGGTGTGCGGAAGCCCCGACCACCCCCTGCCGGCGGTAGCGAATGGGGGCGGCCCGGGGCTTGCCCGGGACGAGGAAGCGGCCCACCAGCTGTATGAAGCCGCTGACGCCGGGTTTTCAGCCGCCGGCCACAAGCTGGCCGAGTCAAACCAGCTGGTAGCCGTCCTCGCCGGCCAAGGCGGGGACATGGCCAAGGAGGAGGCCGCCAGCGCGGCAGAAGAGGCGCGCCGGGCGGCCGCCGACGCCGAACAGGCGGTCGGGGAGCTCGCGGCAGCCCGGTTGCGGCTTGAAACGCTTGAGGCGGGCATTGCAGCTGCACAAGCTTCACGTGCCGGCACCGAGGCCGAGCTTGCCCAGGTGGTGTCCTCCCTTGCGGACGTGGCCGAACAGTCGTCCTCGCTCAACCAGGCTTTGGCAGGACTGAGGGCCGGCCACCGCAGCCTTTCCCACCGGTTGCGTGCCTTGGAAAACGCGGCTGCGATGCTGGGTAAAGCCGTTGATGCCCAGGCTGAGCTGAGCTCTGCCAAGGTGCAGGCTGCCGAGGCCTTGGAACAGCTGGAGCAGGCGTTGCCCGAAGCCGGGTTCGCCACCGCCGATGAGGCGCGCGAACACCTGCTGGCCGGCAGTGAAGCTGCTGCCCTGGAATCCGAGATGCGGTCCGCCCACGATGAAGCGGCGAAGGTGGCGGAACTGTTCGCATCAGCGGACATCGTGCTCGCCCTTGAGGAAGCGGCTGCCGGTCAAGTGCCTGATGAGCAGCAGCTCGCCGTCCATCAGGCTGAGGCTGCGGCCGCCCTGAAGGAAGCCCGTGACGCGGACCTGGCAGCAGGCATGGCCAAGCGCTGCCTCGAGTCGCTGGCCTCCATCCGTACGGCCTATGACGAGCTTGCCGGATCCGCGCGGGGGCCCGCGGAGCTGGCCCGCATGCTTGCCGGCCTGGCGGACGCAGCGGCCGGCCGGGGAGACAACACCTACCGGATGAGCCTGAACAGCTACGTGCTGGCGGCGCGGCTGGAGCAGGTGGCTCTGGCCGCATCCGAACGCCTGGTTGCCATGACCGACGGCCGGTACCTCCTGCAACACACTGACGCGAAGGCGGCGCGCGGTGCCAAGTCCGGGCTGGGCCTGGAAGTGGTGGATCAATGGACCGGGCATCGCCGGGACACGTCCACCTTGTCCGGCGGTGAATCCTTTATGGCGTCGCTCTCCCTGGCGCTCGGGCTGGCAGACGTAGTCCAGCAGGAGGCCGGCGGAGTCGAAATCGAGACGCTCTTTGTGGATGAGGGGTTCGGCAGCCTTGACGAGCAATCCCTGGAACAAGTGATGGATGCCTTGGAGGGCCTGCGGGACGGCGGCAGGGTAGTGGGGCTTGTCAGCCATGTGGGGGAAATGAAGCAACGGATCGGAACGCAGCTTCAGGTACTAAAGACCAGGAACGGATCCACGCTGCGGATCGCCGAAGCCCTGGACGTCCCGGTCTGAGGTTGCGGGTAAGCGCGGATATACTTGGACAGTTACCGGGTTTCGCGCATCGGGAGGAGGGACGATGCGCATGACTGAACGAGCCCGGAATTGAAATCCTCCACTTCCTTTTCATCTGGCCAGCCTGCTGCTTCGGGGCACGCCGTCCTTCCCGCCACACAGGAACCTGCCACACCGGAACCTGCCACACCGGAACCTGCCACACCGGAACCTGCCACACAGGCTCCCATGCAGCCTGCTTCCGGCGGCCGTTTCGCCAGGCTTCCCCATCTCGCCGGCCGCGGCTTCATTCCCCTGGGTCTCTTTGCCCGGCTTCCCTTGGCCATGCTGACGGTAGGCACCCTGACCCTGGTCACTTCCAACAGCGGTTCTTATGCCCTGGGCGGCACTGCGGCAGGTGCGGTGGGCATTGGCTCCGCCCTCGGCGCTCCGGTCCTGGGAGCCCTGGCCGACAGGCGGGGCCAACGTCCCATGCTGCTGTGGGCGGCCGTCCTTAATACCGCAGCCGTAGTGGCGTTGATCCTTGCAGCCTCTGCCATGGGAACGTCCGGAAGTTTTCCCGCTGCCGTGTTGGCCGCCGCGTTCCTCTCGGGGGCAAGCTGTCCGCAGGTAGGCCCGCTGGCCCGCGTCCGGTGGATGGCCCTGACGTCGCGGGGCAAGGCGCCGGATAACAGGCGGGACCTGGACACGGCGCTCTCGTACGAGAGCACGGCGGACGAAGTGACTTTTGTGCTGGGGCCTGCGCTCGTGGGAATCCTTGCCAGCCTCCTGGCGCCCTGGCTTCCGCTCGCGCTGGCGGCAGCCATGACCATCACGCTGGTGCCCGCCTTTGCCGCGCATCGCACCCACCGCGCGGTGCCGGCGGCACGCCACGCGGTTCCGGCCGCAGAACGCCGCTCCAGGGTGAGGATGCCTGCCGCCGTCGCCCTGCCAGTAGTTGCGATGGTGTGCATGGGCACATTTTTCGGCTCAACGCAGGCGGCTTTGAGTTCATTCTCCGCCAGCTACGCCACCTCCGAACTCGCCGGACTGCTGTATGCCGTGATGGGGCTCAGCTCCGCTGCCGCGGCGCTCTCAGTTGCCTACTGGCCGCATCGTTTCAGCCTTTCCTGGCGCTGGGTGGTGTCCGCTGTACTGATGGCAGCACTCGCCGTGCTCCTGCTGGTGCCGTCGTCACTGGGTGCGATGGTGGCAGTGCTGCTCATCCTTGGGGTCCCCGTGGGCCCGGTGATGGTAACCGTCTTCGCCGTCGGAGGCGTGCTGGCCCCGGAGGGGCGGCTGGGCACGGTGATGACCGCACTGGCCAGCGGCATTGTGGCCGGCACCGCGATCGGCTCGTCCCTGGGCGGCCGGCTGGCACAGGACCATGGCTACGCGGCGGCGTTCCTTGTTCCCGCCTGCGCGGCCTCCGCGCTGGCACTCCTCGGAGCCGCGGCCGCCGTCGTGCTTCAACGCCGCAGCGTCCGCCGCTGACGAGGCTCAGCCTACCGGCGCAAAGTCAGGTCAGCTGCCGTTCAAATCCTGGCAGCGCTTTCGGCGAGCGCCGCGCCCACCACTGAAGGGTCGTGGGCGGACCGGATGTAGACGACGGCGAGTGCTGCAGGGCGGCCGCCCGGCACACGGACGGGTGCGGCCAGGGAGGAGACCCCGGCTATGACCTCGTCATGGCTGGCGGAGTACCCGGCGCGCCTGGCAACAGCCGCTTCGGGCCGGTAGGGAACGCCTGTCTCCAGCCGGTCCCACTCAGCTTCAGTGAGGGCAGACTGGATGGCGATGCCGGGCGCACCGGCATTGATGGGGTGCCGGGTGCCGGGATGCTGGGCCACCGTCGCGCCCGAGTGCCGCGGTTCCACTGTGACCAGGGTGATGCAGTCGTGGTGGTCCCACAAAGCCACGAACGCCGTCATGTCCAGGGTGTTGGCCAGGTGGGTGAGTTCGGGAAGGGCAGCACTTTGGAGGTTCCGCGAGACGCTCCGGGCCAACACGGCGAGGCCGGGCCCGGGCTGGACCCGGCCGCCCGTCGTCACGGACCAGGAGCGAGTGGTCCTCAAGGGTGCGCAGGATGCGGTACGCCACGGAACGGTGCACCCCCATCGCATCGGCGAGCTCGGCGATGGTTATGGGGCCGGGCGCCGCGGCCAGGATCTCAAGGGCGCGGATGCCGCGGGAAAGCGTTTGGGAGGGTGAAGCCTGTGGCGGCGCTGCTCCGGCCGGGGCTGCGGCGGTGGGGCTCATGCTGTCCATCCTAGGTCGCTTTGGAGCGGTGTCGCGGCTCGTATGCAGGGATTCGCCGAGACGCGGCGTCCGCATTAAGAAACGGCGGTTCAAATATAGAACTTACGGGCGTCCCAGTCCACCTGCCACAGTGGCGGGCAACCAAACACGGTGCAGTCGAAATTCAGTTGGGGCGTGTCCCGCCTCACACTTTCGTAGTACTCTTTCAACTAACTGACCGTTCTGTCGGTAATCCTGAAGGCGTCCCGGCGGCGTAGCTGCCGATAAAACAATGGAGTTTCAATGACCACACCTTCCAAGGTGGATACGCTCGCTGGTCCCAGCACCCGGCGTGAGGAGCGCAAAGTCCTCGCCGGCACCCTGGTCGGCACCACCATCGAATGGTACGACTTCTTCATCTTTGCCCAGCTGACCGCAACGCTGCTGTCACCCCTGTTCCTGGCGCCATTGAATGAGTCCAACCCCGGACTCGCCCAAATCCTCTCGTTTGCCCTGATCGGCATCAGCTTCCTCTTCCGCCCGCTGGGCGCAGTGGTGGCCGGCCACCTCGGCGACCGCCTGGGCCGCAAGGCAATGCTCGTCTTCACCCTGGTGATGATGGGCGCAGCCACCGCACTCATTGGCATGCTGCCCACCTACGCACAGATTGGTGCCTGGGCGCCCATCCTCCTGATCACCCTGCGCATCATCCAGGGCTTTTCGGCAGGAGGCGAGTGGGGCGGTGCAGCGCTGATGGCAGTGGAACACGCACCTCTGAATAAGCGCGGCCTCTTCGGCGCCTACCCCCAGATCGGCGTCCCGATCGGCATGATCCTTGCCACCGGCCTCCTCTTCTTCCTAAACACCAGCATGTCCAGGGAAGACTTTGCGGCCTGGGGCTGGCGCGTTCCGTTCCTGCTCTCCATCGTCCTCATCGTGGTGGGCTACCTGATCCGGCGTGCTGTTGCTGAGAGCCCGGTCTTCCAGGAGATGGCCGCGCGGAAGCAGGAAAGCAAGGCGCCGCTGGGAGTGCTGGTCCGCAACCACAAGAGGCCGGTCCTGTACTCCACCCTGATCTTCATCGGCAACAACGCTGCCGGCTACCTGCTCATCGCCTTCTTCATCGCCTATGCCACCAGGACGCTGCAGATGCCCACGCCCCAGGTCCTGCTGGCTACCACCCTGGCGTCCTTCGGCTGGCTGATCTTCACCCTGGCGGGCGGCTGGCTCTCTGACCGCATCGGCCGGGTCAAGACGTTCCTCATCGGCTACGCCATCATCTTCGCCTGGATGATTCCCATGTTCGCCCTGATCGACACCAGGAACATCTGGCTCTACGGTGTGGCGCTGTTTGTCCTCACCATCGGCCTCGGGCTGTCCTACGGGCCCATGTCCGCCATGTACGCCGAGATGTTCCCGGCCAATGTCAGGTACTCCGGCATTTCCATCGGGTACGCGTTCGGGGCCATCCTGGGCGGAGCCTTCGCGGCAACCATCGCCGAAACGCTGCTGCAGACCACCAAGTGGGCCGGATCCATCGGTATCTACATCATGGTCCTCTGCGTCATCTCGGCCATCGGTGTGCTGCTGGCCAAGGAGACCAAGGGCCGTCCGCTGGGCGTCAGCCACCACTGACCTCGTTAACTCCGCAGTAGGGCGACGGGCCCGGACCGCACTGGTCCGGGCCCGTCGCCGTGCAGGCGGTACCAATCAAACCAGGGGACGCTGTTACTGCTTCAGGAAACTGATGGCGTCATCGTCCGTAAGCTGTTCAAAGTGGCGGTAGAAGCTGCCCACGGCCCGGAACTTTCCCGGCAGATGCAGGCACAGAACGGCGTCGCACACCCGCTCCACCGAGGCTTCCGCCTCGATGGAACCGACAGGGGCGGCGGCCACTATCGTTGTCGCGCCACCCTCGCGGACGGCTTCGACGGCGGCGCGCATGGTGGCGCCGGTGGCCAGTCCGTCGTCGACCAGCAGGACAGTCTTGCCGGACAGGTCGTGGTCTATTTCCGGATATAAATCGACGCGGCGCAGCAGTTCGGCGCGTTCGCGGTGCTCCACCTCGTCCAGCAGCTCCTGGCGCACTCCGTGCTCCAGTACCCGGTCCATCAGCGGCTTGTTGAGCAGGCGGACCGTTCGGCCGCGGGCCCATGCCAGGGCGCCGTACGCAGTTTCCTGGTGCCCCGGGATGCCGAGCTTTCGCACCAGGACAGCTCCCAGCGGGAGATAGAGGGCCTTGGCGGCCGAAGCCGCTACCGGGATGCCGCCCCGGGCAAGGCCGAGGACTACCGTGCCGGGCCGCGCACGGAACTGAGCGAGTACCGCGGCCAGCCGCTCACCGGCCTCAGTACGGTCTTCAAAGCGCGTCAGCATGTTTCCCTCCCGGCTACCCAGCCCTTCCTTCAGCCTACCGCCGGGAAAAGGGCGGCAGGAGACAACGGGCAGGGGGACCGGTATTTGTTAGACCGAGAGGAAAGTGATGGCTGCCTGTTTAAAGGCCCGGCTGGTGATTGCGTTGGTGTGGTTCCGGCCCGACAGCATCACCTGTTCAACTGACCCCCCGGCCTTAGCCGCCAGGTCAGCCAGCTGCGGCAGGCTGGCCGCGCGTTCGTCCTTGTCACCGGCCACCAGGAGCATCGGCACATGGGGAACGGCCTCGGCCGGGTCGTAGGGCTCGGCTTTAATCGCTTCGACCAGGGAGAGGAGCGCAAAGATGTTGTTGCTGGGCAGCAGCAGCGCCATTTTCAGCAGCCTGGCAGTGGACTCGTCAGCGATCGGGGTCCCGTCGGCGAGGTAATCCTGGGCAGCGACGAGGTCGAAGGCCGCGAGCGGGTCCGCGACGTTCGGCCCGCCCAGCACCAACCGGTGCACGATTTCCGGCTGCGTGGCTCCGAACTCCCAGGCGAGCCGGGAACCAAGGGAGTAACCCACTATGTCCAGCCCGCTGGAGGGGTCACCGTCCTGAACGGGCCGCACACCGGCGTCGAACGCTACCTGGAGCAGGTCCGCCCGGATTCTGCTGGGGGAGTAGGAATCCCGGTCCTCAGGTGCTCCGCTTCGGCCGTGTCCTGGCAGGTCCACCGTGATGACGCGCCGGCCGGCGTCGAGCAGCGCCGCCACCCAGCCGGTGTCTTCCCAGTTGAGCTTGCTGGAGGACGAGAAGCCGTGCAGCAGGAGGACGGGCCGGAGCCCGGCATCCACGGCGGGATCATGCACCCCCACGTACAACTGGGGATCTGATCCCTCTACTGTGTGCAAGTGCTGCTCGCCGGTGTGCCTGCCGCTCATGGTGTCAGTCCTCATCAACTACGGCACCCGGGCGGACCGGGCGCTTCGGAACCTCGTACATCGGGACTACTCTACCTGCCGGGTCCTGGTGGTGAACCGGGCGGCCACGGCGCAGGCCACCGCAATCCCCGCGATCAGGCCGATGGTGCTGAAGAGCTGGATGCGGCTGCTCTCGGCGCTGAAGCCCACCGCGAAGATCAGGCCCAGCAGGACGAGCCCCACAATGGTCAGGGCCGGGAAGCCCTTCATCCGCAGCGGCAGCGGCGTGCCCTCCCGATCTGCCCGGCGCCGCAGGATCAGCTGCGAGACCAGCGCGCTGCCCCACACCACCAGGCAGGTGGAACCCACCAGCTGGAACAGGGCGGGAAGGATACGCTCCGGGAACAGCAGTTCCAGGACCGTGGCGACGAAACCGAACGCCACTGACACCCCGACGGCCAGCATGGGCACGCTGGCGCGGTTCAGCCCTGTGAGGAACCGCGGTGCTTCGGCCCGCTCCGCGAGGGAATAGACCATCCGGGAGGCCCCGTAAAGGTTGGCGTTCAACGCGGAAAGGAGCGCGACGACGGCCACCAGGGTGATGGCTGTTGCGGCACCGGGGATCCGGGCCGTGTCCAAAACTCCGGCAAACGGCGACGCCAGGCTCTCCGAAGTTGCCGGCAGAACCGTGGCGATCACAAAAACGGAGCCGATGTAGAAAACCAGGATGCGCCAGACAACGGTTCTGATGGCCTTGCCCACGCTGTGCTCCGGATCTTCGGTCTCTGCCGCCGCCACGGACACGATCTCGGTGCCGCCGAAAGCGAAGATCACCACAAAGAGGGCGGAGGCGATGCCGCCCAGTCCGGCGGGGGCGAAATCTGCCGTCAGGTTGGCCAGGCCCGGGGACGCCACGTCCGGCAGCAGCCCCAGCAGCAGGGCGGCGCCCACTCCCAGGAACAGGATGATCGCGGCAACCTTGAGGATGGCGAACCAGAACTCGAACTCACCGAAGTTCCGGACGCCCGTGAGGTTGATGGCGGTGAAGACGACCATAAAGACCAGTGCCAGCGCCCACACTGGAATCACCGGCCACACCGTAAACAGCAGCCCGGCAGCTCCCAGTGCCTCGGCGGCGATCACCACTACCAGCTGCAGCCACCAGAGCCAGCCGATGGTGGCGCCGGCTGTCTTTCCCAGGGCCCGCTCGGCATACACGGAGAAGGCGCCGCTGTTCGGGTTCGCGGCGGCCATCTCGCCCAGCGCCCACATCACCAGGATGATCAGCGTGCCTGCCACCAGGTAGGAGATGAGCACTGCGGGGCCGGCCGCCTGCACGCCTGCCCCGGATCCCAGGAACAGACCGGCGCCAATGGCGCTGCCCAGGCCCATCATGGTGAGCTGGCGCGGCTTCATGGTGTGGCCCAGATGGCCTTGTGCGTGCACTGCGGTGGACTTCATCGTCATTTTGCTGCTGAACCTTCTTGGGGTGTGGTTGGGCTCCTCGTGGGACCTATCGAATTTACCGCCTCCCGTCCTGCAGCGCGTAGTCGGCGCACAACAGCCGGGCCGTTGGATGAGCCGGAGCCCAGCTGAAACATTTGCTAAATGAACGGCGTTAGGCCGTAGAATTAGTTTTGGTCAAGATGACCATAACTGGCGGGGCGCGGCAGGTGTCCTTCAAACCGGAAGGCGGTGGCACGTGTACTCGAGCTCTGCCAACGTCTCTGAGCGCCAAGCGGCGCCGCCCCCGCTCGCTATCTCCACCGTCATTTTCGCGCTGCGCCCCAGCGAAAGCTCGGGCCGGCCCACGCTGTGGCTGCCCCTGGTCCGCCGGATCCGGGAGCCGTACAAAGGGTTGTGGGCACTGCCGGGAGGCCCCCTCAGCCACTCTGAATCCCTGCAGGATGCGGCGTCGCGGAACCTGGTGGAAACCACGGGCCTTGCGCCCAGCTACCTGGAGCAGCTTTATGCCTTTGGCGGGCTGCACCGCTCACCCACCCAGCGGGTGGTCTCAATCGTCTATTGGGCCCTGGTTCAACCCACGGAAGCCGCGCTCGCGGACGAGTCGGAAAACGTCCGGTGGTTCCGGGCGGACCGGCTGGGGGAACTTGCCTTCGACCACAACGCAATCGTGGACTACGCGCTCTGGCGGCTGCGCAACAAGCTGGCCTACGGCTCCGTGGCGTACCACCTGCTGGGGGAGTACTTCACTCTCGCCCAGGTCCGGGAAGTCTACGAAGCCGTACTGGACAGGCAACTGGACCCCGCCAACTTCCGCCGGCAGCTCAAATCCACCCCTGACATCGAAGAAACCGGCGAGTACCTCCAGGGCGGCAAACACCGCCCGCCCCGCCTCTACCGCTTTACCGGCCGGCCCGGCCTTGACCCAGACAACAGGAGCACACCATGAGCAGCGTCAACACAGCAATCCAGCTGATCACACGCGAACAGGCCGCAAAAGGCGCGGCCGCAAAGGGCGGCACGTGCAGCCCCGCGCTGGCCAAGGGGCCGTGGGACTACGACCTCGCAGAGGCGCTCGCCGGTATCCCCGCGTACGGCCCCGGCGCCTCCAGCGCCGACGTTGCACCTCCGGCAACCCCGCGCCAGGGGCAGCTGCCGGAGGAGTACAAGCTCGCCAGCGATGCGGAGCTGGGTGAGAGGATCCTGGCAGCGAAGGCCGTGCTGGGGGACAGGGCCGTCATCCTGGGGCACTTCTACCAGCGCGATGAGGTGATCCAGTACGCCGACTTCGTGGGTGATTCCTTCCAGCTGGCCAACGCCGCCCTCACCCGGCCGGACGCGGAGGCCATCGTGTTCTGTGGCGTCCACTTCATGGCCGAAACCGCTGACATCCTTTCCGCGCCGGAACAGGCTGTCATCCTGCCCAACCTTGCCGCCGGCTGCTCCATGGCGGACATGGCGGATGCGGACTCCGTGGCCGAATGCTGGGAACAGCTTGAGGAGATCTACGGCACCGAGCCCGACGCCGACGGCCGGGTTCCCGTCATGCCCGTCACCTACATGAACTCCTCGGCAGCCCTGAAGGCATTCTGCGGTGAGCGCGGCGGCATCGTCTGCACCTCCTCCAATGCCAAGACCGTCCTCGAGTGGGCGTTCCAGAGGGCCCAGCGGGTGCTGTTCTTCCCGGACCAGCACCTGGGCCGTAACACCGCGAAAGCCCTGGGAATCCCCCTGGAGCAGATGCCCATGTGGAACCCGCGCAAGGACCTGGGCGGTAACGACGAACAGGCCCTGCTCGAGTCCAGGGTCATCCTGTGGCACGGGTTCTGCTCGGTGCACAAGCGCTTCAACGTAGCCCAGATTGAAAAGGCCCGGGCCGACTTCCCCGGCGTCCAGGTGATTGTCCACCCCGAGTGCCCCATGGAAGTGGTGGACGCAGCCGATTCCGCCGGTTCCACCGACTTCATCAAGAAGGCCATCGCCGCGGCCACGGAGCCCACCACCTTCGCCATCGGCACCGAAATCAACATGGTGAACCGGCTCGCGGCAGAGTACCCCCAGCACACGATTTTCTGCCTGGACCCCGTCATCTGCCCCTGCTCCACCATGTACCGCATCCACCCCGGCTACCTTGCCTGGGTCCTCGAAGAACTGGTTGCCGGGCGCGTCGTCAACCGGATCACCGTCGCGGACTCGGTGCAGGATCACGCCCGGACCGCCCTTGAGCGTATGCTCGCGGCCAGGCCGTCATGACAAGGCCATCCACCCCGGCCCCTCTTGAGGACCGGCAAGCGCCAGGACCCGGTGTGGCGCCCGCCCGCCACAGCCCTGCGGCGCGGACACGGCTGATCGTCGTCGGCAGTGGCATCGCGGGGCTCTATGCTGCCCTGCTGGCAGCGGATGCCGGTGCTGAGGTGGTGCTCCTGAGCAAGGGCCGGCTTCGCGAAAGCAACACCTGGTACGCCCAGGGCGGGATTTCTGCGGTGCTGGACGGGCCTGCCCCCGGTGACACCGTGGCGGCCCACATCGCGGATACGCTCCGGGCCGGGGCGGGGCATTGCAATGAAGACGCTGTCCGGCTGATGTGCACCGAGGCGAGCCGGGACATCGCAGGGCTGCGGCGTTTCGGCGTCCGCTTCGATGCAGCGGCCGACGGCGGCCCGGCTTTAGGGCTGGAAGCAGCCCATTCAGCGCCCCGCATCCTCCACGCCGGCGGCGACGCTACCGGAGCGAAGGTCGCCGCGGCGCTGATCCAGTCAGTGCTTCAGCGGCAAGCCGATGGGATCCTGACGGTCCGGACTTCTGCCCACGCAACATCCCTCCTCCAGCAAAACGGCAGAGTGACCGGAGTGGAGTCCCTTCAGGACGGCAACTTGGCCATGGTGCAGGGGGACGCCGTCCTGCTGGCAACCGGAGGAGCGGGCCAGCTGTTCGCCCAGACCACCAATCCCGCGGTGGCCACCGCCGACGGCGTTGCGCTCGCCGTCCGCGCCGGAGCGGCGGCAACTGACCTGGAATTCTTCCAGTTCCATCCCACCTGCCTGGTCGTAGCCCCGCCATCAGGCCCGGCGACGGCACCAGGCACTGCGCAGGCTCCGTTGCTTATTTCTGAAGCCGTCCGTGGTGAGGGAGCTATTCTCGTCGACGGCAACGGGAAGCGCTTCATGCGGGCGTACCATCCGGACGCGGAGCTCGCCCCGCGCGACGTCGTGTCCCGCAGCATTGCCCTGCACCTTGCCAAGCTCGGTGACCCCAACGGCCACGTCTACCTCGATGCGCGAGTGATTGAGTCCATCAAGGGCCCAGGGTTCCTGGCAAAGCGTTTCCCCACCCTCACGCAGCGGACGCTCGACACCGGTATCGACTGGACGCGCGAACTGGTTCCGGTCGCACCGGCAGCGCATTACTGGATGGGCGGCGTCACCACCGATCTTCACGGCCGAACCACGGTGCCCGGTCTCTACGCAGCAGGTGAAGTCGCCTGCACCGGCGTCCAAGGAGCGAACCGCTTGGCCAGCAACTCCCTCCTCGAAGGACTTGTTTTCGGCCGCCGCGCTGTTGAGGACTTCCCTGGCAGGCAGTCCCGCAGGTCCCTCGGTTCCTCCGGAACTGCCTCATGGATTCTTCGCGGGGCAGCCTGAATCCGGTGTTCCCGCCGAGAGTCTGCTGGCCAACGTCGGTGGTAAGGAGGGTAGGGAGGAGCCGTTCTCGCGGGATGGTCTGCGGCGGCTGATGACTGCCAAGGCCGGGGTGCTTCGTGATGGGGTGCTGCTCTCCGAGGCGGGGGAAACCCTTGACCGGTGGGCCGCCGTCGTCCGTCCCGAGAGTGTTCCCACCGGTGGGGACGTCCGGGAGCACGAGGACCGCAACCTGCTGCTTGCCGCGCGGTTGCTGGTGGCCGCAGCGCAGGAGCGCATCGAGTCCCTGGGTGCGCACTACCGGAGCGACGCTCCTGCTGATGCTGCCGCCATCTCCGACGAGTTTGAAAAAACTTTCCGAACCCGCCCGAAAGCGAGCCTTGTCCATGACTGAACTATCCAAGACTGCGAACCCAGTGAGTGAACCACCGACCGTCCGCGTCCCGCGCCTGGACCTGACGCTGCCGTCCGCGCCGGTGCGGGAGATCCTCGAGCGTGCCTTTGCTGAAGATGCCCCCGCAGGTGACATCACCTCCGGGTTGCTGATCCCGGCCGAAGCCCGGGCCACCGCGGTGCTTAACGCACGCGTGCCGGGCGTCCTCAGCGGTGCCACGGTGTTCCGGGATGCCATGCTGCTGGTGGATCCTGACACCGACGTTGAGCTGCTGCTGGCGGACGGGGAGAAGTTCGACGCCGGGACGCATCTCGCACGGGTCAGCGGACGTGCCAGGTCGGTCCTGCTGGCAGAACGCGTTGCCCTCAACCTGGTGCAGCGGATGTCCGCCATCGCCACAAAGACTGCAGGGTTTGTGCGGCTGGCCGAAGGTACCTCCGCCCGGATCACCGATACCCGTAAGACCACGCCCGGGCTGCGGATTCTGGAGCGGTTCGCCGTGCGGTGCGGCGGCGGCGCGAACCACCGGTTCAGCCTCTCCGACGCCGTGCTGGCCAAGGACAACCACCTCGCCGTCATGACGGGCGGCGACCCCGCGCGGCTCACCGGGCTTCTCGCCGCCGCCAAAGCACAGCTGGGCCACACCACCCACTTCGAGGTGGAGGTGGACCGCCTGGACCAGATCGGGCCGGTCCTTGCGGCTGGCGTGGACACCATCATGCTGGACAACTTCACGGTCGAGGAGTTGAGGGCCGGCGTGGCTCTGGTGGCCGGGCGGGCACGGGTGGAGGCCAGCGGAAATGTGAACCTCGGGACGGTGGCTGGAATCGCAGCCACGGGAGTCGACGTCATTTCCGTGGGCGCTCTCACCCACACGGTGGCGGCCCTGGACCTCGGGCTCGACGTTGAACTGACCGTCAGGTGACTCCCCATGATCTTCCTTGACGCAGCAGCCACCACCCCCGTCCGCCGTGAGGTGCTCGATGCCATGTGGCCTTACCTCACCGGTGAGTTCGGCAACCCGTCGAGTCACCACACCCTGGGCGAAGCTGCCGCTGATGCGCTCGCGGGCGCCCGGCGGTCAGTCGCAGCCGTCCTGGGTTGCCGGCCCGGAGAAGTGACCTTCACTGCCGGCGGAACGGAAGCGGACAACCTCGCCGTCAAGGGAATCGCCCTGGCCCGGCAGGCAGCAGATCCGCAGCTGGACCGGGTGGTGATCAGCGCCGTCGAGCATCCCGCGGTGGAGGAGTCGGCCCGGTACCTGGAGCGCTTCCACGGTTTCGCGGTTGATGTGGTTCCTGTTGACGGGACGGGGCGCGTACGGCCGGATGCGTTCCGGGCCGTGCTTCGGCCGGAAACCGCCCTGGCCAGCATCATGTACGCCAACAACGAGGTGGGAACGGTGCAGCCCATCGCCGAACTTGCCGGCCTGGCGCGGGGACTGGGCATCCCGTTCCACACCGATGCCGTCCAGGCGGCCGGCTGGCTGCCGGTGGACACCGGGGCTCTGGGTGTTGATGCGATGAGCATTTCGGGGCATAAACTTGGGGCGCCCAAAGGCAGCGGAGTGTTGTTCGTCCGCGGCCGCACCAGGGTGGAGCCGCTGATTCATGGTGGCGGGCAGGAACGCGGCCGGAGATCAGGAACAGAGAACGTGGCGGGAGCCGTGGGCCTTGCCACCGCGCTCACCCTGGCCCAAGCCGGCCAGCTGGAGGAACGACGGCGGGTCGCAGCCATGCGGGACACCTTTATCAACGCTGTACTTGCCGGTGTTCCGGGGGCCATCCTCACCGGGCATCCCGTTGAGCGGCTGCCCTCCGTGGCGTCCTTCTGCTTCCCCGGAACCAGCGGCGAATCGGTTCTGCTTGAATTGGAACGCCAGGGCGTTGTGTGCTCCAGCGGTTCAGCCTGCGCGGCGGGTTCCGATGTGCCGTCGCCCGTGCTCACCTCAATGGGAATTTCCCCGGAAGTGGCCCATACTGCTGTGCGGTTCAGTTTTGATGCATTGGTGACCCAAGCGGACCTGGAAGCGGCTGCTGCGGCGGTGCTTGACGGCGTCGGACGGGTCAGGGGCCTGGGCGCCCAGCGCCTCGCTCGGGGCTGAGCAGTCCCGTCAGTAGAGCTCGCCCACCGGGATCTCCACGGCCAACCGGTTGGACGGCCCCGGCAGCGGGCAGGCCCAGGCCTCGTTGTAGGCGCACGACGGGTTGTAGGCAAAGTTGAAGTCCAGGACAAACGTGGCGTCCGGACCGGTGCCTTGGACGCCGTGGAACGCGCCCTTGATGGTGTCGAGCAGATATCGGCCAGCCCCGTAGCTGCCGCCGGGCTGGCCGGCGGTGGCGTCCCGGAACGGCACAAAAATGCCGCCGCCGTACCCCTGCAGCTTCCACACCGCGAGCTGGCCTACTTCCGGAAGGTCAAAGGTGCCCAGCCGGACGAAGCGGACGGCACCGTCGGTACCCGTTTCTACGCTGATTTGCCTGCCCGCGCCCTGCTGGGTCAGCGGAACATGGAACCGGTAGATGGGGTCATAGTCCGCCGTTTTGAGCCCCGAAAAGTGGGCCTTGTCTGCCGCAGTCAATGCCGAGGCCGGGTGCGTGACGAACATCAGGTCGCGCTGATGGCGCCAGTAGGAATGCGCTTCCGCCGGGTTTTCGAGCGAAAGCTTGCGGACGTTGTGATACAGGGCAAACGTCCGCAACCGCCAGTCAGCGATGTCGACGGCGGAAATGTCCGTCCGGTCTTCTTCGGCTGCGCCCCGATGTTCTTCCATAGCCCCCAGCCTAGTCCCCGGGACCCGCAGAACACGCCCAGCGTTGACACGCGCCGGTGCCTGCCGTTTGGTGGGAGGAAACGCCTTCCCGGTCATCGCTGGCTCCCTGCCGTCCCACTAGGCTGGCTGCATGAGAGGCAAGGCGACACCGACCGTCCTGTCCGGCGTGCTGCTGGTGGCAGGCACCCTCCTTGCAGGCTGCTCCGCGGGAGAGCCCCGGGGGCCAGGCTGGACAGCGCAGCCGGATCCGTCAGCCGCGGGAACCACCGCTCCTGCATCAGCGGGCGCCATGGCATCAGCGACGGCGACGGCGGACGGCGGCGCGACGCCCACCGCCGGGCCGGAGGCTGTTGCCACGGCGGCGGCGTGGAAGACTTTCTCGGATCCCGGCAGGACCGTCAGCTTCGAGCTTCCCGAGGACTGGATCGCGCAGTCCGTCACGCCGGACGAAGGCAGCCTGCCCGGCGCGCTGAAAATCGAAGTGAAAAAGCCGGATGGGACTTTCCTCGCAGCGCTGCGGACAGGACTGCCGCCGTCGTCCGCCACATGCGCTGGCGCCTCGAAGCGGCCCTATACGGTCATCAGCAGCCTTCCCGTCGAACTGTCCGCCGCCGGCGGGGAAGGAACGATACCGCCGAGGGTGGTTTTCCGGGTGGTGCAGGGGTACCGCTACTTTGGCTCCTACGGCCTCACCAACGTGGTGGGCGGCGGCGACGGGCGGGCGTGCGAGCTGCGCAACATCGTCCGTGGCCCGGCGGGGAAGGGCGATTATTCCTTTGGCGATGTGGTCGCCGTGAAGGCCTTCGCCCGGGATGAAAAGGTGGCTCCCGCGAAGGCGTTCGACACCCTGGACCAGGCAACCCGCTATGCCACGGAAGGCACTGAATTCGCCAACGTCCAGCGGATGCTAATGTCTCTGGAGATCAACAACTAGTCCCGTTCCCGGCCCCCACCCTGCGCCGGTCAGAGTGGCGACTTTTCTTCCACCGCCGACACCCCCGGAGAGCCATGGAACGCAGTGTTTCCGCACGACTGGTCTTCAAGACCGTAGCCAACACCAAGGTGGCCATGGCCATCGCTGTAGCCCGGAACAGCGGCTACTCCTCCTTCGAGGAGTCCCTGGCCGTGACAGCCGGGGGAGTGCAGGTACCCCTGATCGAGGTGTCGGACCACCACGGAGGCAGGTTCCACTACATGGAGTTCGCCGAGCCGGCAGAGGTCACGGTGGAATACTCCGCGACGGTGGGCGGGAAAGGGGAACCCGAGGAAGCGGAGCTCGCCGACCGGATCCGCTACGTCCGGCCCAGCCGCTACGCAGAATCCGACCGGCTCCTGCCCACGGCCTACGCGGAGTTCGAGGGCGTCCAGGGTGGCGGTTTGCTGCACGCTGTCCGGAACTGGGTGAACGGGGAGCTGCGCTACCTCAGCGGCTCCTCCCGGGGCACCGACGGTGCGGTGGAAACCCTCCTCAGCCGCCGTGGGGTGTGCCGGGACTTTGCGCACCTGGCCATCGCGCTGCTGAGGTCCAAGGATATTCCGGCCCGGCTGGCCGCAGTTTATGCCCCGGGGCTGAGCCCGATGGATTTCCACGCCGTAGCGGAGGCCTACGTGGAAGGAGCCTGGCACGTCATCGATCCCACGGGCCTTGCCCCGCGGGAATCGATGCTGCGCATCACGGCGGGCCGCGACTCAGCTGACACGGCCTTCCTCTCCACCGTGGGCGGAAGCCTCATCCTCAACCAGCTGCAGGTCACCGCCGTTGTGAACGGCACCCTGCCCGTGGAGGACCCTGCCCGGCTGTTGGCACTGGGCTAGGCGGCTCGGCCGGCGCCGGGAAGCTCCGGCGCCGGCCTCTGCAGGCTTTTCCTAGCGGACCGGGCGTGGCCCCAGCGAGCTTCGAAGCTTCTCGGTGAGCCTTCGCAGCTCCTTCTGCTCGGCCGGAGTCAGGGCCGGACCGATCAGGGTGGAGATGTCGCGGACATGCTCGCGCCCGATCTCCTTCTGCAGTTCCCGGCCGGTATCCGTCAGCTGCAGGAGCACGCCGCGGCCGTCCTCCGGAGCGGGCATCCTGGCCACGAGCCCGCGTTTTTCCAGCCGCTCCACCAGCCGGCTGAGGCTGGACTGGCTCAGCAGGACGTTGTCGTTGAGCTCGTTGAGCCGCAGCCACCCGGTGGGACAGCGGGAGAGCGTAAACAGGACGTCATACTCGTTCACCGCGAGCTTCCGGAAGGCCGGGCCGGACTGCAGCTTGCGCATCACAGCCACTCTGGGCCCGGAACAGCGACTCCCAGGTTTCCGCTGCCAGTCGGACCGGTGACTCGGTCGTCTTGCCTGCCATCACGCCTCCGCAGCGGACTTTTCGTTGTCCTGGGCTGCCAGCAGCGCAGCCACCCGGCCGGCGTGGGTGGGCGGCTCAGGAACGTGGGCCGGCTTACGGGCCGCGTATTCCTTGCGCAGGACGGGGAGGACTTCTTCACCGAACAGGTCCAGCTGCTCAAGCACCGTTTTCAGCGGCAGGCCCGCGTGGTCGATCAGGAACAGCTGCCGCTGGTAGTCGCCGAAGTACTCCCGGAACGTCAGCGTCTTCTCGATGACTTCCTGCGGGCTGCCGACGGTCAGCGGCGTCTGCGAGGTGAAATCCTCAAGGGACGGCCCGTGCCCGTATACCGGAGCGTTGTCGAAGTAGGGGCGGAACTCCTTGACGGCGTCCTGGGAGTTCTTCCGCATAAAGAACTGGCCGCCCAGGCCCACGATCGCCTGGTCCGCCTTGCCGTGGCCGTAGTGCTCGTAGCGCTCACGGTAAAGGCTGATCAGCTGCTGGTAGTGCTCCTTCGGCCAGAAGATGTTGTTGGCGAAGAAGCCGTCACCGAAGTAGGCGGCCACTTCGGCGATCTGCGGGGTGCGGATGGAACCGTGCCACACGAAGGGGGCGACGCCGTCGAGCGGACGGGGCGTGGACGTGAAGTTCTGCAGCGGCGTGCGGAATTTTCCGGACCAGTTCACGGTGTCCTCGTCCCACAGCTTGCGCAGCAGGCTGTAGTTCTCGATCGCGAGCTCCACGCCGTCCTGGATGTTCTTGCCAAACCATGGGTAGACCGGAGCCGTATTGCCGCGGCCGAGGACCAGGTCCACCCGGCCGTCGGCCAGGTGCTGGAGCATCGCAAAGTCTTCGGCAATCTTCACCGGATCATTGGTGGTGATCAGGGTGGTGGCGGTGGACAGCGTGATGCGTTCGGTCTGCGCGGCGATGTAGGCGAGGGTGGTGGGTGGGAGAGGACGAGAAGAAGGGCCGGTTGTGGTGCTCGCCCAGGGCATAGACATCCATGCCGATTTCCTCGACCTTTTTGGCGATGGCCACCGAGGCCTTGATTCGCTCATTCTCGGTGGGGATCCGGCCCGTGGTGGGGTCCGGAGTGATGTCGCTGACGCTGAAAACACCGATCTGCATGATGTGCCTTTCCGTTGCTTGGACTTACTGGCCTGGATTCCAGTATAGGCCAATTTAGATGCATTTGCATCTATCGCCGGGTACAACGCCGCCGGCGGGAAAATATTCCGCTTTGTTTACTCGGGGCTTCCGGGGGCGGCACGGCGGCCGCTGACTTTGGGAACCATGCCGGTGGTCCAGTCCCGGAACTCGTCGTCCACGTCCGCGCCGGCGCCGAACTCCGGGCGTTCCTGCAGTTCCCGGAGCAGCGCCTTCCTTTCGCGGCGGCCCTCCACCAGGCGGTACAGCACAGGCACCAGTACCAGGGTCAGGGCGGTGGACGAAATGAGCCCGCCGATTACCACCACGGCCAGCGGCTGCGAGATGAAGCCGCCGCCGCCGGTGAGGCCCAGCGCCATAGGGGTCAGGGCAAAGACGGTGGCCAGGGCGGTCATCAGGATGGGACGGAGCCGCTGGCGTGCGCCATGCGTGATCGCATCTGCCACGCTCATTCCCGGCCGCCCGTCCCGCTGCTGCCGGTACTGGTTGATGAGGTCGATCAGCACAATGGCGTTGGTAACCACGATTCCCACCAGCATGAGCATGCCGATCAGCGACGGCAGTCCCAGCGGAACACCGGTCACCAGGAGCAGGACCACGGCGCCGGTGGCCGCGAACGGCACCGAAACCAGCAGGATCAGCGGCTGGATGAGGGACTTGAAGGTGGCCACCATGATCACGTAAACGATGGCGATGGCAGCCAGCAGCGCGAGGCCGAGCTGCTGGAATGACTCCTGCTGCTGGGTGGTGGCACCGCCGAGTTCGGCGGTGACTCCGGCCGGGCAGCTGCACCTCTTCAAGGCGTTTTTGGACCTCGGCGTTGACCGCGCCGAGGTTGGATTCCGACGGCGTCACGGACACACGTGCGGTGCGCTGGCCGTTGCTGGCGGTAATGGATACCGGCACGTCCACCTGTTCCACCGAGGCGATGCTGCCCAGCGTCACCGGGTTGCCGGCGGCGGGAAGGGGGATTCTGCGGACGGCGTCAATGCTGGTGAATTTGGTGCCCTGACCGATCTGGACCGGGAAATCGTCGGTGTCGATCCGGACGGTTCCGGCGGGGATGGGGCTGATGGTCGAAGCGAGGACCCCGGCCACCTGTTCTTCGTCGAGCCCGGCGGCCACAGCTTTCGCCCTGTCCACCTTCACCTGAACCACCGGTTGGCTGGCCGCAAGGTTAGTGGCCACTTCACTGGTGCCGGGAACGCCGGTCATGGCCTCCACCATGGTGTCGCTTGCCGCCTGCAGGTCGGCCGTGGTGGCGGCCTTGATGGTGATGTCCACCGTGGACGAGGTGCCGAAGCCGCCCTGCTGGGTGCCCACGGAAACCTTCCCGGAATCGGGCACCTTTGCCAGTTCGTTCCGCACCGTCTCCTGCAGCTGTTCCTGGTCCGCCTTTTCGTCGGTCACCACGGTGAACGTGGAGTTGGACGAGCCGGTGGAGGTGAGCGCGGCAAAGCCGGCCTGGGCATTGCCGGACGTCAGCTGGACGTCACGGACGCCGTCGATTCCGCGCAGGACCTCCTCGAGGCGGATGGCCGTGGCGCTCGTGTCCGCGAGGCTGGTGCCGGCGGGGAGCACCTGCCGGACCGTCAGGCTGTTCTGGCCGGAATTGCCCAGCAGGTTGGTGGCCAGCAGCGGCGTCATGGCGGCGGTGGCGCCCAGGACCAGCGCGGCAGCCACCAAGGTGATGACCGGATGTTTCTGGGTTTTGGAGAGGACGGGCAGGTATCCGCGCTGCAGCCTGCTGCGCTGTTCCGCTTCCAGGGCCTGGGCCCGTGCCTCGGCTGCGTTCTGGCGGGCGGCGTCGCTGCCTGGCGTGGTACCGGGATTGCGCAGGAACCAGTACGCAAGTACGGGAACAATGGTGAGCGAGACCAGCAGGGAGGCCAGCAGGGCCATGGTGACAGTGAGGGCGAAGGGCCTGAACAGCTCGCCGGCCAGTTCGCCCACGAAGGCGATGGGGAGGAAGACCGCCACGGTGGTGAGGGTGGACGCCGTGATGGCGCCGGCCACTTCCCTGATGGCTGTCAGGATGGCGGTGACTTTTTCTTCCCCATAGCTGAGGTGCCGTTTGATGTTTTCGATGACCACGATCGAGTCGTCAACCACCCGGCCGATGGCAATCGTGAGGGCGCCGAGGGTAAGGATGTTCAGCGAGTATCCGGTGGCTGACAGGCCGATGAAGGTGATCAGGAGCGAGAGCGGGATCGACACGGCCGTCACCAGCGTTGAGCGGGCAGACATCAGGAAGACCAGGATGACCGCAACGGCGAAGCCGAGCCCCAGCAGGCCCTCGGTGGTGAGGTCCTTAATGGATTTTTCGATGAAGGGGGCCTGGTCGAACACCGGTGTGAACTTAGCGTTCGATCCCAGTTCGGCCTCAAGCTCGTCCAGTGTGTCCCGCACGGCATGCGAGATGCCCACAGTGTCGCCTTCGGGCTTTTTGGTAACGGAGACGGCGAGCGTTTCTTCGCCGTTGGTCCGTGTGATGGAGGTGCGTTCGTCGTCCTTGAGGGACACGTCCGCCACGGTGCCGACGGTGGCGGCGTCCTTTGCCCCGGCGAGGGGGAGCGCCTTGATGGCATCCAGCGAATCCACCGGGCTGCCGATCTGCAGGGACAGCGTTTTGCCCTGCTCCTCAAGGGTCCCCGCCGGAACCAGGGTGCCGTTGTTGCCCAGCGCGTCGCGGATAGAGGCGATGGTCGCTCCGGCGGAGGCCATGGCTTCGGGGCGGGGAAGGATTTCGATGTGCTGGGTGGCGCCGCCGGTCACGTCCGCGCCCCGGACGCCGTCGATCTTCTGCAGCCGTGGGACGCTCAGCCGCTGGAGGTCGGCGTTCAGCTCGCTGAGCGATTTGTCGGAGGACACCGCCAGGAACACGATGGGGAAGTCGTTGATGCTGCCGGCAAAGGCCTGCGGCTGTACGTCCTCGGGCAGGGAACGCTTGGCGTTGGAGATGGCCCGGTCAATCTGGTTCCGGGCCCGGTCCAGGTTGGACCCGTACGTGAAGACCATGGTGATCTGCGAGACGCCGTTGCGCGACGTGGAGGAGGTGGATTCCAGCCCCTCCACGCCGTTCAGTGCAGTCTCCAGCGGCCCGCTGACCTGCTTGTCCACCACCTCCGGGGAGGCGCCCGGCATTGCAGTCAGCACCGTGATCTGGGGGAACTCGATCGACGGGATGAGCTCCTGCTTCAGCGACGACATGGTGATCACGCCGAAGACGGAAGCGAATACGGTGATCAGTGCGATCAGCGCCCGGTTTGCAAGTGAGAGTTGTGCCAGCCGGAACATCTGATCGGTCTCCTGTGGGGTTTTAGCGAAACTGTTGTGTGCCGGAAGCCGGCCACTCACCCCGTGCAGGGGTCAATGGCCGGCGGAAACGCTCTCCAGCTGGAGGGACCTGGCCGTTGCCCTTTCGAGCTCCACGGCAAGTTCCGGGTTGTCATCGAGCTTGATGCCGTAACCGGGCATCATTTCCTTCAGCTTGGACTGCCAGCCCTTGAAGTTCTTCGGGAAAGCCTTCCGCAGCAGTTCGATCATGATGGGCACCGCGGTGGAGGCGCCAGGGGAAGCACCGAGGAGTGCGCCGATGGAGCCGTCACGGCCGGCGATCACTTCAGTACCGAACTGAAGGACGCCGCCCTTTTGCGGGTCTTTCTTGATGATCTGTACACGCTGGCCGGCGGTGATCAGTTCCCAGTCGCCCGCTTTGGCCTCCGGGTAGTACTCGCGCAGGGCTTCCACCTTGTCGGCGTGCTTCTTCGCCACTTCCTTCACCAGGTATGCCGTGAGGTCCATGTTGTCCTTGGCAACGGCGAGCATGGGGATGATGTTGCCGGGCCGGATGGACAGCGGCAGGTCCAGGTAGGAGCCGCTCTTGAGGAAGTTGGTGGAGAATCCGGCGTAGGGACCGAAGAGCAGGGAACGCTTGCCGTTGACGTACCGGGTGTCCAGGTGCGGCACGGACATGGGGGGAGCTCCCACGGACGCCTGTCCGTAAACCTTGGCACTGTGCTGCGCCGCCAGGGTTTCGTCGGTGCAGCGGAAGAACTGGCCGGAGACGGGGAACCCGCCGTAGCCCTTGCTTTCCGGAATCCCGGAAGCCTGGAGCAGGTGAAGCGCGCCGCCGCCGGCGCCCACGAAGACGAACTTGGCGTGGATTTTGCTGTGTTCCCCGGACTTGGGGTACTTCAGCGAAAGGTTCCAGCCGCCGTCGGACGCCCTGGAGATGCCCGTGACGTCGTGGCCGTAGTTGATTTCGACGCCGTTGTTCCCGAGGTAGGTGGTCAGCTCGCGGGTCAGCGCCCCGAAGTCCACATCCGTACCCTCGGCAGCGCGGGTGGCCGCGATCCGCTCCTTGGGGTCACGCCCCTTGACGATCAGCGGAGCCCACTTGCCGATCTGGCCGTGGTCCTCGGAGTATTCCATGCTGCGGAACAGGGCGTGCGGCTTAAGCGCCTCGTAGCGGGTCTTGAGGAACTTGGTGTTCGCCTCGCCGATCACAAAGCTCATGTGCGGCACGGTGTTGATGAAGCCCTTGGGCGAGCCGATCAGGGACTGGTCCACCAGGTGGGACCAGAATTGGCGGGAAAGCTGGAACTGCTCGTTAATGAGCAGTGCCTTGGTGGGGTCCACCGAGCCGTCTTTGGCTGCGGGGGAGTAGTTGAGTTCGCAGAGGGCGGCGTGGCCGGTTCCTGCGTTGTTCCATGGGCCCGAGCTTTCCAGCCCCGGCTCGTCCAGCCGCTCGAACATGGAAATGGTCCAGTTCGGCTCCACGCTGCTTGATGAATGCCCCCAGCGTGGCGCTCATGATGCCACCGCCAATCAGGACGACGTCGGCATGAGGGGTCTTGGAAATGAAAGTCACGATCAGTCTCCGATTGCAGCGGCTCTGGCTGTCACAGAATATCCCCGGGCAGCCCTACTACTGAAATTGGACTGGCCCGTCAAGGCTTCAGTTGCACTTTAGTGAAAACTTCATTTAAGACAGGCGACGCCGGATAACTCACCACACGGTCCGAGAGGGCCAGCGCGGAGATCGGGAAGGCAATGGGCACCGCGGGAACGGATGCTGCGATTTGGGCATTAATGGTGTGATATTGCTCATCGCGTTCCTCCCCCTCCGGCAGCCCGCGCGCGCGGCTGATCTTCGAAAAGACCTGCGGATCCTGGTAGCCGAACTCGCCGTTCTTTTCCCCGAAGAGGGGTCCAACAAAGTTGTCGGCGTCGGAGTAGGAGCCGTTCCAGCCCAGCAGGTGGAGTGCATGGTCGCCCGGTGACTGGACCTTCTGGAGGTAGCCATCGGACCAGTCAACGGGCACGGGCTGGATGTTGAACCCTGCCGCCGTGAGCTGCCGGCTGATTTCGGCGTAGACCTTTTCAGGTGTGGGAAGGTACGGCCGGGTGACATTCAACGGGTAGTAGAACCTCAGCGCTTCGCCGGCGTATCCGGCCTCCTTGAGGTACTCCTTGGCCTTTGCCGGATCATGGCCCAGGGCAGGGGCGTCATTGTTGAACCCGCTGATCTTGGGCGGAACAAACTGCGTGGCCGCAGCGGTGTTATCGATGAAGAACTTGCGGATCAACGTTTCTTTGTCAATCGCCAACTCGATGGCCTGGCGGACTTTTTGGTTCTGCAGGACCGGGATTTCCTGGTTGATCCCTAAGTACATCACCGAGAACGGATCGCGCTGCACGATCTGCTTGCCGCGCTTGACGAGTTGGTCGAAGTTCCCAACCGTCACGGCGTCGTAGCCATCGATTTTGCCGTCCAGCAGTGCCTGGAGGCGCGCCTGGGGATGGTTGTAGGCCACGAAGTTGATGGTGGCAATTTGCCCCCGGTCCCCCCAGTAGGACGGATTGCTGACCAGCGTGACGCTTCCTTCATCCCAGGACTTCAGGCTGAACGGACCTGTTCCCACCGGGTGGGCGCCGTACGCCGACAAGGCCTGGCCACCGCGGGTCCGGTCCAGCACATCCGCCTTGCCTGCTGCCAGTGCCGCGGGAGAGGCGATGGCGAAGGCAGGCAGGGTCAGAGCCTGTAGGAATGCTGTGAAGCGCTGCGTGAGGTCGATCTGCACGGTGTCGGCGGTCGGCGCGGTGCAGCTCTTGAAGATGGACAGGGCCGCCTCGTCCGAGTGCGCCTTGAACACGCCCTTGAACGAGCTGCCCGGGGCCTTCCGGCGCAGTTCTGCGGAGAAGGCAAACCACCGGTTGAAGTTTGCGCACACTGCGTCCGCGTTGAACGGCGTTCCGTCCTGGAAGGTGACGCCGCTGCGCAGCTTAAACGTGTAGGTACGGCCCTCGTTGGATTCGCTCCACTCGGTGGCCAGCAGCGGGGTGGGTTGACCGGTGGTCTGGTCCACGCCCACCAGCCCCTCCAGGATCTGCCGGGTGATGCGCTGGGACTCAACGTCGCTCGACAGCGCCGGGTCCAGGCCCAGCGGCTGCACTGCGGTGCCGAAGTTGAAGGTCGCCGTGGGCTCGGCGGAGGCGCTCGGAGTTGGCGTGGTGGACGACGGCGAAGGGGCAGGAACACCCGTGCAGGAGGTGACGCTCATCGCCAGGAGGACGGCTCCGGTCGTGATGACCGTCCGCCGCGATGGACTGCTGGGCACTCGTTTATCACCTCTGGATTTTGCCGGCGCCGCCGACTGCGGGCCGGGACCCAGTCTAGTTGACCCCGTACTCCCGTTCCCGTCAGGGCCGCCCGCAGAAACGGCCATGAACGCGGGCGGGCCTGGTCCTGTGGGACCGGGCCCGCCCCGTGCTTACGAAATTACTTGGGCATCAGCACCGAGTCGATGAGGTAAACCGTTGCGTTCTTGGTCTGGACGCCGCCGCAGATCACCTTGGCGTCATCCACCTTGAGGGCGTCACCGCTGCCGGTGACGGTGACGGACCCGCCCTGGACGGTGGCGTGGCTGCCGGCGATCTTGTCAGGAGCGATCTGGCCGGGAACCACGTGGTAGGTGAGGATCTTGCTGAGGAGGGCATCGTCCGTCTTCAGCGTTTCGAGGGTGGCGGCATCGATCTTTGCGAAGGCGTCATCAACCGGTGCGAAGACCGTGAACTCGCCGCCGTTGAGGGTGTCCACCAGGTCCACCTTCGGGTTCAGCTTGCCGGACACGGCGGAAGTCAGGGTGGTGAGGATGGGATTGTTCGATGCAGCGACGGCCACCGGATCCAGTGCCATGCCTTCAACGGAGCCTGCACCCGTGGGTACCTGCTTGGCGTAACCAGCACAGCCCGGGCCAACGAGGTTTGCGGCCGGATCCATGGTGGCGGCAGTGGCGCTGGCGGACGGGGAAGGGGCCATGCTGGAAGCTGCAGGTGCGGCGGCAGGGGCGGAGGAACTTGAGGTGCCGGCCGAGCCGCCACACGCCGTGAGGCTCAGCAGAGCGGCAGCTGCGACGCCTGCGACCGTGAAAGTTGTGCGCTTGATTGTCTGCATTTCGGTTCTCCTTGTGTTTAGCGTTTCGCAGGCGGCGGACCGGATGTCCGGGGCCTTGTTTGCGTCTGGCTGGCGGGCACCTGCCCTTGGCTGGTGTCTCAATGGGTATTCGGGAGTTGTACGAATACGGATGGGTCAAACATCAAGGAGTTTTGTGCGTGCCGCGAACCTGCAGCTTTTTGGGCACCGGCGGCGCGTGCGCCCACGGGAAAAAGAAAAGAGATCCCCCGGCCGGAGCCGGAGGACCTCTTGGTGTGCGCAAGGGGGGACTTGAACCCCCACGCCCGAAGGCACAGGAACCTAAATCCTGCGTGTCTGCCAATTTCACCACTCGCGCTTGGCATGGCAGCGTGTCCGAGACCTCTAATAACAGGGCTGGTAAACGCACGACGCCGGATGCCAGTTTTTATTGTAGCGTCGCGCAGGCCGGACCTGCGTCAGCACCGGTCACGTCAGGCGTCCAGCTTCAGGTCCCGGCGCAGCTTCGCCACGTGTCCAGTGGCACGGACGTTGTACTGGGCGATCGCCACCTTGCCGTCGGGATCAACCACAATGGTGGAGCGGATCAGGCCCTGGTAGGTCTTGCCATAGTTTTTCTTTTCACCCCAGGCCCCGTAAGCCTCCGCGACGGCATGGTCCTCGTCCGAGAGCAACGGGAAACTGAGGGCTTCCTGGGCGGCAAATTTTGCAAGTTTCTCCACCGGGTCGGGGGAGATCCCCAGGACGTCATATCCGGCCGACTGCAGGGACGCCAGGTTGTCCCGGAAATCGCAGGCCTCCTTGGTGCACCCCGGTGTTGCAGCTGCCGGGTAGAAGTAGACAATCGTGTGGCGGCCCGGGCGCGGTGCGAGGCTGGTGTCTTTGCCTGCTGAATCCCTGAGTGTGAATGGGGGCGCTTCTTCACCGGTTACGAGTCTGTCAGCCATTGTTTTTCTCCTTGTTGCGGGCGGGACACACCACCCTAGTAAGCAGTCCGGAGCAGTGCCAATCGACACTTGGCTATACTTGCTGCTATGCCTGATATGGATCAATGGCCCACAGGGCGCCTCTTGTCCACTGCTGCGCGCCTCGTCGAACACTCATGGAATGAAAAACTTGGGGCCATTGGCCTTACCCATGCGGGTGTTATAGCCATCGAGGTTCTCCACGCACAAGGCCCCATGACGCAGGCACAGCTTGCCCAGTACGTGCGGGTTCAGGCCCAGACGATGGGTAAAACGCTCAGCCGGCTGGAGTCCCACGGCCACATCGTCAGGGTCCGCAGCACGTCCGACCGCAGAAGCCACGTGGTGTCTTTGACGGAACAGGGCCGGCAAGCTGTTGCTGCTGCCGTGGAAATGGAGCGCACCGTGCTTGCTGCCGCCACCATCGACCCCGATGTCCTCCGCCAGGAACTCAAAGCTGTTGTCCGGGAGCTGGCAAGCCAGTTCGGATCGCAGGCAACCGGAGAGTTCCTGGAGAATCCATCCATGACCCCATAGCGTCGGGGCCTCTACCGCCGCTGCCTACCGCGTACAGGCGTGATCCCAGCTTCTCTTTGAAGCTGAGGTCACGCCTTTTCTTTTATGCGGGGGCTTAGGCGGAACAATTCGCGGACAAAACAAAACAGCCCCTGGCTTGCGTTTCCGCAAGCCAGGGGCTCTTTTCCCAGTGGTGCACCCCCCGGGACTTGAACCCGGAACCCATTGATTAAGAGTCAATTGCTCTGCCAATTGAGCTAGAGGTGCATCTTTTGTTTCGATCGTTTGGGGCTTTTTGTTTCCCCGTTGATCTCCGCAACGACATGAAACTCTACACGAACTTCCGGTGCATGTGAAATCGGCGCCCGCCGGCACTCCCCGCTCGGCCGGAAGGGGGCAGAACCAGCACAAACTCAGGGTTTTGGTTGTTAGTGACCAGCCAAGACCGCCCGCGCTGCGTCCCGGATCCGCCCATACCAGCTTGTGAAATGGGCCACAAGCAGGCTGGCTTCTCTGCCGGCTGGGTACACCGTCCACATCGGCCGGGGGAAGTACTGCTAGATCCGCCTGCGCCTCGGCGCCCTGAATCCTGCAGCCTCGGCGTGGGCGGCCGATTCAAACCACACTTCAGCCCGGACCTGCCCGTATTCGGGGTGTCCCTCGTCGTAGTAGACCATGGCGCCGGCGTCACCCTTAACGGTGTAGTCCGCTGGCCCGCTGCCGTCCGCCGCTGCCGACGCCGAGCCCTCGCCATAAGGTTCCTCCGCCGCGAGGTGCCCTGTTGGCTGCTGCACCGATGGCTCCTGCACCGCGGCGGCACCGCCGCCGGCTGGGCCCTGGATGTGGTCCGCGCCCGTTTCCACCAACGCCGAGGAATGCGCCCGGTCCTGGGTCTCTGTTTCTGCGGCATCACTGGGGAGGCGCATGTCGGCAGTGGCGGCATTCGGACCGCCTTCCTGGGGGCGGGGCGTGCTTGCAGCGGGAACCGGGAAGGAAACTCCGGCGCTGGCGTCGTCCGCCTCCTCAACGGCCGCAGTCTCTGCACCCGGCAGGGTGGGGGCGTGGGGTTCCGTGTACTCCGGGTGGTGAACCGGTGTTTGTTCGGTTGGCGGCGCTTGCTCGGGGGAAGGGGCGGGCGACGCCGGCGCGGCACCTTCCCGGCGGCCGGCTCCCTCGTGGACGTGGGCAGGCCCCGAGGCCTCCGACCACTGGGTTTCCCATTCAGCTTCATCCCGGACACTGCCTTCGTCCTGGGCGGCACCTTCTGCCCGGTCCGTACCGGCACGGGCGCCGACAGCAGTCGCGCCGGCCCCGCTGTGGCCCTGGGGAGTGGCCGGGGCGGGTCCCGCCGTCGACGTTGTTTCAGCCGGCTCCTCTGCCGCCGTGCGCGCCACGGGTTCGGCCGGGGCGCCGAATCCGGCGGCACCGGGAATGCCAGTGGTGCCGGCAGCTTCGGCGGACGCTGCTGCGCCGCCGCTCGAAAGTGCACCGTCAGCGCGTGTGCCGCCGTCGGTGTGGGGCCTTTCAGTGTGTCCCGCGCCTCCGGAAGCGGCGGCGGACTTTCTAGCGTTCAGCCGCCACCACACCACGCCCGCCAGCACAGCGAGCAGGATGATCAAGAAGACAAATTCCATGGCAGGTCCTTCAGTCGGATGGCAAGGTGCACTTTCACCGACGCTACGTCGGCGCAACAGCGCTGTCTAGCTCTTTGACCTGCCGGGACTTCCAATGGGGTGCGGTAACCGGGAGCGGATTCCCCGATGAAAAAACCAGGGCCGGGTTCCCCCTCGAAGGTGAGGCAAATGAGGCGTGACTAACAGCACAGTACAGACCGGGGTGGCCTGCTGGTCTCATTATTCGAGATGACAGTCCACTACCTGATCGAAATATCCCCGATATTCCGCTTAACCGGCGCCGCCCTGTCGTTGAGCCCTGCCGGGGAGCCATAGAATTTCCCCTATGAGTGAGGACACCCTGAACGCGACCGACAACAAGCCTGACATCAAGCCCCGCAGCCGGGTAGTAACTGACGGCATCCACGCCGCCCCCGCACGCGGCATGTTCCGCGCAGTAGGCATGGGCGACGACGACTTCGCCAAGCCCCAGGTCGGCGTCGCGAGTTCATGGAACGAAATCACCCCCTGCAACCTTTCCCTCAACCGCCTGGCCCAGGGCGCCAAGGAAGGCGTGCACGCGGGAGGCGGTTTCCCCATGCAGTTCGGCACCATCTCCGTCTCGGACGGCATCTCCATGGGCCACGAAGGCATGCACTTCTCGCTGGTTTCGCGCGAAGTCATTGCCGACTCCGTTGAAACCGTGATGCAGGCCGAGCGCATCGACGGTTCGGTCCTGCTGGCCGGGTGCGACAAGTCCCTCCCGGGCATGCTGATGGCGGCAGCCCGCCTGGACCTGTCCAGCGTCTTCCTCTACGCCGGCTCCATCATGCCCGGCTGGGTGAAGCTTGAGGACGGCTCCGAAAAGGAAGTCACGCTCATTGACGCCTTCGAAGCAGTCGGCGCGTGCGCCGCCGGCAAGATGAGCATGGAAGACCTGACCCGCATCGAAAAGGCCATCTGCCCGGGAGAAGGCGCCTGCGGCGGCATGTACACGGCCAATACCATGGCCTGCATCGGCGAGGCCCTGGGCATGTCCCTGCCCGGCTCCGCTGCCCCGCCTTCGGCAGACCGCCGTCGTGACGAATTCGCCCGCAAGTCCGGCGAAGCAGTGGTCAACCTGCTCCGGCTGGGCATCACGGCCCGCGACATCATGACCAAAAAGGCCTTCGAGAACGCCATCGCCGTCACCATGGCCTTCGGCGGCTCCACCAACGCCGTCCTGCACCTGCTGGCCATCGCCCGCGAGGCCGAGGTTGAGCTGACCCTTGACGACTTCAACCGCATCGGCGACAAGATCCCGCACCTGGGCGACCTCAAGCCCTTCGGCCGTTACGTGATGACCGACGTGGACAAGATCGGCGGTGTGCCGGTGATCATGAAGGCACTGCTCGACGCCGGCCTGCTGCATGGGGACTGCCTCACCGTCACCGGCAAGACCGTTGCCGAAAACCTTGACGCCATCAACCCGCCGGACGTTGACGGCAAAATCCTGCGCGCGCTGGACAACCCGATCCACAAGACCGGCGGCATCACCATCCTGCACGGTTCCATGGCTCCTGAGGGCGCAGTGGTGAAGAGCGCCGGCTTCGACGCCGACGTCTTTGAAGGCACGGCTCGCGTCTTCGAACGCGAACAAGGCGCCCTGGACGCGCTGGACAACGGCCAGATTCACGCCGGCGACGTTGTGGTGATCCGCTACGAAGGCCCCAAGGGCGGCCCGGGCATGCGCGAGATGCTTGCCATCACCGGCGCCATCAAGGGCGCAGGCCTCGGCAAGGACGTCCTGCTCCTCACCGACGGACGCTTCTCCGGCGGCACCACCGGCCTGTGCATCGGCCACGTTGCCCCGGAAGCGGTCGACGGCGGCCCCATCGCCTTCGTCCAGGACGGCGACCGGATCCGGGTGGACATCGCAGCCCGCAGCTTCGACCTCTTGGTGGATGAAGCAGAACTTGAAGCCCGCAAGATTGGCTGGGAACCGCTCCCGGCCAGGTACACCAAGGGTGTTTTGGCCAAGTACGCAAAGCTGGTGCACAGCGCCAGCACGGGTGCCTACTGCGGCTGATAAGAGTTCTCCCGGGCCTCCTCCCGGGCCTCCTCCCGGACCTGCCCGCTGAGGCGGCAGGGCTCAAAAGGGTTGACCCGAGGGGCCCCGGGCTGACGGCGCTTGCGCCGGAAGGCTGGGGTAGGGTCATACCGTGGACACCGATGTCCACATGGTGAGATCGGGGAACACCTCGTTGACACGTATCTCGCCCAGAGGGAAAACTGAACGCATGACTTTCGTTACTGTCGGCACCGTCGTCGTCCTTATTCAGCGCGTGGCACATTAGCCCCCCGGTAACGAACCGTCACGCGCAACCCCTCGAAGAGCCGCCAGGCTGAGGGGTTTTTTTATTTCCCGCAGTTTCCATGAACCACAGATGATCCACAAGGAAGAGTCCGATGAGCAAAGGATCGCCGATCAGCCCCTCGCTGATGGCTACGAAGTCCGCTGGAGCCCCCAAGGCTCCGGAACGCGCCGACCGCACGGCGGACCACGCCGTCGTCGTCGCCGACCTTGCTGCCGTCTCTCCTGTCCTTGGGCCGAACAACGTTGTACCCCCAACGGTGATGACCGGCTCGCAAGCTATTGTCCGCTCGCTCGAAGAACTCGGCGTAGACGATATTTTCGGTTTGCCCGGTGGCGCGATCCTGCCCACCTATGACCCCTTGATGGCCTCCAGCATGAACCACGTCCTGGTCCGTCACGAACAGGGAGCCGGCCACGCCGCGCAAGGCTACGCCATGGTCACCGGGCGGGTGGGAGTTTGTATCGCCACCTCGGGCCCGGGCGCCACCAACCTCGTTACCGCCATTATGGATGCCCATATGGACTCCGTGCCGCTGGTGGCCATCACCGGCCAGGTATCCAGCGGTGTGATCGGCACCGACGCTTTCCAGGAAGCTGACATCGTGGGCATCACCATGCCCATCACCAAGCACTCCTTCCTGGTGACCGACCCCAATGACATTCCCCACGTCATGGCGGAGGCGTTCCATCTCGCCTCCACCGGCCGCCCGGGACCTGTCCTGGTGGACGTAGCCAAGGACGCCCAGGTTGGCCAGATGACCTTCTCCTGGCCGCCCCGGGTTGACCTGCCCGGCTACCGTCCGGTTACACGCGGCCACAACAAGCAGGTGCGCGAAGCCGCGAAGCTGATCGCCGCAGCCCGCAAGCCCGTTCTGTACGTGGGCGGCGGCGTTGTGAAGGCGCACGCCTCCGCGGAGCTGCTGGCCCTGGCCGAAGCAACCGGCGCTCCCGTTGTCACCACGCTGATGGCGAAGGGTGCCTTCCCGGACTCCCACCCGCAGCATATGGGAATGCCCGGCATGCACGGTACCGTTTCCGCCGTGACTGCCCTGCAGCAGTCCGACCTCCTGATCACCCTCGGCGCACGCTTCGACGACCGCGTTACCGGCGTGCTGAAGACGTTCGCGCCCATGGCGAAGGTCATCCACGCCGACATCGACCCCGCGGAGATCTCCAAGAACCGCACAGCCGATGTCCCCATCGTTGGCTCCGTGAAGGAAATCATTCCGGAGCTCACCGAAGCCGTTCGCACCCAGTTCGAGGCGTCGGGCGCTCCGGACCTCACAACGTGGTGGGCTTTCCTGAACAACCTCAAGGAAACCTACCCGTTGGGCTGGACCGAGCCGGATGATGGGCTGACTGCGCCGCAGAGGGTCATTGAGCGCATCGGGGCGCTGACCGGACCCGAAGGTATCTACGTTGCGGGCGTCGGCCAGCACCAGATGTGGGCCGCACAGTTCATCAAGTACGAGCGCCCGCACGCCTGGCTGAACTCAGGCGGTGCCGGCACCATGGGCTATGCGGTCCCGGCTGCCATGGGCGCCAAGGTGGGCGAGCCGGACCGTGTGGTCTGGGCCATCGACGGCGACGGCTGCTTCCAGATGACCAACCAGGAACTGGCCACCTGCGCCATCAACAACATCCCCATCAAGGTTGCCGTCATCAACAACTCCTCGCTCGGAATGGTACGGCAGTGGCAGACCCTCTTCTATGAGGGCCGCTACTCCAACACCGACCTCAACACCGGCCACGACACCGTCCGCATCCCGGACTTCGTCAAGCTCGGGGAGGCCTACGGCTGCGCGTCGTTCCGCTGCGAACGTGACGAGGACATCGACGCCACCATTCAGAAGGCACTTGAGATCAATGACCGCCCCGTGGTCATCGACTTCGTGGTGAGCCCCAACTCGATGGTGTGGCCGATGGTGCCCGCCGGCGTGAGCAACGACCAGATCCAGGTTGCCCGCAACATGACCCCGGAATGGGAAGAAGAGGACTGACCATGAGCCGCCACACACTTTCCGTCCTGGTTGAAGACAAGCCGGGCGTCCTGACCCGCGTCGCAAGCCTCTTTGCACGCCGCGCCTTCAACATCAACTCACTGGCCGTCGGCCCCACAGAAGTCCCGGGCATTTCCCGGATGACCGTGGTGGTCGACGCCGACGGCGACCTTATCGAGCAGGTCACCAAGCAGCTCAACAAACTGATTAACGTCATCAAGATCGTTGAGCTGACCCCCGAATCTTCCGTACAGCGTGACCACATCCTGGTCAAAGTACGTGCGGATGCCGCAACACGTCTGCAGGTGACCCAGGCTGCAGACCTGTTCCGCGCCTCAGTGGTAGACGTCTCCACCGATTCCGTCGTCATTGAAGCCACCGGCCACCCCGAAAAGCTCACCGCACTGCTCTCCGTGCTCGAGCCCTTCGGTATCCGCGAAATCGTGCAGTCCGGCACCCTGGCCGTTGGACGGGGATCCCGCTCCATGAGTGACAGGGCGCTGCGTTCCGCATAGGACCCCGCCAAGGGGCCCGCCCCTGCGTTACGCAACGCCCGTAACCGCACCACCGAACACCTATCTGCAAATCCACTCAAGAGGAGTTACGCAAGTGACTGAAATGTTTTACGACGACGACGCCGACCTGTCGATCATCCAGGGCCGCAAGGTTGCCATTGTTGGCTACGGTTCCCAGGGCCACGCCCACGCGCTGAACCTGCGCGATTCCGGCGTCGAGGTTGTTATTGCGCTGAAGGACGGCTCCAAGTCCGCCGCCAAGGCCGAGGACGCAGGCTTCACCGTCAAGAACGTCGCCGACGCCGCCGAATGGGCTGACGTCATCATGATCCTTGCGCCGGACCAGCACCAGCGCTCGATCTACAACGACTCCATCAAGGACAAGCTGAAGCCCGGCAAGGCCCTGGCCTTCGCCCACGGCTTCAACATCCGCTTCGGCTACATCCAGGCACCGGAGGGCGTTGACGTCATCCTGATCGCTCCGAAGGCACCCGGCCACACCGTGCGCCGCGAGTTCGAAGCCGGCCGGGGCATCCCGGACATCATCGCCGTCGAGCAGGATGCTTCCGGCTCCGCCTGGGACCTGGCCAAGTCCTATGCCAAGGCAATCGGCGGCACCCGCGCCGGCGTCATCAAGACCACCTTCACCGAAGAGACCGAAACCGACCTGTTCGGTGAGCAGTCAGTGCTCTGCGGCGGTGTGTCCCAGCTGGTCCAGTACGGCTTCGAAACCCTGACCGAAGCCGGCTACCAGCCGCAGATCGCCTACTTCGAGGTACTCCACGAGCTCAAGCTCATTGTGGACCTCATGTGGGAAGGCGGCATCGCCAAGCAGCGCTGGAGCGTTTCGGATACCGCAGAATACGGCGACTACGTCTCCGGCCCGCGCGTCATCACCCCCGAGGTGAAGGAAAACATGAAGGCCGTCCTCGCCGACATCCAGTCCGGTGCCTTCGCCAAGCGCTTCATCGAAGACCAGGACAACGGCGGCGCCGAGTTCAAGGAACTGCGTGCCAAGGCTGAGCAGCACCCCATCGAGGCTGTTGGCCGCGAGCTGCGTTCCCTGTTCTCCTGGCAGCAGCAGGACGTGGACTACGTTGAAGGTTCTGCCGCCCGCTAAGGCCGCCGACGAGGCGCCGCTCTAAAAGGCAGCAGTGAGGCCGGGTTCACACTTAACAATGTGAGCCCGGCCTTTCCGTCGGCCTAGACTTGTTCCATCCCCAGGACTGCAACGCAGAGGATCAGCCGTGTCAAAACCCGTAGTACTGCTCGCCGAAGAACTTTCCCCAGCAACTGTCGAGGCCCTCGGCCCGGACTTCGAGATCCGCCAGACCGACGGCGCTGACCGTGCCCAGCTGCTCTCTGCCATCAGCGATGTTGACGCCATCCTGGTCCGCTCAGCCACCCAGGTGGATGCTGAAGCGATCGCGGCAGCCAAAAACCTCAAGGTCATCGCCCGTGCAGGTGTGGGCCTGGACAACGTGGACATTAAAGCCGCCACCCAGGCCGGCGTGATGGTGGTCAACGCACCCACGTCCAACATCGTCTCCGCGGCCGAGCTCACCGTGGGCCACATCCTCAGCCTGGCCCGCCACATCCCGCAGGCCAGTGCAGCCCTCAAGGACGGCGAGTGGAAGCGCTCCAAGTACACGGGCATCGAGCTGTTCGAAAAGAAGATCGGCATCATCGGCCTGGGCCGGATCGGTGCCCTCGTCGCGGCCCGCCTGAAGGGCTTCGACACCAAGATCCTTGCGTACGACCCCTACATCACCTCCGCCCGTGCCGCCCAGCTCGGTGTGCAGCTGGTGACCCTGGACGAGCTGCTGGCCCAGTCCGACTTCATCACCATCCACATGCCCAAAACCCCGGAAACCCTGGGCATGCTCGGTGCGGATGCCTTCAAGAAGATGAAAAAGACCGCCTACGTGGTAAACGTGGCCCGCGGCGGCCTGGTGGACGAGGAAGCCCTGTTCACGGCCCTGCAGGACGGCGAGATCGGCGGCGCGGGCGTGGACGTCTTCGCCAAGGAGCCCAGCACCGACCTGCCGTTTTTCAAGCTGGACAACGTGGTGGTCACCCCGCACCTCGGCGCCTCCACGGATGAAGCGCAGGAAAAGGCCGGCGTTTCGGTGGCCAGGTCCGTTCGACTGGCCCTGGCCGGTGAGCTCGTGCCGGATGCCGTCAACGTCGCCGGCGGCGTCATTGCCCCCGACGTCCGCCCCGGCATTCCGCTGATCGAGAAGCTGGGCCGCATCTTCACGGCGCTGACCCACGATTCGCTGACCCAGCTTGACGTCGAGGTGGCCGGCGAAATCTCGTCCCTGGACGTCAAGGTCCTGGAGCTGGCGGCACTGAAGGGAGTCTTCGCTGATGTGGTGACCGAGCAGGTCTCCTACGTCAACGCCCCGGTCATCGCCGAACAACGCGGCATCAACGTCCGCCTGATGACCACCCCGGAGACAGAGTCGTACCGCAACGTCCTGACCCTCCGCGGTGCCCTCAGCGACGGCAGCCAGATTTCCGTGGCCGGCACCCTGACCGGGCCCAAGCAGATCGAGAAGCTCGTGGGCATCAACGGTTTCGAAGTTGAAATCCCCATCAGTGAGCACCTAGTGGTGGTTGCCTACACCGACCGTCCCGGCGTGATCGGAACCATCGGCCACATCCTGGGCATGAACAACATCAACATCGCCGGCATGCAGGTAGCCCGCCACGACCAGGGCGGGCAGGTGCTCGCGCTGCTGACCATTGACAGCTCCGTGCCCCAGCAGGTCCTGGACGCCATCAAGGCCGGAATCGGCGCTGAGATGGTCCGCGAAGTGGACCTGGAGGACTAACCTCCGGTCCGCCGAAACGCCGTACTGCCGCCCCCGCTTCGGCGCGTCCCGGCGGTGCCACGTATGATTGGCCGGTCTGCTTACAATGGCTGGGTCCTGGTTCAGGACCCTGCCGGCAGGCCGGCCAATACCTTTTGCACATCCGTCCGTGATCGTCCACGTCCGCCGCGCGCGGCCGCGAATGTGCGCACGCAATCCAGGTTTCAGGGAGTTCCATGAACGCCGTCCAGAGGTTCATCAGAAGCAGAGTGCTGCTGTTGACCGCGGCCATCTTGATCGCAGCCATGTGCTTGTCGGTCCTCGTCCAAAGCCAGTCGCAGGCCGCGCTCAACCGGACGGTGGATGAAAATTCGCGGGGACTCTACGATGTCCTGGTCCAGGCAAAGGCGCCCTCGGGTGCGCTGCTGCAGCCGGAAATCGCCAACGGCACCGGCGGCATCAGCTTTGAACAGCTCGAGGCCATCCGGAAACTGTCCGGAACCTCGGTGGCAGCGCCCATCAGCCTCGTGTCCCGGGTAACCCAGAACCTTGAGGCGCCACGGCTGGACGCCATGGACTACCTCGGCTACAACGCCGGGCTTGCAGGCACCGCGACGGCGGACCAGGCCGCGGGTGCCACGGCGCCGGCAGACTGGCCCAAGGCCGAGTCGGTTCTCAGCGATGAGACCAAAAAATACCGCCTGACCGCCAGTGCCGTGAGCTCTGACGGTGTTGCAGAGCAGACGCTCTTCAAGTCCACCGCCGAAGGCACCCTGGGCAAGGCCAAGCTCGTGGAGGAGCAGGCCGCCGGGGGGAGCAGCATCCGCATCGCCGCTCCTGAGGATGAAACGGGCATCAAGTTCGCCGCCCCGGCGGGCGGTTCCGAACACAACCTCTTTAACCTGTCCGTGTCGCTGCCCCTCGCGCCGGAGGTCACCGAATCCGTGGTCGCCGTCGATCCCGCCGCCGAGCGCGCCCTCCTGGGTTCTGCCGGTGACTTCCTGGCCCCGCTGGAAAAAGCGCCGCCTGCCGATGCTCGGGATGCCGGGGCCATCGGCCGCTACTTCGAAGGCCTGTTCACGAACGGCATTGGCCTGGACGAGCTGGAAGAAGGCCCGGACTTCCTGGGCGTGAAGCTCAAATACTGGGCACCGCTGATGACGCAGTACCAGCAGGCCAAGCGCAACGGCCAGCTGACGGCTGATTCCCAGGCCATTCCCCTCATCGTGCGCTCAGGCACCTCCCTGGACCTGAAGTACAACGTCAAGATCGAGGAAATCGACGACGCCGGCAAGGTGGTCAAGGACGTCGGGACTGTCTCCCAGTCATTGGACCAGGATTACCTCCCGTTTGTCTCGAAGGACCCCTTCGTTCTCTCCTGGCCTGGCTCCACCGACCACTCGTCGGTTCTCGGTGCCACCGGCAACTTCAACCAGGGGCTGTATACCCCCGCGGAGTGGAGCACCGACTTCGCGGCCGCCCCGAAATACACCGACGGCGAGACGGCGGCAAACGGCGCTGTCGGCAAGACCGCCGTACCGGGCGAGTGGGTCACCGTCAACCGGCTGCCGGAAAAGAGCGCCAACGGGACCCCGGTCGACCAGACCCAGCGCGAGCCCGTGGACGAACGCTCCTACCGTGAAAACCTGGAGACGGGGGAGCAGAAGGCGGCGGCACCACTTGCCATGGTCTACGGAACGTTTGATCCTTCCGCAGTGGCACAGGCCGCCGGTGACGTGAACAAGCTTCCATTGGGCGGCTACGACCCCGCCCCCTTCACCCTGGTCAAGGACGCCGGGGGCAAGGACGTTCCGGCCACAGCGCTCGAACCGTCCCTGAGCGCCACGGGGCTTGCCAGCCAGTCTGCCGGTGCCATCACCGATTACTACGGCCTGGCTGCTGCCCGCGGCTACAAGGAAAACGCAGCAGTCATCGACGCCGTCCGTGTCCGGGCCGATGCATCCGGCAGCTGGAAGGAAGCCCAGCCGGACGTGGAAAAGCTGGCCACCGAGATCCGCGGGATGGGACTGGAAGCCACTGTCGTGGCCGGCTCTGCCCGCGAGGATGCCAGCATCTTCGTTCCCGGCTACTCCAAGGACGACGCCGGCAAGGAATCCGACCTTGGTACTGTCCAGCAGTCATGGGTCAGGCAGAACGCCGCCGAGGCCGTGACGGGTTCGCTTTCCGGAACGAACATCACGCTGCTCTTCCTGACCCTTTGCGGAGCTGCCCTTCTCACCGGCGCGTCCACCGTGAGCTACGTCCGCAAACGGCGGAGCGAAGCAGGGACCCTGCGCGCGATGGGGTGGACCCAACGCCGCATCCGCAGCTGGGTGCTGGAAGAGTTCGGTGTAGGTGCTGTATTGCTCACCGTGGCCGGCATCGTTCTGAGCCTCGTCAGCTGGAGCCTCACCACCGCCCTGGTCTGCGTTTCCGTCCTGGTCCTGTACGCCGGTGCTGCCTTTTTCGCAGCACAGCAACTGCGCCACCGCGACGTCATTGACCAGGAACCGCAGCATGACGAGCGCCTCATTCCGGTGGATTCACCGCTGACCTTCGCGAACCGCCGCCAGCTGGGCACCAACAAGTTCAACACCCTGGCCCTGGCCGTTGCCGTCGGCGTCTTCGGCGCTGCGGTGGGCGGACTCATCGCGCTGCTGATCGACATTCCCCGCGCGGCCGGCGCCAGTGCCCTGAGCGGACCCGCCGCTGCCAGCGTGGCACTGCCGAGCATCCTCCTGGCTCTCGCGGGCGTGATCGTGGGGCTGGTCCTGACCCTGGTCACCGGACGCTTTGAGCTCAACGCCAAGCGGCAGTACCTGGGCATCCTCGAAGCCATGGGCTGGAACCCGGACATGCTCCGCCAGGTCCGGCTGTTCGAGAACGCGCTGGTGGGAAGCGTGGCACTGCCGCTGGGCGTGCTGGGCGCCCTGGGCATCGGGCTCCTGCTGGCCCCTTATGCCGCGCTGTGGGCCGGCGTGGCCGGCCTCGTGGCTGTACTTTGCTGGATACCGATTGCAACGAAAGTGGTCCAATGACAAACCAGACCAATGTCCAGCGGAGCCGCAGGAGCGGCTCCGGCGACGTCCCCCTGCAGACGCGCGCCAACACCATCGTCAAGGCTGCTGACCACGAAACCCCGCTGGAACTGAGCGACATCACCATCCGCTACGGCGGCGGTAAGGGCGGCGCCGAGGCAGTCAGCGTGGTGGAAGGTTTCGACCTCACGCTGCACGCGGGCGAGATGCACTGCGTCGCCGGCCGAAGCGGATCCGGCAAGACCAGCATCCTGACCGTCGGCGCGGGGCTGACCCTGCCGACGTCGGGGCGCGTCTTTTGGGAAGGTGATTCCCTGGAGAGCATGGGCGACGACGAAATCGCTGACCGCCGTCGTGCCCTGATCGGTTACGTGGACCAGGGCGGTGCCCTCATCGATGGAATGAGCGCACTGGAGAACGTGCTCCTGCCGGCTGTTCCGGACGGGGAAGTGGACCAGCGCCGGGACATGGCCAAGGACCTGCTGGACCTGGTGGGCCTGGGCCGCCGCATGCGGCACCGCCCGGCCCAGCTGTCCGGCGGCGAACGCCAGCGCGTAGCCATCGCCCGTGCCCTGATCCTGGGCACCAGGGTCCTGGTGGTGGATGAACCGACGGCGAGCCTGGACCGTGCCTCGGCGAACCGCATCATCAGCATCCTGAAGGACACCACGTCGGACGGCATCGCAGTCCTGGTGGCTTCGCACGACCACGAACTCGTCCGGCTCAGCGACTCGCTGACCGAACTGATCTAGCCTGTCCCTCCGCACCGAAGGTATCGTCCTCCCGTGACTGCTTCACACAAAACGCCGTTCTACATCACCACGGCCATCACCTACCCCAACGGCGTGCCCCACATCGGCCACGCCTACGAGTACATTGCCACCGACGCCATGGCGCGGTTCAAGCGGCTTGACGGGTATGACGTGATGTTCCTGACCGGCACGGACGAGCACGGGATGAAAATCGCCCAGACCGCCGAAAAGGAAGGCATCACGGCGAAGCAGCTGGTGGACCGGAACGTCGAGGTCTTCAAGGCGGCACACTCGGCCCTGGGCATCTCGTACGACCGTTTCATCAGGACCACTGACGAGGACCACTACGCTGCGTCCCAGGCCATCTGGAAAAAGATGGAAGCCAACGGGGACATCTACCTGTCCAAGTACGAGGGCTGGTACTCCGTCCGGGACGAGGCGTTCTACGTCGAGGACGACACCGTGGTCAAGGACGACGGTGTACGCTACTCCAAGGAAACGGACACCGAGGTGACCTGGACCGCGGAGGAGAGCTACTTCTTCCGGCTTTCCGCCTACCAGGACAAGCTCCTGGCGCTCTACGAGGCCCAGCCGGAGTTCGGCGCTCCGCAGTACCGTTTCAACGAAGTCATCAGCTTCGTCAAGCGCGGCCTGGAGGACCTCTCCATCAGCCGCACCACTTTCGACTGGGGCGTCCCGGTCCCGGGCAATGACAAGCATGTGATGTATGTCTGGGTGGACGCCCTGACCAACTACCTCACCGGCGTGGGCTACCCCGACATCGACTCGGAAAAGTTCCGGACGTTCTGGCCGGCCGATGTCCACGTTATTGGCAAGGACATCTCCCGGTTCCACGCTATCTACTGGCCCGCCTTCCTGATGAGCGCCGGCCTGGAACTGCCCAAGCGGGTCATGATCCACGGGTTCCTGCACAACAACGGCGTCAAGATGTCCAAGTCGCTGGGCAACGTGGTGGCCCCGGCCGACTTCGTGGAGCAGTACGGCCTGGACCAGGTGCGGTTCTTCTTCCTCCGGGAAGTGCCCTTCGGCGCGGACGGCAGCTACAACCACGACGCCATCGTCGGCCGCATGAACGCCGACCTCGCGAACAACTTCGGCAACCTTGCACAGCGCTCTCTGTCCATGGTGGCCAAGAACTGCGGGGGCAAGGTGCCAACTCCCGGCGCGTTCACGGTGGCAGACAACGCCATCCTGGCGCAGGCCGGCGGCCTCCTCGAAGCTGCGCGGGCAGCGTTTGAGAAGCAGGAATTCAGCCGCGCCCTCGAAGCGGTCTGGGGCGTCCTGGGTGACACCAACGCCTACTTCGCCGAGCAGGCGCCGTGGGTGCTGCGGAAGACCGACGTCGAACGCATGAACACCGTGCTGTACGTGACCCTGGAAGTCCTGCGGATCGTGGCCATCCTCGCCCAGCCGGTCATGCCGACGGCAACAGCGGCCCTCCTTGCCACCCTCGGCCAGCCGGAGGGGGAGGCCCGCCAGTTCTCCGCCATCGGAACGCCGATTGCTGCGGGGACCGAACTGCCGGCTCCCTCGCCGGTGTTCCCCAAGTACGAGGAGCCTGCTGAGGCCAAGTAGTGCCGTGTTCCGGATGTGAGTACGTCCTACTGGGGAATCCGTATGTCAAAATCCCTAGCCTGATCCTGTTAGCAAACTGACAGTTCGCATCTGGGAGAACCGTCGCCCCGATGCTGTCTGTTTGCCTTTTTTGACCCGTCAGTGCGGGGCGGTCGTGTTCTCCTTGGCGTCTGCGCAGTTTGAAGCAGACTATGGACGGAGACGGAAATGAAACGGATCCTTGCCGTGCTGGGGGTTACGGGCCTCGCACTCACGGGTGCTTCAGCAACGGCGTTTGCCACGGACGAATCGTCCGGCGGCGGCGGCGAAAAGATCACCATCTGCCATGCAACGGGCTCGGAAACGAACCCTTACGTGCCAATCACCATCAGTCTCAACGCGCTGAATGCCCATATCGGCCACCAGCACGAAGAGGACATCATTCCGGCCAATGACGGGAAGGCGCTGCCCGGCGGGCGGAACCTGGACAAGGTGGACTGGTGGAATGCCGGTTGTGCCAAGCCGGGTGGATCGCCTCATGAGGACAAAGAGCCGCATGAGGACAAAGAGCCCCATGAGGACAAAGATAAGAAAATCACCATTTGCCACGCGACCGGTTCGGAATCAAACCCCTACGTGGTGATCACCGTCGCACTGCGGGGCCTCAATGGACACGCCGGTGACCATCACCAGCACAGCGCGGACATCATCCCGCCGAACCACGGGAAGGTGGTTCCCTACGGCCAGAACTGGACTGATGACGGCAAGGCCACGTACAACAACGGCTGCGTCCCGGTGAAGGTTCCGCCGGTAGTTCCGCCGGTGAATCCTCCAGTTGTTCCGCCCGCAGTGGTTCCTCCAGCCGTGGTTCCTCCCGCTGTGGTTCCCCCTGCCGTAACGCCGGTGGTTCCCGTCGCAGCCGCTCCACGCGGGGTGGCTGCCGGGGGCGGGGCAGGCGCTGTTGTTGCCCCGAACGAGGGCTTTAACGTGCAGACTGCAGTTTCGGAATCAGCGGGGCCGGCACCGGACCCCTGGATTGGAGGCGTGGCAGCAGTGCTGCTGGCGGGCGCGGCGATAACGGCACGGCGGACCCTGGCCGGCGGTGGCAGCCTCCGGCGCCTGCACCGCGGGTGAATGTTTTGAAAGCTCGATGAAGGGCAATTGACTGGATCATGCGCATGCGCCGTGCACGGATACGTGCGCGGCGCTTTGCGCGTCCTGCCGCCAGAAGTAGTGTTCGAATACTGAGACGGCTTGACCAGCATATGGATGACTTGGCTACCCTGAAAGCATGAGCGCATCCTCCATAAATCTTGCAGTTATCCCCGGCGACGGCATTGGCCCCGAGGTCATTGCGGAAGCACTCAAAGTGCTGGAAAAAGCTGTCGCCTCGGAGGGCGTGGAGCTCAAGCAGACGCACTACAAGCTCGGCGCGGAGCACTGGCTGGCCACGGGCGAAACCCTGCCGGACCATGTCCTGGCAGATCTCCGTACCAGGGACGCCATCCTGTTCGGCGCTGTCGGTGCAGCCCCCGGCGACACCCGCATCCCTTCCGGCATCATTGAGCGCGAGATGCTGCTCAAGCTCCGTTTCAGCCTGGACCACTACGTCAACCTGCGGCCGTCCCGGCTTTACGGAACCGTGGGCAGCCCCCTGGCCAACCCCGGCGTCATTGACTTCATCGTGGTCCGTGAAGGCACAGAGGGTCCCTACGTCGGCAACGGCGGCACCCTTCGTGCCGGAACCCCCCACGAGGTGGCCACAGAGGTTTCGCTGAATACCGCCCACGGTGTTGAGCGCGTTGTCCGGGATGCCTTCCGCCGCGCCAGCGCCAGGGAGCGCAAGCACGTCACCCTGGTGCACAAGCACAACGTCCTGGTCTACGCGGGACACCTCTGGAAGCGCACGGTGGAGGCCGTAGCGCAGGAGTTCCCCGAGGTCACCCACGACTACCTCCATGTGGACGCCGCGACCATCTTTATGGTCACCGACCCCTCACGCTTCGATGTGATCGTCACCGACAACCTCTTCGGCGACATCCTCACAGACCTTGCCGCGGCCATCACCGGCGGCATCGGACTGGCAGCTTCCGGGAACATCAACATGGACCGCACCGCGCCGTCCATGTTCGAGCCCGTCCACGGCTCCGCTCCGGACATCGCCGGCAAGGGCAAGGCCGACCCCACCGCCGCCATCCTGTCGGCAGCGCTCCTGCTGGACCACCTCGGCTACACCCGCGCGGCCCGCAGGATCGAAGCGGCAGTGGTTGCCGACGTCGAGAAGCGCGACGGCGGTGCACGCACCACCAGCGCCGTAGGCGACGCCATCGCCGCCGGCCTCTAACCCCGCGCCAGGGCCTCCGGCATCGGGCGTAAGCTTGTCTCGAATCACCAAATGCCGCCCCGCCGTTCAACGCTGAATGCAGGCGGCCGATCGTGGAGGAACCATGACCCAGACCGCCCATGGCGTCGAATTCAGCCAGCAGCCCTCGGCCAACCCGAAGTCTGCTGAAGAGCGTGCAGCAATCCTGGCCAACCCGGGATTCGGCAACCACTTCACCGACCACACGGCCATCGTCGACTACAGCGTGGACGCGGACGGCAATGGCGGCTGGCACAATGCCCGGGTGGAAGCGTACGGGCCGATCGCCCTGGATCCGTCGGCTGCGGTGCTGCACTACGGCCAGGAGATCTTCGAAGGACTCAAGGCCTACCGCCACGCCGACGGATCCGTTTGGTCCTTCCGCCCCGAAGCCAACGCCGCGCGCCTGAACAAGTCTGCCCGCCGGCTTGCCCTTCCCGAACTGCCGCCGGAGTACTTCCTGGGAGCCATCCGTGAACTCGTATCCGCCGACAGGGAATGGGTTCCGGCCGGCGACGGCGAAGCGCTGTACCTCCGGCCGTTCATGATTGCCACCGAGGCATTCCTCGGTGTCCGCGCGGCCCGCGAGGTTTCCTTCCGGGTCATCGCCTCACCGGCAGGCAACTACTTCGGCGGAGAACTGAAGCCTGTGTCCATCTGGATCTCACGGGAATACGCCCGCGCCGGCCGCGGCGGAACCGGCGATGCCAAATGCGGCGGCAACTACGCGGCTTCGCTGATTGCCCAGCAGGAGGCTGAAGCCAACGGCTGCAAGCAGGTCCTTTTCCTGGACCAGTTCAACGACAATGCGGTTGAAGAACTCGGCGGCATGAACGTCTTCTTTGTGATGAAGGACGGCTCGCTGGTGACGCCTGCGCTCACCGGTACCATCCTCGAAGGCATCACCCGGATGTCCGTCATCCAGGTGGCCAAGGACATGGGCCGTGAAGTCAGCGAGCGAAAGATCACCCTGGACGAGTGGCGTGACGGCGTTGCCTCCGGCGGGATCGCGGAGGTCTTCGCCTGCGGTACGGCGGCCGTCATCACCCCGATCGGAGTCCTTAAGGATGCCACCGAGTTCATCGGCTCCGACGATGCCAAGGCGGGGGAGACCACCATGGCCATCCGCGAGAAGCTGCTCGGCATCCAGACCGGCACCGTTCCCGACACGCATGGCTGGCTGACCCGGCTCGCCTAGCGGCGGCTTCAGGTCCGCAAAATTACGACGGCGCCCGGCAGGTTTTTCCTGCCGGGCGCCGTCGTGCGTGGATTCCGTCAGCCCCGGCCGGTGCCAATCAGCGCCGGGCGGCCTTCCGGGCGGCGTTCTTGAGGGCCTTGCGGGACACCGGCTTCAATGCCTTCCGCTCAGCTTCTTCGGCCAGGGCACGATTGCGGCGGGCATCAATGATGTCGTTCCACAGCGTTGTGGCAAAGACACCGCCGTCCTGGGCATAGACGTCGTAGGGGTAATCGGCAAATATGGCCGGCGTAGTGCTGCCGGTTGGCAAATCCTTTCCTGTTGCCCTTGCGACGGCGTCGCCCACAGCCCAGGTCCGGGTCAGGTGGTGCGTGAGGTTCTCCTGGACAAAGGAGTTTGCGTCGCTGGAGGCAGCGGCGCGCTTCAGCAGGATGTCCAGATCTTCGGCCAAGGAATTTTTGGCCCATTCCTCCACGGGTGCTGCCCCTGACCTGAAGTCATCAGCCAGGCCGTCCACAACATCGCTCCAGTCGGTGGTCTCGCGGAACTTCTTCCACGTGGGAAACCAGACGATGCTGCCCGTCGCGTGGTTATGGATGTGCTGGAGTCCGCTGTTTTTCTCCGTCGCGGCATGGTCGTGGCCGGCGGCGTCTGCTTCGGCGAGGAGATCTGCAAGCGTGGTTGTGCTCATGGCGTCTGGTTCCGGCTTCCTGGTGGGAATCATTGGGTTGTCATTGGGCTCAACCCGGTTCCCTGGCTGTTCTATTCCGATGCAGGGAAAGCCGCAACGGCATTTGCCGGTGCAAAGATGGGACAGTGACTTCAGCTTCCGGCCCCGTCCTCCAGCGCAGCTCGGCCCTGTCGCAGTTCATCCTGGCCCCCAATCCGGGACCCATGAGCCTGGAAGGGACCAACTCGTATGTGCTGCGGGCGGCCGGCCACCCAGGCGCCGTAGTGGTTGACCCCGGACCGCTGGACGAGGAGCACCTCCGGGCCCTTGCCGGTGCCGGCCCTGTTGAACTCATCCTCATCACGCACCGGCACGCGGACCACACTGCCGGTTCCGCCCGGCTGTATCACCTGACCGGTGCTCCTGTCCGTGCCGCCGATCCCGCCCACTGCCACGGAAGCGGCGTCCCGCTGCAGGACGGAGAGGTACTTGGCGCCGCGGGTCTTGAGGCCAGGGTGGTGGCAACGCCTGGCCACACCTCCGATTCGGTGTGCTTCCACCTCCCCGGCGACGGTCCACAGGGTTCGGTACTGACCGGGGACACCATCCTTGGCCGCGGCACCACGATGCTCGACTACCCGGACGGGACCCTTGGGGACTACCTTGGCTCCCTGGACAGGCTGGAATCCCTGGGGCCGGCCGCCGTCCTGCCCGCCCACGGTCCTGTGCTGCCGTCCCTGACCGATGCCGTCCGGGATTACCGCACGCATCGCCTCGGGCGGCTGGCGCAGATCCGCACGGCGCTGGACCGGCTGGGCCCGGATGCCACGGCCGGTGACGTCGCTGACGCGGTCTATGCCGACGTCGACCCTTCCGTCCGGCGCGCCGCTGAAACTTCTGTTGCCGCCCAGCTTCATTACCTGCGGGGCGGAACAGACCGGCTGTGAGCCGGACGGGCGCGCCCCCGGCGAGACGGTAGGGTAGGAGCCATGCGTATTGCCAGGTTTGTCGTCGATTCTGATCCCCTCTACGGCGTTGTCGAAGGTGACACGGGCAGTGAGGAAATCACTGTCATCCACGGGGACCCCTTCTTCAACGGGGTGGAGCGCACCTCCGTGCGGCACAAGCTGGAAGACGTCCGGCTGCTTGCCCCCATCATTCCCCGCAGCAAGGTGATCGGTGTAGGCCGCAACTTCGTGGAGCACGCGCACGAACTCGGCAACGAGGTTCCTGCCCAGCCGCTCCTCTTCCTGAAGCCCAACACCGCCGTCGTTGGTCCCAACGATCCCGTGGTGCTGCCGGAGTTCTCCGAGGAAGTCTCCTTCGAGGCTGAGCTGTGCGTGGTGATCGGGCGCATCTGCAAGGACGTGCCCGAGGAACGCGTGGACGACGTCATTTTCGGCTACACCTGCGGCAACGACCTCACGGCGCGGGATGTCCAGAAGAGCGACCTGCAGTGGACCCGGGCCAAAGGCTTTGACACCTCGGCACCCCTCGGCCCGTGGATCGAGACCGAGCTTGATCCGGAGGACGTGCAGATCCAGGCCCGGCTGAACGGGGAGCTGCGGCAGGACGGCAGCACCAGCCAGATGATCAGGGGAGTGCGGGAACTTGTGTCCGTTGTCTCCCAGGCATTCACCCTCCTGCCCGGTGACGTCATCATGACCGGTACGCCGTCCGGCGTTGGCCTGGTGAACCCGGGTGACCGCATCGAGGTGGAAATCGAGGGCATCGGCCGCTTGTCCAACCCCATAGTGCGCCGCTGACCTTTCGCCGCCGGGACGCCGGCCGCAGACGGTAAAGTTGGAGCCACTATGACTACTGCTTCTGCGTCGAATGCTGCCTCCATCCCGCCCGTTACCGCGGACACGCCCGTTCGGGTCCGGTTTTGCCCCTCGCCCACGGGCACTCCCCACGTCGGGCTGATCCGCACGGCGCTGTTCAACTGGGCCTACGCCCGCCACACCAAGGGGCACCATGGTGTTCCGGATCGAGGACACGGACTCGGCGCGGGACAGTGAGGAAAGCTACCACCAGCTGCTGGACGCACTGAAGTGGCTGGGGATCGACTGGGACGAGGGCGTGGAAGTAGGCGGCCCGCATGAGCCGTACCGGCAGTCGCAGCGGAGCGGAATCTACCAGGACGTCATTGCCCGGCTCCGGGAGGGTGGCTTTGTCTACGAGTCGTACTCCACGCCGGAGGAAATCGAAGCGCGCCACCGTGCCGCGGGACGTGATCCGAAGCTTGGCTATGACGGCTTTGACCGCCACCTGACGGAGGAGCAGCTCGCCCAGTTCAAGGCAGAAGGCCGCGACGCTGTCCTGCGGCTGAGGATGCCCGACGAGGACATCACCTTTAGTGACCTCGTGCGCGGCGAGATCACCTTCCGTGCCGGGTCGGTCCCGGACTTCGCAGTGGTCCGCGCGAACGGTGCCCCCCTGTACACGCTGGTGAACCCGGTGGACGACGCCCTGATGGGCATCACCCATATCCTCCGCGGTGAGGACCTGCTCAGCTCCACTCCGCGCCAGATTGCCCTCTACCGCGCCCTGTATGCCGTCGGCGTTGCACAGTACATGCCGGAATTTGGCCACCTGCCGTACGTGATGGGCCAGGGCAACAAGAAGCTCTCTAAGCGCGATCCGGAATCGAGCCTGTTCCTGCACCGGGAGCGCGGCTTCATCCCCGAAGGACTGCTGAATTACCTGTCGCTCCTGGGCTGGTCCCTGAGCGCCGACGAAGACATTTTCACCGTTGAACAGCTGGTGGAGCACTTCGACATCCATGACGTCCTGGGCAACCCCGCACGCTTCGACCTCAAGAAGGCTGAAGCGATCAACGGCACGCACGTCCGGATGCTCCCGCCTGAGGTATTCCGGGAACGCCTGGTTCCGTACCTGCGCGCAGCGGACCTGGTGGGGGAGATCCTGACCGACCGGGAAGAGGAGATCCTCACCGAGGCCGCTCCACTGGTCCAGGAGCGCATCACGCTGCTGGGCGAGGCGCCCGAAATGCTGGCGTTCCTCTTCAAAGCTGACGACGCCATCGACGTTGCCGCCGACGCCCGGAAGGGACTGCCGGAAAACCTGGCGGAAGTACTGGAGGCAGCCATTACGGCGCTCGAACGTGTCGAGGACTGGACGCCGGACAACATCCAGACTGCGCTCAAACAGGCCCTCGTTGAGGACCTTGGCATCAAACCCCGCCTCGCTTTCGGACCCGTGCGCACGGCCGTTTCGGGCCGGCGGATCTCTCCGCCGCTGTTCGAGTCCATGGTGATCCTGGGCAAGGGATCCTCCCTCCGCCGACTCCGCTCATTCCGCGGCTGATGACGACTCCCATGCAGGTAGGCGGCGCGGTCCTGGACACGCCCTTCGGCTCTGTCCGTGGCGTGCTCTTTGACATCGATGACACCTTGGTGGACCTCGAATTCTCGATGACCACCGCCCTGCGGGAGGTCAGCGAACACCTCCTGCCCGGCCTTGACCAGGCCGGGTGGGAGCGGTTCGGGCGGATCTTCACCCACGAAACCACGCACTACTACGACCGCTACCTGGCAGGTGAACTGACGTTCAACGAACAGCGCCTGCTGCGGGGCCGCGCGGCCTTGGGCCACTTTGGGGTTGAACTTACCGACGGCGAGCAATCACACCAGTGGCTCAGCGCCTACATGGAAAAACAGCCAGCCTACGTGAAGCCTTTTCCGGACGTGATGCCGCTGCTGGACCTCCTGGACAAGGCCGGCATCCCCTACGGCGCCGTCAGCAACAACGTCCATGACTACCAGCGGGCCAAACTGGACGGCGCGGGACTCGCGCGCATCCGGCGCCTGGTCGGAACGGACACCCTCGGCGTGGCGAAACCCGATCCCGCCATCTACCTTGAAGGCGTACGGCTTTTGGGAACCCACCCGGCGGACACGATGTACGTAGGAGACAACCGCCTCCTTGATGCCGAGGGCTCGACGGCGGCCGGCCTCCTGGGTGTCTGGCTCAACCGGGCGGGGGACCGCGGGGAGGGGTTCGAGGGCAACTCGATATCTTCCCTCGAAGGGCTGATCGCGTAGGAAGCAGCTGCGCGGGCCGTTTAGCTGACGGCCCGCGTCCTTCCCCCCAGAGGGGTGGGGGCCGCCGATTTGTGCGAGCCGGAAGTCTCGGGTAAAGTAATTTCTCGTGCTGAGGCGCACGGAGCAGGGTAAAGGCCCTGAAAACCGGCCCGAAAGTATCATTGGGATATGGTGTAATTGGCAACACTACGGTTTCTGGTACCGTCATTCTAGGTTCGAGTCCTGGTATCCCAGCTCTGTTTCAAGCCCCATTAGGGGGGTTGGCAGCAGAAGGTTCCAGCCGGTCCGCCGATTTGAAACCACAGCGAGGTGTGTGAAACAATCACTGAGCTTGACCAGCGGAAGCGCCGGTCTGAAGTATGGAAAAGTGCAGGGCCCCATCGTATAGCGGCCTAGTACGCTGCCCTCTCACGGCGGTAACGCGGGTTCGAATCCCGCTGGGGTCACCAATGAAATGGTCCCGGGCTAACGCCCGGGGCCATTTTTCGTTAACCGGGGGATTACCGGGTCCAAGGAGGCCGGAGCCCGCTGCCGGAGCCTGCGGAACGGCGCCGGCAGCGGGCATGAACTGGCATGATGTTGCTGTGACCTCCCCGAACGAGCAAGACCTCCCGCACGACGCGCAGACTGCCCCGCCGGCTTTGGCGGCAGTCACGCTGCTGGAAGAGGTGCGCGGAGATCTTGCCGGCGCTGCACTGCCGCTGGCATTGCCGGACGCGGAGCAGGCCCGGCGCGACGCTGCCGGTGCGGTTGCCCAGCTCGACGACTACATCCTTCCCCGCTACCGCAGCCTTGACGCCCCGCTCCTGGCCGTCGTCGGCGGTTCCACGGGTGCGGGCAAGTCCACGCTAGTCAACGCCCTGGTTGGCCACCCCGTCACCCGGGTGGGCGCTATCCGCCCCACCACCCGCCAGCCGAACCTCCTGCACCACCCGTCCGAGGCAGCCTGGTTCGAAGGGCAGCGGGTCCTGCCCAACCTGAGCAGGATTCGGGGATACGCCGCCAGCAGCCCGGTACCGGCCAGCCGTGCCGGTGCCATCCCGGACGCGGGGGCAATGTCTTCCCTCGTCCTTGTGGCCGACCCCGCAGTCCCCGCCGGTATCGCCGTCCTGGACGCCCCCGACGTTGACTCGATTTCGGACGACAACCGCAAGCTGGCAGGACAGCTCCTTGCAGCCGCCGATCTGTGGATTTTCGTCACCACTGCCAACCGCTACGCCGATGCCGTCCCTTGGAAACTGCTCCTGGACGCAGCCTCACGGGACATCATGGTGGCTGTGGTGCTGGACCGGGTACCGCCAGGGGCTGAAACGGAAGTCAGCGAGGACCTGCGCAGCCTGCTGGACCGTGAGGGCCTGGACGCGGCACAGCTGTTTATCATCCCGGAGACCCCTTTGGATCCGCTGGGCATGCTGCCGGCCGCAACGGTCCTCCCGCTGCGGACCTGGCTCGAAGAGCTGGCCGCAGATGCCGCCGGCCGTTCAGAGATCGCCCGGCGCACACTCAACGGGACGGTCAGGGCGTTGGCTGGCCGTGTTGCCGCCGTGGCGCAGGCGGTGAGGGAGCAGCAGGCCGCCGCGGACAGCCTTGAAGCCGCTGCGGCAGCGGCCTACCGTGATGCTGCGGGCCGGATCCTCGACGCTACAAAGGACGGCGCCCTGCTGCGGGGAGAGGTGCTGGCACGCTGGCAGGACTTCGTGGGCACCGGTGAGTTTTTCCGGCTCCTGGAACAGAACGTTGGCCGGTTCCGCGACCGGCTGGGCGCCTTCTTCCGCGGCGAGCCGGCCCCCGCCGTGCGGGTCGAGGCCGCCATCGAGACCGGACTGCAGGCCGTCATCGTCGATGAAGCTGCAAATGCCGCCGAGGACACCGACCAACGCTGGCGGACTGACCCCGCAGGGCGCCAACTGCTGGGGACGCACGACCTCTCCGGGACTACGCCCGGATTCGAGGACCGGACCGCCACCGAAATCAGGGCCTGGCAGGAAGCGCTGATGGAGCTGATCCGCACCGAAGGCCAGGGAAAGCGGACACAGGCACGCTGGCTGTCCTTTGGGATCAACGGACTGGGTGCAGCCCTGATGATCGTTGTGTTCTCGATGACCGCAGGACTGACGGGACTCGAGGTCGGCGTGGCGGGCGGAACCGCCGTCGTGGGCCAGAGGCTGCTGGAAGCGGTCTTCGGCGAGGACGCGGTCCGGCGGATGGCCGAAAAAGCGCGGGAGGACCTTCACGCCCGCTGCCAGCGCCTGTTGCAGGACGAGAAGCAAAAGTTCCTGGCCCGGCTGCCGGAGCGCGATGACAGCGGCCCGCAGACGCTCACCGCCCATGCGGACGCACTGGTCCGGCTGGCGGACACCGCATGAGCCGCCACAGCGATACCCGCGATGCGTCCCGGCTTGACCGGCGGCTTTCCGCCCTCAATGATGCCCGTGAGCTTGGCGAAGGTGTCCTTCCCGATGAGTCCCTCCAGGAAGTGTTTACCGTCCTTGAGCGGGCCAGTTCACGGCGGTCGCTTTCGGCTGACCATACCGTGGTGGGGTTCTTTGGAGCCACTGGCAGCGGCAAGTCCTCCCTGTTCAACGCGGTAAGCGGAGCTGAAATTGCGACGGCGGCAGCCCGCCGCCCTACAACGTCGGAACCTTTGGCGGGGGTGTGGGGAGCCGAGGGCAGTGAGCCCCTGCTTGACTGGCTGGAGGTCCGGAACCGGCACCACGCAGCGGCCGTGGAAGGGTTCGCTGACGAGGAAACCGGCCTGATACTGCTGGACCTGCCGGACTTCGATTCCACCAGGGCATCCAACCGGGCAGTGGTCCAGCGGATGGTGGGCCTGGTGGACGTCCTGGTCTGGGTTCTTGATCCCCAAAAGTACGCAGACGCAGCCGTGCATAATGACTTCCTGTCGCGCCTGGCCGCGCACGGTGCCGTCACGCTGGTGGTCCTCAACCAGGTGGACCGGCTGCCGGAGCATGACGTGCAGCCCGTCCTTGATTCGTTGCGGTCCATCCTTGCCAGGGACGGACTGGCCAAGGTCCAGGTGCTGGCGGCCTCCGCCCTGACAGGGTCAGGGGTGGACAAGGTCCGGGAGGCTGTCCGCAGCGTAGCCGTTAAGCGCAAAGCCCAGTCGCAACGGCTCGCTGCAGACATCACCCGGGCTTCCGCGGAACTGGGCGCTGTGTCCGGCGGGGGAGAGGCCGCGGCTGTCCGGCCGGCAGCAAAGGCACGCCTTGCTGATGAGCTCGCCGTGGCAGCCAACGTACCCACGGTGGTCCGGGCGGTGGCCCAGTCGTACCGGCTCGAGTCCGTGAAGCGCACAGGCTGGCCAGTGACGAGGTGGCTCTCCAGGTTCCGGCCTGATCCGTTGCGCCGGCTCAATCTGCGAAGTGCTGCTCCGTCTGAACTGAACCGAACCTCACTGCCGCCCGCGGGGGCGCCGGAGCGGGCCCGGACGGACGCGGCCGTGCGGGAGTTCGCCGATAATGCCAGTGCGGGCGCTCCCGGCCCTTGGCGGGCCGCCATCCGGGGCGCGGCCCGGGAGGGCAGGGAACGCCTTCCTGACGCGCTTGACCAGGCCATCGCCGGAACGGAACTTGCTGCGAACCGCAGGTCCTGGTGGTGGGGTCTGTTCAATGTGGTGCAATGGCTTGCCCTGCTCACCGTGCTGGGAGGCCTTGGCTGGCTCGGCGTCCTGGCCGCCCTCGGCTATTTCCAGATGCCCGTTCCGGAGGTGCCAAGGGTTGAGGGCTGGCCGGTGCCAACGCTGATGATCGCAGCCGGCGTGGTGCTGGGGATCTTCCTGGCCATTACCGGCCGTTTTATTGCCGCTGCCGCGGCAAATGCAAGGGCGGCGAGGGCGAGGAAACGGCTTAATGCTGCGGTGGCCGGTGTTGCCCAGGAACTTGTGGTGGAACCCGTGGAGGTCGAAATCACCAGGCTTGCCGCGTTTAACGCCGCGCTGAAAACGGCCGGGCCGGGGTAGGCGCCGCCCCTGCCGGAAACAGGAAGCCGGAAGCGGCTAACCCGCGGCGGCAGCGAGATCCGCAGCGGCGTCCCGAACCTTGATCAGGGTCCGCAGGTTGCGTGTTGTGGTGGCGGCTTTGAACCTGGGTTTGGCGGAGATCCTGCTGAAAGGACTGTCCAGTGTTCCGCCCGCCGGCGCCAGCCAGGCCAGTGCCTCGGGTCCCAGCCTCTTCTGCTCCACCCCCTCAAGCGCAGCTCCCGCAGCTTCGAGTTCGTCCAGCATCGCTTCGTCCGAGGAAACCGTGATGTAGGTGTGGGTGCTTTTGTCATCGTCCGGGTAGGGGCAGGCTGCCACCAGTTCGGACACCCGGGCTGCCTCCAGCACCACCACCCAGGCGTCGTAACCGAACGCATCGCGGAGGCACTTCTCGCACGCCCGTTTTACCGCCGCAGCATCCAGGCTGCTGGCCAGCACAACGTTTCCGCTGGCAAGGAGGGTCCGGGCAGCGGAAAAGCCCGCAGCATGCAGCGCCTCCCGGAGATCGGCCATCTTGATGTTGATGCCGCCCACGTTGATGCCGCGAAGAAAGACTGCGTAGCTGCCCATGGCGAAAATCCTAGCCCCCGCCGTGCAGGCCCTGGCTGTCCGGCCGCTGGTTTACGTCAGTCGTTGTTTTTCCGCAGGGCCTCGGTGAGGACCCGGCCCGCGTTGCAGACCACTTCCGCGTGGAGCCTGCCCGGCTGCCGGGTGAGGCGCTCGATGGGCCCGGAAATCGAAACAGCGGCTATGACCCGCCCGGAAGGTCCACGCACCGGTGCGGAAACTGAGGCGACCCCCGGCTCACGTTCGCCGAGGCTCTGGCCCCACCCCCGCCGTCGTACGCCTGCCAGGACCGTAGGCGTGAAGCGGGCCGACTGCAGCCCTTCAAGCAGGCGGTCGTGGTCCTCCCACGCGAGCAGCACCTGGGCAGCCGATCCTGCCTTCATGGACAGCTGCGTGCCGACCGGGATCGTGTCGCGGAGCCCGATGGGGCGTTCGGCGGACGCAACACAGACGCGCCAGTCACCCTGCCTGCGGAAGATCTGGGCACTTTCGCCCGTGGCATCGCGCAGCTGCATCAGCACGGGGCCGGCGGAAGCGATCAAACGGTCCTCGCCTGCAGCCGACGCCAGTTCAACCAGACGGCTTCCCAGGACGAAGCGGCCCTGGATGTCGCGGCTTACCAAGCGGTGATGAACGAGGGCCAGCGCAAGGCGGTGGACAGTGGGCCGGGCAAGGCCGGTTGCGGCCACCAGCTGCGCCAAAGTGGTGGGGCCGGCCTCGAGTGCATCAAGCACATGGGCCGCTTTATCAATGACGCCGACTCCACTAGAATTGTCCATGTAATGATATTGCCGTCTCATTATCTGAGATGCAAATCTTTCGGCTGGCGCAGTGCGAACGCGTACTGGTTCAGTGGAACTCATCAGCCAAACAGCAGTGAAGGGAGATGGCCATGGCAAAGACATTGGCCGAGAAAGTCTGGGACGCGCACGTGGTGCGCAAAGGCGACGGCGACGGTGCCAACGCCCAGCCCGACCTTCTCTTCATCGACCTCCACCTTGTCCACGAGGTCACGTCTCCGCAGGCTTTTGAGGGCCTCCGGCTTGCTGGCAGGAAGCTGCGCCGGCCGGACCTGACCATCGCCACCGAGGACCACAACACCCCCACGCTGGACATCGACAAGCCTATCGCCGATCTCACCAGCCGCACCCAGATCCAGACCCTCCGCAACAACTGCGCCGAGTTCGGTGTCCGGCTGCATTCCCTCGGCGACGCCGAACAGGGAATCGTGCACGTGGTGGGCCCGCAGCTGGGCCTCACCCAGCCGGGCATGACTGTTGTCTGCGGTGACTCGCACACCTCTACCCACGGAGCTTTCGGCGCACTCGCCATGGGCATCGGGACGTCGGAGGTGGAACACGTTATGGCCACCCAGACGCTGTCGCTGAAGCCGTTCAAAACGATGGCCATCAACGTCGAAGGCACGCTGCGGCCCGGCGTCACGGCCAAGGACATCATCCTTGCCGTCATTGCCAAGATCGGCACCGGCGGCGGCCAGGGCTACGTCCTGGAATACCGTGGGTCGGCCATCCGCGCGCTGTCAATGGATGCCCGGATGACCATCTGCAACATGTCCATCGAAGCCGGCGCACGTGCCGGCATGGTGGCCCCGGATGACACAACCTACAACTACATGAAGGGCCGTCCACACGCGCCGGAAGGCGCTGACTGGGACGCCGCCGTCGAATACTGGAACACGCTGCGCACTGACGACGACGCCACCTTCGACGCACAGGTGGACCTGGACGCGGACACCCTGGAGCCGTTCGTCACCTGGGGCACCAACCCCGGCCAGGGCGTCTCGCTGTCCGAATCCGTGCCGTCCCCGGAGGACTTCGGCGACGAAAACGCCAAGGCCGCCGCCGAACGCGCCCTGCAGTACATGGGACTGGCGGCCGGCACGCCCATGAAGGACATCCGGGTTGACACTGTGTTCCTCGGATCCTGCACCAACTCCCGCATGGAGGACCTGCGCGCCGCTGCCGACATCATCCGCGGCCGCCGGAAGGATCCGAACATCCGGATGCTGGTGGTGCCCGGTTCGGCGCGGGTCCGGCTCGAAGCCGAGGCCGAGGGCCTGGACAAGGTCTTCAAGGACTTCGGCGCGGAATGGCGCTTCGCCGGCTGCTCCATGTGCCTGGGCATGAACCCGGACCAGTTGGACGTGGGAGAGCGCTGTGCGTCCACCTCCAACCGCAACTTCGAAGGGCGCCAGGGCAAGGGCGGCCGCACCCACCTGGTGTCCCCGGTGGTTGCCGCAGCGACGGCCATCCGCGGCACGCTCAGTTCGCCGTCGGACCTTGATCCTGATCCTGAATCCGCCGCCATCCGTACCGACGCAGCCTAGGACACGCCATGGAAAAGTTCACCACCCACACCGGAATCGGTGTCCCGCTGCGCCAGAGCAACGTAGACACGGACCAGATCATCCCGGCCGTCTACCTCAAGCGCATCACCCGCACGGGGTTCGAGGACGCCCTGTTCTCGGCGTGGCGCAAGGACCCGGCCTTCATCCTGAACCAGGCCCCATTCAGCTCCGGGTCCGTCCTGGTGGCAGGTCCGGATTTCGGCACCGGCTCATCCCGCGAGCATGCCGTCTGGGCGCTGAAGGATTACGGCTTTAGGACCGTGCTCTCCTCCCGGTTCGCCGACATCTTCAGGGGCAACTCCGGCAAGCAGGGTCTGCTCGCCGCCGAAGTTGCGCAGGATGACATCGAACTGATCTGGAAGGAACTGGAGAACGCCCCCGGGACCGAGGTCACTGTGGACCTCGCGTCCAAGACAGTGGTCTGCGGCAACATCGTGGCACCCTTCGACATCGACGACTACACCCGGTGGCGCCTGCTCGAGGGCCTGGACGACATTGGGCTGACCCTCCAGCACGAGGCGGACATCACTGCCTATGAAGCAACGCGTCCCGCCTTCAAGCCGAAAACCCTGCCGGCCCGCCTTTCCTGACCCGGCTTAGGCAGCCCTGCCTGCCTCCGGAACGCGCGACGGCGGTGCGCCACACCGTGCCGTCGTCGCCCGCGTATTTCGGTTCGGTAACGCGACCTCCTATGCTTGGTTGGAGCCTTTACAAGGGTTTGGGGGCTAGTCATCGTTAGGAAACCGGTATATGAGTAGTGTTCTGACAATCCGCGGCGGAGTCCCGCTTACGGGCCGCGTCACCGTCAGGGGAGCGAAAAACCTCGTTCCTAAGGCAATGGTGGCAGCGTTGCTGGGCAACGAACCGTCGGTGTTGCGGAATGTGCCGGAGCTCAAGGACGTGGAGGTCGTCACCTCCCTCCTGCAGCTGCACGGCGTTACTGTGGTCAAGGATCCGGTGAGCGGGGACCTGACTTTGGACCCGAAAGCAGCCAAGACTGCGCCCAGCACCGCTATCGACGCTCATGCCGGCGACTCCCGGATTCCCATCCTGCTCTGCGGCCCGCTGATCCACGCCATCGGCGAAGCGTTCATTCCGGACCTGGGCGGCTGCAAGATCGGCGACCGTCCCATCGACTACCACCTTGATGTGCTCCGCCAGTTCGGTGCCGTGGTGGAAAAGCGGCCCGGCGGCATCCACATTTCCGCTCCCAAGGGCCTGCACGGTGCCAAGATCTCCCTGCCGTACCCTTCTGTCGGTGCCACCGAGCAGGTGCTGTTGAGCGCCACGCGCGCCGAGGGCATCACGGAACTGTCCGGAGCTGCAACGGAGCCGGAGATTATCGACCTCATCGCCGTGCTGCAGAAGATGGGCGCAATCATCAGCGTCCAGACCGACCGCACCATCCGCATCGAAGGCGTCCGCGACCTCGGCGGCTACAACCACCGCGCGCTTTCGGACCGCAACGAGTCGGGCGTCGTGGGCCTCCGCTGCCCTGGTGACAAAGGGTGACATCTTCGTTGAAGGCGCCTCCCAGCGCGACATGATGACTTTCCTCAACACCTACCGCAAGGTGGGCGGCGGCATGGACATCGGCGAGGACGGCATCCGCTTCTACCACCGCGGCGGGAAGCTCAACCCGTTGGTTTTGGAAACAGACGTGCACCCCGGCTTCATGACCGACTGGCAGCAGCCGCTGGTGGTGGCGCTGACACAGGCCGAAGGCGTCTCGATCGTCCACGAGACTGTCTATGAAAACCGGTTTGGCTTCACTGATGCCCTCATCCGGATGGGTGCCAGCATCCAGGTGCACCGTGAATGCCTGGGCAGCGTGCCCTGCAGGTTCGGCCAGCGCAACTTCCTCCACTCCGCCGTCATCTCCGGGCCCACCCAGCTCAAGGGAACCGACATCGACGTGCCGGACCTCCGCGGCGGCTTCAGCCACCTGATCGCAGCCCTGGCGGCCACGGGAACCCTCCCGCGTGACCGGAATCGACATCATCAACCGCGGCTACGAGCGCTTCACCGAAAAGCTCGCCGGACTTGGTGCCGACTTCGACATCACCACGGCGAAGTAACGGAACCGACGTGAAGGAATCGGCCAAGAGCCGCGCCACCCTCGCGGTGGTCGCCGCCATAGTACGTCCCTTGTTCAACCTCATGATGGACAAGAAGTGGGAAGGCACCGAGAAGCTGCCTGCCGGCGGTTTCATCGCCGCGCCCAACCACTGCACCGAGATTGACCCACTGATCATCGGCCACCTCCTCTATAACCACAAGCGCGCGCCGCACTTCCTGGCGAAGGCCGGACTCTTCAAGGTTCCCGTTCTGGGCTGGGTCCTGCGGGCAACCAAGCAAGTCCCGGTGGAACGTTCGACGGCGGGTGCCAACCGTTCGCTGCAGGTTGCCCAGGAGATTGTTGCGGAAGGCGGCGCCATCATTATTTATCCTGAGGGCACACTCACCCGCGACCCGGACCTGTGGCCCATGAAGGGCCACACCGGCGCGGCACGGCTGGCCCTTGAAGGCGGCATTCCCGTGGTCCCGATCGCCCACTGGGGTGCGCACGAAGTGTTCCCGCGCTACGGCAAGCGGTTTCACCTGTTCCCCCGCAAGAAGTCGAGGGTGGTGGTGGGCGAACCCGTCGATCTCAGTGCCTTCATCGGCCGGCCATTGGACAAGGCCACGCTGACCGGGGCGACTGAGGCCATCATGGACGCCATCACCACGCTCCTGGCGGAACTCCGGGATGAGCAGCCGCCGGCAGAGCGCTGGGATCCGGCAAAGCAGCAGCAGGCAAAGCACGGCCGCTTCGTAGAACGCGGGCAGCAGAAAACCGGGGAACGGACGGCCGGTGACCTCTGAGGGGAATCACCCCGGTTCGGCCCGGTCCGTTGCAGTGCTCGGAGCGGGCTCCTGGGGGACGACGTTCGCCAAGATCCTGGCCGATGCTGCCACCGCGGCCGGAGAGCCGCGCGCCATCCGCCTCTGGGGCCGGCGGAGTGAAGTGGTGGAGGAAATCAACACGTTCCACCGCAACTCGCAGTACCTGAAGGACATTGCCCTCCCGGACAGCATCACGGCCTCCACGGACGTTCGCGACGTGTTTGAAGGGGCCGATCTCGTGGTCCTGGCCGTCCCGGCCCAGTCCCTGCGGCCGCAGTTGCGCGGGTGGAAGGACCTGGTCGCACCCGGTGCCATGGTGGTTTCCCTAATGAAGGGCCTTGAACTCAGTACCGACGCGCGGATGAGCGAGGTCATCAGCGAGGAACTCGGCCTGCCCACCGAGCGCATTGCCATCGTCTCCGGGCCGAACCTTGCCATGGAGATTGCCCGTGAAGAACCCACGGCCTCCGTCGTGGCCTGCACCGATTCGGCTGCTGCCGGCTGGATCGCCCGCAGCTGCACTGCACCCTACTTCCGGCCCTACACCACCTCAGACATCGTTGGGGTGGAAATCGGCGGCATCGTCAAGAACGTGATTGCCCTGGCGGTGGGCATTTGCGAAGGCCGGCAGATGGGGGACAACACCAAAGCCTCGGTGATCACCCGCGGACTGGCTGAAACGTCGCGCCTTGCCCTTGCGTTGGGCGGGGACGCGAAAACGATGGCCGGCCTGGCCGGCCTGGGCGACCTGGTGGCAACCTGCTCCTCGCCCCTGTCCCGGAACCACACTGCCGGACGGCTGCTGGGCCAGGGCCTCACGCTGGAGGAAGTGGGCCAGAAAATGACCCAGACCGCCGAAGGCATCAAGTCCGGCCAGGCCGTCCACGAACTGGCCGCAAAGCTGGGCGTCGACATGCCGATTACGGCCGCCGTCGTGGCCGTGCTGGCAGGCAAGCTGTCCGTTGACCAACTGGGGCCCGTCCTGCTGGCCCGGGAACTGAAACCTGAAGGCGATTACTGACAATGTCCCATGACAAACTCACCGCAGCAGAGCCGGCCGGCGGGGCAAAGCCCCGGGTGGCGGTACTCTTCGGCGGCCGTTCCAGCGAGCATGCCGTCAGTTGCGTGACCGCGGCCGGCGTCCTCGGCGCCATCAACAAGGATAAGTACGAGGTCATCCCGATCGGGATCGCCAAGTCCGGGCAATGGGTCCTGGCCGCCGCCGATACTGCGCAGTGGTCCCTGGCAGCGTCCTCGCTGCCCGAGGTGGTTCCGTCGCAGCAAACGGTGACGCTGGCCCAGATCGGCGGCGAACACCAGCTGATCGTGGCCTCCCCGAACGAGGTCCCGCAGGAACTCGGTGCCGTGGACGTGGTGTTCCCACTGCTGCATGGACCGTTCGGCGAGGACGGCACCATCCAGGGGCTGTTGGAACTCTCCGACACCCGGTACGTCGGAGCCGGCGTACTGGCCTCGGCAGTGGGCATGGACAAGCACTTCATGAAAGTGGTTTTTGAGGCTGCGGGCCTTCAGGTTGGTCCTTACATTCCGGTGACCGACAGGCAATGGCGCAAGGATGCGGAATCCGTGCGGAAGCAGGTGGACCGGCTTGGCTTCCCCGTTTTTGTGAAGCCTGCGCGGGCCGGATCGTCCATGGGAATCTCGAAAGTTGATTCACTCGAGGAGTTGGACGCCGCCATCGAGGAAGCACGGCGGCACGACCTCAAACTGGTGATTGAGGCGGGAATCACCGGCCGGGAGATTGAATGCGCGGTGTTGGAAGGCCGGGGCACCGACGCCCCCAGGACGTCCATGCCGGGAGAGATCTCCGTGGCCGGCGGCACCCACGAGTTCTACGACTTCAACGCAAAGTACGTCGAGGACGATGCCGCATCGCTCAGCTGCCCGGCGGACCTCCCGGAGGAAGCGATTGCAAGGGTGCGGGAGCTCTCCGCAGCCGCCTTTGATGCGGTGGGGGCAGAGGGCCTAAGCCGGGTGGATTTCTTCTACACGCCGGACGGCCAGCTGATCATCAATGAGATCAACACCATGCCGGGCTTCACGCCGAAAAGCATGTACCCGCAGATGTGGGCCGCCTCAGGGCTGGACTACGCCGAGCTGATCGACGAACTCATCTACCTGGCCCTGAACCGCAAGACCGGGCTCCGCTAGATTCCTGGGTGTTTGAGCCAGGAATCTACCGGCTCTGGGGCAGGTCCTGCAGCTCTTCCTGGCCCACGCAGTTCCTGGTGGCCGGAATTTCACCTGCGGCAACGGCAAGATCGGCCAGGACAGTGGCAGAGCTGATCTTGTCCGGATCCATCAGGATTTCGGTGGCGGGCTCCCGGCCGTAGGTGGTCAGCGTCCAGACGGGGTTGCCTTCCTTGATTACCCAGTCGATCCCGTTGACGGTCACGCAGCGGTCCGTAGTGGGGCCGGGCACGTTGACTCCGCAGCGAAGGATCACCAGGGACGGATCACCCCAGACCGCGGTGGCCTGGCTGTTCGTCTTGCGCAGCGCCGAGTCACCGATGGCTTCCGGCAGGGCAACCATCATGGGGGCGCAAGCGGGATTAGCGGCATCCCGGGCCGCGGGGACGTCGACGGCGGGGGAGCAGGCAGCCAAGGCGAGGGAAACAACGGTCCCGGTCAGCGCCATCCTGGCAGCGCGGGCGGGCAGGGAAAGCTGGGGGCGGTGCATACTCCAAGACTATCGTTGCAGCCCCGTTGTTCCGGACACGGGACCGGCGGCGGCGCGGGCACCGCAGGCACCCATTGTCAGGGGCCCGCTGTAGCGTAGTGGCGTGCCAGAAAAGCGTTTGACCGTCCAAGAGCAGCCGCCCGCCGTCGCCGCCCTCTCCGAGGCAGAACTGCTGGGGCGGATATTCCCGCGCCTCTCCCTGAAGGGGAACCATACCCAGGCCACCCTGCTTGGTCCGGGCGATGATGCCGCCGTGGTGGCGGCCCCGGACGGGAAAACGGTTATCAGCATTGACACGCAGGTCCAGGACCAGGATTTCCGGCTGGAATGGCCCAACGGGTACCGGACCACCGGTTTTGATGTCGGCTGGAAAGCAGCGGCGCAGAATCTCAGCGACATCAATGCGATGGGAGCCGCGGCCACGTCAATGGTGGTCAGCCTTACCCTTACTCCGGAGACACCTGTTGAGTGGGTGGAAGACCTGGCGGACGGACTGACAGCGGGAATCAGGGACCTCGGCGCCGCCCGGTGTTCGGTGGCGGGAGGAGACCTGGGCAAAGGGCGGGAAATCTCCGTCACGGTTGCCGTCCTGGGTACGCTCGACGGCAACCACGCCGTCCTCCGGTCAGGCGCGCAATCAGGAGATGTCCTGGCACTTGCCGGAACGGTGGGACATGCGGCCGCGGGCCTGGCCCTTCTTGAGTCGACGGTAGCCATCGGTGCCCTTCGCCCTGAACAGCGCGTCTTCCTTGACCTGCAGTGCAGGCCCCGGCCGCCTTTGGCTGCCGGCCCTGCTGCCCGGGGCGCCGGCGCCACTGCCATGCTGGACATTTCGGACGGCCTGCTGCGGGACGGGTTACGGCTGGCGACCGCCAGCGGCGTAACCATGGACCTGGACGCGGCACAGCTCCGGGCGCTGGCGGATGTCCTGCGGCCCGCGTCGGAGCTGTTGGGAACGGATCCGATGTCGTGGGTGCTGGGCGGCGGAGAGGACCACGGATTGCTCGCCACATTCCCACCGCACGTTCAGCTACCAGCCGGATTCACTGCGATAGGCTCGATACAAGCATTGGGAAGCAACGAAAGCCCGAGCGTCACAACAGCGGGCCGGTCCGCGGACACCGGGGGATGGGATCACTTTGCACACTAAGGTTGCCGCCAACGCGCAAGCGATGAAGAGGTGGCTGGGCAAGGCTGAGACCGTCCTTGGAAACCACAGCGACCGCCTCAATGCCATCAATATCTTCCCGGTGGCTGATGGCGACACCGGCACGAACCTCTACCTCACCGTCCGCGCCGCCGCCCAGTCTGCTGCGGCGGCCGGGGACCAGCCCGCACAACTGGACGTGGGCGCCGTCCTGGCCAGTGCCGGCCAGGCGGCCATGGAGGAGGCAAGGGGCAACTCCGGCACCCTGTTCTCAGTGTTCCTCTGCGCCGCGGCTGAGCCCCTGACAGGTCACACCCGGCTGACCTCCACACTGCTGGCAGCTGCCCTGAACCGCGCCCAGATCCGGGCGTGGTCAGCGCTCAGCGATCCGGTCCCCGGAACGATGCTTTCAGTCATGGAGGCTGCTGCGCGGGCCGCAGCGGCCGTGGATGCGGGGCAGAACGGCGATGACAGCAACCACGCCCTGGGCCTTGCCCTTGATGCCGCCGTCGAAGCTGCCCTTGCTGCCGTCATCCGTACTGAGGACCAGTTGGACGCACTGACGTCCGCGCACGTGGTGGATGCCGGCGGAGTGGGAATGCTCCTGATCCTGGACTGCCTCCGGTCCGCTGTCCTGGGCGAGGAACTCCAAAGCGAGCTCCTTGACGGGCTGCACGGTTATGACGTGTCCGATCCCCATATCCACACAGCCTTGCCTGATGACGACGGCGTCGAAGTCATGTGCACCATCAACCTCTCGCCGCTGAACGCCGCAACGCTCCGGCAGCAGCTTGACGAGATCGGCGAGTCGGTCATTATGAGCCAGGTGGGCAGCAGCCCCGACAGCGACGGGAACTACCGCTGGCGGGTCCACGTCCACGTTCCTGCTCCTGAACCGGCTGTTGCCATCATCCGGTCCCTCGGCGAGCCGGTCCAGATCAGTATCAGCGAACTTGCCCTGCCGCAGGAACCGCACACGGATGCAGTGAACTCCAGTGGGCATGAGCGCTGAACTGGACCTTGCGCTGGAACGGCGGCTTGGCAAACGTTCCGCGGCGGTCATCGAAAAGCATCTGGGCATCACCACGGTGGACGGCCTGTTGAACTACTTCCCGCGCCGCTACATGAACCGCGGCGAGCTGACGCCCATCAGCGACATCCCCCTCGACGAGGAAGTCACCCTCATTGCCCGGGTGCTGTCCAGCAGCACCCGTAACATGCAGGCACGCCGCGGGACCATCACCGACGTCGTGATTTCCGACGACGACGGGCAGCAAGGGCTTCGACTGGTAGGCGGCACAGACTACCGCGGCAAAGTCCCGGGCACCCTCAAAATCAGCTTCTTCAACGGGTACAAAGCGAAAACTGAACTCCTGCCGGGACGCCGGGCCCTGTTCTCCGGAAAAGTCACCAGCTTCAAGGGAACCCTGGGCCTCACCAACCCCGATTTCCAGCTCCTTGATGAAGACCCGTTCAGCGATGCCGGCCAGGACCCGGAAAAGCTCGCGGCCATGCCCGTTCCGGTCTACCCTGCGACGTCCAAGCTTCCCAGCTGGAAGATCCAGAAGGCCGTTTCAACACTGCTTGAAACCGTGGACCTTGACGCCCTGCCCGATCCCGTCCCGGACTCCGTCGCCGCACGCGAGGGATTCCTGCCGCTCGCCCAGGCGTACCGGCTCATCCATGCTCCGGAAGCCCCTGACGACTGGCGGCGGGCACGGGACCGGCTGCGGTACCACGAAGCGCTCGTGCTGCAGTCCGCGCTGGCCCGGCGCCGCGCGCAGCTGGCCGCGGAGGAAGCCACTGCACGCCGGCCTGTCGCTGACGGCCTGCTTGCCGCCTTTGACGCAAACCTTCCTTTCACCCTCACCGCCGGGCAGGCTGCCATCGGGAAGACCTTCGAAGCGGAACTGGCCCGCGACTCCCCGATGAACCGGTTGCTGCAGGGCGAAGTGGGGTCCGGCAAGACCGTCGTGGCGCTGCGGGCCATGCTGCAGGTGGTGGACGCCGGGGGACAGGCGGCGCTGCTGGCCCCCACCGAGGTCCTCGCGGCGCAGCACTTCGAGTCGATCCGCCGCGCACTGGGGCCGCTCTCCAGGGACGGCCTGCTGGGAGGGCTCGACGACGCCTCTGTCCAGGTCACGCTGCTGACAGGCTCAATGCCCACTGCGGCACGGAAGCAGGCTCTGCTCGACGCAGCCTCCGGGACGGCCGGGATCATCATCGGCACCCATGCCCTGCTCAGCGGCAACGTCACGTTCTACGATCTTGGCCTGATCGTGGTGGATGAGCAGCACCGCTTCGGCGTGGAGCAACGGGATGCGCTCCGGGCCAAAGCCAGGAAACCGCCCCACCTGCTGGTCATGACCGCCACGCCCATCCCGCGCACCGTTGCCATGACGGTGTTCGGAGATCTCGAAACGTCGGTTCTGGACGAGCTTCCCGCGGGCCGGGCACCCATCAGCACGCACCTGGTGGGGCTTGCGGAAAATCCCGCCTGGGCCGGCCGCATCTGGGCCCGTTCCCGCGAGGAAATCGAAGCCGGACACCAGGTGTACGTCGTTTGTCCAAAGATCGGGACCGACGACGACGGCGACTTCACCCCCGGGGAAGCCGATATGGCTGAGGGGGCCGAGGGTGAAAGCGGACGGGAACTCGCGTCAGTGACCGCCGTCGTCGAACAACTCCTGGACGAACCCGCCCTGGCGGGGGTTCCACTGGCACCGCTGCATGGGCGCCAGCCGCCCGAGGTGAAGTCCGCGGCCATGGCGGGCTTTACGGCAAACAGCGTCAAGCTGCTGGTCTCCACCACCGTGATTGAGGTGGGCGTCGACGTTCCCAACGCCACCCTTATGGTCATCCTCGACGCCGACAGGTTTGGCATCTCGCAGCTGCACCAGCTGCGCGGCCGGGTGGGCAGGGGCGGGCTGCCCGGGACCTGCCTGCTGGTCACCGCCTTGGAACCTGAGCACCCCAGCCGGCGGAGACTGGACGCAGTCGCGGCCACCACCGACGGGTTCGAACTTTCCCAGGAGGACCTCAAGCTGCGCCGCGAGGGCGACATCCTGGGCGCCTCCCAGTCCGGCGGGCGCTCCACCTTGAAACTGCTGCGCGTGCTCGAACACGAAGCCATCATCAGCCGCGCCAGGGACGATGCCCAGCAGATCGTTGCGCAGGACCCCTCGCTGGGCGGGCACCCGGATCTGGCCGAAGCAATCGACAAGTACCTCAATCCCGAAAAGGAGGCGTTCCTTGAACGCGGTTAGCACGGTTGAACCCAAGTTGTGCGGTGGCCGAAGCGCGGGCGCCCGATGAGCCGGATCGTTGCCGGAGCCGCGGGCGGTACGCCCCTGCAGTCCGTGCCGGGTTCCCTGACAAGGCCCACCACCGACCGGGTCAAGGAAGCGCTGTTCTCGCGGCTGGACGCCTTTGACGTCATCAGCGGGGCCCGGGTGCTGGACCTGTATGCCGGCTCGGGCTCGCTGGGTGTGGAGAGCGGCAGCAGGGGCGCGCAGACAGTTGACCTGGTGGAGTTCGATGCCAAGGCGAGTGCCGTCTGCCAGCGCAATGCCGACCTCATCAATGGGGTCCTGGGCCGCAAAACCGTGACGGTCCACCGCTCAAAAGTCGAGCCCTTCCTGGAGCGCGCCGCCGACACGGAAACCTGGGATTTGGTGTTCGCGGACCCGCCCTATCATCTGGACGAGACCGCGTTGTCGGCGATGCTCGAAAAACTTTCCGCCCATCTTTCGCCGGCGGCTGTGGTGGTGGTGGAACGGTCGTCCCGCTCACCCGAACCGGGCTGGCCCGGTGGCCTGGCGCGGTTTGCGGAGAAGAAATACGGGGAGACCCGGCTGTGGTTCGCAGAGCCGTTTGTGCCCGATGCCATCGACCCGGATGAGGTCGATAAAGACAGGGTCGACCCGGACGAGGTCGACAAAGACGCCGTCGATCAGGACTAGGGCGCCAGCGCGTCCAGGTCCACACCGGCCAGGACCTTAGCGGGATGCGGGCCGCGTGACACTAATTCCGCGGACCAGCCTTTAGGCCAGGGTCTCTTGGTGCCGGCGAGGACAATGTTGCCCGGGTAGCGGCCTTCAAACATTCCTGCTTCGGCAAACGCGGCGACGTCCACCATCGCCCGCCGCATCGCCGCCACCTGGCTGCGGACCAGGGTGAGTCCCGGCTCGTCGCCCACGTTGACGATCAGCAGCCCGCGCGGGGTGAGCCGTTCCCGCACCTCGTTGTAAAACTCGGTGCAGGCAAGGTGTGCTGGCGCTTCCGGGCCGGAAAAGATGTCCAGGATGACGACGTCGAACCGGAGTCCAGGTTCCAGTTCAGCGAGGGCGCCGCGGGCATCCCCAATAATGGTGTGCAGGTCCGTCCCCTCCGGGAGGGGCAGCTGGCGCAGGACGAAATCCAGCAGTTCACGTTCCAGCTCCACCGCGTGCTGGACCGACCCCGGGCGGGTCGCCTGGATATAGCGGGCAAGAGTCAGAGCCCCTGCTCCCAGATGCAGTGCCGCCACGGGCGTTCCTGCAGGGGCGGCCAGATCCACCAGGTGGCCGATCCGCCGCAGGTACTCGTAAAAGAGCTCGTCCGGCCGTGCCAGGTTCACATGGGACTGCTCCGCGCCGCCAATGCTGAGTACGTAGCTGCCGTCAGTGAAGGTGTCCGGTTCGATGGTTGCGTGCTGCCCGGTGGTGCGAAGGAACCGTTCCGCCCGCCCGTCGCTGCCTGCCGGCATCAGAGCCGGCCGCTGAGGGTAGCCAGCCGCGCGGCGGCTTCCTCCAGTACCTCGGTCTTTTTACAGAACGCGAACCGAAGGAGGCTGCGGGTCCTTTCAGCCCCTTCCGGGTGGCAGAAAACAGGGACCGGTATGGCTGCAACACCAACCATGGCAGGGAGCCGGCGTGCCAGGTCCACCGAGTCATGGATGCCCAGCGGTGCAGTGTCCACGTTGATGAAGTAGGTTCCCTGCGGCGTGAAAACGTCGAAGCCCGCGGTGCGGAGGCCTTCGCTGAGGATGTCCCGTTTGTGCTTCAGGGTGGCGGCAACATTGTCGTAGAAAGCATCGGGCAACCCAAGTCCTGCGGCAATCGCTGACTGGAACGGCGTGCCCGAACTGTAGGTGAGGAACTGCTTGACGGTGCGCACCGCGGACACGAGTTCCTCCGGACCGATGAGCCAGCCGATCTTCCAACCGGTCAGGGAGAAGGTCTTTCCGGCCGAGGAAATGGTGATGGTCCGGTCGCCGGCTCCCGGCAGGGATGCCACGGGCACGTGGCGGTCGCCGAAGGTGAGGTGTTCGTACACCTCGTCGGTGACGATCAGGCAGTCATGCTTCCGGGCCAGGTCGACGACGCGCTGCAGCACAGTGCGTGGAAAGACGGCGCCGGTGGGGTTGTGCGGGTTGTTCAGCAGCACCACCCGGGTCCGTTCGTTGAAAGCCGACTCCAGGGCGGCAAGGTCCGGCATGAAGTCCGGGGCCAGCAGGGGAGCCGTCACGTGTGTGGCGCCGGACAGGCCGATGACTGCGCCGTAGGAGTCGTAAAACGGTTCAAAGGTCAGCACCTCGTCACCGGGTCCGGTAAACGCCAGCAGGGAGGCTGCGATGCCCTCGGTGGCCCCGGTAGTGACGATCACCTCGGTCTGCGGGTCGGGGGAGAGCCCGTAAAACCTTTGCTGGTGTGCAGCCACTGCTTCACGCAGCTCCAGGACGCCTTTGCCCGGCGCGTACTGGTTCGCCCCGGAGGCGATGGCCGCGCGCGCCGCTTCGCGTATTTCCAGCGGGCCATCCTCGTCCGGAAAGCCCTGGCCCAGGTTGATGGCGCCGGTCTGGACCGCCAGGGTGGTCATTTCTTCGAAGATCGTGATTCCCAGCCCGCCGTCGCGCCCCAGGAGGTTGGCTCCAAGCGCGGTCCGCTGCCAGGGGGCAGGAGCCGTGGGGGTGGAAACTTCCCGTCGTGGATGCATCCAGTCATGGTATCCCGGCCATTTCGTGGGGTAGGTTCGGAGCATGAGAAGAGCAGTCTGCCCCGGATCCTTTGACCCCATCCACAATGGTCATCTTGAGGTTATTGCCAGGGCTGCGGGCCTCTTTGACGAAGTCATTGTTGCGGTCTCCACCAACCCGGCCAAGAAATACAGGTTCACCTTGGAGGAGCGGCTGGACATGGCGCGGGAAACCCTGGCCTCGCTCAAGGGCATTGTGGTGGAACCCGTGGGGGAAGGACTCCTCGCTGAGTATTGCCGCCAGCGGGGCGTCTCGGCAATAGTCAAGGGCCTCCGGTCGTCTTCGGATTTCGACTACGAGCTTCCCATGGCCACCATGAACCGGCAGCTGAGCGGCGTGGAAACAGTGTTCCTGCCGGCTGAGGCCCACTACATTCACCTGTCCTCCACCCTGATCAAGGAAGTCGCGGGCCTGGGCGGCAATGTCTCCGAATACGTTCCCAGGTCCGTGCACCGGAGGATGCTCGCGGGCGAGTCGGCGCAGGAACAGCCGCCAAGAGGGTAGGCTAGTCCGGTACTTCGGCGCCGCCGGCTGCCTGGTTTGAGTCCCTGTGGCTCTTCAGGCTAAGATGGTACGTCGGTCATATGTTCAACAGGAGTTCTCATTAAACGAGATGCTGGTTCGCCCCTGGCGTTCGACGTCAAGGACCTCGGACGCAGTCCGGGAAGCATGCGGACACTGACGGAACATGTACCCGCACCGAGTGATCTCGGTGTGGCACTCATTGGTGTTCAGGAAGGCTCGGATATCGAGCTGGATCTGAGGCTTGAGGCCGTACACGAAGGAATTCTGGTATCAGGAACCGCACTTGCCGGGGTAACCGGTGAATGCGGGCGATGCCTGGATCCCCTTGCGTATGACCTTGAGGTCAATGTGCAGGAACTTTTCTTCTATGAGGGCGTCGAGCTTTCGGACGAAGAAGATGATGAAGAGCAACGTCGAGTCGAGCACGATGTAATCGATCTTGAACCGGTGTTGCGGGACGCGGTTGTCACCAATCTGCCGTTCCAGCCGGTGTGCCGGGAAGACTGCCAGGGCCTTTGCTCCGAATGCGGAGTTCGCCTGGAAGACGAGCCGGGGCACCACCACGAGGTCTTGGATCCTCGCTGGGCTGCCCTAGCTGATATGGCTAAGCCTGACCGGCAAAATTGATTTGTACGTGTTTGTCTAGAGAGAAATGAGTTAGCCGTGGCTGTTCCCAAGCGGAAAATGTCTCGCTCGAATACCCGCGCCCGCCGCTCGCAGTGGAAGGCGACCGCCCCCCACCTGGTGAAGACCGTGGAGAACGGCCAGGTTACTTACAGCCTGCCGCACCAGGCAAAGGTTGTCACCGACTCGGCCGGCACCGCGCTGTTCCTTGAGTACAAGGGCCGCAAGGTCGCGGACGTCTAATCGGCCCCTCCGGCTGACATGATGTCTTCAACTGAAGAGCTTTTGAAGCGTCTCGGTGTCTCTATTGACGCCGGGACGCTTCGTCTTGCGCTCACACACCGTTCCTACGCCTACGAAAACGGCGGCATCCCCACGAATGAGCGGCTCGAATTCCTGGGCGACTCCATCCTTGGGTTCTCCGTGACGGACGCTTTGTACCGGGACAACCCGGACCTTCCCGAGGGCGACCTTGCGAAGCGGCGTTCCGCCGTGGTCAGCACCCGTGCCCTCGCGGGCATCGGACGCAGCCTCGGCATTGGCGACTACATCTACCTTGGGCAGGGCGAAAAGCTCACGGAGGGCAAAAACAAGGCCTCCATCCTGGCGGACACCATGGAGGCGCTCATCGGTGCCACTTACGTGTCCAACGACATCGAGACGGCCCGCCAGCTGGTGATGCGCCTGATCGGGCCCCTGCTGAAGGATGCCGCCGCTTTGGGTGCCGGTACCGACTGGAAAACCAGCATTCAGGAACTCGCCGCCAGCCGGCAGCTCGGCACCATCCACTACGCGGTGGAGGGCTCCGGGCCTGACCATGCACGGGTCTTTGCCGCTGCCCTCCACATTGGCGGCAAGGCCTATGGCAAAGGCACCGGTCACTCGAAAAAGGAAGCGGAGCAGGAAGCTGCTGCCGACGCCTGGCGGACCCTTACCGGCGATGCCGGTTCCTCGCCGGCGGGCAAGCCTGCCGGTTCCGTAGCTGCCAAGTAGCCGACGTGCCTGAACTTCCCGAGGTTGAGGTGGTCCGCCGCGGCCTGGTCAGCTGGGTCCGCGGCAGGACCATCGAAGGTGTGGAAGTCCTCGACCAGCGTTCGATCCGCCGTCACGCCTTGGGAACCGAAGACTTCGTCGGAAACCTCGAAGGCGCAGCGGTTGCCGACGTCGTGCGGCGGGGCAAGTTCCTCTGGATGCCACTGCTTGATGCACCCGGGGGCCCGGACGCGCCTGCCGCAGCCGGTCCGGTCGGTAGCCCGCAGGTGGCGCTGATGGCGCACCTGGGGATGAGCGGCCAGCTGCTGATGCAGGACCGCAATGTCCCGGACGAGAAACACCTCAAGGTACGGATCCGGCTGAGCCCGCGCGAAGGCATGCCGGAGCAGTTGCGGTTCGTGGACCAGCGGGTTTTTGGCGGCCTGTTCGTCACCGCTATGGTTCCAACGGACGACGGCGGCCCGGGCGGCCTCGCCGAATCGCCCCTTCCGCTGATTGCTGAGGAGGCGGCGCACATTGCACGGGACCCCCTGGATCCGGCCTTTTCCTTTGACCTTTTCTATAGCCGCCTCCGCAAACGCAACAACAGGACTGAAGCGTGCCCTGCTGGACCAGGGCCTGGTGTCCGGCATCGGAAATATCTACGCCGATGAGGCGTTGTGGCGCGCCCGCCTTCATTACGCCCGGCCCACTGACACCCTGCGCTGCGCCGAAGCGGAAAGGGTATTGGGCAGCGCGCGTGAGGTTATGCTCGATGCGCTGGCCGCGGGCGGAACCAGCTTCGATTCCCTGTATGTGAATGTCAACGGTGCCTCAGGATACTTCGACCGGTCCCTCAACGCCTACGGGAGGGAAGGCCAGCCGTGCCGGCGGTGTGCCGCAGCGGGGATCCACGCGTCCATCCGCCGGGAACAGTTCATGAACCGTTCCTCGCATACCTGTCCTGTGTGCCAGCCCCGTCCCCGGAACGGGCGCTGGTAGGCAATCCGCGGCGGCCCAGGCCTTGCAGGGCCTGCCGGCCGGGCAACCCCGCCTTCAATCCGGGCCTTTGGCACGCGACGCAGTAGATTTGGTGCAGGGAAGCATCCGTCCCAGCCATCCAGGAGATCCAAAAGCCTTGCACCTCAAAAGCCTGACCGTCCGGGGGTTCAAGTCGTTTGCGTCCGCCACCACCTTCAACTTCGAACCCGGCGTTACCGCCGTAGTGGGCCCCAACGGCTCCGGCAAGTCCAACGTGGTGGACGCGCTGGCCTGGGTCATGGGGGAACAGGGCGCCAAAACCCTGCGCGGCGGCAAGATGGAGGACGTCATCTTCGCCGGAACGTCCGGCAGGGCACCACTCGGGCGCGCACACGTCTCGCTGACCATAGACAACGCTGACGGTGCCCTGCCCATCGAATACAGCGAAGTCACCATTTCCCGGACACTCTTCCGTGCAGGCGGTTCCGAATACGCCATTAACGGTGCCGGCTGCCGGCTGCTGGACATCCAGGAACTGCTGTCCGACTCGGGACTGGGCCGGGAGATGCACGTCATTGTGGGCCAGGGGCAGCTGGACAGGGTCCTCCACGCCACCCCCGAGGACCGCCGCGGCTTCATCGAGGAAGCCGCCGGAATCCTGAAGCACCGGCGCCGTAAGGAACGGACAGTCCGCAAGCTCGAAGCCATGCAGGCCAACCTGCAGCGCCTCACCGACCTCACGGGGGAGATCAGGCGCCAGCTGACCCCGCTGGGCAAACAGGCCGAGGTGGCCCGCCGTGCACAGCGCGTGCAGTTCGACGTCCGGGATGCCAGGGCACGGCTTCTTGCAGACGACCTCGTCCAACTGCAGGAGGCACTGGAGCAGGACGTCGCGGACCAGGCCGCGCTGAAATCCCGGCGGATAGCCGTCGAACAGGAACTGGAAACCGGGCGCCGGCAGCAGGCTGCCCTGGAGCAGTTGGCCGCGGAAGCAACCCCGAAACTGAACGCGGCAAGGGACACCTGGTACCGGCTCACAGCCGCGCGTGAACGGCTCCGTTCCCTCGGAACCCTGGCGCAGGAACGCAGCCGCCTGCTTGGGTCCACGGAACCTCCGGCAGCCGGCCGCGATCCCGACCAGCTGGAGCGGCAGGCCGCGCGGGTCCGCGGGGAACTTGCCGAGCTCGAACGCCACATCCTGGATAAGCGCAGCGGCCTGGAGTCCTCCAGCGCAACGAAGGCAGAGGCAGAGGCCGCCGCCCTGGCCGAAGACAAGCGGCTGACGGCTGTGCTGCGGGCAGCCGCTGACCGGCGTGAGGGACTGGCGCGGCTGGCCGGACAGGTCGCTGCTGCGAGGTCACGCGTCGAATCCGCGCAGGCTGAATTGGGCCGGCTCCGGGAATCCCAGGCTGCCGGGGCGGAACGGCGGGCCCGCGCCCAGTCCGAGTTCACCGCGCTCGAAAACCAGGTGGCAGGAGTGGAAGAAGGGGAGGAATCCCTCGACGCCGACTATGAAGCTGCCAGCGCGGCACTTGATGCAGTGCTTCAGGACATCTCCGGCCTTACAGCCGCCGTCAGTGAAGGAATCCGGAAGCGTGATGCACTGGCAGCGCGCCGGGACGCCCTTCAACTCGGGCTCAACAGGAAGGACGGGGCAGGCCACGTCCTCGATGCCGGCCTGGCAGGGGTACTGGGAACCCTCGCAGGCGAACTGACAGTGGAACAGGGTTATGAAACGGCCGTCGCCGCCGCCCTGGGCGAAGCGTCCGAAGCGGTCCTCGTACGGGACCACGAGGCTGCAGCCGGCGTGATTCAACTTCTCAAGGATGACGACGCCGGGAGGGCGGCGTTGCTGCTCGAACTGGCAGGTGCGGCCCCCGGGCCCGGAGCCGGCGGTGCCCCGTCCAGCGGGGCGGCAACGCTGCCGGACGGAGCGCGCTGGGCAGCGGAACTGGTGCAGGACGCAGGACGCGCAGCAACGGCGGTCCGGCGCCTGCTGGCCGCCACCGCCGTCGTCCCTGACGTCGAGGCGGCCGCCGCGCTGGTGGCCGCCCGCACCGGCACCACCGCGGTGACCCGGGCCGGGGACGTTTTCACCGTGGTTTCAGCCACCGGCGGGTCCGCGAAGGCGCCGTCCCTCCTCGAGGTCCAGGCTGCAGTGGACGACGCCGAGGGCCAGCTTTCATCCGTCACCGCCGAGCTGGAGCGGAACAGATTCGCCCTGGCCGGGGCAGAGGCCCGGCGGGCAGAGGCGCAGGAACGGGCGGACGCGGCCCTTGACCGGCTGCATGAATCGGATGCCAGGCTCGCCGCGGTGGCGGAACGGCTGGGACACCTTAACTCCGTGCTCCGCAGCGCGGTGGGGGAGAGCGACAGGCTGGCAGCATCGCTCGCAAGGGCAGAAGCACATGTGGTGGCGGAGCAGGAAGCGCTCGCCGCCATGGCTGCGCGGCTGGCCGCAGCCCAGGAGGCACCGCTGGAGCAGGAGCCCTCCACCGAACACCGTGATGCCCTCGCCCAGGCTGCCTCGACAGCCCGGGCCGCAGAGGTGGAGGCCCGGTTGTCACTGCGGAGCGCGGAAGAACAGCTGGCCGCCACCCGGAACCGGGTGGAGTCGCTGGAACGCGCCGCTGCCACCGAGCGCCGCGCCCGCGAGGAAGCAGCGGAACGCGCGCGCCGCCGCCGGGCGCAGGCGAAAAGGGCTGCCGCCGTAGCGGCCGCTGTTGAGCTGGCCCTGCGGTACATGGATGTGTCCGTGGATATGGCACGGCACGAACGCGACCTCGCCGAAGAGAACCGGGAACAGCGCGACAAGGAACTGCTGCACATCCGGACCGCGACTGACGTCCTGGCGCGGGAACTCGCAGAACTCACGGACAACGTCCACCGCGACGAGCTTGCCCGCACGCAGCAACTGGCCCGCATTGAAGCCATGGAGGGCCGCTCCATCGATGAACTCGGCATTACCCCCGATGCCCTGGTGGCGGAATACGGGCCGGCAGTCCCTGTTCCGGTCCCTGCTGAAGAAAGCGGCGACAAATGGGCGGCGCTGCGCGCCCCGGTGGACTCCAGTGGCGCGGAGATCATCCCGGGGAAGCCCTATGTTCGCGAGGAGCAGGAGAAGCGGCTCAGGAAGGCAGAACGCGATCTCACCAGCCTGGGCAGGGTCAACCCCCTGGCGCTGGAGGAATTCGCCGCGCTTGAGGAACGCCACCAGTTCCTCAGCACCCAGCTGGAGGACCTCAAGGCAAGCCGGAAGGACCTGCTGGACATCATTAAGGAAGTGGATGACCGCGTCCAGCGGGTGTTCACCGAAGCGTTCGAGGATACGCAGGCACAATTCGTCAGGGTCTTTGCCCGGCTGTTTCCCGGCGGTGAGGGACGGCTGGTGCTGACCGACCCGACGGACATGCTCACCACAGGCATCGAAGTCGAGGCTCGCCCTGCCGGCAAGAAAATCAAACGCCTTTCGCTCCTGTCCGGCGGTGAGCGCTCGCTGACTGCCGTGGCCCTGCTGGTGGCCATTTTCAAGGCGCGCCCGTCGCCGTTCTACGTGATGGATGAAGTGGAGGCTGCCCTCGATGACACGAACCTGGGCCGGCTCATCTCTATCTTCGAGGAGCTCCGGGAGTCCAGCCAGCTCATCGTCATCACCCACCAGAAGCGGACCATGGAAGTAGCCGACGCCCTCTATGGCGTGACCATGAGGGGCGACGGCGTCTCTACCGTGATCAGCCAACGCCTGGGCGCCGAGGTGTAGCCGGGCGCAGGGGCGGGCTGCGCCAGCGCCGCCCGTAACGCCTGCCGTGTTATGAGAAGCTAGGGGAGTGAATGACATCCTCCCCATAATTTTGTCCATTGTTGCTGCCTTGGCGGTTATTGGCGGGCTGATTCCGGTCCTGCTCAAGACGCGGAAGAACATCAACCAGTACCCCGGCACCCGGGACGCCAACGATCCTGTCCTGCCGCGGGGCGGCAGCACAGCCGTAGAGGACAGGCCGGCCCCGGGCATCGGCCTTCGTGACCCCGATGGCGCGGACCTGGCGGACCTGGACACCGCGACGGTCCCGGATGATGCTGCGGGGCTGGAAGTCATTTCGGTGGAGACGCCGATGCCCGTGGCCGGCCGGCTTATCCGGCTTCGCGAACGGCTGGTCCGCTCCAACAATGTTATGGGCAAGGGACTCCTGGCACTGCTTTCCAGTGACAGGATCGACGAGAACGTCTGGGACGAAGTTGAGGAAACCCTCCTTCTGGCGGACCTCGGAACCGAACCCACCATGCAGCTCGTGGACGCGCTGCGCGAACGCGTGAAGGTGCTGGGCACCCGGACTCCCGAGCAGGTCAAACTGTTGCTCCGGGAGGAACTCATCAAGCTCGTCGACCCCACCATGGACCGCTCGCTGAATGTCCAGCGCCACGCTGACAGGCCCGCCGTCATGATGGTGGTAGGCGTAAACGGCGTCGGCAAAACCACTACTGTTGGCAAACTCGCGCGCGTGCTGGTGGCGGAGGACAAGGACGTCATCCTTGGCGCTGCGGACACCTTCCGGGCTGCGGCCGCCGAGCAGCTGGCGACCTGGGGCCAGCGCGTGGGCGTTCCCACGGTGAAGTCGGACATCCACGGCGCCGATCCGGCTTCAGTGGCCTACGAGGCTGTAAAGGCGGGCATTGACCAGGAAGTCGACGTGGTGATGATCGATACCGCCGGCAGGCTCCAGAACAAGGTGGGGCTCATGGACGAGCTGGGCAAGGTCAAGCGAGTGGTGGAAAAGCTGGCCGAAGTGGACGAGGTCCTCCTGGTGCTGGATGCCACCACCGGCCAGAACGGCCTGAGCCAGGCACGGGTGTTCTCTGAGGTGGTCAACATCACGGGTATCGTCCTGACGAAGCTGGACGGTACGGCCAAGGGCGGCATCGTCGTCGCGATTCAAAAGACCCTCGGCGTTCCGGTCAAGCTGATCGGACTGGGTGAGGGTGCTGACGACCTGGCCCCGTTCGAGGCTGAAGCGTTTGTGGACGCCCTGCTGAACTAGCGCCCGTCCGCCGTGCCCGGGCCCTTAGCGGCGCGAAGGGTTTCGCGGGTGCCGAACCAGGTGCAGGCGGCAACCAGCATGATGCCGCCGGTAACTCCGAACGCCCAGCCATAGCCCAGCCGGTCAGCCAGCACACCGGCCAGCACGGGCCCTGCGATGGCGCCGACGTCGGATGTCATCTGGTAGACCGCCAGGACCTTGCCGCCGGAGCGCCCGTTGCCGATCACATCGGCGACGGCGGCCTGCTGGGCGGGTCCGAATAATCCGGAGCCGACCCCGGCCAGCGCCGAGGCTGCCAGGAACCAGGCCAGTTCGCCGGCGAAGCCGATCCCTGCCGTGGACGCAGCAGCAACGAGCAGGCCCGAGATCATCATGGGCTTTCGTCCCATGCTGTCGGCCAGGCGGCCCGAGAACGTCAGCGCCAGAGCGTTGCCTGCGGCGAAGACCGCCAACGCAAGCCCTGCCGCCTCCGGTCCGGCACCAAAGACGGCCGCGGCAAAGAGGGGAACCGTGGCCATGCGTACCCCGAAGGTGGCCCACCCGTTGGCGAAGCTCGACACCAGGGCAGCCCGGTACGCTCCCGTCGCCAGGGCCTTTCCGAGTTTCATCGCCGGGTCGCGCTGCTGCGCCTCAGCGGAGCCGCGACGCTCGTGGCTCAGCTGGGTCTGGACCACCAGGGCGGCCACCACCAGGGCTGCTGCATACGCCAGGAAGGGTATCCGGAGGCCGAACCCTGCCAGCAGCCCGCCCACAATCGGCCCGCAGACATTTCCAATCAGGAACGCCGAGGCGTAGGCTCCGGACACCCTGCCGCGGCTCTCCGGCGGCGCCAAGCGAATCACCAGCGCCATGGAGGCTACGGTGAACATGACCGAACCGGCGCCGCCGAGCCCACGGAAAAGCAGCAGTTGCCAGTAGTCCCGGGCGAACGCGCAGGCCGCCGTGGACAGGGCCACGATCAGCAGCCCCGCCACGTAAACGGGCCGTTCTCCGAGTTTGCCGATCATGCTTCCGCCCGCGGGGGCAAACACAAGCCGCATAAACGCGAAGATGGCAACAATAACGGACGCCTCCGTATTGCCCACTCCGAAGGTCGTGGCGAACTGCGGCAATACGGGCGCAACAAGCCCGAATCCCAGTGCAATGAGGAACGCGGCGGCGAGCATCACCTTGATGTCGCGGGGAAGCCGGTCCCGCTGCGGCCGGAAGCGGGCCAGGATCCTTGAAGTGGCGCCGCTTCCGCGGGGTGCTGCCGTCATGGTGCCCAATTCCTTGCATTCTGGAGTGCCGGGGTCCGGCGAAAACGATGAAACACAACCGTAACAAGCACGATATGCACCATTTACTTCCTAGAGGTTGTTGTAACAGCCCGGAAATCCAAATCCTCAGTGGGTGAAACACGGCGCGGACAAACTCGTTACAGGACGCAAAAAGGCGTTGGCAGGCGGAGGACTCCGCATTATTCGACCAGAGAGGACGTGCACCATGGAACTTACCCCAGGTCACGTATGGATCATGGTGTCGGCAGCCCTCGTGCTGCTCATGACGCCGGGTCTGGCATTTTTCTACGGCGGCATGACCCGCGCCAAGGCCGCACTGAACATGATGATGATGAGCTTCATCTCCATCGGCATGGTGGGCGTTGTCTGGGTCCTTTGGGGCGCCTCCATGAGCTCCGGTGAAGGATTCCTGCAGATCGTCGGCAATCCGTTCGCCACCTTCGGCCTCGAAGGCATCGACACTCCTGACGGACTGATCAAGGTTGGCTACGCTGCCACCTTCGCCATCATCACCGTTGCACTGATCAGCGGTGCCATCGCGGACAGGGCAAAGTTCGGCGCCTGGAGCGTCTTCGTCCCCGTCTGGGTCACCCTGGTGTACTGCCCCCTGGCCTACATGGTCTGGGGCGGCGGCCTCTTCGGTCCCGAAGGCGCTGTTGGCCAGGCGCTTGGCCCGGCCATCGACTTCGCCGGCGGCACCGTGGTCCACATCAACGCAGGCGTGGCCGCACTGGTGCTGGTCCTCATCATCGGCAACCGCAAGGGCTTCGGCAAGGATCCCAACCACCGCCCGCACAACATCCCGTTCGTGATGCTCGGCGCGGCCATGCTGTGGTTCGGCTGGTTCGGCTTCAACGGCGGCGCCGCCGCCACCGCGGAACAGGGCGGCCTCATCTGGGTCAACACCCTCGCAGCACCCGCCGCGGCAATGCTCGGCTGGCTTGTCACTGAACGTATCCGCGACGGACACCCCACTTCACTGGGTGCAGCATCCGGTGTGGTTGCCGGCCTGGTGGCCATCACCCCGGCCTGCGCCAACGTCAGCCCCGTCGGCGCCCTCGGCCTCGGCGTGGTAGCCGGTGTAGCGTCCGCCCTGGCAGTGGGCCTGAAGTTCCGGTGGGGATTCGATGACTCCCTCGACGTCGTCGGCGTTCACCTCGTCTCCGGCATCATCGGCACCGTGGCCCTCGGCTTCATCGCACTGCCCACCGACGGCGTGGGCGGCGGCCTCTTCTACGGCGGCGGCATGACCCAGATGTGGGCCCAGCTCGCGGCAGCCGGCATCGCCATTGCCTACTCTGCAATCCTGACCGCGATCATCGCCCTGGCCATCCACAAGACCATGGGCTTCCGGGTCTCGCAGGAACAGGAGACGGTGGGTGTGGACCTCAGCCTGCACGCCGAAACCGCCTACGAGTTCGGTGTTGGCGGCCACGGCGGAAGCTTCCAGCCGCTGCACGACATGATTACGGGCAAAACGCAGCCGGAGGCCGCTCAGGCCGCCGAAGCCACGGCGGAAGGCCAGAAGACCGCATCAGCAACAGGCAAGGAAAGCGTGGGGGCATGAAACTGATCACCGCAATCGTTAGGCCGGAGAAGCTTGAAGCCATCCGGGAAGGGCTGGAGTCCTACGGCGTACAGGGCCTGACGGTCAGCGCGGCCAGTGGCTACGGCCGGCAGCGCGGCTACACCGAGGTGTACCGCGGGGCCGAGTACAACGTGGACCTCCTGCCGAAGATCCGGGTGGAAGTCCTGGCAACCGACGAGCAGGCCGATGACATCCTGGACGTCATCATCGCCAGCTCGAACACCGGCCGGGCCGGGGACGGCAAAGTGTGGACCGTGGATGTCTTTGAGGCAGTGCGGGTCCGGACCGGGGAACGGGGAGTCGCCGCCATCTAGGCGGACGCTACCCGGAAAACTCAGTCCCAGAAGAGCGGGCAGGAAACCAAAAAGTTTCCTGCCCGCTCTTCTGTTTGGCCTGTCGGCTGCGACGTCCTGTCCACTTCGACCCACCGCTGCTGGGCCGCCCGCGTGGCTGCCCGCGCTACTCAGCCCGCGCGGTACCGGACCATTCCGCGGGTCCTGACGATCCGGCGTCGTACTCCTCCAGCGGAACCGTGCCCTGTTGCCATGCCTTCAGGACCGGTTCCACGATCCGCCAGCAGTCCTCTGCCGTATCGCCACGGACCGAAAGCAGCGGGTCTCCGGCCAGGACGCCCTCCAGCACTTCGCCATAGGGGAGGAGCTCCGAGGCGCTCAATTCCGCTTCAAGGGTGAGCCGGCTGAGGCTGAGGATCTCACCGGGGCCGTTCACGTCGACGTCGAGCTGGAGGGTGTCCGGCCCAAAGCCGATCCGGAGCTGGTTGGGCGCGTCCACGCCCGTAAAACCCTGGGGAAGGTGGGGGACCGGCCGGAACGTCACCACGGCCTCCTTGCGCTTGGCGCCCATGGCTTTGCCCGAGCGCAGGATGAACGGAACGCCCTTCCAGCGCCAGTTATCGATCCCCACCTGGATCTGCGCCAGGGTTTCGGTGCCCCGCGACGCGTCGACGCCGTCCTCCTTGGCGTAGTCAGGCACTTCCTTCCCTGCCACCGTCCCGGACGTGTAGCGCGCCCTCCTGGTTGAAGCCGCGTAGGGGGCACCGACGCTGCTGGCGCGCAGGACCGTGGAGACGGCGTCGCGCAGGTCCCGTTCGCTGATGGTCGACGGCGGCTCCATCGCCATCAGGGCCATAATCTGGAGCAGGTGGCTCTGGATCATGTCCCGGAGTGCGCCGGCGCCGTCGTAGTAGCGGGCGCGGCCCTCCAGGGCGAGGTCCTCGTCGAAAATGATCTCCACTTTCTCCACGTGCTGGCGGTTCCAGACGGGCTCCAGGAAGTTGTTGGCAAAGCGCAGGCCCAGGATGTTCAGCACTGTGGCCTTGCCCAGGAAGTGGTCAACCCGGTGGATATGGTCCTCCGGTACCAGCCGCACCAGGGTCCGGTTAAGCGAGCGGGCTGATTCCTCGCTGGAGCCGAAGGGCTTTTCCATGACCAGCCGCGTGCCGGGCGGAACCTGCTCAGGCCGGAGGGCCTCGCAGGCGAGCTGGCTGATCCGGGGCGGCAGTGCGAAGTAGACGGCGGTGGGACCCTCAAGGGTGGCGAGCAGTGATGCCAGCGCGCCGTCCGCCGTGACGTCCAGCTGGTGGTAGACGGTTTCCTTTTCCAAATCCTCCAGTGCCCGAACGCCGTCCGGGCCAGCGGACCCCGCGGATGCCGCAAAGGACGTACCCACCCTTTCCCGCCACTGTTCCGGGGTCCAGGGATCGGAGCCTGCCCCGACGAGCCGGAGCCCCGCCGCGCGGCCCTTGGCCACAAGCCGCGCCAGCCCTGGCAGGAGCAGCCGGCCGGTGAGGTCGCCGGAAGCGCCGAGGATAAGCAGGGTTTTTACTGTTGTTTGGCTCGTCATTTTGCCAGCATGCCACCTTGCGGGCCCGACTTGGTACCCTAGATAGTCGAGTCCTGATCATCCACTGAAAGAAGTGCACGGCGCGTGTTCAATTCACTCTCTGACCGGTTGACAGCAACCTTCAAGAATCTCCGCGGCAAGGGCCGCCTCACTGAGGCGGATGTTGACGCCACAGTCCGCGAGATCCGCCGCGCCCTCCTGGACGCGGACGTTGCCGTCCCCGTTGTCCGTGAATTCACGGCCAGGGTGCGTGAGCGCGCCCTGGGTGCCGAAGTTTCCGGTGCACTGAACCCCAGCCAGCAGATCGTCAAGATCGTCAATGAGGAACTGGTGGAGATCCTCGGCGGAGAGACCCGCCGCATCCGCCTGGCCAAAAACGGGCCCACCATCATCATGCTTGCCGGCCTCCAGGGTGCCGGTAAGACCACCCTTGCCGGCAAGCTGTCCAAGTGGCTGAAAGCGCAGGGCCACAGTCCCATGCTGGTGGCCTGTGACCTGCAGCGACCCAACGCCGTCACCCAACTCCAGGTGGTTGGTGAGCGGGCCAAGGTGCCTGTGTTCGCGCCCCACCCCGGAGCCACGTCATCCGAACTTGAGCACCCTGCCGGTGATCCGGTGGCGGTGGCCCGCGCCGGTGTTGAGGAAGCCCGGCAAAAGCTGCACGACGTCGTTATTGTCGACACCGCCGGACGCCTTGGCGTGGACGCCGACATGATGGAGCAGGCGCGCCAGATCCGCCGCGCCATCGTGCCCAACGAAGTCCTGTTCGTCCTTGACGCCATGATCGGCCAGGACGCCGTGAACACGGCGCACGCCTTCGATGAGGGCGTGAACTTCACTGGCATCGTGCTGTCCAAGCTCGACGGCGACGCCCGCGGCGGTGCCGCGCTTTCGGTTGCGTCGGTCACCGGCAAGCCCGTGATGTTTGCTTCCACCGGTGAAGGCCTCGACGACTTCGAGCTCTTCCACCCGGACCGGATGGCCTCGCGCATCCTCGACATGGGTGACGTCCTCACGCTCATTGAGCAGGCCGAGAAGTCCTGGGACAAGGATGAAGCCGCCCGGATGGCGAAGAAGTTCGCCGACCAGGAGGACTTCACCCTGGACGACTTCCTGGCGCAGATGCAGCAGATCCGCAACATGGGCTCCATGAAGAAGATGCTCATGATGATGCCGGGCGCGCAGAACATCCGCCAGCAGCTTGAGCAGTTCGACGAGCGCGAGATTGACCGCGTCGAGGCTATCGTCCGGTCCATGACGCCGCACGAGCGTGTGGCTCCCAAGATCATCAACGGCTCCCGCCGGGCCCGCATCGCCCGCGGTTCCGGCGTGCACGTCTCCGAGGTCAACGGCCTCCTGGAGCGCTTCGCGCAGGCCCAGAAGATGATGAAGAAGATGGCCCAGGGCGGGATGCCGGGCATGCCTGGTATGCCGGGGATGCCCGGAGCGGGCGGCGGCGGCGCGCGCAAGAACGCCAAGAACGCCCCCAAGAAAAAGGCCAAGTCCGGCAACCCCGCCAAGGCCGCCCAGGAGCGCAAGGATGCTGAGGCCCGCCGTGCCAATGCAGCCAAGGCGCTGCCCACCGGAGCTGCGTTCGGCCAGCAAACAGGCGACTTCGATCCTTCGCAGCTGAACCTGCCCAAGGGTTTCGACAAGTTCCTCGGCCAGTAACCCCTGTCCCAACTGACTGGCACATAACGCTTTGAAACGCGCTTTTCGGTGCACGAACTGCAAGTCAGTTGGGGCGGTCCCCGGGGATGTCGGTGCCGTGGAATAGGGTTGGGTCATGTTCAAGCAGAGGGTAGTGTTCGTGCACGGCGCCGGCAGCTTCGGCTCCGCGGCCTGGCCGCGCCAGCACGGCATGGCACTGTCCTATGACGCACTGTTCCTGCGCCGCCACGGCTACGATCCGGTGGCGGAGCCCGTAGAGTCCTCCTTCAAGGAGGACACCGCCATTGTGTTGCGGTCCCTTGCCGACGACGGCAGGGGTGCTGCCGGAGGGCATATCGTGGCGCACGCCCAAGGAGCCATCTCAGCCATGATGGCAGCCGTCGAACGTCCGGACCTGGTTTTTTCCTTGACGCTGGTGGAGCCGGCCTGCCTGTCCCTGACAGCCGAGCTGCCGGCCACGGCGGCGCACATCGGTCTTATGCAGCCACTGTTCGACGTCCGGCACCAAATGAGTGACCAGGATTTCCAGCGCGAGTTTGTCCGCAGGGTCTACGCCACGGACCTGCAACAGCCGGCCACGGTGGAGGAGAAGCGTTCCGCCAGGCGGCTCCGGCTCCAGGCCGCCTCCTGGGAAGCCCCGCTGCACATTGTTCCCGGCGTTCCCACCCTTGTCCTGACCGGTGGATGGGAGCCGCTTTACGAGGAAATTGCCGGGTACCTGCGGGAAACCGGCGCCCTGCACCGCACGGCGGCGGGAGGACACCGGCCCCAGGACTCCCGCGAAGGGGACCGCATCATCCGCTCGTTCATCAGCGACGTGAGCCGGGTCCAGTCAGCCCGGGCCTCTTAGACGCCCGGGCGTCCGGCGGAGACGCGCGGCTCAGGCAGGTAGACCTTGCCGCCGGCGGCCAGGAATTCCTGGCTCTTGTCCCGCATCCCGGACGCCAGCTTTGCAAGTGCCGCCTGGGACTCCGCTGAACCGTATTCGTCCCGGATATCCTGGCTGATCCTCATCGAGCAGAACTTTGGACCACACATGGAGCAGAAGTGCGCGGTTTTGGCGGGTTCCGCAGGAAGGGTCTCGTCGTGGAATGCCTCGGCCGTCACGGGATCGAGGGACAACGCGAACTGGTCCCGCCAGCGGAACTCGAACCGCGCCTTGGACAGCGCGTCATCGCGTTCGTGCGCACCCGGGTGGCCCTTGGCGAGGTCTGCTGCGTGCGCCGCAATCTTGTAGGTGATCACCCCTGTTTTGACGTCGTCCTTGTTGGGCAGGCCAAGATGTTCCTTGGGGGTGACGTAGCACAACATGGCGGTGCCGTAGCGGGCGATCTCCGTGGCACCGATGGCAGACGTGATGTGGTCGTACCCCGGCGCCACGTCGGTAACCAGCGGCCCCAACGTGTAGAAGGGCGCCCCCTTGCACAGCTCCTGCTGGCGTTCGACGTTCTCCCGGACCAGGTGGAACGGTATGTGGCCGGGGCCCTCCACCATCACCTGCACGTCGTATTCCCAGGCGCGCTGCGTCAGCTCGGCCAGGGTGTCCAGTTCGGCGAACTGCGCGGCATCGTTGGCGTCCGCCGTCGCGCCGGGTCGCAGGCCGTCGCCCAACGAAAACGCGACGTCGTACCTGGCGAAGATTTGGCAAAGCTCGTCGAAGTGCGTGTAAAGGAAGTTTTCGCGGTGATGCGCCAGGCACCAGCCTGCCATGATCGACCCGCCGCGGGACACGATGCCGGTCACCCGGTTGGCGGTCAGGGGAACGTACCGGAGCAGGACTCCGGCGTGGATGGTCATGTAGTCCACGCCTTGTTCGCACTGCTCTATGACGGTATCGCGGAATATTTCCCAGGTCAGCGCGTTCGCTTCGCCGTTGACCTTCTCAAGGGCCTGGTAGATGGGGACGGTGCCGATCGGAACCGGCGAGTTGCGGATGATCCATTCCCTGGTGGTGTGGATATCGTCGCCGGTGGACAGGTCCATGACGGTGTCAGCGCCCCACTGCGTGGCCCACTGCAGCTTGTCCACCTCTTCCGCGATGGAACTGGTGACGGCCGAGTTGCCGATGTTGGCGTTGATCTTCACCAGGAAGGCCTTGCCGATGATCATGGGTTCGGACTCGGGGTGGTTGATGTTGTTGGGAATGATGGCGCGGCCGGCAGCCAGTTCGCTGCGGACCAGTTCCACATCGCAGTTCTCCCGCAGCGCCACGAAACGCATTTCCGGCGTGATGGTGCCCTGCCGTGCATAGTGCATCTGCGTCACCGTCCTGCCTTCGATGGCGCGGCTCGGCACGGGCGGCGTGCCCTTCCACTCCACGCTGGCGGCACCGCGGCGGACAGCCGAGCGGCCGTCATCGAACAGGTTCCGTCCCCTGCCGCCGTAGGTTTCCGTGTCTCCACGTGCTGCTATCCACTCGGCGCGGAAGGGGTTGAGTCCACGGACGGGGTCGCTTCCCGGGCCGGCCGTCCGGTAGGTGCGAAACGGGCCGTTGGCCTCGCCGTTTGGCGAGTCCGCCAGGGAAATCTCAGTGACGGGCACCCGGATACCAGAGGTTTCATCGTGGATATAGGCCAGCGAATGGGACTTCAGCGACTGGGTAACAAGTGGCTGGTCCTGGCCGCCGGCCGTCATACCGGACGGAATGTGGGCAGGGCTCAGCTGTGCTTTTGGTGTACTCAAGGGAATACTCACTTCCTTCGCCGGCATTACCCGGACAGGTTCAACGGTCGCAGGCTGCGTTAGCCCGATCTCAGCCCCTGCAGGGGCACCCGTGTGGTCAGGAACGAAGCTACCACAGCCGTCCGGGAGCGGCTTGTCACATTGCCGGTGCTAGCCTGACTGGCGAGGAAGAGGGACCAAATGGCGGAAATTATAGAATTCAGCGGCCCGGTGCTCACCGGGCCGGACACCGTGCGGCGGGGACTGTGGTCCGTTGACGGGCTGTTGACCTTCACCCGGCCGCCGCACGTTCCCGGACGGGTCCTGGACGGCTGGGTGCTTCCGGGCTTCGTTGATGCCCACTGCCACATCGGGCTGGGACCCGGCGGCGCGGTGGATCCTGCGACGGCGGAGGAACAGGCCCGGACGGACCTGAACGCAGGCACACTGCTGGCCCGGGACGCCGGTTCCCCTGCTGACACCCGCTTCCTGCAGGACAGCCGCGACGCGCCGGTGCTGATCCGGGCCGGCAGGCATCTAGCCAGGACCGGCCGGTACTTACGGGGTTTCGCTGAGGAAGTTGAACCGGACGGCCTGGTGGAAGCCGTCCGGAAGCAGGCCCGGGACGGCGACGGCTGGGTCAAGCTTGTGGGGGACTGGATCGACCGCGGCGCCGGTGACCTGGCGCCGTCGTTTCCCGCCGCCGTCGTTAGGGACGCTGTCCAGGCGGTGCATGACGAAGGCGCCCGGATCACCGCGCATTGCTTTGCCGAAGACACCCTGGACCAAATGCTGGACGCGGGTATCGACTGCATCGAACACGCCACCGGGCTCCTGCCGCGGCACCTCCCGCGGTTCGTGGAGCAGGGCGTACCCATCGTTCCCACCCTCATCAACATCGCCACGTTCCCGGACATCGCCGCGCAGGCGGAGCCCAAGTTTCCCCGCTACGCCGCACACATGCGCGCGCTGTGGGAGCGCCGGGCGGAGCGGGTGCTGGAGGCGTACGCGGCGGGGGTGCAGATCTACGCCGGTACCGATGCCGGCAGCGTCATACGGCACGGCAGGATCGCCGATGAAATCCTTGCCCTCCATCACGCAGGGCTTCCCATGGCCGCTGCCCTCGACGCCGCCTGCTGGGGCGCCCGGGAGTGGCTGGGCGCCGAGGGTCTGCAGGAGGGAGCCCGCGCCGACGTCGTGCTGTGCAGGGAGGATCCGCGGAAGGTTCCGGAAACGGTCAGCGGGCTGGCACACGTTGTGCTGGGCGGCCGCGTCCTTCGTTGATGCCGGCATCGGGAGGAACTTTTGCGGCACTTGGAATAAATTGAAGCTTCAAGTAATTTTAATAGTCATAGGCCCCCACCCCAAAGGGCCCCAGCACCGGGAGTTCCCACATGACTGCAGAAGCCGCAAGCCAGGACCTTCTTCCCGCCGACCTCACCATGGGCGCCGTGATGCTCAAGGTCGGCGACATGAAGGTTATGACCGATTACTACCAGCGGGCCCTTGGGCTTGAGGTTGTCGCCGAGCAGGACGGCGGAATCTACCTCGGCCGCCTGCAGAAGCCCCTGGTCCACCTTGCGCCCGCTCCCGGGCTGAACCTCCCGGGCAGGGGAGAGGCCGGCCTCTTCCATACGGCGCTGCTGTTTGACAACCAGGCAGACCTCGCAGCCACCATCGCCACCGCGGCACAGTTCGAGCCCCGCTCGTTCACGGGCAGCGCCGATCACCTCGTCAGTGAGGCCTTCTACTTCAACGACCCGGAGGGTAACGGCATCGAGCTGTACTGGGACCGGCCGCGGAGCAACTGGTCCTGGAACGGCACGGACGTGGTCATGGATAGCCTGGCCCTGCCGCCGCAGCGCTACCTGGAACAGCACCTCACCGAAGAATCCCTCGAGCGCCAGCGTGGAAGCGTGGCGGGAGTGGGCCACGTCCATCTTCAGGTGGGCGACGTCCAGTCGGCACGGGACTTCTATGTAGGAATCCTTGGGTTTGAAAAGACCGCGGGCTGGCACGGGCAGGCATTGTTTGTCTCCGCCGGCGGCTACCACCACCACATGGCCATGAATGTCTGGAACAGCCGTGGCGCCGGGCCCCGCAAGGACACACTCGGCCTCGGCGAGGTACTCATCGAGGTGCCGTCCGGAGACGACGTCGGGGCTCTCGCGGACCGCCTGAAGGTCGCAGGGCTGCCGGCCCACCACACTGGCGCGGAACTGCGGTTCGAGGATCCCTGGCGCAACAGGATCCGGGTGGCCGTCCGCTGACGCTTGCGCCCCCTGCCCAGGGCCCGCCGCGCCTGGGCCGGCGCGGGCTTTGTACTAGGCTGAAGCCGAACGGCCGGGGCGGCGGGCGCCGCTTTCCTGAAGGCCGCACCGTCGACGTAATGAGGGCAATTCCCATGGGCTTTACCGAAATCTTTGTGGCCACCCACGAAGGCGCGCTGAAGCGCGCCGGAATCCTGGACCAGGGCGGAAGCGCGCCCGCCGGCGATGCTGTCAGGATCCAGGGAATCAGTGATTTCGAAGTAGAGCAGCTCGGCGACCTGGCCGGCACAGCGGTGCACGCCGGTGGGGCCGACTATGAGCTGACCATGGTGGACGTTTCGAGCGATTCGCTGCTGGCTGTCCCGCCCGCCATGGTCCGTGCCCTTGCGGACCTGCTCTCCTATGAAACCGAGGGGGAAGGCAACGTCCTCGACGACGTAGCCGAGCAGTGGGCAGCCCAGGACGACATGCCGTTCGAAGCAGCCCAGGCACGGACCTATGTGCAGCAGCTGGCGGAACTGGCCGGCGGAATCGACGACGCAGAACGCACCGGCCTGTACGTCTGGTCCTCCTGACACCTCCGTCGGCTTCCCTGCCCGGTGACGGCAGGCGGGGTGCCAAGTCGAAATCCGGACGCTCATCTGGCACAATAAACAGGTACTCGATCTGCGTGGCCCCTCTCTCCGCGTCCGGATCCTGTCCTTCGAGCCCGCAAGTACGGCCCGCCCCACGGGTGCAGAACGCCGGGTTCACCCCCTTTCTGAAACAGGAGTGACCACAAAAGTGGCCGTAAAGATTCGCCTTAAGCGCTTTGGCAAAATGCGCGCACCGTACTACCGCATCGTCGTCGCAGACTCACGCACCAAGCGTGACGGCCGCGCCATCGAGGAGATCGGCAAGTACCACCCCACCGAAGAGCCCTCATACATCGAGGTCGACTCCGAGCGTGCCCAGTACTGGCTCTCCGTCGGCGCCCAGCCGTCCGAGCAGGTTGCCGCTATCCTGAAGATCACCGGTGACTGGCAGAAGTTCAAGGGCCTCCCGGGCCAGGAAGGCACCCTGAAGACCAAAGCTCCGAAGGAAGCCTTCGTTGCCCCGGAAAAGGGTTCTGTGATCATCCCGGAAGCCATCACCAAGAAGGCATCCAAGTCTGACGCAGCCGAGGCACCGGCCGAAGCAGAGACCACCGAGGCTGAGTAAATTGCTGGCAGAAGCGCTCGAACACCTGGTCCGGGGGATCGTCGATTCCCCGGATGACGTCAAGGTCAGCTCCAAGAGCAACCGCCGCGGGGACACCCTCGAGGTGCGGGTCCATCAGGACGACCTCGGACGGGTGATCGGCCGCCAGGGCCGCACGGCACGCGCACTGCGCACCGTTGTGGCAGCCCTGGCCGGCGGCGAACCGGTAAGGGTCGACGTCGTCGACACCGACCGCCGCCGCTGAGCGCTCAGCAACATCAGTTTTTTGCTCCGGCCCCTCCACCAAACGGTGGAGGGGCCGGAGTGCTTTCACCAGAACACCGCCAACCACATCCAAGACAGAGGAACACATGCAGCTCCAGGTGGCACGAATCGGCAAACCCCACGGCATCCGCGGGGAAGTTACGGTCCAGGTCCTGACGGACGCGCCTGGGGACCGGTTTGTGCCGGGTACCGAATTTGTGGTGGAACCGGCGTCCGCAGGTCCGCTTACCGTGAGCAGCGCCCGCTGGAACAAGGACATCCTCCTGCTGGGCTTCGACGAGATTGGGACCCGCAATGAAGCGGAGACCCTGCGTGGAGCCAAACTCTTCGTCGAAACCGAAGAGCTCGACGAGGACGACGACGAAGGCTGGTACGAACACGAACTGGTCGGACTCGAGGCCCGCGTCGGTTCCCGCGCAGTGGGCAAGGTCACCGCACTGAACACCATGCCCGTACAGGACCTTTTGATGGTCACCACCCCGGATGGGGAAGAGATCCTTATTCCCTTCGTTGAGCAGATCGTCCCCGAGGTCAACATCGAGGAAGGGTTCATCCTCCTCACCCCGCCGGACGGCCTGTTCGAGGTCAACTCGGACCAGGAAGCGGGGCCCGACCAGGATGGTGCGCCGGAAACTGAAGGCAAAGCGTAAATGCGGATCGACGTTGTCAGTATCTTTCCCGAGTACCTGGCGCCGCTGGAACTGTCGCTGATCGGCAAGGCACGCCAGGACGGGCTGCTGGACCTTCGTGTCCACGACCTCCGCGCCTTCACCACGGACAGGCACCGCACAGTGGATGACACACCCTACGGCGGCGGCGCCGGCATGGTGATGAAACCTGAACCGTGGGCCCAGGCACTCTCCTCGATCGCAACGGACCGTCCGGAAAATGCGGGCAAGCCGGTCCTGATCGTTCCATCGCCGGCGGGGGAGCGGTTTACGCAGGCCCTTGCCTACGAGCTGGCCGAGGAGGAACACCTGACGTTTGCCTGCGGGCGGTACGAGGGCATTGACGAGCGCGTCATCGAGTGGTCCCGCGAGCACTTCACCGTCCGCCCCGTCAGCTTGGGCGACTACGTCCTGAACGGCGGGGAAGTGGCCGTCCTGGCAATGGTGGAGGCCATCGGCAGGCTCCTGCCGGGCGTTGTTGGCAACCCCGAGTCGTTGGTGGAGGAGTCCCATTCCGACGGGCTGCTGGAGTACCCCGTCTACACTAAGCCTTCCGTCTGGCGGGAACGCGAAGTGCCGGCCGTGCTCCTCAGCGGCAACCACGGAAAAATTGCGCAGTGGCGCCGCAGCGAACAGTACCGACGGACGGCGGAGCGCCGCCCCGACCTGCTCGAAACGTTCGACGCCGGGAAGCTGCCGCGTGCCGACCGCACCGCCCTGCAGGACCTGGGGTACGACGTCGTCGACGGCCGTCTGCTGCGCCGCCCGGACGCGCCGGGGGAACAGCCGGACTGACCCGGCCGCCGGTGCGACGCGGAAGGAACCAAAATTGGCTGTACGTGGCGGACTGTGGCAAAATTAGTCCTTGTGTCTGCTGGGTCCGCACCTGCCACAGGGGGAGCGCAACCAACAGCTAAGGCAACCGTCCTCTTCAATCAGTGAAAGAGAACGGACCACTTACCTTTCGGCAGTAATTTCCGGTAGCGCTGCCAGCGTCCGGGCTTGGCTGCCGTGACCCAAAGTGAATGACCTGTGGCGTTCACCAGGAGTGCAATCATGCATATTCTCGATTCCGTAGATGCAGCTTCGCTGCGCACCGATGTTCCCGAGTTCCGCGCGGGTGACACCCTCAAGGTTCACGTGAACATCATCGAAGGCAAGAACTCCCGTGTCCAGGTATTCCAGGGCTTCGTCCTGGGCCGCCAGGGTGACGGCATCCGCGAGACCTTCACGGTCCGCAAGGTCTCCTTCGGCGTCGGCGTGGAGCGTACCTTCCCGGTACACTCCCCGATCATCGACAAGATCGAGCTCGTTACCAAGGGTGACGTGCGCCGCGCCAAGCTTTACTACATGCGTGCACTGCGCGGTAAGGCTGCGAAGATCAAGGAAAAGCGCGACTTCAGCACCGCCAAGTAAGTCCTTAACAGACCTACAAAGGCAGGGCCGCGGCCGTATCCGGCCAGCGCCGGAGCCATGCACCAGCGCCCAGGATACGGACTTATGGACCAGACAAAACGCCAGCCCCGAAAAACGGGCTGGCGTTTTGTGTTCCTCGCCCTTGTCCTGGCCATTGCCGTCAGCGGGCTGGTCCGCGCCCTGTGGCTCGACGTCTACTTCATTCCGTCCGCGTCCATGGAACCGGTCCTTGAGGGCGGGGACCGCATCCTGGTATCCCGCACCGATTTTCGGTCCGAACCCGTCCGGCGGGGCGACATCGTGGTGTTTGACGGCCGGGGAACCTTCGCGCCGCTTAACAGCGGCAAGGGGCCGCTCGCGGACGGCGCGTCCGCGATCACCCAATGGCTTGGCCTCACCGGCAGCGACACCACGTACGTAAAACGGATCATCGGCCTGCCAGGGGACACCGTGGTCTGCTGTGATGCCGACGGGAAGATCACCGTGAACGGCCAGCCGCTGGATGAGCCCTACATCTTTCCCGGAGATGCTCCCAGCACCGGGAAGTTCAGTGCCGAAGTGCCTGACGGGCGGCTGTGGCTGCTGGGTGACCACCGCTCGCTGTCGGCCGATTCCCGGAGCCTGCTCGGTGCTCCCGGCGGGGGAATGGTACCCGTGGACCGTGTTATCGGCAGGCCCGTCCAGATCATCTGGCCGCTTGATAGATTTGCTGAAGTACCTCGGCCGCCAGCGGCGGGCCCCTTAACAGAGAACGGACAGTAAATGCCCGAGAACCATGCGCGGACACCCGAACCGCGTCCCGACGGAGCTTCGGATTCCCGGGCCGACGCCGCACCCAAGGCAGCCGCACCTGGGGCAGCCGCCACGGGCCCGGAAGGACCTGCTCCCAAACAAGCCGGCAGCCGTGCTGCCGCCAAGGCCAGCGAGAAGGACGGCGGAAGCCAGGTGCTTGCCTGGCTGAAGGAAATTGCCACGGTGGTGGTGATCGCGGTGGTGCTCTCCTTCCTCATCAAGACCTTCCTGTTCCGGGCGTTCTTCATCCCCTCCGAGTCCATGGTCAACACGCTCGACGTTGATGACCGGATCTTTGTTAATCTCCTGGTGCCTGAACCCTTCTCGCTGAGCCGTGGTGACGTGGTGGTCTTCCGCGACACCAAGGGCTGGCTGCCGGCCGCGGAGGAAAGGGCCGACGGACCGTTCACCTGGGTCCAGGACGGCCTGACCTTCGTGGGCCTCCTGCCGGACAACTCCGAGCAGCACCTGGTCAAGAGGGTCATCGGTCTGCCAGGGGACCACGTGGTCTGCTGTGATGCCGGCGGTAAACTTACAGTCAACGGGACCGCCATCGACGAAAGCTACATCAACCCGGCTGAGGTTCCGCAGGTCCGCAACTTCGATGTGACTGTCCCCGAAGGCAAGGTGTGGGTGATGGGCGATAACAGGAACCATTCAGCTGACTCCAGGGCGCATATGGATTCCGACGGCGGCTTCATAGATATCGACGACCTCGAAGGCAAAGCCGCGGTCATCGCCTGGCCGCTGAACCGCATCACAGCCCTGGGCAACTATCCGGACGTGTTCCGAAACGTACCGGCGGCCCCCTGACCATGTCCTCCGCAGTTCAAGCCGGCACCGCCAAGGCCAGGCCGGCGACGACGGATCCCGCAACGGGTGGCGCCGCTAAGGGACGGGCTGGATCATCAAAGGTGGCCGCACGCCCTGCCAAGGCGCCCACTTTGAGGCACGAACGCACGTTCAAAGCCCAGGGTGCACGGCTGCTGGCCGGTGTGGACGAGGTGGGACGCGGCGCCCTTGCCGGTCCCGTGAGCGTAGGCATCGCCGTTGTGGACCTGGAGCGCCAGAGGCCGCTTGCCGGCGTGAAGGACAGCAAGCTCCTGAGCCCCGCCGAACGGGAACGGCTTGATCCACTGGTCCGCAGGTGGAGCGTGGCGTCCGCCGTAGGCCACGCATCGGCGCAGGAAATTGATTCCATCGGGATCATCGCGGCCCTGCGCCTGGCAGGCACCCGGGCCTGGCAGGAAATTCTCGCCGCAGGAGTCACCCCCGACCTGGTTCTTCTGGACGGCAGCCACAACTGGCTTTCTCCCGCAGACCAGCTGTCATTGTTTGACGAGCCGGTTCTTGACGCCGGTTGCGACGCACCAGTGCACACCAAGATTAAAGCCGACATGCAGTGCCTGAGCGTTGCCGCTGCCAGCGTCATCGCCAAAGTGGAGCGGGACAGGATGATGCGCGAAATCCACGCTGAGTACCCGGACTTCGGGTGGGACATCAACAAGGGCTACGCCACCGTCCTGCACCGGGACGTCCTCCGCGCGGCAGGGCCCACGCCCTACCACCGCGTCAGCTGGCGCCTGCTCGGCGGGGAACTGCTGGCCGGCAGTGCGGTTAGCGGCGACGAAGCCGGCACCGAAGACTGACACCGGCCGGGCGCGGACGCCAGCGGCGCCGGAGATGGTGCAAGATGGAATCATGAGTGCTGAGGACCTTGAAAACTATGAGACCGACATGGAGCTGCAGCTCTACCGTGAATACCGCGACGTCGTCGGCCTGTTCAGCTACGTTGTCGAGACCGAACGGCGCTTCTACCTTGCCAACCACGTAGACCTGCAGGCCCGCAGCGCCGACGGCGAGGTCTACTTCGACCTGACCCTGCAGGACGCCTGGGTGTGGGACGTGTACCGCTCCGCACGGTTCGTCAAAAGCGTCCGTGTCCTCACCTTCAAGGACGTCAATGTCGAAGAGCTCCCGCGCAACGAGGAACTGGCGTTGCCCAAGGATGTCGACCTGGGCCAGTAGCCCCCTTCAACTCGCGGCTTTTCCTGCGCTGATGGCTCTCCCTGTCCTGCTGACTGTTCCTGCACAGGGGCCGTAGTACACATACGGGATAAGCTCCCTTACCTTCGCAACCACGCCGCCGCAGGCTGGTTGCGGAGGTAGAAATGAAATCAAAAGACCTGTTGGGCCGGCACGGCGAGGACCTCGCGGTTGGCTATCTTGAGTCCTTGGGCATGCTGGTGGTGGAGCGCAACTGGCGCTGCACCGAAGGCGAAATAGACATCGTGGCGCTTGACGGCGACGCCCTGGTGATTGCCGAAGTAAAGACACGCCGTTCCCTCGACTACGGGCACCCCTTCGAGGCTGTTGGCCCGGAGAAACTGGCCCGCCTGCACCGGCTCGGCTCAGCGTGGTGCCGTGACCGGGAGTTGCGGATGCCGCTGCGGCGGGTGGACGTGATCGCAGTAGTGGACGATGGCGTCGGCGAACCCCTGGTGGAGCACCTCAAGGGGGTGGGGTGAGTGGCCTTGGGAAGAACCTACTCCATCGCCCTGGTGGGCCTGAACGGGTACATCGTGGAAGTCGAGGCTGACATCGGCCAGACCTTGCCGGCATTTGTGCTCCTCGGATTGCCGGATGCTTCCTTGAACGAGGCCAAGGAACGCATCAGATCAGCCGCCAAGAACTCCGGCATACCGCTGAGCCGCCGGAAGATCACTGCCAACCTTATTCCTGCTTCCCTTCCCAAACGCGGGTCGGGTTTCGATCTGGCGGTTACCATGGCCGTGCTCCGCGCTGCGAACGACATCAAGCCCACCGGCAATACGGTCTTCATCGCTGAGCTGGGACTGGATGGCAGGTTGCGCCCGGTCCGCGGCATCCTTCCCGCCGTTATGGCGTCTGTCCAGGCCGGGTATCCGGACATTGTGGTGGCGCAGGCGAACCTGGCGGAGGCCGCCCTGGTGCCTGGTGCCAACGTCCGGGGATACCGCACCCTTGCCCGGCTGGCACTTGATTCCGGGGCGGACCCCCAGGAACTCGCGCTGGACTTCGAACCGGAGGACCCTGAACATGCCTGCGACGTCCCGGAGGAAGCAGGCGTGCACCCGGACATGGCGGACGTCTCCGGCCAGGGTGACGCCCGGCAGGCCCTGGAAGTGGCAGCGGCCGGAGCGCACCACCTGCTCCTCACGGGACCTCCCGGCGCCGGCAAAACAATGCTGGCGGAGCGCCTCCCCGGGCTGTTGCCGGACTTGGCGGACCACGAGGCCATGGAAGTCACTGCCATCCACTCGCTGTGCAGCCTGCCGTCGTCCTCGGTCCAGCTGCTGCGGCGGCCGCCCTTCGAAAGCCCGCACCACTCGGCGACAGCCGCAGCCATTATCGGCGGCGGCTCGGGCCTTCCGAGGCCGGGCGCCGCTTCCCGCGCCCACCGGGGCGTCCTGTTCCTTGACGAGGCGTCAAATCTAGGGCATACCACGGCGGGACACAAGGAACGTTGGCTAGGCAGTGAGCGGTCTTCGCGTCGGTTAGGTAGTTCCCGCCGTGTATGGCTTCCCTCCCATAGAGTCATAGCATGAAGCGAGAATCGACAGTGGCCGGGAGAAGTGTTGGATAGCTCTAGTGTCCTTTTTGAATTCCTTCCAAACCTGCTTGTCACCTTGGGGCCTGTCATTGCGCTGGTAACGGCGATTTGGGCCTTCAGGATACAGCGGGTGGAGGCCCAAAAGCTCCGCAGGGTCGATCTTCTGACCTTGCAACGGAAAGCCATCGCGGAACAACTTGCTGCGTGGCACGACTTAGACGCTGGGCACGACGAAAAGGGTGAGCAAACCACCAAAGATCTTTCTCCGGACAGGCTCAGCGATCTTATTGGTTCCTCTCTGGCGGCGTTCCAGGAGGTCGACGGGGAACTCGAAAAGAGTAAGAGCGAGATAAAGGCTGAGGACTCTGATCCGAAGCTCGCAAAGAAACGTCAAGTTGCACGAAGGACGGTGCTGCTGGCGCTCGTCGCACCAGTGATTATAGATCTGGCCATTCTGGTGGTGTCCCTGCCAGTAGCACTTCGCGTGAGTGGGGAATGGGCACTTCCTACCGCACTGTCGGTCATATTTCCGGCGACGAGTGGAAGTGGTTGGGCAGCACTTGTCATCACGTTCTTTGTCCCGCACATCGCCGCGACCTCCATTCTGGGATGGTGGGCCTTCCGAGTGCGAGAGCTTGACAGCGAAAAATTTGCCAAAGCCACCGAAACGGCCCGATCTCTCCTTGGCGGGTACATTGCTCTGCTTGCCCTTATCGCATGCGTCTACTACATCCACGTATTCGGAGTTGGTTGGTTCGATAACTTCGCGGTGTCCCTGAAGGAGCTCACGAAGCCTCTGCTGCCCATTCTTTCGGTTGCGGCCTTCGTGGCTACGTTTGGACCTGGGTATAGCAAATACACAGAAGGTCTGGCCGAGCTTGAGAAGAAATCAATACTTTCCCAGACTCCCTTGAGCGATGTGGATGAAGTAGCAGCGTCGTGATAAGTGAACTCTGGCTTGAGACAGCGGAAAGAGGCAATGATGGGCCACGATGACCTTAGTCCCGCTGACGGCGGCGCCTCATCAATCGACCGGCGGGGGAGTGATCCGGTCTGTTCGTTTGATCCGGAGACCGGCTTTACCGTCAACCCGAGCACCGTGGATGAGTTGCGCTGGTACACATACCTGAGTCCTGATCAGCTCGACGATGAAAGCTTGTTAGAGTCCAGGAATGACGACTGACTTCACCGCGGAAGCGGAGCAGCTGACAGGGGTATGCCGCGACATCTTCGGTGACGAATCTCGGTGGATAACCGCTGACGGCTACCCGCACAGCTTGGCCCTTTGCATCATCGACTCCATCTACTCAACCGGCTCGAACTATCAGGCCGTGATTAACGTGGTCAACGAGTACAGGGCATATCGGCGCGCTCAAGGTGGTGACGCTGACCGCGATGGCACCGAGGAACTGCTGGCCACGTTCAATGAGGCGGGAGGCAGCGCTGGCTGGGCAGAACTAGTCAACAACCGCAAGCCCGCTCACTCCAAGGCGAACGCTCCCCTGAAAGCGGAAGTTATCCGCCAAGCCGCTGAAGTGTTGCACTGCAAGCTCGGCTACAGGACGCGAGAAGACCTTCATACGGCGTACGCTAATGACGAGAGCCTTGAAGCTCTAAAAAAGGCCTGGCTGCGTCTGCCGAGCCAGCGCTCGGGGGTTACCTACAACTACCTACTCATCCTGGCCGGCTTCCAATCCGTGAAGCCTGACCGCATGGTGATCCGATTCATCGAAGAACACGTAGACCTTAGGGGTCGGAAGCTGACTCCTTCGGAGGCGGCGGAACTGATCAAGAAGGTCGCTGAGCTTTACCCCACTCAACCACGGCGACTGGATCACGTGATTTGGCGCCATGTCTCAGGGAGAGAAGTCTTTCGGGAAGAAGAAGTGAGCTCTAACGTGGGTGAGCCTGCCAAGTGACAGAGGATGAATGGGCTGACCTTGCACGGCAGCTTGTTGAGGCAGTAAAAGACGACGCCCCTAGTGCCACTGACTGGATCTCAGCCGTCTCTTCGGCTGCCACCCTTGCAATCGCGATCTTGGCTGCCTTAGTCGCGGCCTGGCAGCTGCGAGAGGCAAAAAAGGCTCGCATACAGACAAAGAAGCTTGAACTGGAGAAGGCTCAGCCCTACGTCGTCGTATATATGGAAGAGAGCATCAGCCCTGAGTTCATCGACCTGGTGATCCGAAACTATGGACAGACCGCTGCTTTTGACGTGAAGCTACAACTCGATCCATTGCCCACGAGGACGCAACAAGATGCAGAAGTAGTAGAGCTTCCAGAGGTGATCCCGGTGTTGGCACCTGGACAGGAGTGGCGCACCCACTGGGATTCAGCGACCGAGAGATATGATTCCGACCTTCCGGAACGGCACGAGGGAACCGTCACGTATTGGGGTCCAAGAGATGTTTACAAAGACAAGCTGACCTCGGAAGCAATTCTTGACTGGTCCATCTACAAGCTGCGACGCCGGATGGTCAAGTACGGAATCCATGATGTGGCCAGTTCCATAAGAGAGATGACCGTTACCCACAAGAAGTGGACCCAAGGCGCCCGTGGCTTGAGCGTCATTGCACGCGACGGTGACGCGCGGGATGAAAAGGAACGGCAAAAGTTCCTTGAAGGGATGGAAGAAGCTGAGGCCGCAAACCAGGGCCAAGCAAAAGAGTGATCATTGCTTCTTGAGAAGGCGTCGGAGTTCCGGCGCCTTTTTCACGTCGACTCTAAGTTTGACACCACTGGCTTTAGTGGATTTCTTCAGAAAGCTAACTAGGTCAAACTCTTTCATTCACGGTCTATTATATCAATTCTCTTATTGACAATAAATAGCCTTGCCTCATAATCAAGCGGCAGTAGTGATCGCATCCAGTGATTGCTAGTACCTGCACCTTGAAGGAGGTGAAACAAGATGGGCTACAAGTCGATTCGTACCTCTGATATCAGCGGCGAGATCTTGGCCGATGACAAAGTGATCACTGTCGTCGTCCGTAGCGCTGGCAAGCTGTTCGATGCTTCTGCTGAAGAACTGGTTGGCCTCAAGCGCGTGACGAACGTCGTCGAGCTTGAGCTGCGTCATCCGGATGGCAACAGCGAAGAGATCATCGTCAGCAAGGCTGACTTCGAGAAAGTCGTTACTGCCGAGGTCCTGGCCAACGCAGATAACATCCGCGGAAGAAGGAATGGTTTCAAACCGTCCGCCGACTAACCACCCATACACCCCGTCCAACTGCTTGATTCTTATCGCAGTTGGACGGGGTCTTTTCATTTGTGCCTCGAGAAGAGCGGGGTCGAATCCCCTCACAAAAGAGAAAAGCCCCACTCCGCAGGGGAGTGAGGCTGATCCCACGATCTAGGCAGGAACGACACGCACATGGTTGACGAACGCATTCCTCTCGGCGTGCAGCAGAACCGAGGTGTAGGCCTGCTCCCAGTCGTCAAAGACGCGCTCGTGCTGTCGCCATAGCATGTCTTCAATGAACTGCGCATGCACCATGAAGTGCTCGGTTTCAAGCAGTACCTTCTCGAACCATTCGGGTACGTCCTCATAGGCTCCCTGGTCATCCAGACGGCCGGCAAGGACAACATCGCCAACAGTTACATGCTTTCCTCTTGTGAAGGTGGCATGCACCCATCGGATCAGAGTTCCCCTCCGGTTGGTCGGTAGATCAAGGTAGGGTGCGCTCTCCAACTGGATGAGGGAGGCATCTGGCCGACTGATAGGGAAGCGCTCAACGGTTCCGCCAAGCGCATCTTCCAAGTCGGCAAACTCCTGCACCTCAAGCGGCCTGGAGTTGTCCGCTGGTATCAAGATTCCTCTCGACATCGGGTTCATCTCCTTCCGGCTCGTCTAGCCCAGCACGGAGAATTTTGTCCGCCGTACTAAAGACCCGCTTGATGGATGACTCAGGTGGATCTTCACCTTGCAACCATGTTTGGATGTAGCTTCGGCTTTCTGAGGCGTTGAACTGATCGGTTGAATCAAGCTCATTCATCAGCAGATAAGCGGAGCCCTCGGCTTCGAACTCAAAGAGCCCGCGGTGGGTCCGGTACTCATCCATCTGGTCAGGCACGGTATGCCCGGCCACGATGTGCGAGAACTCGTGAAGTGTTGTCTTGAACGGATAGACCGCAACCGGGTTGATCGCGAACGTACGTGCAATCGAGTACCCCTGTGAGTTGCCTTCCAGCGACTCGTAGGGAACTTGGATCAGAGAGAGCTTGCTCATCGCCAGCTCCTTGCTCCAATGAGGCGGCTGGTACTCGGGTAAATCCTCGCCTTCAGTTTCCGAGACGCCGAAGATTGACGGAACCAGCTTGAAGCCGGATAGCCGCTTCTCTTCCTCGCCCTTCTCTGTCGTTTCCTTCCGGAACATAGGCACATAGATCACCTTTGCCTTGCTGCCCTTCTTTACCTGCCGGTCCAGCGCGAGCCAGCCCTTGTAGGTGTTCACCGGCTCCGTAAGCCCCTGCATCATGAGCAGAGCCTGGTTACCCAGCGAGAAGCGCCTGAAGCGGTTGTACGTGCTTCCAGCTTGTCCAGGCAGTTCCAGTGCCGTCTTGAGCAGATCAGGCCAGTGAGGGGGCGTTGTAAGCCGTTCCCCGGTCATTGCTCTAGTCCTCAGCCAGAACGACTCGGCAGCGTTGAACCGCTGTCCAAGATTCGGCCTTGCCGAGTGCATAGTTGGCGGCCACAAAGTAGTCGTCAAAACGCATCAGGTTGCCGTTGAACTTGTTGTCGTCGTCGAAGGTCTGGAACTCCGCCTTCAGTTGCTTCTCTCCAAACAGGAGATCGACAACCTCTTGGGGAACGTCGGTTGTGTTGCCATCCTTATCGGGGAGCCCGACGAGGATGGCGTCCCCAACGATCACGTCGTTGTGCCGGACGCTGGGGAACAGCAGCCAGAACATAAGTGTCGCCCGGCGGTTGATCGGAAGCTTCTGGAGCTTACCTTCCTCGTTCATGACCATCGACGCGTGCAGCGGTCCCAGGTCGATGAACTGGACGTAACCGCCAACTGCTTCTTGCATGGAGGACAGGCCGTTGATTGCTACTTTGTAAAGGGGCCGTTGTTCGTCTACTGGGATCTGGATTGCGTGAATCACGCTTACCACTTCCTTAGATCGTGGGTTTTACCTGGCCTCGGTTGAGGACAGGATCAAGCCCGCGATCAGGGCTTACTTCTTCTCTTTCTTCGGCTTGTAGCCGGCGCTGAACTGACAGCCCTTTGCCAGGCACTTGAGCTGGCCGTTGCTGATGATGTGGCCGTTGCGACAGGTCTTGTACGACCCGCTAGCCGTTGTGCGCCCTACTAGATGATCGATCTCGTTACTGAGTGGCTTGGGAACGGTAATAGGTGCAGAAAGCCGCTTCACTTCTTCACGCGTCTGATGAGTCTCGGCAATGAGGTCCACGAGGTCGCTGAAACGCAGGGTGGCTAGGACTTCATCGTCAGCCTGGAAAACGACAGTCGGAATGCGACTGAAACTTGCGCCGGATAGCGCCTGTCGGAACCACTCTTTGATCTTGATCGTCTTGTGGTTCTTGCACTCGATGTCTAGGGGAGTGTCTTGGAAGTAATCTTTGATGTCGGTCTTGTGATGAGAGCCGGCGCCGCTGCGTTTGTCTCTGGATACTCGCGCTCCGAGCTTCTTCTGTAGAAGCTTGGCTACTGACTTCTCTAGGGAGACGCCCTTTTCAGAAGAGACGCTCATGAACCTGCCTCTAGCAACACATCACCCGTGTCATGGAACCACCTGCCCATGGAGGTAGCTTCGACCCACGGACTTGTGGGGTCGGGGCGGTAGTGAAGGGCTTGCATTATTGCTGTGTGATCAGCCAAGGCCTTTAGCACGAGGCCTACCTGGTAGTCATCAGGTGCATCTGTTTCGTGTTCTCGCGCTCGGACTTTCAAATTGTCCCTTAGTCTTTGCGCCGCTTCGCTGGGTATATTGCGTTCGTTGTCAGGCATATCACCTCCTTATTGGTTTATTGGGTTGTGCTCTACCCAGTCTCACCGGCAATCGGACACTACTCGGATTGTAGGTGAGACAAGGTGCACCAGGGCGGCTACTGTGCGAGTGGACGCACCCTGATGCTGTCGTTTCTTGTAACAAGGAAGATTCCTTGTAGACAGAGTTTTGAGAAAGGTGCGAAGTAGGCGAATGGGTTCGTCTACCCATCCAAGGGCGCAATGGCTTGTGATCTTGGATGGAGCACGGTGCTGCTGGGAAAACCGAACCAGCGCGGTCTATGTCCACGAGATAACTTGGGAGAGTACCTGTGAAGTGTGGACGGCGAGCACCGTATGTTATGTGCTCTTTTTCTTCTTGATGATTCGTTTCCGAACTGGCAAGAGATCTTCTGAATCTAATTTCTCGAAGTACAGGTGTAGGTCGCTTAGTTTACTAATAGCATCCTCCTGGCGCTCATTTTGATTGAGGGCACCTTTTTAGTCAATACTTACGTCTATTAATGAGGCTTTTGCTGGCCGAACTCTCGTAGGGGCAGCGGCGTATCCGTTACCTAGAGCAGCCCTAACTCCTTGAGTTCCTTCTCATCCCAATCAACCGGCTCGTAGTTGATGTATGACCGGATGGCTCCACGAGTTAGACGTATCCATGCGGCTACACATTCCTCAGCCTGCTCGATGGATGGTTTCCCGGTCTTTGCCGACCAGAGAAAAGGCGTCTTGATCTCCAGCATCTTGCCGATGCTCCTAAGCGTCGCTTGGGTGTGCCTGAAGACCTCGGGGGCGATGAGACCAATCTCTTCCGCCTTGTCTCGGAGTTCCTGCATTCGAGGCTGGTAAGCGTGAAACTCCTCGTCCGTGATCTGGGTTCCCCATGCCATGTCCTGATAGAGGCTTTCGGCAACAGACAGGAACCGGCCAAAGAGGTCAATCTTGTGGTCGAGATTGCGGTCGCGGCGCTTGGCGTCGTTCTCTAGCTTCCAGCGGGCTTCTTCAGCCAGGGCTTTCTTGTTTTCGCGGCGAGCAGTGAAGACCGCAGCTACTATTTGCGCTGCTACGGCTCCCGTTGCGCCAAGGCCGGCTCCGCCTAGTGCCAGAAGTATCGCTTCTTGAGTTATCTCACCAGCCAATTTCAAGTCCCAATCTAGAAAACCTGCAGGGAGTGGTCGGCATATTTGTAGGGCTTCTCCAGGTCGTAATGGCGGAAGACATCCTCGTCTCTCTTCTCCAGCTTGCCCCAGTTGTTTCTAAACCACGTGAGCCCTTGAGCGTCCCGGAACGTCAGGTCGCTGGAGACCAAGTAGTGGGACAAAGCCATGTTTGGAAGCGGCACGGGTATCGACGCAGTTTGGCCAGGCGGTACGAGGCGAATCATCTCGCCTACCTCGTCTACCAAAAGGGGAGTTCCGTCGGACTGGAAGCGGCCATTGACGAGGACTACGAACACGTCATAGATGACGCTCTCAGAGGCATTACGGACCATGACACTGCTGCTGTTTTGGTCGAACCAGCTGGAAACCTTTGACGCCTGAGCGGCGAGTTCCGTCTTCTTCCGCTGGTGCTCGTCTTCCGCGATCTTTTCGCTTAGTTCGCGATCTTTCTTCCGCTCCCTCAAGAGACCCGCAAGCCCGAGGAACAGAGCCAGAGCTGTTGCCCCTCCTGATACCCAGTCGGCCCAGCTTCCGATTTCCACACGTCCCCCGCACTCTCGGTTCCTGTTGAACATGCTAACGGCCGCTAGGACATTGGTTTGACCTACTCGGCGCTGCGCATCTCCATCTCACCTAGAAGGTGGTTCAGGATGCTTCGGACATCCTTGCGCTGCATGTCGGTTAGGTCGGTTTGCTCCAGTGCGAGGTAGTGCTCCGTCTTAGCCACGAGGTCTACCGGCCCCAGGTCAGCGTAGCCGTCTAGCTTCCGAGCTTCGAGCCGTAGCTCGAGAGACAGGGATGGGCCTTCTTCTTGCTTCTTAGTATTGAAATTGATCAGTTCGCCCATAGGCCTCCATTTCTTGGTTACTTACTTGTGCCTCCTGCTCCAGTTGAGCTCGGAAGCTGGGACTTATTTTGTGTTCGATGCGGTCCAGTAGCGCGAGGCTGATGAAGTCCACCATCTGGCGCTGCTCGTCTAAGAGTGGCTGTTGTTCCAGTCTGTGGATCTCGTCGTAGCGGTGGACGAGCTGTATCTCGTCTAGCTCGATGTAGCTGTCCATGGCTCCTAGTTCACGCTTTAGAGCGGCTTCGCGGCTCCTAGCGAGTCTGAACTCATCGCGAACTGATATGAAGTGCTCACTCATCACCGTCCCTCGTGAGAATGCCCTGCTTGAATAGCTCGATGGCTAGCTTCGCCACTGCGTCTTCAGGTGTAACCTCCAAGACTTCTGATATGCGATCCTTGCCATTGATTGTGTAAAGGGCGTGGTACGCGTCCCTTGTCTTTGTTAATTGAACGTATCCAGTCGCGTTTAGCGATGGCAGCTTCCTCAGTAAGTAGCCAAGGTAGTAGGGCGGTGGGGACGTCGCATAGTGGATTCCATTGCAACGCTCGCTTGGACACCAATTACTGAGCGCATACAAGTCTTCCGATAGTTCTGGTGAAGCTACGTTCATGATGCTGCCTCTAGCAGCTCAGGGTTCTCATAGATGTTGCCAATTACTTTGATTTCCCAGGTGTCCCACCAAGTTTCGTCGGGTTCGTAGCCGTTCAAAGACTTTGGGTACCAACCTGATAGATGCTCTGACCACTCCACGACGAAGGCACCGAACTTCTCACGACTGACTTTCTCTGTGTAGTCGCTAGCCAGGTCGATAAGAGTGATGATGTCGCCGTCATAGACGTCAACGCCATTCTCGTCCTTGCGGCCGGTGTATTCCATGAGCGCTACCCGCGAGCTGTCCAGAGTCTCCATGTGCACGCTTACTTGCATCCCCTTGGCTACTTCCGGCCAAACTACGAGCACGGAGTCATGTGAACGGACGAACCAGGCATCAGCACCAAGCCACTCCGACTTGCTCTTGTCCCAAGCTCTAAACTTGATCTCTCTCATTCATGCGTTCTCCTATTTAGTTATTGATGGGCCGTAACCCAAGCCCAGCACCGGTTTGTAAGAACCTGATTATTTGTCCGCTTCTGCGCAAATCAGAATCGGTTGGTGCTGGGCTTGAACGGCGGCTGTGGAAAAGTCCTTTTGCCTTGCAAAGCTTGCGCGGTTGACAACATCGAACTTTGATTGCTCTTATAAGCCTCGTATGCCATGGAGACATCCGTCTGTCGAGTGGCGAGCTGCGTCAAAAAATGTTGTGGCATAGTTTTTCGTTCTCTGACCTCTGTTAGCGGGTCTGAAAAATGCGACGTACAAGCTAGGTTGTACGATGTGCGGTCTTTACGCGACGCGCGCACTTTGCTTAAGTAGCTACACAATGTACGACGAAGACGAACGAATCATTGAGCTGGCTAGCCAGGTGCCTCGCAAGGCAGCTTGGATGATAAAAGAAGAACTTGGTTCTTCACGTTCGGTTCGTCGTATCCAGGAGATCATCAACGCTCGTCTAGGTCGTCGACCTACAAAGGCGTCGATAGAACGAGGTGACTTCCTCCGCGATGGTGTAGCCGCTTACATGGTGAGCCAGGGGCTCGACGAGCACTACTGCTCAAACTGCCTGAAGCGGTCTCTATATAAATGTGCGATTCACAAGCTCGGTCCCGACATAGACTCATGGGTCTTCGTGTGCCGGCACTGTGCTGTGCCTGGGGATCGTTAGGCCGCTGATACTTCCTTGGCGTGCTTGTTGATTATCGCGTTGAGCTGGGCGACGTCGAGTGCCGTCAGTGACTTCTTGCCCTTTTGAGGGACTTTGACACCTGCTTTACGCAGCACGCCCATGCGTGCCAACAGCGCCGCTTTTGTGATGTTTAGGTTCTTAGCCGCGTCCTCGAGAGTCTCGCTCTTGAGGTAGGTGATCAGGGTGTCCCTGTAGTCAACAGCCATCAGAGGTTGCCCTCCTGATTAGTGAACTTCTTTCGACGCTTACTTATGCGCCCACCCTTCGCCCCGGCTAACCTGGCCCTAGCCCGTCCTTCTTCGCCGTCACCAAATCCGCCGCCCGTGCCCCGACTGCCTCCTATGCGGCCGATGTCGCGGAAGTGGTTGGGATTCTTAGCAAGGATCGTTGCGACTGCCTTCTTCGATCCTGCGGACGTTCCCGACATTAGCGTGGGCTCCAGAAGCGGCGCTTCGGCGCTGGCTCCTTCACGAGTATCTGAGGAGACGCAGGACGGCATGTTTGATGGTCCTTGCGCCAATCTTCGAGCTTCTTTACGCGCCTTTCCAGACCAACGAAGTGATTGAACTGTGCTCGGGCGATCGTCACCATTTCTTCTTCGTCGTCACCATTCTGCTCGATAGCAGTCGCGACACTTGGAACATTGATCAACTTCTTGGCCTTCTCAACTCTTTTCCGGTTAGCCTCTGCCTTATTCCGCAGCCACTGAGGCCAGGTGCCGGCCCTTCGTACTGCGTTTACAGTTTCGCGGCTTACATAGTGCTTTCGACCGATCTCTTCGGCGTTGTACGTGTCAGCTGCCACAGCAGCCTTTACATCGCGGTTGATCGAGTAGAACTTGATCTTGGTGATCTTTGCGCCTGGCATCTAGTTAGCCCTCCGGAACTTGGCAAGGATTCTCAGGCTGCGTCGGGCATGTTTGATGCTTCGTTCTAGATCAGCACGTTGATAGCTGGCAATGGTTGCCGCCTGCGTAGCGTTGAGCTTCTCGAAGCGAGCTGCACGCTCCTTGTATGTATCGCGTTCGCCTTTCACCGTCTCAAGCTGCGTCTGCATATCTAGATACGCCTGTGCTTGTTCCTTAGTGAGGTTGGTGTCGAGTAGCCCATCGGCTTTGCGATGGTTGTATCGCTCACAGTTTGCTGACTGGTAAGCGGTCCATGATCGAGCGTTCTTGATTCGTCGAACGACTGATTCACCGCGGCCGTGTAGCTCTTGAACTTCTTTGGCTGAGAGCCCGTTCTTGAAGCTGGCTTTGATCGCCAGGAAGTCCTGACGAGTGATTCTTGTGCGTGCCATTTACTTGGTGTTCCTTGGTGGCAATTCCACCATTATGTTTGTTCCATGCACCTCCTTGTACTTAGCGAGCTCTAAGAGCTCATAGGGGATGCAGACGTTGTGCTTGATGATTAGGTTCCGCTCCTCTGGTGTGAGGTCTGCAGTGAAGCAAAAGTCCACCACTGCTTCTCTAATGCCCACTGGGAGCTGATTCGCAAGAGCGCGAATAGCGGGCGGGTGCAGGCGGCTCACGCGATCGACGACTATGTCGATGGCGTGCTCTCTGGTATCGGGGGCGGATCATGAGGGCTTTCCCTGCCCTACCGGGATCTTGTTGTTCGGATACCACTCAGTTGGTAGCTGTCGGATGCCGGCATCAACGTTGTTGAGCGCAGTGTTCAGTAGTGCTTTGTCTTTGGCGTCGCAGTTCCTTAGGAACGGCTTACCTGTGACAGAGAAAATGAACTTGTTGACGAATCCCTTGTTGGCTAGTCCCAGTGCATCTAGGCGCCCCTCCAGGCTCTTACTGTCTGGATCTTGGTTAATGTCGTCATCAGTGACAACAGATATGTGTTCGCCTGGTTGGCCTTGTTCGATCTCCAGTGCCCGGTCTGCTGCTTCGATATCTGCGACGCGATGAGAGATCATCTTGTTGAGGTTCATGATGGTAAGCGTCGCGTGGTCCCTAGTTTTCACCTTCCAGATCTCAGCCGCTATTCGATCAGTCGGATATTTCATGGCCATGCAGAGTGACTTGATCTGCTCAAGCTGCTCGTCTGTCGGCTTCAGGAATACTCCGCTGGCTCTATTGCCGTCATCGTCATCATTCTTAGATGTGAGACCTATATGAGCCATAAGGGCATACCTACGGGTGTAGGTGATCGCTGAAGCGTGACTTTGAGGATCAATCTTTGCTAGGGCCAGTTTCGTCACGTCCTGGAAGCTTGTGCCGTCCTGGCAGAAGAGGATCGTTCTAATCGCTGCCAGACCATCGAGGGTCGTCAGCGGCTGAATGACACCAATCTTGTGCTTGGCCAGGAGCTTGTAGGCAGCTGTCACCACTTCATCCAAAGGTGTAAAGCTGCTACCGTACTCGTCGTTTTCCGCAGATCGGACTAGCGGTTCTAACTCCTTCTGGATAGCAATAAGTGCCTTAGCAATCTTTGGAGGTATCACCGAAGGCTGCATGCCCTGTTCTTCTACACCGGGGTCCATGTGGGCTCCTGGGCGAAGTCTCGCCGTTTAGCAACATATGGCCGGCTCTGCACTGCCGCACGACGTGCACGGATAGCCGAAAGCGCCTTAGCGTGCGGATTGACTTGCTTTTGTCGCCTTAATTCCGTCGAGGTATCGTTTGCCACGGCTTTTTCCTTTCTCGATCTCGTAGAAGATCTCTCTAAACTTGTCGTTATGCTGAACTGTGTTGACGAAAAGAACGGTGCCGTTAGCGGCATCTGGTAGGCCGTTCTCTTGGAGCCAGAACCTGTAGAGCTTTAGCGTCTCTTTGGTTCCTACTGGAACGGTTACCGATAGCGGCTCGCTACCGATCTTCTTTTGTGGTGGGTAGATGTGTTTATCCATGCCACTCCTTTCTATTAGGTTTGTATTCGCCGAGTTGTAAATCTGCGCGGTGTGGGTAGTGCCCGTTTGCTAATGCTCATTATGAACGAAAGCCCCAAATGTTCAATAGTCTTCGAGTTGTAGAAATAGCAACGCTAGCTGTGGAAAACACTGCTGATACTGCTATGTGTTTGGACATGTGCGTGGTGCGGGTCTGGACACATACCAGATGGCTGTCCCACCAGCGGAAACACAGGGCTTTGGCGCGAGACTAACCTGTTCTATACTGCGACCATGCGCCTAAGTCCTCGCGACGCCGATATTCTGCACTCACTTGACCGCTTTGGCCAGCTTTCGACTGGTCATATTTGGCAGCTACATTTCCCAGGTATAAAGAGCAAAACTTCATGGGACAACGTAGCTAAGAAACTAATGCGGGATAAGTTCATCGTCCGGATGGGGCGTCGCCAGGTGCAGGGAGATCACAAGGGCTCAGGGCCGGCTGTTTACCAGCTCGGAGCGGTTGGCTGGCAATACCTTGGCAAGCGTGGAAAGTTCCGCCCTCGTTTCACCGCTATATCTGAGCACCGATTACGAGTGGCCGATGTCTTCGCTCAACTGTGTGAGCGTGAGGACAGGGGAGAGGTGAAGATACGCGGCTACTACTGTGAGCCTGATACTCACATGCGCCTCGCTGGCGTCACCGTGCGCCCTGACTTTTTTGTAGAGCTGGAGCTGACAGATAAAAGTGAGCTCGTATCTCTTTGGATAGAGGTAGATCGCGACAATGAAAGCCGCATAGAGATTGAAAAGAAGCTGCGCGAGTACGTCGCTGTATTCGATGGTGTGCAGCCTGGGGAGATTGAGACCGTTCCTAGCGTGCTATTCCTTGCCGAGACAGATATAGGGCTTCGGAACCTTCAGGGCTACATGCACGGTAAGCTAGGGGCTTATGAGCACATGTTTGAGCTGATGCATATAGAAGGATTTGCCGACAATGTTAAGTAGTAAAAACTACTACTTAACAGGGGTGAAAACTATTGAATATTCAACTAAAGGAGCGCATAATATAGACAGTCACCAACAGATAAAAGGAGAGTATCTATATGACGCAAAACCAACTAGAAGAAAAAATTCTTGAGATAGCGCAATTGGCGCTCGATGAACCGTGGACGGATGCACAAGGGGCTGCGGCCGTGCTGGCGAAGGACATCATCGGGAGTTATTACGATCCTACGACTCAGATCGCTGCGATTTGGTCGATCGAGGACATTCAGGGTCTTGCTCCCGAACTGAGTGATGATCAGGCAATGGACATACTGAAAGACGCTAAGAACCACCATGACGCATCAGTAGGCATCAACTGGGACGTTCTGGAGTATTACGTTGATGTGGCCCGTAGACAAGCCTAGTGGCCTACCGCTATCACACAGTAGACAGCCACAGTGGCGCGATAGTTCAAGAATCGAACTCGCTATCGTCTGAACAAACAAATCCTTCTTACGGACGCTCTCGGCCACGTTCAGAGGCCTACTACCGCCCAAGGCCGTGGCCTAAGACGCCAGAAGGCCGGTTAGTGATAGTCGGGGTAGGCTGCTTCATCTTTGGGATGGCCTTGGGCTAACCAAGGAAAAATTACTTATAACTTAATAACGGAGAAAATTGAATATGCCAAACTGGACAACTAACCATGTGGAGATAACCGGCAGCAAAGAAAACATAGCTACCCTTATAAGTGATACGAAGCTCGGCTTCGAAGTCGGCGATACAGAGTTTGATTTCAAAGGGATTGTGCCCATGCCTGATGCCCTAAATATAGAGAGCGGCAGTAGTACAGACCTTGGATTGGCTGCGCACGATGATGAAGCTTTCAGGTATACGTCGTCATTCCCATGGTTCAGAGACCGGTACCCAGATGCTAAAACTCGGGAAGAATTCGCATCGACTCTCGAAGACAAGCAGCCCGAGGTCTACAACATCGGCAAGGTAGCCTTCAAGAATAAGCAAGAATACGGGTATGCCACTTGGTATGAGTGGAAGAACGCTCGCTGGGGTACGAAATGGGGCGCGAGTCACGCAGTTCTCACTGTAGCTCCTAGCGATACGAGGGTAGTCCTCAGTTTTGATACGCCATGGGTCGCACCAGTGCCTATCTTTGACGCTTTAGAAGAACGTGGCCTTAGTGTGCGCGCGGTGTCTGTACACGAAGGCGGCGAAGAGCCGACAAGTTACGGAGATGCCTGGGAGGTGTTCTCTACATGGACTGAAGTGCAATACGTCGGGTAGATAACCTATAGAAACAAAAAGCCCTGGACGTTGTCTAGGGCTTTTGCGTTGGAGGAGCGTCTACTGCCGAAGCGCTCCTACGTGGCTTGATACCAGGCTTCCCTATGATGAAGAAAGACTTGTGTTTTTTCAAGAGCTTTTGCCGTTCTGCAAAGGTTGGCTCGAAGTAGGGGACACCTAGTTCAGGAACAACGTAGGTCTTGTTTGTGAGTTTTAGAAGATCCATGGGGATGACTATGAAGCATGGGGCGCTTTTTGAATAGTACTTATCCACTGTTTCGCTGCGGTTTTCCACAGGAAAAGTGCGCTAGATCACTTGTCAAGATTGACTTGCATCACATGATCTTCATAATGACTAGTAACCGTTTGGCAACCTAATCATTGTCAGCCGGGGGTATAAGAAAAAAGTAGAGCCCCCTATAATGGAGACTCTTGCTTGGCAACCTAATCTGCTTCTATTTTAGCAGTGTTGTTTACTTATGCAAATACTTTTACAATAAAATAGTTCGCAGTCTATGTTATAGGCGGTGATGAGGGATTAGGTTGCGTATAGCCGTGTCGTACCTTTGGGCACTAGTCGGATCAAAGGTTACCTGCACAACCCCCTCTTCTCCGTCTATAACGCTTGAAGGTAGCTGTGAGCGCTGAATAACTCTGCTACGCCAGAAACAGTCTGAGACCAAGTACGGTAATGGCTGAACCTAGAGCCCAAAAAGCTAGGCCGGAGTAAGAGACACTCCTAGCGCTCTCACATGCTTTCAATCAAAACTGTTGGTGCAGCCCTCACAGGCTTGGTGAACCGTGACTAAATGTTGACTCACCTGACTTACTGAGCGCTGAACTATTGATCTCCTTGTTGGAACAGATCCCAACTGGCAAGCCGTATGAAGATACGTGAGCATTGGCAGGGAGTAGAGAATAGTTTGTAATTGGTTTGTCCTGGTCGATCCCTCAAGTAGTAGGGAGTAGGGGAGTGTGCCCTCTGCTAGCATCGCCTCATGGTTCAACGGCGCATCAGTGGGGCAGTGGGCAAGGCCAAGAAGAAGGGCAGCCATCTCAAGTCCTTTGCTCAACGACGAGCAGAGGCGTTGTTGAAGCAACGCAGGACGGCTGAGAAGGAAAACGACCAGCCCGCAGCCAATGAGACCGACAAGAACTTACGTCGGTTCCGTTCGCGTTTTGGCAGGGCTGTTCTCAATGCGGAGACTGGCCGATGGGAAATACGACGTGATTCCGAAGTCGTCGCTATCCAGCAAGCGGTAGGCTTCGCCCGCAAGCCCGAGACTCCGATGCCTGACATGGATATCAGCCTCTTCCTGGACACCGACGACGCTGTTTCAGCTCTCAGGGTTATCAAGGCAACGCAGCGCATCGCCAGTGAACTTGGCTACCAGACGCCCCGCATCGTCGAAGTAGAGCGTGGTTCTTTCATTGCCCGATTTCTAGCTGCTTGGAACGGCGCTAAAGGCCAGAAGGTAAGGGCTGAGTCCCTGGCTAAAGCTAAAGAGTTCGCATTAGAGGCAGAGCAGTACGGACGGCTCCATGTTCAGGACAAGCAGGCTGACGTCGATCAGAAGAACGTGAGCAGTGCTGTAGAGCTAATAAACGCCACAGCAGACATACCTAGCGTTGCACTAAAGGCTGGGGCTCTCCTATTCCTCAAGTACACAGGTCCAGACGGGCAGCCTGTTATTGTCTCGCGAACGCTCTCTACTCGTGAGATGGCTATCTACGATAAGACGCCCTCCCTCAAAGCTGATCCCTCAAAGGTAGAAGAGAACCTGGCTATCTTGGTCGCACTCGATGAAGCACAAGACGATGACCAGCCACGGGCTATAGGGCAATGACAGCTGGTCTCGCCCCTCAAGTAGTAGGGGAGGGTGGGACTATGGTCTTCGCTACGGTATATATGCCGCTACTCCTACGAGCGCGAGAGATATTGCCCCAGCTCCCACAAACTTGACTATGTTCGAGATGAACTTCTTGTCTTGGTTGAGCGTAGTTCTAATGCCATACGCGATCATGATGAGCGCGAAGACGACAGCTATAGCGACGACGGTAAGTCGTCGGTAGTTGGGCTGTTGGACGTACCCCAGTCCGATGGCGGAGAAGTAGCCCAGGATCACAACGATGAATCCGGCTATCGTTCGGCTGCCGACATCCCGCCAGAACTTTTCATCGCGCATCCACTCGCCAGGCCACTGCCAGGGCTTGGACTGCTTCTCCGCCTCGGAAGTCTCACTCATGAGGCAATGCTATTCCAGCTGACGGTGTTGGGTGGCTATCCCCCGGCTACTGAGGGAACCGACTTGGTAAGAATCAGGATGACAAGGGAAACGCCAACAACGGCAAAGACGAGCTGCAAGATGATGAACGCGAAGTTGCCCATGGCTTTTTTGTCCCGAGTGTGGCGAGAGGTTTGCCAGATGTTGACTCCAACCAACGCTAGGAAGGCTACTAGGATGCCCGCCGTTACGAAGGTGAATCCTCCGGATACTTGGACGAAGACCTCTTGCATCTCCTCCCACGCTTGCGTGAGCAGGAAAAATACGATTGACGCCAGAACCCCGGCAAGTACGTTCCCCCAGAAGGTTTTGTCAGCCAGCTGTTTCAGTAGCTCTTCATTCGTTCGGTCTTGAGCTGCTGCATCGGTATCAGCACGTCCGCCCCCATTATTTGATTTCATGCTTCAATCCTATTCGAGGAGATACACCACCCATAGCCAACTCAGGACGTCCTGCCTGTTGTCTATTTCACACCATCAAAACTATTGAACATTCAACCAAAATGGCGCATAATCCCAACAGATAATTAAGCAGGATAAATGCCATGAAGAAACAGTCACTACAACAGTTTGAAGAAGGGATCACACTCGAAGACATTCGAGAGGTTCTTGGTGAAGAAGGGGCGAGCTCATGAGCGCTCCTGATACAGAACTATTTGAGCTATGTAAGGAAGTGTATAGACGCTTCCCTAGCTGGAAGTATGAAATCGACTGGATGGTCAAAGCCAACGTAGGGCTTCCGAGCGAATACATACGACGAGCGTTCTACGAAGAGGACAACGATGAAGACGACTTCATTTACGAACTTGAAGAATATGGTTCTGACAGTGCAGTCCCTCTGTACACCTCTGACTACCTACGAGAGAAGTTGCGCAACTACGACTTCACGATTGTGAATCTAAACCAGGAGACGCTCTCACTTACGAGCGACAGTCTTGACGATCCTGATGCGGCGATTCTTGGTAAGAACTTCGCTATCGTGCTCCTAGAGCTAGCAATCGCGTTAGACGATGCAGGAGAGTTCAACCATGCGTAAGCCTCTCCTCATATCAGCAGTAACAGTCGCCGTCCTTGGCGCAGGAGTAATCATCTACATGAACCAGGAGCAACCTAAGCCAGAAGAGAACCAAGCGGTCCAGATCCAGGCCCGCGAACCGAGCGCCGTGACGCATGAATCAACTTCAGATCGCCCGCAGCCTCAAGACACTCCACCAGTAGTTGTAGAGCCAGCACCCATAGTTACTGAACCAGCTCCGACGCCTCCACCAGCTCCCGTCCAGCAATTAGAGCCATATACGTTCGCGGCCGAGATGGCAGCAGCCGGCATCGCTGAAGCTGACTACGGCTACGTCACTGACATGGTTCTAGACGCACAAGGCTGGCGAACCTTCCAACGCGACAAACCTGTTTGGCACCTGGCACGTCGAACCCAGGGAACTCTTACTGAGCAACTCTCACAAGTGAAGCTGTACGTCGAGGTCAACTTTGGCGGTGATTGGGCAGCAGCTCACGCCAAGTATGTGACGGTGGGGCAGTTCTAGCTATGTTAAAGTTCTGCTTCCTGTTTCTACTGGAGATCGCCTTGGCGTCACTTCTGTTATTCGCCATGGACTCTGACACCTGGGGTTTCATAAGGGGGGCATGTCTCGGAGCCTTCGTTGTCTTGATTCCGACGCTCGTCAGGTTAGAGCGGAGGGCTAGGTCATGAGGGCTAACACCTCACAACCAGACACGATAGATGAGGTGCTAAACCGCCACGCTCAAGAGTTCAAGGCTGGCCACTTGGACAAGGTGAAAGCCGCCCTCTCTGCAATGGTGGCGGAGATAGTTGGGGAAGATGTGAAGTATTTACGCGGACGGTCATTCCCGATGAGCGAAAAAATCATGAAGAATGCTGCGATACGCATCGAAAACGAGCTACGAGGCGAACAGCGTCAACGTGCTATCGCAAAAGGCTTCACCCTTGAGGCAAAGTCATGAGTCTCTCCTGCCGACTCCTAGGCCACAAGTGGGATATGTTCGCTGGCTACTACGAAGAGCGCGTTCACCAGAAGGCATATTGTCAGAGATGGGGACGGGGGAGAGGGTGATGGCCCAGATAGAGAAGAGCGAACTACGCAAAGAGCTAAAAATATTTCAGGATGCAGTTGCCAGTTGGGGCTACCCCAATGAACCAAGAGGGACAAGTCAAGGCGCTGGATGTCTTTGAGGAACGTATTCAAGCCCTCATCACCCAGCAGTGCAATCTGGCGAGGATTGATGAGCTAAAACCCGTATTGTTCAGGGTCAAAGATGCGCTATCAGTGTCCTCTGGCCCTAGAGCTATTGTCCGAACACATCTTGTCGATGAGTTTATAGATAAGCGCATAGCCGAACTCAAGTCACAAGGAGAGCAGGGATGAGTGATTACAAGGTACGGGAGAAGTTACTTAACGTCCTAGTGAAGCATGAGCTTAACATCGACATGACGAGTAAAGACGATATGGACTTCGTGCTTGCTCGTGCGGAGGTGTACCAGAGACTCTCGCTCATGACATCGCGGAAAAGTACAATCGAATTAATCGACATGCTTGAGCCGATTGTTACGGAGTCTGAGCGAGCAGCCAAAGAGCGATTGCTGGATGAGCTAGAAGCAGCTTGTCGAACCATGCTCAATTATCCAAGCGGGTATATGAATAGCGGCGTATCTATTGATGTCATACGGGGCAAACGCCAAGAACTGAAAGACCAAGGGAGCAACTAAGCTCCCTTTTCTATTTCCACTGCTATTCTTAGCCTATGTTCGGTATCGGTAAGCAAAGGCCAGCAGCGAGGCCTGTGAAGCCCAAGGAGATTCGGTGGCCAGGCCCGCCACCGTTCATCTATACCAAGGCGCAAGCAGCGGCAGACGTGCTCACGATCAAGAAACAGATCGTGCATCTTCCTGGTGCAATCAACAACTTTCGTCAGTCCCAGGGACTCGAACGCATCCCGCTCAAGGACGAGCTGTGCAGGTCCGCCACCCGGAAGACTGAGCACATGGTGATCCATGGCTACTACGGGCATGAGGGGCCAGAAGGTAACCAAGCTTGGGCATGGGATCTCGCCCGCGACGAGGGATACTCTTCACCGTATGTAGCCGAGAACCTCATGGAGTGCTACGTTGAGTCCGCCGCCGAGAGGATGTGCAAGATATGGGAAGACAGTCTCGGTCACCGAAGGGCCATGCTTGGTAATTGGCATGAGTTTGGCGTGGGCTTTGCTATCAATGAAAAGGGCAACGCTTACGTCGCGGCCCACTTCGCAACTCGACGGTAATTGATGGTCCGGAGATTCCCGGACCATCAATCTGACTTAGCTTCCGCCATCTACTTTTATCCGATCAGCTACGGCCCGAGGCATCGTTGAACAAGCGTCTTGGTTGCTCCGCTTATCTGCATGATCCGCGGCCGTGTCAGTAATTCCTATAGTCGCTACAGCAGCCTGCCATCCGCCCATGCCTTCTATCTGCTTTGGCACCCACACGTTAGCTGCGCCATTCAGGTTGTCCCACGTCTTTGGATAGGTTGCTTTGTCCACATAAGCCCCGCCTTCTGGGCCTCGTTGTATCAGGCTTGGGAAGGGCACTATGCCCATGAGTAGGGCGGCTTGCTCTGGCGTCATAGCCCAGGGCGGGGTATTGAAGTAGTACCAACTGGCCGCACATACGCCATAAAGGTTCGGTCCGAACTGTGCGTAGTTTAGGTAGAGCTCTAAAATTCTCTGATCTGACAGCGTGTAGGCGAACTGCGTAGCTAGGACAGCCTCAACGCCTTTTCTGACGGCATTCTCGTCCGGCGTGAGGAAGATGTTTTTCACGAGCTGTTGCGGGATGGTGGAACCACTCGGATCTTCCTCGCCGGCCAAGTACGCTTCTGCTCTTGCTTTGAAGTCCTCTATATCGAAACCACCAGCTCGTGTACCGAGCTCTTGGTCTTCGTGAGCAATGGTTGCAGCGACCATGTAGCGGCTGACGTGGTTTAGGGAGACGTACTGGTAGATGATCGGCTCGCCGTCGAGTCGCATGTATGAAGTGCGATCCGGTGTGAACCAGATATGGGCAACGGCAGTGAGCTCACTCGCAGCCAGGATAGTAGCCAGGAAGATCCCGACCGTAGCGAAGATTTTCCGAACTTGCCTTTTTGCCTTCGGCTGAGGGGGACGAGCTGGCCGCTGGGATTCAGGGATTGGCTCGCTGGCTGGAGGACGAAAGCTCGGCTCTACTGTCGGTTGGGTCTCATCAAGTACTGAGGCATTAGGTTCCATATCTCCCACCAGAATTTAAAGTACTCCCTCGTGAAATACGAAGGTGATGGCAAAAGTCTACGCTTTCGGGTAATTCCGAAAAAGCCCCAATAAATGACACCTCGTTGACATGCGGTCTTTTAAGTTTGGCCATTCTGTGCGTAAATAATTGCAATATGAAGCAGCAACACAAATTGACTAGTGGCGGCCTTATGAGCGGAACGCCGACCACGATGAATGGCTCGATCAAGTTCGACTACGTCTACAGAAACCGCGACGAAGCAGGCTCCATCCTTCATGAAGTAGTGACCCTCGACGAGGTTGAAACAGATGAGTTCGTCTATGATCTGGAAATCCTGGCGCGCCGGCTCTTCACGGGGATCCAGGATATGGATGGGGTGGATATCTTCGACGGCGACATACTCGAATACGTCTCGCCTTACGGTGATGATCTACCTCGCGACATCTACGTCATTGAATGGGCGGGCCATGGTTTCGAAGCTAGGTGGCGCAATCCGCCGAGCTCTAGCTATACGTCAGACGGTCACTTGTCTCTTCAGGGCGCTGACGAAGACATGCGGATCATAGGCAATGTCGTTGAGCACCAACACCTCCTTACGTTTGAGAGGGAGTCCCGATGAGCCGATCCGTCCTCGCGTGCTGGCTACTGGTCTTCTCGCTGTTGTCGTACGCCGCTTATCTCGCCATTGCTGGCAAGGTAGTCGATGCCATTTTTATCGGCTTGTTCGCCGTAGTTGCACTTCTCTTGGCGAGCGACAAGGACGCTCCAGCCTGACTTCATAGGGCGGCTTACTGTCGTACCCCACAGGTAGGCTTCAGAGCGAAGTAAGCATCCGCCCTAAGCGTTAGGTATCTCCAACTACATGATCGATCTGGAAGCCGCAGCAAAGTCTCCCTCGAAGCTCCGGCAGCTGCATCTCCTTGGCGAGATCTATCGGTTGTCCGAAGAGTGGGGCCGGCTCGACGTTCCCACTGCCGGTCTCTACAACGAGGGGCATGAGTGGGGGATCGATGTCTCTGCACTCCGCGGGGATCTAAAGGCCTTATTGGCTAATGGATGGATATATACGGAGGTGCCGTCAGGGAAGATACCTGACGTGAGGCTGGAGCAGGCGGGTATCGATGTCGCCTTGGAGTACAAGAGGGTGCGGAGTAATCCGCGCCAGCGGGCTTCCGCGCTGAAGCCCGCGCTTATCAACTGGCTCTACGATCAGTACCTCGCGGGGGAAGAGCCGAAAGACTTCACGTCCTTCAAGGCCGAGCCTGAGGGCAGTTACCTAGGCCTTGCCTACACTGACGATGAGATCACTCGAACAGCCAAGTGGTTGAAAGACAAGGGCTACATTCAGGCGTGGACTCCAATAAACGGGAAGGTCATGTCTCCTAGGATCACGGCCAGCGGCATACACATCGTCGAACTAACAGAATCGGCCGGCTCAGCGCCGAAGCCCGAAGGAATGATCGTGAACAACAACTTCAATATTCGCGACTCCCACTCGATGAACTTCGCTCTCAACAGTCCTGGAGCCGTGCAGAGCAACACCCTGACAACTGAGCAGCTAAACGAGGCAGCTAAGGTTGCCACTGCGTTCCGTCAGATGTTGCCGATCCTTGGCGTACCCGACGAGAAACATGAGGAAGCCCAACAGGTTATCGCCGACCTCGAAGAGGAAGTCTCGGCCGCAGAGCCGAAGCAGGGACGGATCAAGAACCTTCTCTTCAAGTCACTGGAGCTCGTAGCGCTTGGCACGGCGGGCGGCGCCGCAGATGCTCTGGGTGCTATGACGCAGTCAGCCATAGATGGTTTGGTCTAAGACTCCTCGGCCTGAGGCAGCTTATCCAGTGCCTTACCGGTGAACTCGCCAGCCTTCTTACCTGCTTCCCATCCTCCTCCGATACCAAGTGCGGCGATGATCTTTTCCAGCTCGGGATACTCCGTGTTGATATTCAAGACGACGCACGTGACGGCCATCATCACTGCAAAGCGCATGAACCAGATCACAACCGTGCGGTCGGCCTTAGACAGCTTGTAGAGGGCCGGTAGCTCTTCAATGGATTCCGCCAGTTCGGGGTGACTGTCAAAGAAATCATCGGTGAGCTCGTCTAGCTCATGCTCAGCTACTTCGGCGCGGAACTTGATGGCGTCTGCCAGGACACTGTCGATGTAGGAGGTATCGATGGCTGCAGCCAGGGATTTGGTGAGTGCTGTGACAGGAAACTGGAACTGTTCTTGCAGGGCAAAGCTAGCGGCGATGTTGACTGAAGGGTAGAGCCCGCGCACCATCTCCGCGTGTGAGTCCAGGAACATCTTCGCGACGTTGTTCACCCCGGAAGCCTCAATGATCATCTTTTGGATGCCGGCCAACTGGTCCGAGGGGTAGGCCATTTTTACCGCCGATGCCACGGTCTCCGAGATGCTTGCCAGCATTGGGGACATCATCTTGGTGTAGTCAGGCATGATGGCACTCATGTCAAACATGAAGGGCTTCGCCAAGAGAGGCGATGCGTCCATTGTTGACCACACGCTAGAGAGATCGAACGAGGCGGCAGAGTTGACGATGGAGTTGGTCCCGCTCAGCGGATCATCTGAAGTCACCCTTCAAGCCTACTGACGGGTACCGACATTTCGTGGGAAGACTGCCTCCACCGACTCATGGAAGCTCGCTCTGCACCACAACCGTCTTCAGTGTTGCTTATTCCACTACACCAAAACTATTGAACATTCAACCAATTTGGGTTAATATCTAAACATGCCAAAAGTGCAGCGAATAAAGGCTGGACAGCAAAGCGGCATGAACAAGTCTCGATGGTCCTTACCTGGACAGCAAGTTTAGTAGAGCGTGAAATCCGCTCCAAGTCCCGACAAGCTAAGGGGCGAAATAGCGCTGATGTGTTTGGGTAAAGGCTATTGAGCAGTACATTGGAAACTCGGCTGCACAACCTCGCAGGCGTATCAGGAAAATAACTAATCTTCTAGAAAGGTTCTTTTATTTAAAACTACCCTGGTGCGCTGGCGTGGCTGTGCAGGACATCGATCATCCACTTCCGTTCAGGTGATGCCCACCCTTACCTGAACGGTAGCGGCTCATCGAGCCAACATAAACACATAGCGCCCACTTGGGCAAAGGAAACACCAACATGGCAACGAAGCCAAACACAGAACACAAAGAAGCAAAGACATTCGAGCTCGGAACTTTCGTACTAGCGATGCTGCTCAACACAGTGCTGACGCTGATCGTAGGAGTAATCGCCGGCTACTTCATCCACATCAACATGGAGAGCCAAGTACGTCAGTCAGTCCACGCGGACATGCAGCTCGTGTCGTCAAAAGAGCAAGCGCGACAGCAATAGAAGCCGTCAGTCGCGTTCAACCATCAAAGACGGCTCATGTATCGGTTCAGACGGCTAAAGCGCCACAGAGCGCTCCAGAACAAGCCACAGCACCACTACTTGCAGAGACTGAAGCAGAAGCTAAGGCCTTCATTTACTTCAAGGAAAGTTCTAACGATCCTGCCGCGATCAATCCGACGTCGGGTGCGTGCGGGCTCGGACAGGCCTTGCCTTGCAGCAAGCTGACCTGTTCGCTGACCGACCACGCTTGTCAAGATGCGTGGTTCACCAGCTACATGGAGGGCCGCTACACAACTTGGGCAGCGGCTAAGGCGTACTGGCAGTGCAGGGGACTATGCACGAACAACTACGGCACCATCTACAAGTCTGATGACTGGTGGTAGCCATCAACCCAAGAGCAGCATCACTGCGAGGATGCTGCTCTTTCTATGCGTTCCAACCTTGGGGGTTCTTTTTATTTTTTTCCATAGACTATGAAAGAAAAAATAAAACACTATCGAAGATTGCTTTTCGCTTTTGGGGATGAAGCTCTTGATTTCTTGATTATATCCGGTAAGGTCTTGCCTGTAGTTATAAAAGCCGAAGAATAGGAAACTGGAATTGGAAAATCTGGGTGAATTGATCGCAAAGCTGGAAAAAGCAAGCGGAAGCTTTGAGCTCTCGAAGGTCACTACCTTCAGGGGATTCCTCGACGGTGCGGGGGAGATAGAGATCGAGGTTATGGAGCGACCGGGCAATTACCATATCTTTGCCAGAACTCTTGAACTCGATGTCGAGAAGACCGCGACCGGTAACTCCGGGGAAGACCTTGATACAACGATCGCCCTGGTTCATTGGGGAGACCTCAAGCGGTAGTTGGCTACAGGCCACTGCCGCCCTTCCACTCCTCCGGCGTCACTCGTTTGATGCTGGAGGAGTGCGCCCATCCCATGTGGTACTTGCCGGAAGAGTCCAGCCACTCGATCAGGCCGTACGTGTGCGTGTACGCCACAGCCTTACCGTAGATGCCGCTCACGTAGACCAGGGGCTTTCCATGCCTGGGGAAGTCCCTGACCGGGGCCGGGTCATCGATCGGCCTGCTCTTGTCGGCGTCCATGCGGGCAATCATGCGTTCCATGTCCTCGGGGGAGCCTGACTTGATCACGACATCCATTAGAACATACGTTCGAATCCGGGAGCGGAGTCAGGGCGTCCACCCGAACTGCACCATGAAGGCGCAAACGAACAGGGCGGCACCGCCTAAGGCGGCCAAGAACATCGAGATCACCACGGCGACGTGTTTCCGCCAACAGATCTTGCTCATTTTCACCATCTGATGAGTCAGGACGGGCAGGAGATCCTTCTTCTTTATGGCGCCCGGCAGCATCTCGAAGTCCCAGTACTTCAGGTGGCCGAAGTAGATGAAATTACTCGGCCATTCATTTTTGACCTTGAAGTAGCGCAGCCTTGGGATGACTACCCACACAGCGAAGGCAGCAGCAATGGTCAGCCCGATAAGACCGCCGAAGTAGAGGATCGACTGAACTGGACCTTCAAGTCCATCGAAGACCCGTCCATCGTCGGCTAGGGCCACGGCAGTTGCGACTCCAGCTGATTCGAGCGTGAACGCAAAGGAAGCCTTTGCGTCAACCTTCCCAGTCCAATCACCTAGCGCGCCGTGGATACGCCAGGCTGTCTCAATGGCCTTGTCGTGTTCTTCTTGGGCAATCTCTTCATCACTCTTGCGACCGAACACTTAGACACCCCAAATAGCTGAAGAACGAAATACCCGTTCATTGTGGCCGTTGTCGTTCCGGCTGTAAGCCTGAACCCATAGCTTCTTCCCGTCAGCCGTGAACGCAACTTCGTTGTCCATCGCTTCGTAGACGGCGGAAGTAATCGTCAGCTGGTAGGCGTCACGCAGCTCACTCAGTTTTGCAGCGCGGTTCGGTGCTTCACCAATGGAAATAAGGTCATTCTTGTCCCGGACCCCGCCGCGCACGATTAGGGCTTCACCGGTATCAATGCCGATGCCGTGACTGATGTTCGAGAACGTTGCTCCATCGCTCCAGTTTTCTTTGATCTTAGGACGCAAGACCTCATAGACGGCCCAGTTGATTGCGAGGGCTGCCCGGACTGCCTTGGTTTCCTTGTCCTCGCCCATGAATATCGCCATGACCCGATCACCATCGAAGCTGCGGATTTCACCATCGCACTCTCGAAGAATCCTCGCAGCTGTGTTGATGTATGCCCTGATTATCTTTGCCGTGGTTTCCTTAGCGAGGGTGCGCGCCATCTTCGAGGAGCCGGCCAAATCGGCGTAGAGGTACGTCGCGTCGACCAGTCGCCCACCGTTCTTCATGACGATGTCGTCAGTTTCCGGAACGACTCTGCCGTTGGTGATGTCCCATGTAGCCGTCAAGATCTCGCTAACAGTGCTCTCAACGGACGGATACATAGATGCTCCCCAACGATGCAGCCAACAGTTTTTTGCCTGATACGGTCACGGACGCCGCCACCAAGCGGAGCTATAGGTGGTCACAGCATGTGGGCCAAGTGTTCTTGATGTCGAGCTGCCCCACATGGCTCGTCCTTCGTGGACTTTGTTTTTGTCTAACAGGAAGCTGTGAACTCGATCGGTTACGGTGATCGCGCCACTTTCGCCCCGGATACTGCTGAGTTTTGCGGCGATGTTTGGCGCCCTGCCTATAGAGACAAGATCGCTATTGTCCCGCGCTCCTCCTCGGACTATCAGGGTCTCCCCATCGTCAATGCCGACTCGGTGGCTCACTTGCCAAGAAGCAGTTGACGTCTTGAGGCGCTCGGTGAGCTGGGGATTGATCACCTGATCAACTGCCCAATTTATGTGCAAAGCCGCTTCCAAGGCATTGTTGCGTCGTCGATCGCCAATGAATATGCCCATGACTCGGTCGCCGTCAAAACTCCGGATGTGACCGCCCTTGTGCCTGATCGCATCGACTGCCCCGCGCAGGTACATTCGGACCACTCGTGCCGTGAACTCTGGCACGAACCGCTTGGCGAGCAGTGTTGAGTCGGCTAGATCTGCGTACAGATAAGTGGCTTCCAGCCTCTTGCCGCCGTTCTTCTGGTTCACGTCTTCCGTCTTCGGCACGACGCGCCCGTCTTCGATGACCCACGGCTCAGCCAAGATGTTTGAAATCTTGGCTTGGATATCGTCTGACTTAACTGACACCCTGTGTCCCCCTCAATAGTTAGTCCTTCAAGCTTACTGAGCACCAATGACAACGTGAGTTCACCCACGGGACATACGAGACAAGACGCGCCGTGGCCCTAGCTTGCGAGCGACTAAACTAGGCACCTGCCCCCTACTTCCTTCGTGGGCGAGCACTCTCTTGTGCATCCTGGCTCACTCGACGGAAAGCGTGACTCCTTCATGACTTCTTTGCTCCCCGATACAGAGATAGGACTGCCGGAACGCACCCTCACCGAGCAGGTCTATGGCCACGAGGAGAAGAGTCGAGGTGCAGTCCCAACGCGGCAGCAAGTCGTCGACTTCATGCTGGATCTGATCGGCTACACGACGGATAAGCCGCTTCACCAGCAACGCCTCCTGGAGCCCTCATTCGGCGATGGCCGCTTTGTGACCTCAGCTGTCGATCGCGTCCTAATCGCATGGCGAGCGCATGGCGGGACTGACTACCGCGATCTGCTGTCATCGATCCGTGCCGTAGAGCTAGACGAAGCGACATTCAAAGGTTTCCGTGAATCGCTTGAGCAGCGACTGATTGACCAGGGCTTCGTGCAGAGTGAAGCGCATGAACTAGCCGAGGCGTGGATTGTCCAGGCTGACTTCCTGTGGTCAGAGTTTGAGGATCGGTTCGATTACGTCATCGGCAATCCGCCATACGTCCGCCAGGAACTCGTTGATCCGGTGATGCTCGCCCAGTATCGACAGGCCTTCAAGACGATGATTGGCCGTGCAGATCTGTACGTACCCTTCATTGAAAAGTCCCTCGGACTGCTTGCTGAGGGTGGCAAGTTCAGCTTCATTTGCTCGGATGCCTGGACTCGTAATGACTACGGTCGCGCTCTTCGTGCCCTGGTAGATGCGAACTATCACCTCCAGTACTACGTCGATATGTATGGCGTAGATGCCTTCGATATCAACGTGGGCGCCTACACGTCGATCACAGTTATTGAGCGAGCCAAACGAGGCCCTACCGTCGTTGCTAAGGCTGAGGATGCCAGTAGGGCATATCTGATGGAGCTAGAGGCTTCTCTGCAGGACAAGAAGAAGCAACTGGAGAACGCCGCGGTTCGGGTGATCGATCGAGCGACTAAGGGTGAGTCTCCCTGGCTGCTTGGCATCGGTGATGAACTCAAGGTCCTTCACCACATGGAGAATCACTTTAAGACGATCGAACAGGTCGGTTGCAGGGTCGGCATTGGAGTGGCGACAGGAGCCGACAAGGCATACATCGTCGACTATGCGACCACTGATGTTGAGGAAGGCCGGCTGCTGCCCCTCGCGACCAACAAAGACCTTAGTCACGGCGAAGTGAATTGGACAGGTAAGGGCGTTCTCAATCCCTGGGCAGACGGGGACAAGGCAGCCCTCGTTGATCTTGCCGAACATCCCAAGCTGGCAGCGCTGCTCGAAGAGCACCGCGAGCAGCTGATGAAGCGGCATACCGCTAAGAGCAACCCATCAAAGTGGTACAAGACCATCGACCGCATCACGCCGGCCTTGACGTGGGAACCGAAGCTTCTTATTCCGGATATCAAGGGCAACGGCGACGCCATTGGCTATGACGAGGGCAAGCTGTACCCGCACCACAACCTTTACTACATCACTTCAACTGCGTGGAACCTGCGCGCTTTGCAGGCACTTCTACGCTCAGGAATCGCCCTCCTTTTCGTGAAGGCTTACTCGGTCAAGATAGGCGGCGGTTATCTACGATTTCAAGCTCAGAACCTCAAGCGCATCAGGATGCCCGAATGGAGCGCCATCTCGCCGGCCGATCAAGAAATCATGATCAAAGCTGGCGAAACCGGTGAGAAGCTCACTGTCGATTTATTGGCCCGGATTTATGACGTGTCGGAAAGTGACTTAAAGGCCGTCATCTAGCAGACTGCGTGGGTGCATCTAAATACTGGGGATATAGACAAGCTCACTCGACAGGCGGTTCAGCTTTATTGGGAAACCAGAGGGCGTGCTGAAGCCAAAGGCCAGGGTGGTGATCGAGGGGGACGCGCTGGTGCTACGGCAGGGAAAAACCTCGACGGCTTTGTGCAGATCATGTCCGATCTGATTACTGAGGCAAAGATCGAAGGTCTCGTTGCTGGCACCCAGAAAAAGTACGTCACGTTGCCCGGATACCTTCGCCCTGTTAAGGACTGGGATCTTGTCTTGACTAGACGGGGCGAGCTGCTGGCTGTCCTTGAGTTTAAGAGCCACGTTGGGCCGTCCTTCGGTAACAACTTCAACAACCGAAACGAAGAAGCCATGGGCTCTTCGATCGACATCCGTACTGCTGTAAATAGGGGCGTTTTCGGTGCATCCCACAAGATGCCCTATCTCGGTTGGTGCATTCTGGTGGAGGATGCTTACGGACCAAAGGGATCTCGCGATCCTGTCAAGATGAATGCTCCACACTTTGACCCGATGGCGGAGTTTGTAGGTGCTGGCTACCTGGACAGGTACGAGATCCTCTGCAGGCGGTTGGAAGAGGAAAACTTTTACTCATCGACAGCCCTCATTGCTAGTCCTAAGATCGCTGGTCGAGCGACAGGCGAATACTCCGACATGTCTGAGGACACTAGCTTCGAGCGCTTCGTCCGGCGGTTTTGGGAGTTCCTGGTTGAGGTGTAGTCGAGCTGCACACCTTTAGGAGATCGTGGTGTCTTGCGAGTGTGAGATCGGTATAGCAGTAGAGGCAGCCAAAGACGGTGTGTACCTGAAGCCAGGGCGCAAGTTTGCATGGCTGAATTCAGCCGGGCCTTACGGTCTGGGAGTAAGCGCCAGTTCGGTGCTTGATCCAGTCACGAGTATTGCTGTGGCTTTGAAAGGCAACCTCGAAGCAATGAAGGCGGTATTGCGGCCGGCCAAGCTGCCAGTTGACCTCATTCATGAGGACTCGGGAATTGTGTTCGAGGTGGACGAGCTTCAGCATTTCACCTCTCATCGAAGCGCAACCTTCGATCACTACCCTGAAGATGTTCAAGTCAGCTTCGACATCGAAGAGTACCGTCGGCTTTGCACTCTGTACTCGCCACGAGCTGACACGGCCTTCCTGAGGGACACGTTCAACTTTGGGCTCAAGGGCCGAGGGCGCCAACGAGCGTTCTACGACGCTCTGAAGGATCTTTCCATTCCTGCTGCCGGTATGCCGCCTGTCATCAGGATTCCCGTTCCTGATCGAGACGTGGAGAAGGCTTGGAAGAGCAGTCGAGACAGGGTGTTTGTCGCTATCGAAGCGGCTCGGACTCGGGATAAATAGTCTCTAACGCGCCTAGGGCAGCACCTTCAATTTATCGTTGATCTGGCATTTTTCCTCAACCTCGCCCGAGTAAGGTAGCGTGACGCCTGTCTCCTGCCTGAGTTTCACGGCTTCCCTAACCTCTTCGTGACAAACAATGTTCACGGTGGTCGTCTCCTGCCCTATCCACGCCATGCCTAAATTGGCCAGAGATCCTGTGATGCCTACGCTTGCCGTGAGGATAAGGGCGAGAAGCGTGTGATTGCGTTCCGGCTTTGGCTTGTCGATGGTCCCAGCCGCAGGCTTATCTACTTCCGAAGCCCGCTGCTTTGGCTGCTTTTTCTTTTCGACATCACCTTTCGGGGTCATCCGGGAAGCCCCCTTCGCCATCGCGGTTTCGACGATTTTGGATCATCCACCTGCCAAAGTGTGAGTGATCGTTTCTTGCAGACGCCAGCAGCTCACTGAGGCCCAGCATCTCGCCGTCGATGCGCTTCTTCCCAATCTCGTAGTTAGTGAAGGCTGCTGAGGTGTAGGACTTGCGATAGTAGACGGCGAAAGCAATCAGACCGATTCCAGCTAAGCTGCTGAAACTTGCGAGGAACAGCAGCCGGTAATCATCCAAGATGGTTGGCAGGCCCAAGCCAATGAAGGTGGGGAGATTCAGCAGTATGACTGCCAGCCCCACGAATATCATGATGAAGAAGACGCCCCTACCTTGTCGCAGCGTCTGTTCCAGCTGTGCGTCCAGCTCCATACTCTGAACTTCCAGGTCGTGCCGCGCGCTGTCGAGGAGTAACTCTCCAGGCTTTCTACTTCTCCATATCGCCATGAACAAGAGCGTATCTCGCTGCAGGCTACTTTGACGTCTTTTAATTTGGAACGTCTTGTGTCATAAATAAGGGCACATATGGCAGAACCGAAAACACCAGACACACCAGAAGAAAAAAACAAGGGCGGAAGACCGCTTAAGTTCAAAACAGTCGATGAGCTCCAAGTAGCTGTCGACTCGTACTTTGATTCTTGCGATCCGCACCTTGAGTCTCGCTTAGTGGAGTCCGGCATCAACGAACGTGGCGAAACCATCTTTGCTCAGCGCAAGGTGATGACCGAACAGAAGCCTTACACCGTCTCTGGCCTGGCGAGGGCACTCGGGATTACACGAGACACGCTGTTGTCCTACGCTGAGCGTCCCGAGTTTATCGACACGGTAGAGGCCGCCAAGGAGCGCTGTCATGAGTGGGCTGAGAATGCCCTCTTTACCAAGAGTGCCACCGGAGCTGCCTTCAGCCTCAAGAACAACTGGGGTTGGAAAGAGCGTCAGGAGATAGACCACACGTCTGACGGTAAGCCGATGCAGGCGCTTGTGGAGATCGTCCGTAGTGGGGACAAACCAAGTACGGATTAAGTTCCTCGAAGAATACGAGGAGCTCTTCAACGAGACCTGGCGCAACATCGTCTTCTACGGTGGGCGTGGCTCGGGTAAGTCTCGACACGTCGGTCTTGCCCTGGCTCTTCGTGGCCGGCAGTCAAAGCTACGCATTCTTTGTACCCGTGAGCTGCAGAACACCATCGCTGACTCTGTACACAAGCTCTTATCCGACATCATCAACGAGTACGGCTTTACCGATTACGAGATCACCGAGAAGTCGATTCGCAACACCATCACCGGGACTGAGTTCCTCTTCAAAGGTCTGCGCCACAACTCGACAGAGATCAAGTCTATGGAGGGCATCGACATCGCCTGGGTGGAAGAAGCCCAAAGCATTAGCGAGTCGAGCCTGAAGCTGTTGGTGCCGACTATTCGTAAACCAGGCAGTCAGCTGATCTACACCTTCAACCGCATGAACGAGCTAGACCCTGTCTACGTCCGCTACTGCAAGACAGCGCGCGACCGTACGTACGTGAGAAAGGTCAACTACGACGTCCTGGAGCGAGCCGGTCTCTTCCCTGCTGAGCTTCGCGAGGAGATGGAAGCGGACAAGCGCACGTCGTTGGATCTCTACGCTCACGTTTGGCTGGGGGAGCCAGTTGCGCAAGGTGACAACGCCATTCTGAGTCGCCAGGCCATCCTGGGAGCGATGGAGCGCACTGTGGACGATGAGGGAGCTGTTGAAGTCGGCGTCGACGTTGCTCGCATGGGCACCGACCGCACTATATTCAAGATGCGTAAGGGCTTACGTGATCTCCGCATGAAGACCTACACGAAACTCAGGACGACGGAGGTGTGCGACAAGCTCGAACTCTTTGTGGACCACGACAAGACCGTGCTCATCAAAGTGGACGATACAGGTGTTGGCGGGGGAGTCACCGACGAGATGATCCGCCGCGGATACAAGGTTATGCCAATCAACTTTGGAGCCAAGGCCTCTGATCCTGACAAATATCCGAATCTCATCAGCGAGGCATGGTTCTACTTGGCAAGCATCATCGAAACGATAAGCATCGAGATGGATGACGATCTCCTCATGGAGCTATCCAGCCGCCAGTGGAAGATGGACTCTAAGGGGCGTCGAGCTGTTGAAAGTAAGGACGACTACAAGAAGCGTGGCTTTCGGTCACCGGACAAGGCCGACGCTCTGATCATGTGCTTTTACAACAACGCTATTGGACCTTTTGAAGCGCCGGATAGTTCCACAAATGCCTTTGGTGGCGGCATTACATCGGGATTGTTAAACACTCAGTTCTAGTTTATATTGCAAGTAGATGGCCAGTAATTCTACAAAGAAAAAGAAACAAATACTTGGCCCAGAAATGGGCGACTCTGGAACTCACAAGTTCTCTGGCGTTATTACTGGTGAAGAATACAACTTCGATCTCGTTGGCCGTAAGGCATTGAAGGTCTGGGAACAGATGCGCCGCTCAGATGCGAGCGTTGGGGCATCACTCAAGGCGATCAAGTACCCGATCAAGGCAACCAAGTTCTTCGCTGCTCCTGCAACCGAGGATGATTCGGACGTCGAGATCTCTGACTTCGTGCATTGGAACCTATTCAGCCGACTTAAGTGGAAGAAAGTCCTGGGGGAGATCCTCACCTACCTAGAGATGGGCTATGCCATCTTCGAGATGGTGTTCGAGGTTGAAGTCGTCGACGGCATCGAACGCGTGGTGCTGACCAAACTGGGCTTCCGTAAGCAGACTGGGCTCGAGTCTTGGCAGGCTGGTCCAGATACTCCAGGCATCACGTTCCGCAAGTCGGATGGCAAGAGCGTTGGTATCCCGCTCGACAAGCTAATCGTCTTTACCAATGAGCAAGAGGGCGACAACTACGAGGGTGTCAGCATCCTCCGCACCGCCTACAAGCACTGGTTCTACGTGGACAAGTTCGATCAGATCGACGCGCTGGGCCACGAGCGGCACTCTCTTGGTGTTCCAAAGATCAAGTACCCGCGGACTGCTACTGATCCAGAGCGTGAAGCGGCACGCAACACCGTGCGAAACCTCCGTGCCAACGAACAGTCCTTCATAGAGGAGCCAGAAGGCTGGGACATCAACTTCATGGACATGCAATCCCATAGCCTCAAGGACATCGGCCCAAGTATCGACCGTCACGATCGGCAGATCACCAAGAACGTCCTGGCTCAGTTCCTGGAGCTTGGTTCAAGCGGTGCCAGCGGTGCACGCTCTGTCAGTGAAGACCAACACATCCTGCTCAACCAATCCATCGAGTCTGTTCTCGACTACATAGCGGACACGCTTGGCTATGTCGTGAAGACCCTGGTGGATCTCAACTTCACCGTTGATCAGTACCCGACCATCAAGCACGGCGACGTGAACCAGAAGGACGTCAAAGCCCTAGCCGACGCCGTTGAGAAGTTCGTAAAGGCTGGAGTCATCACGCCTACTGAGGCAGATGAAGACCACGTACGTCAGCTAATCGAGTTCCCGAAGCTTAGCGATGAGGACAAGGCCCAGCGGACGAAGACTCAGGCAGCAGCAACCAAAGCGGCAGTAGCGGCCGATGTATCAGCTCCCCATCAGGACGATGACGATGATCTCGCTGCAGCACCAATCCCAACCGAACCTGGAAAGCTGAAGACCATGGCCGGCAAAGTCTCAGCATCATTAACGAGGCTTCTGTATGGCGACAAGAACCGAGCTGCTTAGAGCACGTGAAGATCTGCATGTAGCCATTCACGCGGCCGAGGAGTGGCAGGAAAGCTACAAGGCGGACCCAGACTCATTCCGTCAGCTTCTCGTACTAGGAGCGCGCTTAGAAACAGCCTCAGCGGAGTATCTGCATGATCTCGCTACCCGAGCACAGGGCTACGTTGATTGGTCCCGCTTACCTGAGCCGATCAAGGCAGACAACGGGCCAGTACTCAACAACGATGATCCTGTTTGGAAAATCGAAGAGACTATCCTGACGGCAGCCATCATCGACATCATCACTGAGCTAGTAGCAACGGGTGCTGTAGCTGGTGAAGCCCTTTATGGATACACAGCCGGCTACTCGGCCATCGGGTACGCCACGCTCGACACAGCCATTCAGAACGCCGCCCGTTGGCACACCGCGCAGCTGGTCTCTCAAGTGACGAATACTAGCCGCGACCTCATCCGCCAAGCGGTAGCCAAGAGCATTGCCATAGGGGAGGACGTTCACGAAGCCAGGCTTCGAATCCTGGAAGTCATCGATAACCCGATACGCGCCGAACTCATTGCACAGACAGAACCCGTCAACGCCTACCAAACAGGCCTGAAGCACTATGCCAAGCAGACAGGCGCTAAGACAAAGACCTGGGACGGCCTCAGCGGGGCATGCAAGATCTGCTCTCCAGTCATCGGCAAGACCATACCCATTGATGATCTATTCCAGATGGGAAACGGCAAGGAATTAGATAGGCCCGCTGGACACCCGCGCTGTAGGTGCTCACTGATCTACGACTATTAGCCATTTTCCCTATTGACTTATAAGGCGGCATTTAAGACATTAAGGACATATGGCAATAAAAGCATTTCACAACCTAGTTAAAATTAGCGCTGATTCACAAGGAAATGCGCCTAAGACTATCGAGCTACTTCGCACGGGTACTTGGAACACTCCATGGCACGGCGAGTTCGAAATCACTCCTGATGACATCCAGCAGTTCATCCTCAACGCCGACCAAGGCGTTGGGCTAGTAGAAGCAGATCCGAAGATCCCTCTGAACTACGGTCATGACTCCTGGGACAAAGCAGCCGGATGGATGCCAAAGCTCTACGCCAGTGAAGACGGCACGGCGCTCCTCGCTGATCCTGAATGGACTCCAGCTGCTGAACAAGCAATCAAAGACGGTGAGTGGAAATACATCTCTCCTGAGTTCAACCCTCGCTCTTACCCATGGGAAGACCCTGAGCAAGAGTACAACTTTGTCAGCAACGTGCTCACGGGTGCTGCACTCACCAACATTCCTCTTTTCAAGAAACTGAAGCCAATCACGGCATCGCGTTTGCCCAACAAGAAAGTGAAGGCGAGTGCCACTGGCGACAGTGATAAAAGTAAAGGAGAACACATGACGTTAGAAGAAATTCGCGCCAAGCAAGTTGCTGATCTTACGGATGATGAGAAGTCATTCCTAGAAGAGCACAAAGCCGAACTCACAGCTGAAGAGCTAACGACGTTCGGTCTGGCAGAGGAAGAGCCTGAAGTACCAGAAACTCCCGAAGAGCCAGAAACACCGGAGGAGCCAGAAACTCCCGAAGTTCCGGAGCCAACAAAGGTAGAGGCAAGCGCGCTCAAAGGCATTACAGCTGAAGAGCTCGAACAATTACGTGCCGATGCAGCAGCTGGCCGCCAGGCACAGCAGGAGTTGGAGAAGACGAAAGCCGAAGGTTTTGCGTCTGCTCGTATCTCAGCCGGCCAGATCAAGAGCGGACAGAAGGCTGACCTAGTCAAGATCCTTCTCGCCTCACGCGGCGACGAGCGCAAGACCCTGGAGACATTCCTCGAATCTCTTCCAGAGAACAAGCTCGTCACTGGCGGTGAAATCGGGGATGGCGGCGCAAATGTCGTGGCAGATGCTGCCCAGGTTGTGCATGAGCGAGTCCAGAAAGTACTGGCTGATGCTCGCGCAGCGGGCAAATCAAAGTCATATGCCGACGCCCGTAAGGAGGTGCTCGACGCCGACGAAACACTAAAAGATCAGCTCAAGGAGGAGCAATAATATGGCATTCCAACCAGGTGAACGCTACAGCGCTACCGCAGGTGCAGACCTGACAGGCAAGCAGTATCACATCGTCAAACTAAACGCAGACGGCAAAGTCGTTCTTGCAACAGCAGCTACTGACGCGATTCTCGGTGTCCTGGACAACGCTCCAGTAGCCGGCCGCACAGCAGATGTTGTTCTGCTCAACGGCGCGGGCTCATTCAAGGTGAAGATCGCAGCTAACACTGCCAAAGACGCTTACATCACTACCAACGGCAGCGGTGAGGCAGTAGTGACTTCAACCGCGGGTCACCGCGTGATCGGTCGCTTGGTTCGTGCAGGCTCAGCCGGCGCGATCGCCGAATACATCAAACTAAACGAAAAGTTCTAAGGAAGGCATAACTGAATATGGCCAATCAATCAACCTACGTGGATCAAGCGCTTACCAATGTCGCTAACGCGTGGTTCAACGATCAAGAAGACTTCATCGCTGAGAAGCTATTCCCAGTGGTGCCAGTCACCAAACCAACGTTCCTCATTCCAGAGTTCGGTAAGGAAAATCTCAACCTTCCAGCTAACTCTGTGCGTACAGGCCTATCTAAGGCTAAAAGCATCTCGCAGACTCGTTCATACAAGAACGCTCAGCCGCTTGAAGAGCACGCTCTATCGGGTTACGTCACCAAAGAGGACTACAAACTCACTGACGATCCGTTCAATCCTGAGTCCGACGAGACTGAAAACATCTTGTCTGTTATGGCCCTCATCGACGAGAAAGCCCTTGCTGACAAGCTAACCGACACAGCCGTCGTCACCAACAACCGCACCCTTACCGGTACAAGCCGTTGGTCTGACTACGAGAACTCAAATCCATTTGAGGACATCCGTACGGCAGTGACATCAAGCAAATTCATCAAGTACAACACCATGGCTTTGAGCCGCGAGGGTTACCTCTCACTGATCAGCCACCCAGACATCTTGGATCGCCTCAAATGGGCCCAGGGCGGTGCTGTGAGCCTTGAACAGCTCAAGCAACTGTTTGGTCCGTTCGGCATCAAGAACATTTACATCGGTCAGGCTCGCGCTAACTTCGGCGAAGAAGGTCTCGACGACGACATCCAGAACATCTGGGGCGACGACGTGCTGTTCGGCTTTGTAACCGACAAGCCAAGCCGCAAGAGCGTCAACGGCGGTTACAAGTTCCAGCTTAAAGACTCACGCGAAGTCACGAAGGAATCGTTCAACAACCCATCTCACACAGAAATCGTGGTCACTGACTACTACAACTACGAGATGATCATGGCCGACGCTTGGTACCTCTTGAAGGACGCGTTCGCGACGGGAGCTTAGTCGTATGGCTAGTGGAACCAGCCTCATCAAGCGCATGAAGGGAGCAATTGCTCCGACCAACCTCAGGACCGTCGCCGTCACTGTAAACGCCGCTGCAAACAGCGGCACGGCAACAGTGAAGGCCGGCGCCAAGATCCTGGGCATCCTGCCAGCAGGTAACCAGGATCAGTTCGTCGACAACGTGGCATTGAGCGGTACAACCCTCACAGTTACCCTCGCTGCCGCTGCAACTGCGAACAACACTTTCAACGTAACCGTGCTGGAGGTATAGCCATGGCAGACACAGTAAAAGGTACAGCTAAGAGCGAGATCAAGCTGGACGGCGTCGTTTACAAGGCAGGGGATACTCTCGAAGCTCCAAAGGCGACTATCAAGCGATTGATCCGCATTGGAGTACTCGAAGATCCAGCAGTCAAAGCAGCAGCAGAAAAAGCTGCCAAAGCAGAGACCGAGGCAGCTGAAGCTCAGGCTAAGGCGATCACGGACGAAGCGACTGCGGAGGCAGGCAAGATCGTGAAGGCAGCTGAAGCTCAGGCTAAGGAACTGACTGACACTGCTCTAACCGAAGCAACGGCTAAAGCTGAAAAGCTCGTCGCCGATGCAGAGGCTCAAGCAGCGAAAATCGTGAAGGATGCACAGGAGGCCGCTAAGAAGGCTTCTGAGACAAAGACGACTGCTACTACCAAATAGAAGCTAGAACGTCACACAGACAACGAGAGCGTCCGAGAGGGCGCTCTTTTGCTATCTACGCTTCGCCATCTTGATTCTGAGTTGTTTGTGCCAAGCTACCTCCAAGTCGTGGATGCCCCGCAAGACTTCGAATGGAAGCTCACCAGGACTCACACTGTTTGGCTTCCCATGTTCCACAAGTACGTTTAGGCAACTTTCATAGAGCTTGTATGCCTTGTCTGCGACGTCTGGATTAGCTTTACCACGCAACGCTTTCCGTGCATTTTCGATGTTGTCCGCGTGACCTGACAGTCGTCCCATCTCCAGGTCGTTGCCCAGCTCATCAAAGTGGTGGTGGAAGCGAAGGGAAGTGAACTTGGTGGCGTTGTCTTGAATTATCAAGCACTGCTCTCGTATGTCTTCGCGATCCAACCGCTGGTCGGCACGGTTCTCGGATTGGAAGATGCTGACGATCTTCATGATGCCACTGCCCAGCTTGGCGAATAATCCTAGTTCAACTGACATTTCGGCCTCCCGTGCCCCATCCCGTGAGTATAGCCAAGCGCGTCACGATGGTTTGATCAAGGCCGTTCGGAATCACCGTAGGTTCGGCCTAGTCGATCACCGATTAAATCCAGGAGAGAATCTTTGGCTTCTCGGAGCTCCTCCTCAGTAGCAGGATCGATCTCTGGAACCTTGATGATGCCCACACCGCTTGCTGCCCTCAGTGTATTAATAAACGCCAGCTTCTCATTTTCGAAGTCTCGGATGCTGGCGGCGATGTCTTCCTCTTCCCCGAATGGAATCATCAAGACCAGGCAAGAGTTGAAGAGACCTTGCCCAGTCTTCATTGCGTCTTCCCGAGCAAACAACTCAAACTTTCGCCACTTTTCTCGGAGGTCAATCAGAGCGTCATGGATCGCCTGCAGGTAATCATTTGGCTCCAGGGCTCGGTGCTCCGTCTGTTGGCCCTTCACAACCTCTGCCAGATGGGTAGCGGCTTCAAGGTACTCCAGACCCACCGTGCGCATGTCGATCATGATGCGCTCTTCTTTGTCCCGCTTTGCCTTTCGGTTATCGCTGGCACGTGTCGAGAGGAACGCTATAACGGCACCGATGAGCAGGAAGACGCCTGCCATGAGTGGGACGCCCCACCAGGGCGCACCAGTATCGGGCATGTTGATGATGACAGGGGGCGGGGTCGCGAGCACGAAGTGATCTTCTCACGCTCGGCCGTGTAGCCCACTGCTGGATCAACGGCCCAGAAGGTAGCCGGCGAGAAGTAGGCAGAGGCTACCAACAACCAAAAGGCCAGTGTCGTTCGTGATGTCTTTGAGTGCTTTGCGTGTTGGGCCATGAGACTTCAACCAGATCACTAGCCTCTTACGCCAAGGCTTCTTTCCTATCTTGGATGCGGGCAGCTTCAAGGTCAGACGGACTTGGTCCACAACCTGTTGTCGAGTTGCCCAATACTCTTTCGAGTGACCTTCGGAGTCCTCGACGATGTTAGTGGCGAGGATGCATAAGTAGTGCCTCCTGGCGGCACGGATCAGGGGGTCCGGGGCCACAAACGAGAGTGGCTGAAGGGATTTGGATGCTGCGTTGCGCGCAGTATTAAGCACGGCTCCAGACTCTGACAGTTTCTCAAGATTTTGGCGGCCAGCCTCGACGGAATCGGGCTTTCTGGCCAGTACCTTTGCGTACTCCTTCTCCGCTTCCCAGTAGGCGTCCGCGTTAGTAAGAAAGACTGCACCGGCTTCGCGGATCTCGGCATCAAAACGACGGGACAGTTCACGCCGCGACTTCACGGCCTCGACGATCGCCGCGGTGATAAGGCTGATCAGGGCACCGATGATGAGGAAGCCTCCGGCAATGGCGGCTTCACCCCACCACGGTCCCTCTTTAGCTGTTAGTAACTCCCACACTCGGTGCACACTACCAGCCCTCCAGCCCTCCCTTTTAAATGGAGCGCGTTGGTGTTTAAATGAAAAATATAGATTACCAATAAGCGGAGAAACTTTATGACTAATACCGATAATGTAACCCTAGACGTGCAGGACAGCACGATAGGTTCTGGAGATGGCAATGCCTAAGTTTGCGAACGACTCTATTATGGACGCAGCTTTAGACGTTATTGCAACGGGGACTATTCTCACCGTTTGTAGTGCGCAGCCAACGACGCGGACTGAAGCAACCACTACCTACAAGCTAGCTGACGTGGTTATCGACGGCGGCGACTTCACAAAGGCGAACGGTACTACCAGTGGACGAAAGGTCACTGTCGGACAGCAAGCTGACGTGCCCGTAGATAGCTCAGGAACAGCAACGCACATCGCTGTGTGCGACGGAACAAACCTCCTCTACGTAACTACATGCACATCCCAAGCACTCACCAGTGGCAATACCGTAACTGTGCCAGCTTGGGCTGTTGAGATTGGTGATCCAACCTAAGCCCATGAGAGCCAAGGCGTTTCGCAATATTGAAGTTGCCGTCGGATTGGGTCTTTACGTGGGCTTCTTCGTCCTGGCCTGGGGATTCTTAGATGGCTACGTTCGGTAAGACGACCAACGGCGCATCAAATACTCTTCATAACGCCAATCGTAAAATCCTGTCGCAGGCCATTCTCTCTGAAGCAGCCCTTCTGACCTCCATGACGATTCGTGGGCGCACTGGAACGGCGGGTTCGAAGAACTGGAAGGGCGTCATCTATTCGGATGTCGCCGGTGCTCCTAGCGCCTTGCTGACCACCAGCGTGGAAGGAACAGTCACCGGGACAACCGTGCAGTCCTACACAGCAAACTTTGCTGGCGAGCCATTAGCGGCGGGCACGTACTGGATCGGATGGATTCACAATGGTGATGGCACAATCGCCGCCCACCCGTATCGCGATAACACGGCGGGCCTAGCCCTATCTAATACGGATAGCTACTCTGATGGCCCGGCTAACCCCGCAGGAGCAATGGCGGCTCTGGCTGGTCCCATAGATGCCTACGTGACCTATACACCTGCTGCGGGTGGCACGACGCTCGTCGCTTCTGATGCTAATCACTCACAGTCAGCCGGCGCGCTTGCGCTGGTGCAGAGTAGTAGCCTGGCGGTCAATAGCTCCACTCACGCACAAGATGCCTTCAGTCCAACTCTCACGGAGGCCGCTCTCCTCACCGTGGCCAGCGCCTTGCAGTTTCATTCGAGCGCTGCAGCCGATCTAACTCAGGCGTTCACGCTGGCTCCACAGAACTCATCCCACCTTCACAGCGCACTGACGGCGACGCTGACTCAGCGGCACAGCGTGGAGGTCGCGAGTAGCAATCACGCTCATCAGGTTTCGGTTCTCACTCTGGCTAGCGCCTCAAGCTTGGTAGTTGCCTCAGCTGCTCATGTCCAGATTGCTGATGCCGCCAACCTAGGCCAGGCGCAACAGCTTGGCGTTGCTGACAGCTATTTCTCTCATGAAGCTGCCTCGCAGATGCTGGAACAGGAGCACATCCTCACTGTCGCCAACTGCATGCAGGGCATGGTCCTCGGTTCAGTCACGACCGTTGCCGATACCGCCCTCACTATTGCCAGTGCCCAACACGGACAGATAGCCAGCGCAGTGGAGCTCTCCGGAAGCAGCTCGCTGACCGTCGAAAGCGCGATACATCAGCAGTCAACGACGGCTATCGCTATTGCCCAAGCGCATCAACTCTCTGTTGCGTCGCCCTCGCAGGCAATGACGACTGACATCCTGTTGCTGGCCTATGCCTCTGTCTTCGGAGTGCCGACAACCATGACGAGTCATTCGAGACGGTCATTACTTATCAATCAATCACAAGCAGGCATTTTAGTGGCTATTGATAAAGAGGTGCTATTGACCAATCAAGCTAATCCAACGATACTAAGAACAAATAAGCGGTAACTAAAATCAATGTCTACAACACTTCAAATAGAATCATTCGGAGAAATAAATCTAAGAGAGCGAACCGAGCTTAGTGCTGACTATGCGCCGGAAACGCTAGTCCTAGAAGTCAAAAGCTCTGAGGGTTATGCGCCTGGGCAAACCATCTACGTCGGACTATTATCGCGTGAGGGCGTTGAGAAGGCCGTCATTGATTCCGTCGTTGATGCAACGACAATCGGTCTAACCCAAGCACTCAAGCTGCCACACACGCGCTATGAGCCCGTCACAGCTGTACTTGGAGACTTGATCCATGTCTACCGTGCTGCAAACAGCAACGGTTCTGTTCCCGCCGATGATGCCTTCACGGTCTTGGCCACCCGCTCGATCAATGCTGATCACCAGTCCACCTATTTCACAGATTCAGCTGGCAACAGCGACTTTTGGTACCGCTTCACGTACTACAACGCCACAACGCTCGATGAGACTGACCTGGCCGACTCTGAACCGGTACGCGGTGACGACTTCGGCCACTATGTGTCTGTATCAGAGATTCGTAACCTGGCTGGCTTTGAGAATGCTTTCAACTTAAAGGACGTGACGATCGACCATTGGCGTCGGGCAGCCGAAACCGAGATCAATAGTGCATTAGCTGGTGCCTATACCGTTCCGTTCAATCCAGTGCCGGCCCTCGTCAAGAGCCTGACACTAGAGCTCGCGGCCGCACTCCTGCTGGCGGATGCGTATGGCAGCGGCGCCTATGGCACTCGCCTCAAGGACGCCAGGGCCAAAATCACTGCATACGGTGACAAAACGGCGGTGGTTACGGACGAAAACGGGCAATCGCTCTCGACATCCAACTCAGTTACGGGGTACCCAGATGCTGATGCGCCTCGATCCTTTTACGTAGGGCAGACCTTTTAGCCATGAGTGAGATCCGTGTCCGAATCCATGGCGACAAGGAGCTGGTTGAAAAGTTCCGCTCTTTCACGGGCTCGCAGATGGACTTATCACGCTCGATGGAAGCAACCGGCCTCTACCTCACCCGCTTCTTCGCTGGTGAAGTCTTTGCTTCTCGCGGTGGTGTCATCGGTAGGAGGTGGCTAAGACTGAACGACAACTATGCAGCCTGGAAAGCTCGCCGCTGGCCGGGACGTCCGCCGCTTATACGCACAGGCCTCATGAATAGGAGCTTCAAGCACAAGTCAACGCAGCTCACGACGTCGCTCTGGAATGAAGCCAAGTACTTCGACTACCACCAGGATGGCCGCGGGGTTCCGCAGCGCGTGATGATGCGCGTTGACCAGGCCCGCGAAGCCCGAATCGTGAAGTACATCGTCTCTGATCTGACTACCCAGATGGATCAGAAGGGGCTGCTCTAATGTCCGCGTCGGCCGAGAGCACTACTAGCCGCATCCTGCAGCTCATGAAGGACACCTTTGGTGAGAAGTTCAAGATCTACTACGACGGTGATCCGGAAGCGATTCCTACGTTCAACCTTCCCTGTCTCATCGTCACGCAAACAACCTCTGAAGTAACCGAGTCGGCAATGAACGAGGACGATGTCACGGACGAGATCACCGTAAAAGTAGTTCTGAACAAGCGCGATGACTTCTCTGGCGACAAGGTCGATCCCCTTAATCTCACAGATAAGAAGATCCGAGATTTAGTGATGATGCGCGACGTGAAAACGAGACAGTACGATGACCGAACGGTCGTAGGCGCAATCCGGAAGTACGGTGTCGATGGTGCCCGCCAAGATGAGGGCGTTGATGGCGTCGCCCCTAGTCTCAGGATTGAATTCGGAATCAATCCACGTCCGGCCGCAGATGCCGATTATGCTGACCTCACTTCTGAAGGACATGTCACCTTCTCTATTCAGTACTCGCTCGACACTGATTAGCCTTTAACAAGTAACGCGATTGATATACATTGAAGTTATGGCAAAGCAAATGAAAGAACAGAAGTCAACAATTGAAGTAGCTGAAGCCGTTGTTAGTCCCAAAAGAAAGTATTTCCTTCCAATAGAGGGGGTGACTGTTGAGGCCGATGACGCGCTGGAAGCTGCCGCAAAAGCAAAGCAGCAGAAAGAAGCAGAGGTAGGTGATGACAGCATTTAATTCATACAAGAAGAGGCGCGAGGCGATCGTAATCGGTCCTGAGAGCGCGCCAGGAACAGTTGCAACTAAGCAATATTCATTCCGCTGGCTCGACAAGGGCCTCAAACCGATTCCAGGCGTCCTCGAGAACGAGAGCGCAATGGGATCAGACGTCAAGATCAATGACAGCGCCATTGATCTTTGGCACTCTGAGGGTCCTCTCGGTGGCAAGGTAACGGAAGACGGCATCGGCTGGCTCGGTACAGGAATGTTCAGCAAAGTCACTACGACAGCAGCCGGTGCTCAGTTCAAACACGTGTTTAGCCGCGACAAGACTGTTGCTCGCCGCACACTGTCTGTTTGGGACGTTCGACCAGTCAGTACTCGTCTCTACAAGTCCTGCTACATGGATAACCTCACAGTCTCACTTGAGGTGAGCGAGAAAGGTGCATGGCTCGAAGCTAGTACTGTCCTCAAGGGCTGGAAGCATGAAGACACTACCGGTGTGACTCCTGCCTTCAAGATCGGCGAGAAAGAGTTCACCAGTCGCCAGGTTGAGGTGTTCCTTGCTGACGACGAAGCCGGCCTTACTGCTGGCAAGATCAAGCCAAAGAGCATCAGCATTCAGATGGAAGAGGGCACGACGGTCGATCACTCGATTGGTGAGGTCAACGATGACCCAGAGTTCGACAGCGCACCAGCTGAGGCCAAGGGTTCAATGGTGATCAAGTACCGCAAGACCGATTACGAGGATGGCTACTTCACCAACAAGATCCATGCGCTCAAGGTTGTAGCGACCAACGGCACCTCGAAGGTTGAGTGGCTCGGAACTAAGGTCCGCTTCCGGGAACTAACTGACTCTGACGGGCGTGACGATGTCGTGACGCAGGAGATCAGCTTCTACTTCGAGGCAGACGAAAACAACGCTGGAAAAGACATCGAGATGACCGTCACCAACGACGTTGTCTCTTACGCAGCCTAAATCCATTGCTCTAAATAGTGCCCCATGTTTAAATGAGGGCACTATTTATTTGAAAGGATTTTATGGGACTAAATATTGTTGCGAATCGAAAACTGAGCCTAAAAGGCTTCGCAGAGGGCTGGGATGATTGCTACCTTATGGTGCGAGGAGTAAGCGAGTCAGTACGCCAGGAAATGCAAGCCAAGCTAACCGACGACTCGACCGAGCAAGACGCTGCGGATTTGATGAGGCAGTCATGTCTTGAAGTTATTACTGGTGGCTTGGTGATCAGCACCAACGAAGACGGAACGACCAGCAAGGTATCTGTCGAGCGAGCTGATGTGCCAGACGTTGTCGAAGCCCTCAATCTGGCTTGGCAACGCGAGGTTGTCTCTGTCGCTACAGGTGCAGACCGTTTAAAAGCGATTCTGAGCTAGCTAGATACGAGGAAGCCTTTGAGGATCACTTCAAGCTCGGCCTATCGCTTCAAACGCTACCTGAAGACATCCAGAAGGAAATCCTTGACTTGGAGTACCGAGAACGATTCGGTCTTAGCGTTGAAGCTTTCGAAAGAGAACCTTGGGAAGCGGTTTTCCTAGCGCAACTCAAGTGGCGGGCAACCGCAGAGCGTGAAGCCCAGCAAGTACCTGGAAGCAGTAATCCGGATGATGACTGGGGATATGAATAGCCCAGCGCGGATAGAACGACTAGCTATAGCAGCTAGTCGTTTTGCATGTTAAATTGAAGATATAGAGACAGATATAAACAACTGTCACTGAGCAATACCGCGTGGCCAATAAGATCAATATCGTTATCACTGCCGAGGACAAGGCTTCAAAGCCTATTCGAGGCGTGGCTGATGAACTTGATCACGGTAGCGGCAAAGCCAACAAATTCAGCAGCGCACTCGGATCTATGGGCGCGGTTCTCGCCAAGACGGCGGTTGCTGTTGGAGCTGCTGGTCTTGCTGTCGGATCGTTCGCCGTCTCAAGTGCTGCCGATTACGAGCAGTCGCTAAACGTCTTCCGTTCGGTCTCAAGCGCCACCGTCCAAGAGATGGACGCCGTCGCTGCTGCGTCTCGTGCTCTCGGAAACGACATGTCGCTTCCTGGCGTGAGTGCAGCTGACGCCGCTTCAGCAATGGTGGAGCTCTCTAAAGCCGGGCTATCTGTCAACGACACACTCTCAGCGTCTAAGGGAGTCCTATCACTCGCAAAGGCTGGCCAACTCGACACCGCCGTTGCTGCTGAGATCGCAGCCAATGCCTTAAATGCCTTCAGCCTCAACGGGAAGGAAGCCACAAGGGTTGCTGACCTCCTCGCTGCAGCCGCCAATGCCTCAAGCGCCGACGTTCAAGACTTGGCATACGGACTCCAGATGTCTAGCGCCAGCGCGGCCTCAGTCAAGGTTCCTGTAGAAGATCTCACTACCTTGCTTGCTGCCATGGCGAATAACGGCATCAAAGGGTCGGACGCCGGTACATCGCTGAAGACGATGTTCATGAACCTGATTCCGACGACTGATCGGGCCAGGAACTCCATGGCTGACTTGAACGCGGACTTTTATGACGCCAAGGGCAATTTCGTAGGCGTACGCGACATGATCGATCAGCTCGCCAAGGGGACCAAGAACCTCACTGACGAGCAAAAGGCCCAGCACATCGAGAACATCTTCGGTGCCGATTCATCTCGTGCCGCCCTGGTCATGATCAAAGAAGGTGTTGCCGGCTACGACAAGCTCTCAGAAGCAGTCAATAAGCAGGGCGCAGCAACGGCTATGGCCGCTGCTCAGAACGCTGGATTCAAGGGTGCACTGGACGGTCTAAAGAGCTCACTGGAAACCGTGGCCATCGATGTCGGGATGGATCTACTGCCATCGCTTACGGCGCTTACCAAATACATGGCTGGCAATGTTGAGCCGACCTTCAAACGAGTGAAGGACGTAGTAGTTGGAGTCGGCCGACAAGTCTGGGACTTTCTCGAGCCGGGCGTTATGAGCCTGGGCGATGCCATAGGCAATCATCTCGTTCCTGCTGTAATCGGATTCCTCAAGAGTGACTTCGCGCGCTTCCTCGGCACCACGCTCGTTGCTGCTGTCCGTGTAGCGATGGGAGCAATTGAAGGTGGCATCCGCGTTGTCAGCTCGCTATTCCAAGCCTTCAGTGGAGGTGCGCCAGTACTGATTGGTGTGACCGTAGCTTTCGTTGCCTACAACGTCACCGTGGGAGCTGTCGCACTCGGAACTAAAGCGCTGACTGTTGCCACGACCGCACTGAATGCTGCCATGCGCCTCAATCCATACGTTCTAGTGGCCTCAGCAATCGGCGGGCTTATCGTCGCTTATGCCTCCATCGTCGGGAGCTCAGGCACCGTCAAGAAGGCAACAGAGGATCTTGTTGGAGCCCACTACAACTTGAAGGTGGCGACAGACAATCTCCGGGGCGCCGAACAAGCCCTGACCGACTCTCGCCTCGCAGCTGAGGGCAGTCGCATTGCAGTGGAGCGCGCGGAAGAGCGCCTTGCTCAACTGCGCAGTAGTGGAAGCGCTTCTGCTCTCGATCTAAAGGAAGCCGAGTTCAACGTTGAGACGGCCAAGATCAACAGCAAGCGAGCCAGCGAGGAACTTGAGAAAAAGGAAGCCGAGAACGAAGCTAAACGCCAGGAACGCGCCAAGGCCTTAGAGGCAAAGAAGAAGGCCGAAGCAGACTTCCGTGCGGACTTCCAGAAGACCTCATCAGCCGTGGCAAACCAAAAGAACGACTGGATAGGGATCAACAACGTCGTCAACGGGCTGAATGGTAAGAAGTTCAGCTTCGACGTGACGGGCAGGTACGGAAGCTACGACTACGGTGCGGGCGCCGGCACTGGTCCTCTCCATCCCGATGTCATCAAGAAGCTCCGGGGGCATGCAACGGGAACGACCTATGCACCAGGGGGACGTAGCAGGGTCGGGGAACACGGTCCGGAAGAGGTGATCTTGCCTCGTGGCGCTCAAGTAATCCCTGCCTACCGGACAAGAGAACAGCCCGCTGTTGGTGGCGGTGGACCCGTCATCGAGCAGGTCATCATCAACAACTACAGCGGGGAGAATCCGCGAAGAATTATTGAAGAAATCGGGTTCGCCCTGGAGCTCGCATCATGAAGATTTGGCTAAATGACTACCTACTAAACGACCAGAGCAACCGCACCTATCTACGCGAGCCAATCGAGGGGCTTGAGCTTCCTGCCATCCGCACGAGTGATGGCCAACGATCAGGACAGCACGGCAGCTACACGGGCGCTCAGTTCTATGACGCCAGGTTCCTGACACTCAACGGCCATATCTACGCTGCAACAATCGCTGAGGCTAAGCAGAAGCGCCGCGAGATCCAGAACGCGCTTCCGCTCTATCCGACACCGATAGTGGTGCGTATCGAAGACGACGACGGCTATGTCTACGTGTTCAACGCCCAAGTCCGCGACTTCAAGATGCCGCTGACTCAATCGAACTTCAAGCACATCTTCAAGCTGGAGTTGAAGGCAGATGATCCGACTATCTATGACGACACAGCCGGCACCGCTCTGAGTGCCACCGTCTACAAGGCGATCTCTGGCGGTATGCAGTTCACGACTACCAGTCCTCAATTTGGTTCGAGCTTCTACTTCACCGCTGGGCAGACAAGTGCTTCCATCCAAAACGACAGTTCAATCACCGTCTACCCGGTCATCACGATTACGGGCAAGACAACTAATCCAACGCTCACCAACCTGGCCACGGGGCAGGTCTGGAGTTTGGCCGGCTACGCGGTTGCCGCGGATTCAGTCACCGAAATCGATATGAGCCCTCAAGGCCACACGGTCACGCTCAACGGCGGCAGTGTCTTCTCGTATGTCCCGTTGGATGCACAGTGGTGGGGCCTTATCCCTGGTGCCAACGTCATTGTCTTCGACAGCGGTTCCGGCTCAGACGTATCAACAGCAGAACTGTCCTGGCGTCCAGGAATCATGGGTATCTAGTCATGACTCCCGAGCAACTAGCCCAATTCAATGCATCAAAGTCAACGCACTACGACGTGGAGCTGTGGACAAAGAGCGGCCTCCGCATCTGTGAGATCACGCATCTGGTCAGGAATCTCTACTGGACAGAAGAGCGCAACGAAGCAGAGTCGCTACAGTTCAGCATGGATCTCGATGCCTTTGAGGCGTACATGATCGATAAGGTCGGGGCCGATCCGGTCAGCAACTTCCGCGAGGGCCAGACAGAGATCAAGATCAAGGAGAACGGCGAGTATCTGTTCGGCACGCAGCTCTACTATGCGCCGATCAACATCACCACAGACGCGATCACCATCAGCGTTCAAGCAACCGGCTACCTGAACTTCTTCAAAGACCGCTACCCGAGCCCAACACAGGTCTACACGGGTATAGAAAGCGTCGAAATCTTCTACGACCTGATTCGCAAAGCCCAGCTGGCCACTTACGGGGACTACGGCATCATCATTCCCGCGAGTGGTTACTACGTCACCGGGAAACTCCGGGACAAGTCGTTTGAAACGTACACCTCAAGCACCAAGCTCAACATGCAGCGCCTCACCACCTTGGTAGACGGCAAGTTCGACTTCAAGATCCTTCACGACAAGACAGCTATGACCTATGCCCAGATCGGATCACCGCGAACGGACTTCCGGCTGGAGTTCGATCGCAAAAACGGACGCTCTACTTTCGACAGCGCGACGCTCAATAGGGGAGCGAATAACCTCTACAACCAAGTCATTGGCCTCGGATCTGGCTTCGGTAAGGATCAGCTGACCACTACCAGGTCAGATATACCCGCTCAGAACGAGTTTGGGCTGCGTGAGCTGCCTGTGCAGTTCAATGAGGTCTCGGTACAGGCAACACTCGATGAAAACGCTCAGGCCCGCTTAGATCGCGTCAAGAAGCTACTTCGTATGCCGCAGGTAACCCTGTCTGGTGCTGACATGCCGGCGGTGCGCCTAGAAATCGGCGACATCATTCCCGTGAAGATGACGGGCCGAAAGCTCCTAGAAGACATGACCGGCTATTACCGAGTCGAGCGCAAAGAGACCCACGTTGACGAAAACCACTTCCAAAAGGCGGTGACGCTCTACTTCGAAAAGACGGGGGAATACTTTGGATAACCCTTCAAGCCAACTGATAGGCGGCGTCTTTCAAAAGCGCATCCGAACCGCTGGCCGCGTCGGTCAAGAGTTCAAGGCTCCTCAAGTAGCCAGTGGCGCAAGTGGAGTCCTGGCCTATGCCTCGGAAAACGCCACTACCTGGGACCGCACTGAAACACTTCCGTATGTTGATCCGATGGCTGGTGGCTTCGGTGAATGCGAACTGATCGTCACCTTCACGGGCGACGGATCTCAGGAGCTTCCCTTCGCCTTTCCTGCGAGTGATCTCAGGATCAACGGCACGGCTGAAGCGAACATGGTGGATTACGATGCGTTCTATACGGCGTGGGTCTATGGTGCATGGCCGGGTGACAACGTCCAGGCCACTGACTACGACGCTCCGGTTGTTGCTTCGTTCACTAGTACCTACCAGCTCCAATGGAAGATCTACTTCACTTACGTCGGCAACATCACCTACTACCTCAAGCTTCGTGCGCGGGGCACTTGTCTAGGCGTTCTCACTGTCGCGAGGACTATCTAATGGGTGTGACTAACTTCGACAACCTTCCCCAGAACATCGTGGAGTCACGGCTACGAGAGGCGAAGCAGCTCCTCAACGAGCAAAAGGGCTCCTATCAAGTGCTGTCGGGAAACAACCTGCGCTATTACAGGGTCGAGAAGACATTCGACGTATTCAAGACGACAGCCGATCCGATAGTCCTCATTGCGACGCTAACTTCCATCGATGTCATCACCCCTCTTGCCGACATGATCGTCGAGCTTTCGACGTCGTCAGATGGCACCAACTGGGTAGGACAGCCCAACTACGTCGAACCTGGTACGCCTTCGTACTACGTCTTTGACCTGCGCGGTGCCGTATTTGAACCCAAGGTCTCAAAATGGGGCATCCGCATCAGTGACGTACCGGCAAACACCTGGATAAGACTGCAGCTTCAGTTCTTGGCGGATGGGGCAGGGACGGCCTGATGTCGGTCATGGATCAGCTACCGGAGCAGAAGCCAGTTGCACTCTTGAAGGAGGTTGACCAGCTGACCCGCGAGATCAAGTCACGACAGACACGTAGTAGTGCGAGCGTGATCAACTTTCGTGTTTACTCGGCCGATGCATATGACCTTATCGTTCCAGGTGCATTCGCGAAGAATGCTGTCCTTATCGAATTCATTCCAGACAACATGCAATTTGGTGGAGCCCTCTGCTACCGGCTCTATGTTTCGGTCACTTTAGGCGCCGCCCCGCCGTATATCGATAACTACGGTCTCCAGCGGCTCACAGTGGTGAACCGGCGTCAACAATGGATTTACAACATTTCAACTTTTCCAGAAGCAAAGCTGAAGTTCTATTTCTTCGCACAAGCCTCTGGCACATTCACGGCTAATTTAATATAGTGAGGTTCATAGGGGAATAACACACATAGATGTACGACAATTTCAAACTACTCAACTACAGCAATTCACTCGTCTCACCTGAGTTGTACGCTCGTCATCTTTCTCGTCTCTTCACCGGCAACGTCGTCGACGGGCTCACGCTAGTCCCAAAGACTGGCCTAACCGTCACATTGCAGCCAGGCAATGGCTTCATCCCTTACGGATCAGGAGCGACCGCCTCGGCTCGTGAGTTCAGTTTGGTCGCAGACTTCGACATCACACTCGATACGGCAGATGCCAGTAACCCTCGAATAGATCTGATCGTCGTATACGTTGATATGGCCGTTAGCCTTCCTGGAGGCGCTCCTACCACCGCTAATCTGGACGGTCCTGGTGTTGTGAAGGCAACGTTCGTCAAAGGAACGCCGAACGCTAGTCCGGTTGATCCAACTGTCGGAGCGATTCAGACGAAGATCGGTGCTAGTAATCCATACATCATCGTCGGGTCCGTCCGAGTGGACGCTCTCGTCAGCACTATTGCCGCAAACAAGATCACTGACAGGCGCTCTCTGGCCACACTGACGCCGAGCGCCCTTACGCCCGCAAATATCTCTAACACCGGCATCTGGTGGGAAGAACTGGGTCGTGCGACATTGGGTGCCGCAGGAACCAGCATGAGTGTGACTCTGTCGTCGCCGAAAAAGTACCTGCACATCATTGCAAGGGCAGAGAAGGCTGGTGCGGGGTCTGCTGTTTTCTATATCCGCGTCAATAACAGGAGTGGGGCTTCGGATTACGGTAGAGCCATTGCGGTAACTGCATCGGGCGGGACATCTTTCCTCACGACCAACACCTCGGGCATCTCAGGCGTCGCCGCGCAGTTCAACGTAGTTAACTTCGACATTCTTGCTGAAGGGAAGTCTTTTGGTGGTTCGAGCTGGAATCACGCCAACGTAAAGGTCTCGTCTGCACAAGATGTGCGAACTGGTGACTATGATTTCCGTTCAGCGCTGACGGTAACCAGCGTTCAACTCGCCAGCGACACGTCCAACACCTTGGCAGCCGGAGCTGAGTTGATCGTACTGGGGCACGATTGATGGCTTGGCTTGAGCACCTACCAGCAATAATCACTGCTCTAGGGAGTGCCCTTATCGGATGGACTGGTGCCCTCCTAATCAATAGTCGTAAAAATAAGCGCTCAGCGGCCACAATTGCCGATGCTCATTTGAAGACCTTCTACGAAACGATGAATAGTGCGCTCACTGATCAAGAGAAGCGACACTCTGAGGCTGTATCGCAGCTCCGTGCTGAACAACGCGAGGAGCGAAAGCAATGGGCTGATGAGCGGAAGGTCTTCAACGAGAAGATCGACAAGCCCCAGGATCAAGCGCGCTTAGATGCGCGTCAGCTCCACACTAAGGAGCTGGAGGTGGCCACACTCACTGGAAAGGTAAATGTACTAGAAGAGCGCCTGCGACTCATGAACGCAGATGCTGCTGCAGCGTCAGTGACCCTGCCCCACGGAGGCCATGTGACTGTGGGGGCAGCGTGATGCGGTGGCCTCTCGACTCCTTCGTTATCACCCAGGGATTCCATGGGATCAACAAGGACTATAAATACGAGCACTGGGGTACTGACCTAGCCGCCGATGAAGGTGTTGACATCAAGGCACCTGAAGGCGGCGTGATCACTGCGGTCAACAGTGGATGGAAAAAGGGCGGCTACTTCGGTGGCAACTACGTCAAGATGACCGGGGACTCTGGCTACTCCTACTACATGGGCCACATGAGCAGCGTGGCGGCAACGGCCGGCAAGCGAGTCAATCAAGGGGAAGTCATCGGCGAGGTTGGTTCAACCGGCCAAGCGACTGGCCCTCATGTCCATTTTGAAATGTATAAGGGAGGCAAGGCAGTCGATGCAACAAAGCACATAAAAGGAGGTGATATGGCAAAGATCAGCAGGGGAGAAGCAGAAGAACTTAAGTATCTGATGCGTATTCTGAACTCAGAAGTGGCTGGAGGCGACTATACGGCTAACCACACAGGTAAAAACGACGCCGCCGAAGTAGATTACATGGCTAGCATGGGATTGACCACAGCGGGCGCAGTTGCTCGTCGTGCTCAGGATAAATGGAACGAGGGCGTTGAATTTCGTGCGCTCAAAGAAAAGTGGCGTCTCGCTTACAATGCGCAGCCAGGTCTACTCAAACAGATCGAGGACTTAAAAAAGCAGCTCACAACGGTAAAGCCAGCCGCGGCGCCGTCTGAGGCTGAACAGAAACTACAAACAATTAGGGATGCCGCTACGGTTTTGGTTTCAGAACTGGGCATCAAGTAAGGAGGCATATGGAAGAAATCAAACGGTTCGCAAAATCACTACTTAGTAGAAAGTTTCTGCTCGCCATCGTGGGCGCAACTGTAGTGTTCGGCAACTACATGTGGAACTGGGGACTCACTGAAGAGCAGGTATGGTCAGTGCTCACTCCGATACTCACCTACATGGGCCTTGAAGGTTTCGCAGACATCAAGTCCCGCAAGGCATAGCATATTTACCTGCTAGGAAGCTCTCAGAGCTTTCCCAAGCCAAAAGATGACTATAGACCCACCTAAGACCTACCGCGTTGCTGTAGGTCTTTTTAGCGCGTAGTCTTCTATTCATGGCAAAAGAAACGATCACAATAGTTCGTGATGACCTCGACGGTTCGGAAAACGCAAAGTCGTACAAGTTTGGCTGGGGAGACGACCAGTACGAGATCGATTTGAGTGAAAACAACGCCAAGGAACTTCAAGACTTCCTGGCTAAGTACATCGACGCTGCTGCGAAGGTAACCAATCGCCTTCCGCGTAGCGAGCGTTCATCCGCTCCTAAGAGCAACAAAGAAGAACTGGCACGCGTCCGCGAATGGGCCGCAAAAGAGGGGCTCAAAGTGAATCCTCGCGGCCGTATCAGTGGTGATGTCCTGAAGGCGTACCAAGACGCTCACTAGTTTCACCATGAAGAAGCCCTGTCTCGAACGTGAGGCAGGGCTTCTTCTATTCGCCGTGGTCTACCTTGCGCCTACCCATATGAGGGTGACGCTTCGTCTCATCAACGCGAGCTCGACGCCGAGCGTCGATGTCCTCGTGGACTTTGGCGATAGGCGTACCGTGCTTGATGCCAGATAGATGAACAGCCCTATCGGCGGTGCCCGTGGACGGGAATGGCGCCAAGGCGGTGAAGGTTACTGGATCACCAGTTCCTCGCTCGTTGGCTATCCAGGCAATGGCGTCGTACTTCTTGAGCGCGGTGATGTCAGTCTCGGTGACGTGAGAAGAACCGATGGAGTTGAGCCACATACGAGCCTCTTTAGCCGTGCTTTCAAACAGCACCTTGGTACCGGTGTTGTTGAGGATGGCCGAGCGCGTGTTCTTGTCGATCTTGTCGCTGTCGTCCATGAACTGCGTCGACGTGGTCAGCGTGAACTTGTGCTTTCGACCGCGAGCCAGGATGTCGTCCAGACCAACGTCGATCTTGGTCATCTGCTGCAACTCATCGAGGTAGACGAAGTTGTGCTTATCCGGGGTGAGATTCTGATCTTCAGTCCAAAGGGCTTGGAAAAGAAGTGTGCCGAGCAGGCCTGCTGTGTCTTCAGGCAGGCCGGCAAGGTTCACCAGGAGGATCTTGTTGCCAAGCAGCACATCCTTGATGTTGAAGCCAGACTGGGACTGCCCAAGTATGTTGTGAATCTCAGGACGGCTATTCAGTTGCCAGAGGCGGTCATATAGAGGCTGCGACCTCATGCGGCGTTCTTCTTCTTTGAGGTTCATCCAGTCCTCCATAAAGAACTTGATTTGCCGATCCTTCACAGAGTTCACAACTGACCTAGCCCATGTAATCTCTTCGGGCGTCCGCGGCCGAATCAGAGGCAGAAGATCTATCAGCGTGGCGTTGCCGTATTCAATCAGCGCGTAGAGGCCGTGGTGAATGAGCTCTCGGGTCCAGACGCCTTTGCTGTCGGGGTAGAGCTGTTGAAACAGCGCGGACACTTGGTCAACAAGCATGTGCGCGTTGCCCTGATCGAGGGGATTGAAGCCGACAGGGTTATCAACCGAATTGCTCGGGTTCAATATGACCACTTCATCAAGCCGCTCAAATGGGACGTAGTTGAGTGTCCGGTTGAACAGCGTCTCTGACGAGTTGCTGTTGCTCGCATCTATGATGACTACGCCGTAGCCCTTAGCCATGTCCTGAGCTGCAGAGTTAGCGAGCAGTACCGATTTACCAGTTCCAGATTTGCCGCCGATATGAGCATGAAGGATCTCCCTGACACCGTAACCCTGTGCGATTCGGCGGCCCTTCTGGCTGGTGTGGTTGCTCGTGCCAAGCACTCGACCGATTCGTGCAATTTCTTCCGTTGCGAAGAACTGCCTGCCCTGCATACGGGGGAGACCTGGAATAGATGGTGTTCCAAGAGGGAAGCCGGCAAGCGCGGCCAACTCCGGGACGTTGAGGAGGGAGGGCAAACGCCAGGGCGTCGAAGCGTTGTTCACTGCGTCCTGATGAAGGTCGAGGTCACCTATGGGCTTCTTGGCTACGAGCCATGCGTTGTGACTGTTAGCTGTTTTCATACCCTTGAAGATGCCGTCAGTAAGGAACCTTGCTCTAGCGTCAGTCTTGGCTTGAGCTGCAACACGAGCAATCACCTCATAGCACTCGTAGTCGAGTTTCTTACGACGATCCTCAACTTCTTCGCGGCTTGCTGTTTGGCCCAGCATCTCGGACAAGATGCCATGCCTAGTAGAAGTAACCGGGTGCTCGGCTGATGGCTTTCGCTGAAGGGCAGCCGGCGCAATAACCCATTGCAGAAGAGCAGCTTCCCCGTCCCCAAGGGCGTGCGCCAAGTTGGTCAGTATGTCCTTGGAGATGATCTCGGGGGCATTGACGTTCAAGGTGCGCGTGCTATCCGACAGGGCGATCTCTTCAACGTGCGTCCAGGCCTTGCGCGGCCGTGAGACGTCATCTTCAATGACGCTGCCGGGCACCTGATGACGTATCTGGCTTGTGACCTGTTCGGCAAACTGCCAGGGAACGAGCAAGCGGAACTCAATGCTTCCATTGCGTGCCCACGCTTCAATGACGAGACTCGGGCGTCCCGTGATGAAGGCGAACGTAGCAAGAGGAAGCGTGGTGTGAATGACTCGGAACATCGCTTGCACTGCGTCTACTGGTAGCTCACCAGGAAACCTCACAATGTAAATCTTGCGCTCTTTGTCGTACTCGGACTGTGGCTTAATCAGTCCCATCAAACCCTCCCAAGTGGTGGATTGAATTTGGGTAAAGAAAAAGCCACGTCATGCCACTTTTACTTTGACACAACGTGACTTTTTCGACTAGCTAACGACGGCGACCTGAGATTGCCTTTGCTCCCACAATCAGTAGCCAAAGGATGATCCCTGCTGCCACATAGGGGCTGATGATTGTCCAGATCCCTCCGGCAACGTAAGCCATAGCATCACTGAACGCCTGGTTCACCTGATCGCCGGTAACGGCTGACACTCTATTGAAAAAGTTCATCGCTTCCACCACGCCTTCACGTCGTTGCTCGCACCCTTGAACTGCCGGCTATAGAAGTCGTAGACCGCCCTGTTGAGCTTCGCTTGCTTGCGGTTGCGGCTCACGATGGCCCAAGTCAACACGAATAGGAGGAGGAACATGACGATAAGGAAAACGAAGACCCCGGTGAGCATCGCCATGCCCTCCGCGTCACTAAGTCCTCCGGATAAAGAGAGAGCTACTGCTGTACTGATGTTCACGGCTTACTCGCTTCCACTAGCTCCAGTGATAACCTCCGGAGAGGGTGACACTTATTGGGGGTGTCAGTGACATGACAGTATCTGGCATGTAAGATAGGTGTCAACTACCGACACCTAAGGAGTTGAAGTGCAAATTTCAGAAGAGCAGCGCAGTATCCGTGACGAGAACATTCAAAAGACGAAGGAGTGGGCCGAAGCCCTGCGGCTCCTTTTCCAAGGCTCTGGCGTTCTTGGGTCAGCGGAAGATGTCGTCGTACCGGCTGGCATGATCGAGCTCTTTCAAGTTGACGACCAGAAGCAACTGATAAAGCTGATCTTCCGTGGTCTCGTCAGGCTGCCGCCGGATAGCAAGTACAAGGAGACATTGCGCAACGCCCTGGGCCTAGGCGGAGATGGTCTGAATTTGACTGAGCGCCGCAACCGGTTCTGTAAGCAAAAAAACGTTAGCTATCGAACGCTGATCCGGCACGAAGAAGTCGGCGCGCAGATACTAGCGGGTTCACTTTTCATCAACCACGATGAGCTGCTGGATAAGAAGGAGACGCTCGAACAACGGGTGGAACGTCTTGAGAAGCTGGTTGAAGAGCTACAGGGGCAGGTAGCTACGCTTTCCAAATGATCTCGACGCGGTCGGGATTGAAAATCCACTGCTTATATTTGGCCTTCCCGTCACCCGGCTGCTTCGGGTAAATGAGCACCTTCTCGATGAGAGCGTCGACCAGCTGACGTTTCCACATGAGGTCTGACTTCTCCCATGCTTCTCGCACTGTCTGGCCGGCCGGGATATTGGCGATGGCGCGCTTGCTTGTCTGTCGCTCTAGCTCGAGTCCTAGCGTCTCTAAACGTGCTTGTGCGCTAGCTTTGGCAGTCTTGTACTCGCTGAAGTCCATGTCGCCGGTTGAATAGAGCGCCAGAATTTCCTGCAAGCGTTGCGTTTGAAGCTCGTGGTCACGCATAAGCTGCTTCAACGCAGGCGTCGCTGATTCGTCCCCTGCCAGCAGCTCGCTCAGTTCGGGCGTATCCAGCCGATACATGATGCAGTCGATGACCAGATCCTCTACTGGGTCCTTCTTACGCTTCACCTTGCCGCAGCCAACCTCCTGTCCGCGGTGGTCTTTCTTCCGACAGTTGAAGGCCGGGGAGTAGCTGCCGTCTCGTTTCTGGGCATTGATGATGCTCATCTTGTTTCCACAGACACCGCAGAAGATGAAGCCGGTAAGCAGGTGCTTTCGTGCGTAGCTTCGTTTGCCGAATACAGCCTGACCCCTCTTGATGGCGAGCTGAAGGTCTTCCCATATCTCATGGCTCAGTAGGGGAGTCCAAGCGGCCTTGTATTCCTGACCGTTGTGCTGACGGATGCCGTAATGCCGCTTCAACTTGGCGACATTGCTGACGTTGATCGCCGCCCACTTATCGCCTTTGGCGGTGGGGATACCTCGCTCATTCAAGTCCATTGCGATGCTCCGCCACGAGTCCCCGTTTATGAAGCGTTGAACGATCTCCTTGACCACAGGTGCTTCGTCTTCATTGAGCGTCATGCCGTCCTGGTTCCAGCCATATGCTCTATTGCCACCCGACGGTAGTCCAGCCCGGGCGCTCTGGAGCTTCTTGGCTTGCAGCTGCTCAATGGAGTGCTCGACGTGGTAACTGGCTACGGCACCCAGTTGGCGTGCGATAAGTCTTCCGGTTGGAGTGGTGAAATCGATAGGGCCAGAGCGCACGGTATATGTAGGTATGTTCTCAGAGACTGCTCCGTACTCTTCTAGTTCTCCCATTGAGCGATGGAGACGATCACCGTGCCACACGACGACTGCATCTATTTCACGGTTGCGCATCGATTTTAGAAGGGCCTGATATCCCGGCCGGTGTTTGCCGCTATAGGCGCTAATGTCATTGTCTTCGTACGTTGCCGTCACTTCTCCGCCAAGTTGCTGAACAAGCTTCAGGCAGTCTTCAATCTGGCGAGCAACGCCCAAACCGGCACCGACCCGGTCGCGGCTGATTCTGGCGTAGATGGCAATTCGTTGGCTATGCATATATTCAGTTCCGCGCATGATTATGAGCCCTCCGGGGTATGCCGTCAATACTTTTGACGAGGCGCCGGAGTATGAGCGCCGCGTGCTGGATGCGCTGCGCCAACCGCTGGAGAGCGGCGAGCTGGTGATCCACCGCTCCGCGGGGACCGCTGCCTATCCGGCCCGGTTCCAGCTTGTCCTGGCAGCCAACCCCTGCCCGTGCGGCAAGGCGTCCGGCAAAGGGCTGGACTGTACCTGCACGCCAGTGATGCGCAGGCGCTATCTGGCGAGGATGTCCGGGCCGTTGCTGGACCGGGTGGACATCCAGCTTCAGGTGGAGAGGGTGTCACTCGCCGAGTTTGGCCAGGCAGGTGCGGAAGAGGATACCGCTTCAATTGCCGCCCGCGTCCGGAATGCCCGCGGGCGGCAGCTTGAGCGGTTGGCACCCTTTGGCCTGGAAACGAACTCGCAGGTGCCGGGGCGTGTGCTGCGCGGAGAGCTGCGGCTTCCGCCGGCCGCCACCCGCATCCTGGACCATTCACTGGAGCGTGGTGTCCTTACTGCCCGTGGCTACGACCGGGTACTGCGTCTGGCCTGGACCCTGGCGGACCTGGGTCACCGGGAGAGACCAGACGTAAACGACATTGGCCAGGCCCTGGGTTTGCGGCAGGCAGCGGCGGTGGCCGCATGAAGGGAACGGCAGAGGACACCGAAAGACTTTCCCGTGCGGCGCTTGCCCGGCTCATGGAGCCCCAGGACGCAGCAGGCCTGGCCCTCGTGCAGGTGTGCGGCGCAGTCGATGCCCTTCGGATAGCCACCGGACAGGCTGCGGCCGGTCCTGAGCTGGAGCAGGAAATCACCGCGCTGCTCGCGGACAGCGGCTCCGCCACTAGTTGGGCCGGGATGGCGGCAGCATTAAAACGGTGGCAGCCCCGCATCCCGGACCTGGCCCCGGAGCGGGACCTGGCCACCATGGCACGGCTGGGCGGCAGGTTGCTTATCCCCTCGGACGAATTGTGGCCAGGGCAGCTGTCCGACCTTGGTATACAGGAACCGATCTGTCTCTGGTGGCGGGGGCAGGAACAACCCCTTCCCGGCGCGGACAAATGCATCGCCCTGGTCGGGTCGCGCGACAGCACCAGCTACGGCGCCTCGGTGACCGGCGACATTGCCTATTCCCTGGCGCAGCGCGGTCTCACGGTCGTGTCTGGCGGGGCCTATGGCATTGATGCCCATGCCCACCGTGCCGCGCTGGCGGGCGGGTCGGGCGAAATGCCAACCATAGCTGTGATGGCCGGGGGAGTGGACCGCTTCTACCCATCTGGCAATGAGGACCTCCTCCGCGCCGTCTGCAACCAGGGCGCGGTGATCGCGGAGGTCCCGCCCGGGTCGGCGCCTACCCGCTACCGCTTCCTCCAGCGGAACAGGCTCATCGCGGCCCTGTCTGCGGTGACTGTCGTGGTCGAGGCACGGTGGCGGTCCGGAGCGCTTAACACTGCCCACCACGCCGAAACGCTTGGCCGGGCTGTGGGGGCTGTCCCCGGTTCCGTGCACAGCGCAAACTCGGCTGGCTGCCACCGGCTTCTGCGGGACGGCGGCGCTGTCTGCGTTACAGACGCAGCAGAAATTGTGGAGCTTGCAGCGCCCAGTGGAACGGGGCTTCCACATCAGCGCCAGGCAGGAACGGAGGTCCAGGACGGGCTGACGCTGGAAGACCTGATCCTCCTGGACGCACTGCCCCTTCGCTCCACCACATCGGTCGGGAAACTGTGCTCTGTCGCCGGCCTGAGCCAGGAATCCGTCCGCGCGGGCCTGGGGCGGCTCGGGCTGCTCGGGCTGGCCGTGTCCGAAAGAGGCGGCTGGAAACGCGGCAAGGCAACCTGATGACCGATGGCAGGCAGGAAAGCACCGGTGCGTAATGCGTGCCGTGTCAGCCACCTGAACCCCGGCAACACCTGAGACAGTAGGAAGGTGGAGAACAAGGAATTGCCGCGGGAGCTGAGCCGGGCATCGGATGCCTTCTCCCAGTACCTGTCGGGGGAGCGGGCCATGTCCGCCCACACCCTGCGGGCGTACCTGGGGGACCTGCGCAGCCTCCTGGCCCACGCCGCTTCCGAAGGCGCCACCCGGTTGGAGGACCTCGAGCTCGGAACCCTTCGGCGGTGGCTGGGAGCACAGAGCCAGGCGGGTGTCGCCCGCTCCACGCTTGCCCGCCGGGCGGCCACCGCCCGTGCATTCACAGCGTGGGCCCTCAGGGAAGAGCGCATCGACTCCGACCCGTCGCTGCGGCTCAAGGCTCCGAAACGGGAACGCACCCTGCCCGGAGTCCTGCAGTCGCAGCAGCTGAGGCGACTGCTGACCACCCTGGAGGAAGCCGCCGCGGGCGGTGAGCCGCTGCCGGTCCGAAACCGGGCCATCGTCGAACTGCTATATGCCACAGGCGTCCGCGTTGGAGAGCTCGCAGGACTGGACATCGACGACCTGGACCCGGACCGCCGCACCCTGCGTGTTGTCGGCAAAGGAAACAAGGAACGCACCGTTCCCTACGGCGTGCCGGCGGCGCTGGCCCTGGACGACTGGCTGCGGCGCGGCCGGCCGCTCTTGGTTCGGGACGCCAGCGGCCCGGCCCTCTTTCTGGGGTCCAGGGGCAGCCGGGTGGACCAGCGCCAGGTCCGGGAGCTGGTCAACAAACTCCTGGAGGCCCTGGGTGATACTTCGGCGTCAGGTCCGCACGCCCTTCGGCACTCGGCCGCCACCCACCTGCTGGATGGCGGCGCCGATCTGCGTGCCGTCCAGGAAATTCTGGGCCACAGCAGCCTGGCCACTACCCAGATCTACACACATGTTTCTGTGGACCGGCTGCGAAACAGCTACCAGCAGGCGCATCCCAGGGCCTGACGGCTGATCGTCACAGGGCTTGTACCAATCGCGAATCGCACTGGCGTAATTACGCGGTGTACGGCACAATGAGAATCACGTCCGGCAACTTTCAAGTCCCGCTTGAAGCTCCTTTGCTTCGTGCGGACCAGCAAGTCCGGACACTGCTCAATCTGAACAACTGAATATATGGCAGGGAGCAGCCCCGTATGCAGGGCACAGCAGTTCCATCCAGGCAGAGGTCGTTGGGGAAGACGTACCTAGAGCTATGGAGGATGGAATGTCTGTTGCAATGACCCGAGGTGTGCTGTTTGTTCACTCAGCCCCAACTGCTTTGTGCCCTCACGTTGAGTGGGCCATTGGCTCCGTCGTGGATAAGCGGACGGATCTTGAGTGGACCCCTCAGCCTGCTGCGCCCGGAATGTTCCGGGCCGAGCTGTCCTGGACCGGTGCGCCCGGAACGGGCGCTCAGCTTGCCTCGTCCCTCCGCGGCTGGGCCCACCTCCGGTATGAGGTCACCGAGGAACCCAGCCAGGGTGTTGACGGCGGCCGCTGGTCGCACACGCCCGAACTGGGTATCTTCCACGCCGTCACCGACGTCCACGGCAACATCATGGTCTCTGAAGATCGGATCCGTTACGCCTATGAGTCGGGCGCAGGTGATCCCGCTGCCGTGTACCACGAGCTGTCCCTGGCTCTTGGCGAGGCCTGGGATGAGGAGCTTGAGCCCTTCCGGCATGCTGCAGAGGGCGCTCCCGTACGCTGGCTGCACCAGGTGGGCTGACGGGCCCATACCCGCCCGCCGCGGTCGTAATTCGGCAACGGGGAAACATCGGCCGACAGTAAAACCAGGAATCAATCCCCATAGCACAACAGGAGGCCCCGCCAACCGGCGGGGCCTCCTGTTTGCGTAGGGGCGGCAACCCCCGGGAGGAACTAAACGCTGCGCACAGCCACCACGGCGTTGTGTCCGCCGAAGCCGAAGGAGTTGCTCAGGGCCACGATGTTGCCGGCGGGCAGGTCGCGGGCGGAGGTGACGACGTCGAGCGGGATCTCCGGATCCTGGTTCTCAAGGTTGATCGTGACCGGGGCCTTCCGGTCGTAGACGGCCAGCACTGTGAGCACGGCCTCCACGGCACCGGATGCACCGAGGAGGTGGCCCATCTGCGACTTGGTGGCGGAGACCGCAACGTTGTCGATGTGGTTGCCGAGTGCGGCGCGCAGTGCGGTGTACTCGGGCTTGTCACCGACGGGAGTCGAGGTGGCGTGGGCGTTCACATGCACCACGTCCTCTGCCTGGATGCGGCCATCAAACATGGCTGCCTTGAGTGCGCGGGTGGCGCCAAGGCCTGCAGGGTCCGGAGCGGTGATGTGGTATGCGTCAGCCGTAACGGAGGTGCCGGCGAGCTCACCGTAAATCCGGGCTCCACGGGCCAGGGCGTGTTCTTCGGCTTCGAGGACCAGGGCGCCTGCGCCCTCGCCCATCACAAAGCCATCGCGGCCCAGGTCATAGGGGCGTGAGGCTGCCTGGGGGTCGTCATTGCGGCGTGACAGCGCCTGCATGGATGCGAACGCGGCCAACGGCATAGGGTGGATGGCTGCTTCGGCGCCGCCGCACATCACCACATCTGCCTTGCCTGAGCGGATCAGGTCCAGGCCCAGGTGCAGGGCTTCGGTGCCGGAGGCGCAGGCGGAAACCGGGGTGTGGGCTCCGGCGCGGGCGCCGAGGTCCAGGCTGACGGCGGCGGCAACACCGTTGGGCATCAGCATGGGAACGGTCATGGGGAGGACGCGGCGGGGGCCTTTTTCCTTCAGCGTGTCCCAGGCGTCCAGCAGGGTCCAGACTCCGCCGATGCCGGTGGCGAACGCAACAGCCAACCGGTCCTTGTCGAAGTCGGTGATACCGGAGTCGGCCCAGGCCTCACGGGCGGCGATAACGCCGAACTGGGTCGAGGGGTCCATCCGCTTGGCCTCAACCCGGCTGAGTACCTCGAGGGCGGGCGTGCTGCAGCGGGCGGCGAAGTGGACGGGAAGTTCATACTTCGCTACCCAGTCGTCCTCCAGGGTGCGGGCACCGGAGACCCCCTTGAGCGCGTTGTTCCACATCGTGGGTACATCGCCGCCGATGGGCGTGGTGGCACCCAGACCGGTGATGACTACTTTGCGTGTCATGGGATCACTCTTTCGTCGGTGGGGATTCCGGCTCCGGCTTACCGGAGGGTCCCGCGTATTGATGGTCGGCACCGCTCCGCTGGGAGCAGGGTGCCGGAAAAATGCGGCGGGCTGCCGGTCCGGTCATCCGAACCGGCAGCCCGCCAAGCCGATAGACGGCTAAAGCCTTGGCTAGGCCTGTGCTCCGGCGATGAAGCTCACGGCGTCGCCGACGGTCTTGAGGTTCTTGACCTCTTCGTCCGGGATGCGCACGCCGAACTTCTCTTCAGCGTTGACCACGATGGTCATCATGGAGATGGAGTCGATGTCCAGGTCCTCGGTGAAGGACTTGTCCAGCTCCACGGCCTCCGGGGCCAGGCCGGTTTCCTCGTTGACGATTTCAGCCAAGCCGGCCAGGATCTCTTCGTTGCTAGCCATTGATGGCTCCTTTTCTTGTATTGCCGGCAGGGGCTGCCGGAAATGGTCCAGGACGCGGTTGCGGCCTGTTGGGGGCGTTCCTAGGGAAGGACAACTACCTGCGCGCCGAAGACCAGCCCGGCGCCGAAGCCGATCTGGAGGGCCAGCCCGCCACTGAGTTCCGGCTTCTCCGCCAGGAGCCGGTGTGTGGCCAAGGGGATGGATGCCGCAGAGGTGTTTCCAGCGTCGGCAATGTCCCGTGCCACTGTAACCGTCTCGGGTAGCTTCAGCTTCTTCACCATCTCGTCGATGATGCGCATATTGGCCTGGTGGGGGATAAACGCCACAAGGTCCTCGGCTTCTACGCCGGCGGCCTCCAGTGCTTGCTGGGCCACCTTTGCCATTTCCCAGACTGCCCACCGGAATACGGTCTGGCCGTCCTGCCGCAGCGTGGGGTAGAGCTCCTGGGCTTCTTCGAGCAGGGCAAGGTCACCTGTGGAGTCTGACTGCCGGGCAGCCATGCCCAGGTCGCGGACATCCAGCATGGACCGGGTCATCCCGATGGCGTCCCACTTGCTGCCGTCGGATCCCCACACGGAGGGTGCGATGCCGGGAGTCTCGGACGGGCCGATGACGACGGCGCCGGCTCCGTCTCCGAGCAGGAAGGAGATAGTGCGTTCCCGGTTGTCGATAACGTCGGACAGCTTCTCTGCGCCGACCACCAGGACGTACTTCGCGGCGCCTGAACGGACGAGTGCGTCGCCCTGGGCAATGCCGTAGCAGTAGCCGGCGCACGCTGCAGAGATGTCAAAGGCAGGTGCGGGGGTGGCACCGAGGCGGTCTGCCAGGCTCGCGGCGGCAGACGGCGTGGCGTAAGGGTGGGTGACCGTGGAAACAATAACGGCACCGAGGTCTGATGCTTCAACTCCGGCCTTCTCCATGGCCTCACGGGCAGCACCCTCGGCCATATCGATGACGCTGACGTCGGCGGCCGCACGGTGCCGCGTCACGATTCCGGTCCGCTGCCGAATCCATTCATCGGAGGAATCGATCCACTGGCAGACATCCTCATTGGTGACGATGATGTCCGGCCGGTAGGCGCCGAGGCCGAGGATCCGGGTGTGTTCCTGAAGGGGAGCCTGTTTCAGTGTGGGAACGCTCATGCGTTGCCCTCCAGTTCTGCGAAGAGCGCGAGGGCGGCGGAAAGATCATCGGGGGTCTTGACCGCAACGGTCTTGACGCCGGGCATGCCGCGCTTGGCCAGCCCGGCGAGCGTTCCGGCAGGAGCAAGCTCGATCACGCCGGTCACACCCCGCTCGACCATGCTTTCCATGCACAGGTCCCAGCGGACCGGGCGTGACACCTGGGCGATCAGGCTGCCGACGGCGGCCCCGCCATCGGTGACCGGTCCGCCGTCGTAATTGGACAGGAGGGGTACCTTCGGCGCCTGCGGCTTCAGCGCGGGCGCCAGTGCCGTGAGGGCGGTGACAGCAGGTGACATGTGGCTGGTGTGGAACGCGCCTGCCACCTTCAGCGGGATGACGCGCGCCTTCGCCGGCGGGTTTTCGGCGAGGGCTTTCAGCTGGTCGAACGTGCCCGCGGCCACGGTCTGGCCCGCGCCGTTGACGTTCGCAGGGGTGGCGCCGGCCGCTTCGATGGCTGCCAGCACCTCTGCCGGGTCCCCGCCCACCACGGCACTCATGCCGGTGGGGGTGACGGCCGCGGCGGATGCCATGCTGTTGGCACGCTCGCGGACGAAGGTCATGGCTTCCTGCTCCGTCAGGACGCCGGCAAGGGCCGAAGCGGTTATTTCACCGACGGAATGGCCCGCCAGGATGACCGGCAGGGAGCTGAGCTCGACGTCGAAGAGGGAAGCTGCGGCCACCAGCCCGGCGGCAACAATCAGGGGCTGCGCCACGGCAGTGTCCTTGATGGTTTCCTCGTCCGAGGTGGTCCCATGGGCGATCAGGTCGATGCCTGCGATGTCGCTCAGGGAGGCCAGCTGGCCTGCCACCGGGGGCAGTTCCAGCCAGGGGGCCAGAAAACCCGGGGTTTGTGAGCCCTGTCCAGGGCAGACTATTGCAAGCACGTAACCAGCTTTCCAAATTACTGTGTGATTCAGCGGTGTTTGTCCGCACCAAGCTCACGGGGTCAGGTTGTAGGAAGTCTACAACGCCTTAGGGCTGGTTCCGTGCCGGGTGACGCTCAACAGCAGCCTTGGGCGGGGCGGAAAGGCGGCCCACCACAAGCGCTGCCTGAAGGACAAACGCCTCCCTCGGGAGGAGCGGATCCCAGCCCGTGACGTCGCAGACACGCTTCAGCCGGTACCTGACGGTGTTGGCGTGGACAAAGAGTTCGCGGGCTGTTGCCTCAAGGGAATGGCCCAGTTCCAGGTAGGTTCCAAGGGTTTCCACCAGCCCGTTGGACGCTGCCATGAGCGGGCGGTAGATGTTCTTGACCAACGAGCGGCGGGCGGCGTCGTCTCCTGAGATCACCCGCTCCGGCAGCAGGTCGTCGGCGGCAACCGGCCGGGGCGCGGAAGGCCAGGCCCGGGCTGCCGTCAGGCCGGCGAAGGCGGACTGGGCCGAGCCGCTGGCCTCCAGCAGGGATCCGGCTTCTGGCCCGTACACCACGGGGCCGGGCGCGAACATGTCACTGAGCTTCACGTAGGCGGTTTCCCGGTCCGAAACGCCGCCCAGGATCAGGATCAGGCGATCGCCCTGGATGCCCACAAGGGCGTCCTCCGCGTAGCGTCCTGCCATTCGCCGGAGCTCGCTGACGTAGCTGGCGCTCGGCTCGGAGGGGGAGTTGCCCACCATAACGGTGAACCGTTCCTGCGCCTTCCAGCCCAAGGCCGCGATCCTCGAGCGCAGGGCGTCAGTGTTTTCGCCGCGAAGGATGGCATCCACGATCAGCGCTTCCAGCCGGGTGTCCCAGGAGCCGCGGGATTCGGCCGCCCGTGCATAAACGTCGGCCGCGGCGAACGCTACCTCACGGGAATAGCGTAGAACGGCCTCACGAAGGGAAGGCTGGTCAGCTTCCGGAGCAATGACCGGAACCTGGTCCTCCACCACCTCCACCACGATCCGGATCAGCTGCAGCGCTTTCTGGAGGCTGATGGACCGGGTCAGTTCCGTTGGGGCCGTCCCGAAGACGTCGGTAAGGATCCAGGACGGGGAACTTGGGCGTTCGTACCAGGTCACAAAGGCGGCGATGCCGTTCTGGGCCACCATGCCTAGGGCGGACCGTTCATCCGAGCTGAGCCGGCCGTACCAGGGGAGGGATTTCTCCAACTCCCGCAAGGTGGTGGTGGAAAGCTGGCCCACGTTTGCCCGCAGCTTTTTGAGCGTTTCGGACTTCTCCGGCGTGACCTTCGGCGTGGACGGTTTGCGCTTGGCGGACGGGGTGGCTGGTGCTGGCATTCTTTGAGCATACGGCCACTGCCCGGCAAGCTCCATTTGTGCAAAGGCTACAATCCCGTTGGTTGTGCGTCACAGCCGGTCCCTGCCGTAATACGGACGACGGCGGCCCCCGCCTTTCGGTGGGGGCCGCCGTCGTCCGCGCTTCGCGGGGTCGCCGCAGGTTAGGTGCGTGTCCTAGGACTCGCCTCCGGCGTTGCCGGTGGAACCGGCATTGACGTTGTGCAGCCGGTACTTGTCGATCGCCTTCATCGGTGCCTGCGCGTCAACCTCACCGCGGCGGGCCAGCATCTCCAGTGAACGCACCACGATGGAGTGGATGTCGTTCTTGAAGAAGCGGCGGGCTGCGGCACGGGTGTCGGAGAAGCCAAAGCCGTCGGCGCCGAGCGTTGCGAACTCGTTCGGCACGAACTGGCGGATCTGGTCCGGGACGGCCTTCATGTAGTCCGACACGGCAACAACCGGGCCGGTGGCCCCTTCGAGCTGCCGGGTCACGAACGGGACGCGCGCGGGCTGGCCGGGGTTAAGGAAGGCTTCCTCCTCGGCAGCCATGCCGTCGCGGCGCAGTTCGTTCCAGGACGTGACGGACCAGACGTCTGCGGAGACGCCCCAGTCGTCGGCCAGGAGCTGCTGCGCCTCGAGTGCCCAGGGCACCGACACGCCGGAAGCCAGGATCTGGGTCCGGGGACCGTCGATCTTTGCCGGGGCCAGCAGGTAGATGCCCTTGAGGACACCCTCCACGTCCAGCTCCTCCGGTTCGGCGGGCTGGGTGATGGGCTCGTTGTAGACCGTGAGGTAGTACATGAGGTTCCGGTCTTCCGAGTCGGGCCCGTACATGCGTTCGAGGCCGTCGCGGATGATGTGGCCCATTTCGTAGCCGTAGGCGGGGTCGTAGGTGACCACTGCCGGGTTGGTCGAGGCCAGGAGCGGGGAGTGGCCGTCGGCGTGCTGGAGGCCTTCGCCGGTGAGGGTGGTCCGGCCTGCGGTGGCGCCGATGATGAAGCCGCGGGTCATCTGGTCTGCTGCTGCCCAGAAGGCGTCGCCGGTGCGCTGGAAGCCGAACATGGAGTAGAACACGTAGACCGGGACCAGGGGCACGCCGTGGGTGGCGTAGGCGGTGCCGGCGGCGGTGAAGGCTGCGACGGCGCCGGCTTCGTTGATGCCGGGGTGGATCAGCTGGCCGGCGGGGGATTCCTTGTAGGCCAGGACGAGGTCCCGGTCCACGGAGAGGTAGTTCTGGCCCTTGGGGTTGTAGATCTTCGCGGTGGGGAAGAACGCGTCCATACCGAACGTGCGCGCCTCATCCGGGATGATCGGGGCGATGTGCTTGCCGAACTCCTTGTCCCGCATCAGGTCCTTGAGCAACCGCACGAAGGCCATGGTGGTGGCGGCCTGCTGCTTGCCCGAGCCGCGCTTGGCCACTTCGTAGGACTTGGCGTCCGGCAAGGTGATCTCGGCGTGCTTGGACCGGCGTTCCGGGACCGAACCGCCCAGGGCGGCGCGGCGTTCCATCATGTACTGGATTTCCGGGGCGTCCGTGCCGGGGTGGTAGTACGGGGGCTGGTACGGGTCTTTTTCGAGCTGCTCGTCCGTGATGGGGATCCGCAGGTGGTCGCGGAACTTCTTCAGGTCGTCGAGGGTGAGTTTCTTCATTTGGTGGGTCGCGTTGCGGCCCTCGAAGTGGGGTCCGAGTCCGTAGCCCTTGACGGTTTTGGCGAGGACAACGGTGGGTTTGCCCTTGAATTCGGTTGCTGCCTTGTACGCGGCGTAGACCTTGCGGTAGTCGTGGCCGCCGCGTTTGAGGTTCCAGATCTGGTCATCGGTCAGGTCCGCGACGAGGTCCTTCGTCGCCGGGTCTTTGCCGAAGAAGTGTTCGCGGACGAACCCGCCGGATTCGGCCTTGTAGGTCTGGTAATCACCGTCGGGGGTTTCGTTCATGATCTTCACCAGCGACCCGTCGGTGTCCCTGGTGAGCAGGTCATCCCATTCCCGGCCCCAGACGACCTTGATCACGTTCCAGCCCGCGCCACGGAAGAACGCCTCGAGTTCCTGCATGATCTTGCCGTTGCCGCGCACCGGCCCGTCCAGGCGCTGAAGGTTGCAGTTGATCACGAAGTTCAGGTTGTCCAGGTTCTCGTTCGCGGCGAGCTGGAGCAGGCCGCGGGATTCGGGCTCGTCCATTTCCCCATCGCCCAGGAACGCCCAGACCTGCTGGTCACTGGTGTCCTTCAAGCCCCGGTTGTGCAGGTACCGGTTGGACTGGGCCTGGTAGATCGCGTTCATCGGCCCGATGCCCATGGACACGGTGGGGAATTCCCAGAACTCCGGCATCAGCCGCGGGTGCGGGTAGGAGGACAGGGCGTGGCCCTGCCGGGACTTTTCCTGCCGGAACCCGTCCAGGTCCTCCTCGCCGAGCCGGCCTTCCATGAACGCCCGGGCGTACATGCCGGGGGAGGCGTGGCCCTGGAAGAAGACCTGGTCCCCGCCCCCGGGGTGGTCCTTGCCGCGGAAGAAGTGGTTGAAACCCACCTCATACAGCGTCGCGGCCCCGGCATAGGTGGAGATGTGCCCGCCCACGCCGATGTTCGGCCGCTGGGACCGGTGCACCATCACCGCGGCGTTCCACCGCATGTACGCCCGGTACCGGCGCTCGAACTCCTCGTTGCCCGGGAACGCAGCTTCCTGGTCCACCGGGATGGTGTTCACGTAATCGGTGGTGGTCACCATCGGCACCCCGACGCTCTGCGCACCGGCACGCTGCAGCAGGCTCCGCATGATGTATTGGGCACGCTCGGTGCCCTGTTCCCTGATCAACGAATCCAGGGACTCAACCCACTCGGCGGTCTCTTCCGGATCACGATCAGGCAGCTGGTTAGTCAACCCGCTGAGGATATGGGAGGTATCTTCTCCTGCAGCCACGTCCAACCTCTCTTTGCGCGCATTTGATGGCGCACTCAGGCCGGGCAGGGTGACCGCCCGGCGTATATACGCCGTGTGCGACGTATCGGTTACAACAGCCCGGTCATGTGTGCCGGGCAGGGTCCTAGCATTCCTACATCTGCATTGGAGTTACAGGGTTGTTGCCCCGCAGGCATAGTTGTCACCTGCCACTCTAACTCTCACGTCAGCGCGATGCGTAGCCGCGGCTTTGGCGGCTCTGCTGTATTTCGCCGTCATACTGGTTGTGTGACGAAAAGCCGCTGCGCGGCGGGCTCGCCTCATCAGGTGTGACGCAGAATATGCGCCATCCCGGGGGCGTCAGCTTGAAGCGCAGGCACAAAGGGTGTTGGCTTGGGAGTAATGGAAATCACTATGCGCACTGCATGTACGAGGCATTGGAGGAACACGTGAGCGAGGCCGACGCCGCCACTTCGGTAAATGTGGCGGAAAAATTGGGTTTCAAGAACGGGGATCTGATTCAGGAGTTCGGTTACGACGACGACGTCGATTTCGACTTGCGTGACGACATTGAAGACTTCACGGGTTCAGAGCTGCTGGATGAGGACGACCATGAGGTGGCGGACGCCGTTATCCTCTGGTGGCGCGACGGCGACGGCGACCTGGTGGACAGCCTGATGGATTCGCTGACCACGCTCAGCGAAACCGGTGTTGTCTGGGTCCTGACTCCGAAGTCCGGAAGGACCGGGTACGTCTCACCGGCGGACATCCAGGAGGCCGCACCGACGGCCGGCCTGCACGTAACAACCTCGGCAGGCGTCTCCAAGGACTGGAGCGCAGCCCGTCTGGTGAGCAGGAAAAACAAGTGACGGCAGCGCTTGCCGCTGCCACTCAAGCTGTGCCCGCGGTCGGCGGGCCGGCACCTGACTTTGAACTCGCCAACCAGTTCGGCGAACCGGTCCGGCTGTCATCCTTCCGCGGCCAGAATGTGGTCCTGGTCTTCTATCCGTTCGCTTTCTCCGGCATCTGTACCGGGGAGCTGTGCGAGATTCGGGACAACCTGGCCATGTTCGAGGACGCCAATGCCACGGTCCTGGCTGTGTCTGTTGACAGCAAGTTCAGCCTGCGTGCGTACGGCGCCCAGGAAGGGTACGGCTTTGACCTGCTGGCTGACTTCTGGCCACACGGTGCCGTAGCTGCCGCCTACGGCGTCTTCGATGCGGACAGTGGCATGGCAAAGCGTGGCACATTCATCATCGATGCCGCCGGAACTGTCCGGTATTCAGTGGTGAACCCGCGCGGCCAGGCCCGGGACCTCCAGGAATACCGCGCGGCTTTGGCCGGCCTGGGGCAGGTCTGACCGCCCATGGAACAGCGGCGGGCGGGTGTTGGCCTCACAGGCTTCGCCAGCATGCCGCCGGTGGCCGCGGCGCGGCCTTCCCCGGACGAGCTTGAGATCCTGCTCCGGATTCGGGGCGTCCTCGCCGGCAACCGCTTCGCCCTGCTGACGGGCGCTGGGCTGAGTACTGATTCGGGTATCCCGGACTACCGCGGACCCGGGTCGCCTCCGCGTACTCCCATGACGTACCAGGAGTTCACTAAGGACGCCGCCAACAGGCAGCGCTATTGGGCCCGGAACCACATCGGCTGGTCCCACCTCCGCCATGCAGATCCCAACCAGGGCCATCACGCTTCCGCGGAACTTGAGCGGCGGGGCTATCTCACCGGCTTGATCACCCAGAACGTTGACCGCCTGCACGAGGATGCCGGGAGCGTCAACGTTGTTGACCTGCACGGCAGGTATGACCAGGTGGTGTGCCTGGACTGCCGCCGGACTTATTCCAGGCGCCTGCTGGCGGGGGTGCTGGAGGAGCTGAACCCGGAGTTCCTGCCCCGGGCAGCGGAAACGGGCCTGGTGGAAATGGCGCCGGACGCAGATGCCACGGTTGAAGACCAGGCGCTGATCAGCAGCTTTGTGGTGGCTGTCTGCCCTGCGTGCGGCGGAACGTTGAAGCCCGACTTCGTGTATTTCGGTGAGAACGTGCCCAAAGAGCGGGTGGAACGCGCGTACGGGATGGTTGACGACGCCGGGGCGCTGGTTGTGGCGGGATCTTCTTTGACGGTGATGAGCGGGCTGCGTTTCGTCAGGCACGCTGCCAGGGACGGGAAGCCGGTGATCATCATCAACCGGGGGCAGACGCGCGGCGATGACAAAGCGACGATAAAGCTCGAAGCGGGCGTCAGTGAAGCACTGAGCTGGCTTGCCGCTGAGCTCCCAGCCCTCTGACAGGACGCTGCACAGGCACGCTGGCAGAGCCGATTCGCGTTTCCCGGCCTGCGTCCGGTAGAGTCTATTTTCGTTGGTTGCGACGCTCAAGCGCCGGATTCAGCCGTTTAGGGTCTTTAGCTCAGCTGGTAGAGCGCCACGTTTACACCGTGGATGTCATCGGTTCGATCCCGGTAGGACCCACAAGGAAACCCTGTTGTTTCCGCCTGAAGGCGGAAGCGGCAGGGTTTTTGCGTTGCCCGGTCTTCGCCGGCCGAAATGTCGGTGCCCTGCCGTAGTTTGCAGGCATGGAACACGTGATGGTGCGGACGGGGAGCAATGGCATGCCGTCGGCGGTAGTGAGCAACGGCAGGGAATGGACGGTAGGGGCCGAGCCCGTCCGCTGGTTTGAGCGGGTCAACTGGTGGGAAGTCAACCGGAGGATGCCGAAGGGCCACAGCAGGGTGGACGTCGAAGTCCTGCAGGTGCAAGTGAGGCTCGGGGGCAATAGCGGCTCCGCGCTGACCACCATGCTGCTGGAAAGGGACGGTGTGGGCGGCGGGTGGCGCCTGCGCGAAGCAGTCGCGGACGCTGCTTGACAGGGCGTCCGAGGGGGATCCGGGCATTGGAAAACCCTCCACCGCGACCATTGGGGGATGCCGCGGTGGAGGGCCTGAAATGAATATACCGTGAACTGCCGGAAACAAGAAAGTTGTCCCCGTCGCGTGTCGCTGCTGCGCGCGGAGGCCTCCGATGACTCAATCGAAAAGGGTCCGGCCGGCGGCACCTCCTGGCGGGGCGTTCAATTCAGTGGCGCACCGGAATAAAAACGCGCGGCTGCTCCGTCCAGGTATCGGACATCTGGGACATGGTCCGGCGCATGATCCGGTCCGAGGCATGACGCGCCGCGGGGGCGTCACCCCTGGCAATTGCCTCCGCAACGTCGACGTGCCACTGCAGGGCGGCCTCGTGCGGATGGTCCGGCATCAGGCCGTGGACAGTGCGTCCAGTAAGGGTCTCGGCCACCTGCCCCATCAGGTTGGCGAACATCTCGTTGCCCGAACCGGAGAGCAACAGGGAATGGAACTGGATGTCCAGCTCAAGGAAGCGGGGCACCTCGCCGTTGTGTCCGGCGTCGCGCATTGCGTAGGCCACATCCACTAGTTCCAGGCGCAGCGGCACCGGGGCGTTCTCGGCGGCGAGTTCCGCAGCTGCGGGCTCGACGGCGGCACGCAGCTCCGCGAGAGAACGCAGCTGGGCGCCACGCGCGTCGCTGGCCAGGCGCCACCTGATGACCTGCGGGTCGAAGGGGTTCCAGCGGCTGGGCGGCAGGACCCTGATGCCCACCCGCTTGGTGGTTTCCACCAGTCCGAGGGACTGCAGCACGCGGACTGCCTCGCGGATGACAGACCGGGACACCTTCAGCTCATCCTCCAGCTGCTCCGCCAGCATCACGTGGCCGGCAGGGAGGTTGCCTGCAACAATGCGGGTGCCCAGGTTCTCGATGGCACGGTGGTGCAGGCTGGTGGTCATGCAGCTAAGCCTAGTGCGAGCCCTTGCTCCGCCGGTCTTTCGTCCTGGACGGCCGGCGACACAAAAGGTTCCAGTAGGTGGGCGTTACTTTCCCGTGACCCGCCGAATATATATGCTTTATTCAGACCCTCGGTCTGCAACCGTGCTTCCGCGCAAAGGGAGCCACTGCACATCCAACGCACAGTATGAATTGGAGTTTTGATGTCTGCACACATCGGTGTCACCGGCCTCGCGGTCATGGGTGCCAACCTGGCCCGCAACCTCGCGCGGAACGGCTTCACGGTCGCACTGCACAACAGGTCCGTGGAGAAGACCGACGCCCTGCTCGAAAAGCACGGCACGGACGGTGATTTTGTCCGGACCGAAACCCTCCAGGAACTGGTGGACTCCCTGGAAAAGCCCCGCCGCGTCCTCATCATGGTGAAGGCCGGCAAGCCAGTTGACTCTGTCATTGAGCAACTGGAACCGCTGCTGGAAGCCGGCGACATCATCATCGACGCCGGCAACTCCCACTACGAGGACACCCGCCGCCGCGAAGCCGCACTGGCCAAGAAGGACCTGCACTTCGTGGGCGTCGGCGTCTCCGGCGGGGAAGAGGGCGCCCTGAACGGCCCCTCCATCATGCCCGGCGGTTCCAAGGAGTCCTACGAGGCCCTCGGCCCGCTGCTGGAAAAGATCTCCGCAAAGGTGGACGGCGAACCGTGCTGCGCCTGGGTGGGAACTGACGGCGCCGGCCACTTCGTCAAGATGGTCCACAACGGCATTGAATACGCCGACATGCAGGTTATCGGCGAGGCGTTCGACCTGCTGCGCTCCGGTGCAGGCATCGAGCCGGCAGAGCAGTCCAACATCTTTTCCGAGTGGAACAAGGGCGAGCTCTCCTCCTTCCTGATCGAAATCTCCGCAGAGGTCCTCGGCCACGTGGACGCCAAGACCGGCAAGCCGTTCGTGGACGTCGTGGTGGACGCCGCCGGCCAGAAGGGCACTGGCCGCTGGACGGTCATCTCCGCACTGGAACTGGGCTCCCCGGTCTCCGGCATCGCAGAATCCGTGTTCGCACGGGCTCTCTCCTCGCAGGCGGGCCAGCGCAAGCTCGGCCAGGAGCTCCTGGCCGGCAACGAGGCTTCGGTGGAAATCCCGGAGACCTTCGTTGAGGACGTCCGGCAGGCACTCTACGCCTCCAAGCTGGTCTCCTACGCCCAGGGCCTGGACATGCTCACGTCCGCAGCCAAGGAATACGGCTGGGACCTGAAGCTGGACGAGATCGCGTCCCTGTGGCGCGCCGGCTGCATCATCCGGGCCGAGCTGCTCAAGGACATCACCAAGGCCTACGCCGCAGATGAGAAGCCCGCCAACCTGCTGTTCGCCCCGGCCTTCACCAAGGCCATCGCGGAGGCCGTTCCCGCCTGGCGCCGCGTGGTTGCTACGGCTGTCCAGCTGGGCATCCCGGTGCCCGTGTTCTCCTCCTCGCTGGCCTACTACGATGGTCTGCGCCGCAAGCGCGTCGCTGCCGCCCTGATCCAGGGCCAGCGCGACCTCTTCGGCGCCCACACCTACGGCCGCGTCGACGCCGAGGGCACCTTCCACACCCTCTGGGGAGAGGACAAGTCCGAGATCGAGGCAGTGGACACCCACTAGCAGCCACCATCAGGTAAGCGGAAGGCCGGCAGTTCCAGTTGGAACTGCCGGCCTTCCGCTTGTACGGTTTGTACCCCCTAGAGGGTCAGATCCGGTATTCGATGTCGTATTCAGCCGGGTCCACTGCGGGCTTGGTTTCCCGCTGTGCGTCCCGGTGGCGCCATTTGGCGGGAACACCGGTAACAATCGATTCCGGCGGGGCGTCCTTAACCACCACAGCGTTGGCGCCCACGGCACTGTCGCGGCCGATGGTAATCGGCCCCAGGATTTTGGCACCCGCGCCGATGGTCACGCGGTCGCCGATGGTGGGGTGCCGTTTGATTCTGGCAAGGGAGCGGCCGCCGAGCGTGACCCCGTGATAGATCATCACATCCTCCCCGATCTCGGCGGTCTCACCGATGACCACACCCATGCCGTGGTCAATGAAAAACCTGCGGCCGATGGTGGCGCCCGGATGGATTTCGATGCCTGTCCAGGACCGGCCCAGCTGGGAAAGCAGCCGCGCAGGGAACCGCAGGGCAGGGTTTTGCCACATGCGGTGCGTCAGGCGGTGAACCCAGATGGCATGCAGCCCGGAGTACGCGAAAAAGTTCTCAAAAGAACCTCGAGCCGCCGGGTCGTGGGACCGGGCGGCGTCGAGGTCTTCCTTCAGTCTTGCAATAAAGCCCACAGAGTTCTTTCTACAGGAAACGGGCGGACGGCGGTTTTAATCAGCCGCGGATATCGTCATAGAGAACCGTCGAGATGTAACGCTCGCCGAAGTCGCAGACCACGGCAACGATCAGCTTGCCTGCGTTCTCCGGGCGCTTTGCCAGCTCCAGGGCGCCCCAGACGATGGCGCCGGAGGAGATGCCGCCCAGGATGCCTTCCTTGACACCGAGCTCGCGGGCAACGCGGACGGAGTCTTCAAGGGTGGCGTCAAGGACTTCGTCGTAGACGTTGGTATCCAGGATTTCGGGGACGAAGTTCGCGCCGATGCCCTGGATCTTGTGCGGGCCGGGTGCGCCGCCGTTGAGGATCGCGGAGTCCTTGGGCTCCACGGCCACGATCTGGACTCCGGGCTTACGTTCCTTCAAAACCTGTCCGACGCCGGTGACGGTACCGCCGGTGCCGACGCCGGCGACAAAGATGTCTACGGCGCCGTCGGTGTCAGCCCAGATTTCCTCGGCCGTGGTGTTGCGGTGGACCTCCGGGTTGGCCTCGTTGGCGAACTGCTGGGCCCAGATGGAGTTCTCGGTGTTGGCCACAATTTCCTGGGCCTTTTCGACGGCGCCGCGCATGCCCTCCGAGCCGGGCGTGAGGACGATCTCCGCGCCGAAAGCGCGCAGCATGACCCGGCGCTCGGTGGACATGGTCTCGGGCATGGTCAGGATGACCTTGTAGCCGCGGGCAGCGCCCACCATGGCCAGGGCGATGCCGGTGTTGCCGGAGGTGCCTTCAACGATGGTTCCGCCGGGCTTCAGGGCGCCGGACTTCTCCGCTGCGTCCACGATGGCCACGCCGATGCGGTCCTTGACGCTGTTGGCCGGGTTGTAGAACTCAAGCTTGACGGCGACGGTGGCATCCAGCCCCTCGCTGAGCCGGTTGAGCTTCACCAGCGGCGTGCCGCCGACCAACTGGGTTACATCGTCATAGATCCGTGCCATGTACATACGCCTATCTTTGAGGGGTGAATACTGAGGTCAGCCTAACGAGGCCGCGTAACGCCCGCTAAGCGTTAAGCCACGCAGAGTAATATTTCCTGGCCTTGGCGAGCTTGGGGTTGATTATCACCTGGCAGTACCCCTGCTCGGGGTGCTTGGCGTAGTAGTTCTGGTGGAATTCCTCCGCCACGTAGAACCGGGGGAGCCGGCTGACCTCGGTAACGATGGGATTCGCCCACAGAGCCTGGTTCCGGTCGATGGCTTCCTCAAACAGGATCTTCTCTTCGGTCGTCTCATAGAACATGGACGAGCGGTACTGCGTGCCGACGTCGTACCCCTGCCGGTTGAGCGTTGTGGGATCGTGCAGGGCGAAGAACATGTCCAGGATGACCTCCGCGGGGATCACGTCCTCGTCGAACGTGACCGCCACCACCTCGGCATGGCCGGTGGTGCCGTTGCAGACCGAGTAGTAGTCCGGGTGGGGATCGTGGCCCCCGGTGTAGCCGGACACCACTGCGGTGACGCCCTTGGTTTTCTGGTAGACAGCGTCAAGGCACCAGAAGCAGCCTCCGCCTAAAACAAAAGTTTTCATGACCTCTTCAATGGTCCGCGGCGCGGGATGATTCCCCGCCGGTTCGCGGCGCCGCTTCAAACGGGGGTCCGGGCGGCGTGGATGGGGTAAAACTAAGACTATGGAACCTGTGGACACTGACGTTACCGGCCAGGAGAATCACGACGGCGATGCCCCCTCCGAGGAGGAGACGGCGGACGGCCGGCCCCAGGCTCCGACCCTGGGTGAGCTGCTCCTGGCTGTGGAGGAACTGTGGCCTGAGTCCCTGGCCGAGAACTGGGACGAGGTCGGACTGGTGGCAGGGCACCCCACCGCTCCGGTGACCCGTGTGATGTTTGCCGTGGACCCCACCCTCGAGGTCATCGAGGAGGCGGTGGAGTGGGGGGCGGAGCTCCTCATCACCCATCATCCGCTGCTCCTGAAGGGTGTCACCACGGTCGCGGCCACCACCCCCAAAGGCAGGGCCGTCCATCGGCTGATTGAGTCGGGCACCGCCCTCTTGACCGTTCATACCAACGGTGATTCCGCCGTCGGGGGTGTATCCGACGTACTCGCCGACGCCTTGGGCCTGCAGGACGTCGCCCCGCTCACGGTGGCCGCCAACGGGCTCCCTGAGGAGGGGATTGGGCGCGTAGGTGACCTGGCAGATGCCATGACCCTGGGGGATTTCGCAGCGCGGGTCTTCGGCATCCTGCCCTCCGTGGCGGGGGGAGTGCGGGTCTCCGGGGACAAGGACGGGCTGGTGCGCAGGATTGCCGTCTGCGGCGGCGCCGGGGAGACGCTGTTCAACGAGGTGCGGGCCAGCAACGCGGACGTCTACGTCACTGCCGACCTGCGCCACCACCCGGCATCCGAGGCGCGGGAAGCGTCCCTGAACGGCCGGCCCTACCTGGTGGACGTATCGCACTTCGCCAGCGAATGGCTGTGGCTGCCGGCAGCTGCCGCAGCACTGGGCAACGTCCTGTCCGACCAAGGCCACGACGTCGAAATCCGGGTCAGCACCACCAACAGCGACCCCTGGGATTTTATCCTGACTCCGGGCTAAGCCTGGCGTGCGGGGCGCCCCGGGCGGGCGTGCGAGGCAGGGGAGCAGGCCAGGCGCTAGAGTCGAGGAAGCGCCGTCCAGGTGCCCGGCCCCGGCCGGAAGGGATCAAGCGGAGGTAACAGTGGCGAAGGCAGCACCGGCGGAACAGTTGAAGTTGCTTGACCTGCAGGGGCTTGACGCCCGGCTGAGGTCCCTCGCCAACCGCCGCCGCTCGCTGGAGAACGATCCCCGGATCAAGGACCTCGAAGCGGCCCTGTCGGTCGCGAACGGTGAGCTTGGCTCCGCGAAGGTGGCGGTGCACGATGCCGAGGCCGAGCTGAAGCGTGCCGAGGCGGACGTGGAGCAGGTGGCATCGCGCATTGAACGGGATGAGGCAAAGCTCAACAGCGGGACGGGTCTGTCCAAGGACCTCGTTGCATTGCAGAAGGACATCGCTTCCCTGAACAAGCGGCGCTCGGACCTGGAGGACGTCGAGCTCGAGGTTCTGGAGCGGCTCGACTCGCTCCGGGCAACGCAGGCAAAACAGCAGGCAATCGTGGACGACATCCAGGGATCCTTTGGCAGCATCCGCGCCGAGCTGGATGCAGCCCTGGCCGAAGTTGAGGCCGAAGCCGGTGGACTCCGAACCCAGCGCGCCGAGTTCGCTGCCGCGCTCGACGCCGGGATGCTGGCCGTGTACGAAAAGACCCTTGCCAAGCGCGGGGTGGGTGCGGCCCGACTGTTCCACGGCACGTCCGAAGCCTCGGGAATGAAGCTGAGCCCCGGTGACCTCGCCGAGATCAAAGCAGCTCCCGCCGACGACATCGTCTTCTGCCCTGACTCCGGCGCCATCCTGGTCCGTTCCGAAGAGTGGGCCTGACCCAAGTAGCTGGCAGTCAGTGCCGTTTTGAAGGGTCAAAAGCGACACTTACTGCCAGTCAGTTGGGGGAGGGGCGGGGAAATTAGCCCGGCAGGATGATGTTCAGCGCGTGCGGTTTCCGCGCTGAACCCTCCACTAGCTCGGCCTCCCACTTTTCACGGCTGGCCTTGAGGAGCTGCGACGGCGTCTCCGGAGCCTTGCCCCGCCGGGACATGAGGTGACGCGCCAGTTCACCGCGGGTGTGCTTGGCGAAATGGCTGACCACCTTTCGGACTCCGTTGACCTCCGTAAAAACATTGACGTTGACGGTTTGCTCAGCCGGGGGAGCCCACGCTGCCGCATAGGTGCTCGACCGGCAGTCCACCAGCAGCTGCCCGGATACGAACTCCGCCAGCGCCTCGGAGAGCTGCGGTTTCCAGAATGAGGCGAGGCGGCCGACGTCGGGCAGTGCAGTTCCCATGGACAACCGGTAGGCCGGCACGCTGTCGCCGAAACGGATGGCGCCCCAGAGTGCGGAAATGACGAGTACCGACCCGTCCGCCTTGCGTCGCTGTGCGGCGGTAAGCGTTTTGTAGCCCAGAGCGTCGTAAAGCACCCCTGAATAAATCCGGTGCGCCGGAGCCGCAGGTTCAGCATGGAGCCGGGTGTTCCGGTCGACGTCGTCCTTCAGCGATGCCCCGACCCCCAGCAACGCGAGGGCGTCCTCGTGGGCGCTCACTGTACCCAGCGCGTCCAGCACCTTTGCCCGGTAGGAGTTCAGCTGCGGGAAACTCAGGGAAGGCCAGTCGACGGCAGATCCACGGACCGCGGGCGTCTTGCCTTCAGAAGGGGGAAGCAGAATCAGCACCGTCCGATCCTACCGGCGGAGGGAAAGCCGCAGGGCGCCGGTAGACTGGAGCTGGATGGGTTGACCAGGCGGCCGCGCGTCACGCAAGTGGCTCGAGGAACGTCCGGGCTCCGCAGGGCAGGGTGGTGGGTAACGCCCACTCGGGGTAACCCGCAGGCCAGTGCCACAGAAAACAGACCGCCCGGATCGCGCCGTTTTGAAAGCGGCACGAACCAGGTAAGGGTGAAACGGTGGTGTAAGAGACCACCAGCTTCCCGGGTGACCGGGAAGGCTAGGTAAACCCCACCCGGAGCAAGGCCAGACAGGACACGTTTGAGGGTTGCCCGCCCGAGTGTCCGGGTAGGCCGCTGGAGGGCGCCGGCAACGGCGTTCGTAGATGGATGGCCGCTACTCCCGCACTGGCAACGGAGCGGGAGCACAGAACCCGGCGTATCGGTCAACCCATCCACTAAACCGGTTTGACCTTGGACGCTGGGTTGGGGATGCTGGACCGTGCCCACTGATACTGATGGACAACCTGCCCCGGGAAACGCCGCGAGGCGAATTCCTTCCCCGGGCAGGCAAGTGGCTGCCCTTGTTGGTTTCCTTGCCCTTTCATATGCCGTGTGCATGCTTGCCTCCGTCCCGATCATCCTCAATTCCAACGGCTGGTTTGCCACGTCCGCCCAAGCTCCGTGGATGCCCGAAGGATGGATGTTCCGGAGTGTGTGGATCGCGCTTTACGGCTGCAACGGCGCGGCTGCTTGGCTGGTCTGGCGCAAGGGCGTGCTGGCTGGCCGGGCCCGAAGGACCTACGGTTTGCAGCTGCTGCTCAACCTGGCATGGCCGTTTACGTTTTTTGCGCTGTACCCCCTTCTGGGCACCGCTGCGCTGTGGATTGCCTTCGCCGTCATCTGTACCCTGGCAACCGTTTTGATGCTGCTCATCCTGGAGTTCGGGCCGGTTCACACAGGGGCCGGGCTGCTGGTGCTGCCCTACTTCTCGTGGGTGGTTTTCTCCGCGAGCCTCAACCTCTATTCCGCCATCCACAACTGACACGGCCATACCGGCGGGTCGGCGGGAATCTGCTGTGTGAGTGATTTCACGCAGCCCGGGCATCCCCGGGGCCGTCTGCCAATTTAGAATGGATAGCGGACGCAGGAGTTCTTCCGCCGGAGTTGCGTTCGCAACCGGCGGTTTTCTTTTGCATACATCCAGGCGCCTGGGGGCCAAATCCCGCAGGTGCCGGTGCCCCTGGACATCATCAGGTGGCCGACATTCGTGTACGAGGACGTACGCGGCTGAACCGAGGAAGGTATTTCTGTGAGCCAGACGTCAGATTCTTGTCTTGATACGTGGATGGGCCGGGAGGCCCTTGCCGAGGCCATGATTCCGGTGATCGGCCGGCTGTACCGCGAAAACAACGTGGTGACCAGCATCCATGGCCGGAGCCTGATCAATAAGTCCACCATGAACATCCTCAAGGCGCACCGTTTTGCGCGCAGGATGAGCAAGGACGAACTGCTGCTGGAGGAAACCGCTCCGCTCCTGAACACCCTGGCGGGGCTGGAGCTCGGCGCGGCAGCGATCGACATCGCCCGGCTGAACCAGAAGTTCAAGGAAGAGGGCGGCGACGCCACCCTGGAGGAATTCCTCCGCGCCGAACTGGCAGACGTGGTGGGCAAGCACGGCGGCGACGACCGGACCAGCACCGACGTCGTGCTGTACGGCTTTGGCCGCATCGGCCGGCTCCTGGCCCGCCTCCTGATTGAAAAGGCCGGCGGCGGCCACGGCCTGCGGCTGCGTGCCATCGTGGTGCGCCGGGGCTCGGACAATGATCTGTCCAAGCGCGCAAGCCTGTTGCGCCGTGACTCCGTGCACGGTTCGTTCGAAGGCACCATCCGCGTCGATGAGGCTGCCAACACCATCACCGCCAACGGTGTCCAGGTGCAGGTCATCTACTCGGACAACCCCGCCACCATCGATTACACCGCCTATGGCATCAACAACGCCCTGGTGGTGGACAACACCGGCCGCTGGCGCGACGCGGAAGGCCTGTCCCAGCACCTGCAGAGCAAGGGCGTGGCACGGGTGCTCCTGACCGCGCCGGGCAAAGGCGAACTGAAGAACATCGTCCACGGCATCAACCACCGCACCATTGAGGACACCGACCAGATCGTGTCCGCGGCCTCCTGCACCACCAACGCCATCACCCCGGTCCTGAAGGCCATCAACGATAAGTTCGGCGTAGTCCACGGCCACGTCGAGACGGTCCACTCCTTCACGAACGACCAGAACCTGATTGACAACTTCCACAAGGGCGACCGTCGCGGCCGTTCGGCAGCGCTCAACATGGTGATCACCGAGACCGGTGCCGCCAAGGCCGTGGCAAAGGCCCTGCCGGAACTGCTGGGCAAGCTCACCGGCAGCTCAATCCGCGTCCCCACCCCGGACGTTTCGCTGGCCATCCTGAACCTGAGCCTGGAAAACGGGACCACCAAGGACGAGGTCAACGAGTACCTGCGGGAAATGTCGCTGCACTCGGACCTGCGCAAGCAGATCGACTACATTGACTCACCCGAGGTGGTCTCCACGGACTTCGTCGGCTCCCGCCGTGCGGGAATCGTTGACGGCCTCGCAACGATTTCCAACGAGAAGAACCTGGTGCTTTACGTCTGGTACGACAACGAGTTCGGTTACAGCTGCCAGGTGGTCCGCGTTATGGAGGAAATGGCCGGCGTGAACCCGCCGTCCTTCCCCGCCAAGGAAACGGCTTCCGCCCTGGCCGCAATTTCGGTCTGACCCCAACACCGGTCCCTTCCGGATTTCCCGGCTGATTTCGCTGGAATCAGCCGGGAAACGGGACCACACTTGTGCCATGGATAAAGATTCGACGCTCCAGCACGAAACCACCCTGGAACACGCCTTGGACGTGGCAAAGGCCAACCACAAGGAAGCCGTCCGGCTGCTTGAGGGTGCCCGCGCGGGCTACCAGACGGGCGACGTCTCCCAAGACCGGGTGCGGCAGCTTGAGGGACTCCTGGCCATCGCCGAGGAGGACCTCCGGCGGGTGATGCGGGAGCAATAGCTCCCCGGTTCAACCTTCGACCCGCCCTCCACAGTGTGGATATCGGCGGGAATGACAGGCGGCTGTCCTAGGCTCTTCTGGTGCATGACGTTACCGGAAGGCCAGGAACACCATGACCGTGAGCTGGTCCGCGTACCGGCGCGCCCGCCGTCGTTCACGGCAGGCGTGGGGGATCCTGGCGGTTGCTGCCGTTTCCGCACTGGGTGCGCTGTTTTGGTTTTTTACCGCCGGCCAGTTTGCGGTAGCAGAGCCCACCGCCTCCGGGCCTACGGAAGCTCCCGTTTTCGATCCCGCGTGGATGAAGCCCGTTGTGCCGGTGCATCCGGTGCCTTCAGGCACTGCCCTCTCCGCGCTGGACGGAATTGCCGTGAAGGGACGGGCTGCCAAGGATAACTACGACCGTGAGGCTTTCGGACAGGCTTGGCAGGACGTCGACCGCAACGGCTGCGATACCCGCAACGACATCCTGCGGCGTGACCTCACCGGCGTGGTTTTTATCGAGGGCTCCAAGTGCCGGGTGGCTGCGGGTTCCTTCCATGAGCCCTACCTCGGACAGTTCATGGACTTCCGCAGGGGCTCCGAGGGCAGCCGGGCGGTCCAGATAGACCACGTGGTTCCCTTGGCGGACGCGTGGCAGAAAGGTGCCCAGGCACTCACAGCGGTCCAGCGTCAGCGCCTTGCCAACGATCCGCTGAACCTCATTGCTGCGGATGGGCCGGTCAATGGCCAGAAAGGCGCGGGCGATGCCGCTACCTGGCTCCCCAAAAACAAGTCAATCCGCTGCCACTACGTGGCCCGCCAAATCTCCGTCAAGGCCGCCTATGGACTATGGGTCACCGAGGCGGAGAAGGACGCCATGAAACGCGTACTTGGGTCCTGCCCGGACCAGTGGACCATCTCAGCCAACTGACCTTCGCGTCGCTGCCGCATGAGGCAGCCAGTCTCGTGCCATCGTCGGGTTTAGTGGCCGAAGGGATCCGGGTCCACACCCGGCATCCACGTCAGCCCCGGAACGCCCCAGCCGTTTTTCTTAGCCTGCTTCATGGCCTTGCGCGCGTAGCGGTCCATCAGCCGGTTGACATAGAGCTTGCCGTCAAGGTGGTCGTACTCATGCTGGAGTACGCGGGCGAACCATCCCGTCGCCTCGAACTTCACCGGCTGCCCGAAGCCGTCAAAGCCCTCCACCCGGGCCCATTCGGCGCGCTTCAGCGGGTACTGCCCGCTGGGGAAGGACAGGCAGCCTTCCTCTTCCTCGTCAGGGTCGGGGACAGCCCCGGAAATTTTCGACAGGGTGAGGACCGGGTTAACCAGCACGCCAGTGGGGGGAGCGCCGTCGTCATTGGCGTACTTGTAGACAAAAATCCGCTTGCCAACCCCCACTTGCGGGGCCGCGAGGCCCACGCCGTTGGCTGCGTCGTTCGTTTCGAACATGTCGGCGATAAGGGTCCGCAATTCGTCGTCGAACACTTCCACCTCGGTTGCCCTGCGGTGCAGGACGGGCTCTCCCCAAATGGTGATTGGCAGAACAGTCATCTCACGGTCCTTCGGCGTTATCTTTGTGCAAAAGAAAGGAGGCCGCACCGGATAATCCGGTGCGGCCTCCTTGCTGGACGGCTGTCAATACCATCCTGTGAGGGTGAGCTACGGGGGTTGAACCCGCGACCTCCTGGACCACAACCAGGCGCTCTGCCAACTGAGCTAAGCCCACCATGCGCCCTGCAAAATTACCGGCGAACCGGCTCTCTGGAAAGGCAACTCAAATAGCTTACCTGCTCTTGAGGGGTGCTTCGTCCACTTTTGCTGATTTCACCGAAATTTTCTGCAAACGTGGCGCAGATTACTCTTTTGGCTGCTGCACATCGCCGGCCGCGGCGATGCGCCTTGCGATTTGCTGGGCTGTGGCGCTGTCCGGGCCCGGCGTCGGAACAAACACGGCTTCGCGGTAGTAGCGGAGCTCATCGATGGAATCCTTGATGTCTCCCAGGGCCCGGTGGCCACCCTTCTTGGCGGGCGACTGGAAGTAGGCCCTGGCGAACCAGCGGCGGGAGAGCTCCTTGATGGTGCTCACGTCAATCACGCGGTAATGCAGGTGCTCCACCACGGACGGCATGTCGCGCGAAAGGAACATACGGTCGGTGCCCACCGAGTTGCCTCCCAGGGGTGCCTTGCGGGGGTCCGGCACCCATTTCTCGATGTACTCCATGACTGCTGCCTCTGCTTCGGCCATCGTGATGCCGTGAGGGAGTTCCTTGAGTAGCCCCGACTTGGTGTGCATGTCCCGGACGAAGTCGTTCATTTGGGCCAGGGCGGCATCGTCGGGTTTTATCACTACGTCCACCCCGTCTCCGAGGATGTTCAGTTCGGAGTCCGTCACCAGGGCTGCCACCTCGATCAAGGCGTCATTCTTGATGTCCAGACCGGTCATTTCACAGTCGATCCAGACGATGCGTTCGTTAGATATAGGCACCGGACCAGCCTACCGTTACACCTCCCGGCTACCTGCCGGTGCTAGGATTTCGGGTACGCGGCGGGACAAATTGCTGTCGTTGTAACCGCTCTGGCCGGCCACGCAGCCCGCCGGGCAGAACCGCGCAAACCCAAGAGCGCAGACCCAAGAGATTGGACGATCCTGAGATGACGGCGCCTGTGCCTGCAGCCAGGGAACTGGCGTCCGCGGACGCTGCTGCAGCGGTGGGGGCTGAAGTGGACAATCCCCGCTCACCGCTTCTGGCCGGATTCGCGGGCTCGATGTTTATGCTGATTGGCTCCCTGGGAGTGGGCTGGCTGGCCCCTGTCTCGGAACTCCGCCGGATGCCGCTGTTCATCTGGATGCGGGCAGAAGCGGCGGGCGTGGCCCTGTCCATCGTTCTGCTGGCCGTCGGCGGGATGCTCCTGGTCCGCGCCTGGCTCCGGCTGGGCCAGCGTGTCCGCATCTGGGGAGAAGAAGCCCGAAAGGCCACGCTGATGGCTGTGGTCGCCTGGGGGCTGCCCATGATGTTCAGCGTGCCGCTGTTCAGCCGCGACGTCTATGCCTACATCGGCCAGGGCCGCCTGATGGTGGAGGGCTTCAACCCGTACGAGAACGGCATTTCTGCGTTATCCAACTACTTCCAGCTGGGCGCGGACAAAATGTGGACCGAGGCCCCTGTTCCGTACGGACAGTTGTTCCTGTGGATCGAACAGTTCATCGTGTGGGCCACCAACGTCCAGCCTGAAGCCAGCGTGATGCTGTTCCGGCTGGTGGCGCTTGCCGGGGTGGTCCTCTGCGTGATTCATGTACCCAAACTTGCCGAACTGCACGGGGTCAACCCAAACCGCGCCTTGTGGCTGACGGCGGCCAACCCCCTTTTCCTGACCAACTTCATCGCCAGCGTCCACAACGATGCCCTCATGATTGGACTGGCCCTTGCCGGTCTCTACTACTCAGCGACCCACCGCGTGGTCCGGGGCATCGTCCTGGTCACGCTCTCGATCGCCGTCAAGCCCATCACGATAGTTTTCCTGCCCTTCATCGGGCTGCTCTGGGCCGGCAAGAACGCAGGCTGGCTGCGCAAGTTCTCCTACTGGGCCCTGACGGCAGCGTTGAGCCTGGGGCTTCTGGTTCTTATGAGTCTGGTTAACGGTTTCGGATTCGGCTGGATCAACGGGCTCTCGGCCCCGGGCAGCATCTTCATCTGGTACGCGCCGGTGGGGCTGATCGGACTGGTGGTCGCCTCGCTGGCCAACTCGTTCGGGCTGGACGGCTGGATCCTCGCCGGCTGGGTGTTCGACGCCGGGAAGCTGCTGGCGGTGGGCATCGTCGCCTGGCTGATCTTCAGGGGTGAGCACGACCGCCTGATCCGCCGACTGACGCTTGCATTCGCGGCGATTGTGGTGCTGGCACCCATGATCCAGTCCTGGTATGTGGTGTGGCTCATTCCGTTGTTTGCCGTAACCGGCATCCGGAACGACTGGCAGGTCAAGGCACTCTACTTTGTAGTTCCGTTCTTTATGATCTACGCAATTTCCGACCAGCTGGAGGTTTTCCCGTACCTGCAGACCGCTGACCTTGGCCTGGCCCTGGTGCTGGCAAGGGTCGCCGCTGCCGTTACCGGCCTGCTGTTCGGCCTCTACCTGATTTTCTGGGATCCCCGCACGAGGAGCCTTTTCCGGAAGAGTCCTGAACCGGTGGTGGAACGGCCCGTCATTTTGCCAGGTTCTTCAGCGCCTCCCGGCGGGACAGCGGGCTGATTCTGTCCTCGTGTGCGGCAACAAAAGCCGCCACCCAGTCCGGCGCTGTCTTCGCGTACTCCCGCAGGGCCCAGCCGATCGCTTTCCTGATGAAGAACTCTGAGTCGGGAAGGTTCGCCTCGATCACGCGGCCCAGGAGCTCTGTGTCGGTGTCCGCTTTTGCCTTAAGCTGCGCGGTGATCGAAGCCCGCCGGACCCAAAAGTCGGGGTCACTGCTCCAGCGCAGAATGACTGCTGACATTTCTGCTCGGTGTGCCTGGAGGAGTGCGCAGATGCGCCCGGCAACGCCGTCAGCGAAGTCCCACCAGGCTCCCTGGCGGATGATCTCCTCATAAACCGGGAGCATGTTCAGGTCTGAAGCTACCAGTTTGCCGCCGGTGAGATCGATGGCCGCATACCGCTCCTCGCGGAACTCCGCGGTGCGCCACAGTTCCAGCACACTTTCCCGCAGTTGGCCAGCAGACCCAAACGGATACCGGGCAACCGCCGCCACGGCCAACTGCCGCACCTCCGGCACCCGTGCGCCCAGGGACGGCATGGCCGATTTCATGTAGGCCTGGGCGCCGGCGGAACGCGCCGGGTCGGCCAGTTCACGCAGCCCGGCGCGAATCGCCTCCAGCGCTTCCCGGTTAACCATGGTGAGGGTCAGAAGGGTCCCGGCGCGGGTTGCGTCCAGCCCGCACGATCCAGCCAGGCTGCACACAGCGAGCTCCACTGATCGGGCCCGGGCTCGCCGTCGGCAAGGCCCAGCCCGTAGCGTCCGTTGGGGAAGACGTGCAGCTCAGCGGAAACGCCTGCCCTGAGCAGTGCGCCTGCGTAGCCCAGACTGTGGCTCACCGGTACGGCGGCGTCGTCGGCGGTGTGCCAAAGGAATGCCGGCGGCGTTTCGGCGGTGGCCTGCTGTTCCGCTGACAGTTCCGCCAATTTGTCCGACGGCGGCGCGTCGCCCAGGAGGTTGTCCACCGAGCCCTGGTGCACCTCCCAGGTGTAGGACACCACCGGGTAGCACAGCACGGTGAGGTCGGGGACTGCCTGGGGGACATCGAGGTCAGGGCTGCCGGTAGCCACCGCGGTGGAGAGCGTCGCTGCAAGGTGTCCGCCTGCGGAGAAGCCCAGTACCCCCACGCGTCCGTGGTCAACCGCAAGGCCGTGCGCACCGCTGCGGATGTGGAGCATGGCCTGCTTTGCATCCTCGAGCGGCGCCGGGTGCCGGTCCGGCGCAACCCGGTACCGCAGGACAAAAGCGTGAATGCCCAGGCCGGCGAGCCATTCGGCAACAGGCTCCGCCTCATGGTCGGCCTGCCGGGCGTAACCACCTCCGGGGAGGACCAGGACCGCGGGCCGGTCTCCGGGACCGGCTGTACGGGACGGGACCGCGGTCAGACGGGGCGCCACAATCAGGCAGCCGTCTCGGTGCTGCGCCGAAGCGTAACTTCGCCGGTGATCGGATGCTGCCCCGCGCCGCCCACCCCTGCCTTTTCCGTATCTTCGCCGCTGATTCCTGAAACGCTGGGTTCTGCGCCGTCCGGTCCTTCCCCGGCGGAAGCAGTTCCCGGAGCCGTTGCGCGGGTGGCGACGCGCCCAATCTCTTCGAGCGGCAGGCGGACCGTGGAAAGCGCCGGGCGGAAGTCACGGAGCGTTTCGATGTCATCAAATCCGGCGATGATGGCATCGCGCGGAATGCGGAGCCCCTCTGAACGCAGTGCGGCGGCGGCACCTATGGCCATCACGTCGTTGACGGCAAAGATGCACAGCTTCCTGCCGCCGGGCCCTCCCGGCGCCTCCTCCTGGCGTGCCTTGATCAGGCAGGCAAGTTTAAGGCCGGCCGCGTAGCCGCCGGCGCGGTTGAAGGTGGTTCGAAGGATGTCTGCAGGTTCCCGCCCGGCGGCAGCGAGGCCCTCCTGGAAGCCGCGGACCCGGTCATCGGAAGTGAAAAGTCCCTCGGGTCCGCCGACGATCACAAAGTCACCGTCCCAGCGCGAAGCGAGTCTGCCCGCCAGCGCTGCGGCCAGTTCCTGGTTCGGCACGGCCACCACGTAGTAGCCCTCCGGCGCCTCCGCGCCCACCACGGGGTGGCCCACTACCGCCACCCGGCCGCCGTTGCGGCAGTACCTGTCCAGTTCGGCGGCCAGCTCAGCGTTGCCTTCCCGGTTCTCCGGCTGGGCAGAGCGTGAGCCGGCAATCACGATTGAATCGGCCCGGCGGGCGGCGAATGCAGCGACTGCTTCCTTTTCCTCTGCCGGAGCTCCGCCGGTGGTGGCCAGCAGGACCATCCTGCGCTGCTCCCGTGCGGCTTCCTGTACGCCGCGGGCGATAGCGGCGAAGTAGGGGTCCGCGATGTCGTGGACGATCAGGCCGATCAGCCCCGAACTGGACTTTGCGAGGCCCTGGGCCTGGGCGTTCGGGATGTATCCCAGCGAGTCGGCGGCCTGCCGGACCCTGTCCGCTATGTCCTGGCCGGGCCTGCGGGCGGAGCCGTTCAGGACGCGGGAGGCTGTAGCCGGCGAGACGCCGGCAAGCCGCGCCACCTCAGTAAGGGTACTTGCAGCCACAGCGTCTCCTGGTCAGCTTTGTAGGGTCAATAAGCGTAAGCACATTATGACAGTTATAGGTTCCGTTCGGAAAGCGCTTGCCAACTTGCTGCGGCCGGTGCATCATTGACGTAGTGGGAATGCGCTTTCCCGAAACAGCTTGAGTAATACTGCTCACTCACCGTGGAGGACACATGGGCTTCGAAACAAAAACGATCCGTATCGCCATGAATGGCATCACCGGCCGGATGGGCTACCGCCAGCACCTGCTGCGCTCCATCCTTCCCATCCGGGACGCCGGCGGCTTCACCCTGGAGGACGGCACCCGCATCCAGGTTGAGCCCATCCTGGTGGGCCGCAACGAAGCCAAGATCCGGGAACTCGCCGAAAAGCACAAGGTGGCCGAGTGGAGCACCGACCTTGACGCCGTAATCAACGATCCCACGGTCGACATTGTCTTTGACGCCTCCATGACCAGCCTCCGCGCCGCCACCCTCAAGAAGGCCATGCTCGCCGGCAAGCACATCTTCACGGAGAAGCCGACGGCGGAGACCCTCGAGGAAGCCATCGAGCTGGCCCGCATCGGAAAGGAAGCCGGCGTGACCGCGGGCGTTGTCCACGACAAGCTGTACCTGCCCGGCCTGGTCAAGCTCCGCCGCCTGGTGGACGAAGGCTTCTTCGGCCGCATCCTCTCCATCCGCGGCGAATTCGGCTATTGGGTTTTCGAAGGCGACGTCCAGGCTGCGCAGCGCCCGTCCTGGAACTACCGCAAGGAAGACGGCGGTGGAATGACCACTGACATGTTCTGCCACTGGAACTACGTCCTTGAGGGCATCATCGGCAAGGTCAAGAGCGTCAACGCCAAGACCGCCACCCACATCCCCGCCCGCTGGGACGAAGCAGGCAAGGAATACGCGGCCACGGCCGACGACGCCTCCTACGGCATCTTCGAGCTCGAGACCCCGGCCGGCGAGCAGGTCATCGGGCAGATCAACTCCTCCTGGGCCGTCCGCGTCTACCGCGACGAGCTGGTGGAATTCCAGATCGACGGCACACACGGCTCCGCCGTTGCCGGGCTGAACAAGTGCGTTGCCCAGCAGCGGGCCCACACCCCCAAGCCGGTCTGGAACCCGGACCTGCCCGTCACCGAGTCCTTCCGCGACCAGTGGCAGGAAGTGCCCGCCAACGCTGAGCTGGACAACGGCTTCAAGCTGCAGTGGGAAGAGTTCCTCCGCGACGTCGTTGCCGGCCGCGAGCACCGCTTTGGCCTGCTGTCCGCCGCCCGCGGCGTCCAGCTTGCCGAGCTGGGCCTACAGTCCAACGACGAACGCCGCACCATCGACATCCCGGAGATCACGCTCTAATGACCTCCCTTATCCTTCCCTCCCATGACGGCGGCACCAGGGAATACCGGCTTCAGGGCGCTACCTCCTGGGCCCGCCCCACCGCCCCGCTGACAGCCCGCCGCGCCTACGCGGCAGCCCACGTCATCCCCGAGGTCCTGGCAGACAACACTCCCGGTGCGCCTGCAAGGCTCGACTGGGAAGCCACCATGGCCTACCGCCATGAGCTGTGGTCCTATGGCCTTGGCGTGGCCGATGCCATGGATACTGCGCAACGCGGCATGGGCCTGGACTGGGCCGCCACGCAGCAGCTCATCAAGCGCACCGGCGTCGAAGCCGCCTCCGTAGTTTCCGCCGGTAACGCAGCCACGGCCGGCAAGACCGTCCGTGACCTCGTGTCCTGCGGAGCGGGCACTGACCAGCTGGACATCGACTCCCTTCCCGTCGGTGAGGACGGCCTCAAGGCCGTCCTCGAGGCATACCGCGAGCAGATTGCCGTGATCACCGAGGCCGGACCCAAGGTCATCATCATGGCCTCTCGTGCGCTTGCCAAAGTCGCCGGCGGCCCCGAGGACTACCTCAAGGTGTACTCCACCTTGCTGCAGGAAGTGGACCAGCCGGTGATCCTGCACTGGCTCGGCACCATGTTCGATCCCGCCCTCGCCGGCTACTGGGGTTCAGATGACGTCGCAACGGCTACCGAGACGTTCCTGGGGCTCATCAAGGACAACGCGGCCAAGGTGGACGGCGTCAAGGTCTCCCTGCTCGACGCCAGCCACGAGGTTGCCCTCCGCGCTGCCCTGCCCGAAGGCGTCCGCCTCTACACCGGTGACGACTTCAATTACCCCGAACTGATCGACGGCGACGGCAGCCACCACTCCGACGCTTTGCTGGGCATCTTCGCCGCCATCTACCCGGCAGCTTCAGTGGCCCTGCAGAACTACGATGCCGGCAACGCGGCCAGGGCCCGGGAAATCCTGGACTCCACCCGGGACCTGGGCAAGCACCTCTTCAGCGCCCCCACGTTCTACTACAAGACCGGGATCGCGTTTATGTCCTGGCTCAACGGCAAGCAGCAGGGCTTCCAGATGGTGGGCGGCCTGCACTCCGGCCGCTCGGTGTGCCACCTTGCCAAGACCTTCGAACTGGCAGACCAGGCCGGACTGCTCCGGGACCCGGCACTCGCCGCCTTTCGGATGTCCGACTACCTGCGCATCAACGGGGTGGGGGTATGAGCGACTTCTCCCGCCTCGCGATCAACAGCGCCACCACCAAGAAGTGGACCCTCGCCCAGGTTGTCGAGGGCTGCGTCAACGCCGGTATTCCGTCCATCGGGCCCTGGCGTGACAGGGTGGAGGAAGCCGGCCTGGACAAGGCAGCCCGCCTGATCAAGGATGCGGGCCTGCGGGTCTCCTCCCTGTGCCGTGGTGGGTTCCTCACCGCTGCCGACGCCGAAGGGCAGGCTGCGGCGCTGGCTGACAACCGCGCCGCCATCCTGGAAGCTGTGGCCCTTGGCACGACGGAATTGTTCCTCGTGGTGGGCGGGTTGGCGCCGGGGGAGAAGGACGTAGTGGCCGCACGCCGGCGCGTCGCCGACCGCCTCGCCGACCTGGTTCCCTTCGCCGCGGAAAACGGCGTCCGCCTGGTCCTGGAGCCGCTGCACCCGATGTACGCCGCAGACCGAGCCCTGATTTCGACCCTGGGGCAGGCCCTCGACCTCGCAGCGCCGTTCGACGCATCCACGGTGGGTGTCGCCGTCGATACTTTCCACGTCTGGTGGGACCCCGAACTGAAGGCGCAGATTGAACGTGCCGGCCGGGAAAACCGCATCGCCTCCTACCAGGTGTGCGACTTCAACATGCCCATCGCCGCTGATCCGCTGCTGTCCCGCGGGTACATGGGCGATGGCGTGGTGGACTTCGCCACCATCGGCGCCTGGGTGCGCGACGCCGGGTACACCGGCGACATCGAGGTCGAAATCTTCAATCAGGAGATCTGGGACACGGACGGCAATACCGTCCTGGCCACGGTGAAGGAGCGCTACGCGGAGCTCGTCCTCCCGTACGCCTGACCTGATCGAGACCGTGGGCTCCTGCCACGCTTTCCCAACATGGCTGCCAGGAGCCTGCGCCCCACATGGCAGGACCCGGACCGCAGGAGCGGTCCGGGTCCTTCTGTCTAAAGTACGCCTAGGCGTACAGCGAAGCACACCGGCGGTAGCGGGCGAGCACCCCGCCGTCGTCCTTCCCGGCGGGGATCCCGACGGCGTCGAGCGCCCACTGCGGAAATGTTCCGGTGAGTGCCGCGGCGGCCTGGCGGGCGGCGCCGTCGGCCACATACTCGCCGGGATGAGGCACGGTCACCTCTATTCCCAGCAGCTGGGCCGCTGCCTCTTGTACCGCCCTTGACTGGGCTCCGCCGCCCACCAGGATAATCCGCCTGGCCTCGACTCCCTGCTCCTGAAGGGCTGCCAGTCCATCCGCCAGGGAACACACCACGCCCTCGACGGCGGCGCGCGCCAGGTTAGCCGGCGTGTAGTTCCCGCGGGTGATGCCATGCAGGGAACCCGTGGCGTCGGGCAGGTTCGGCGTGCGCTCGCCATCAAAGTACGGCACCAGGGTCAGACCGCCGGCGCCGCTTTCGGCTGACAGCGCCAGCTCGCTGAACTCCGCCAGGCTGACGTCCAGCAGTGCTGCGGTGGCGTCAAAAACCCGGGTCGCGTTCAGGGTGCATACCAGCGGGAGGTAATTCCCGGCGGCGTCGGCGAACCCCGCCACCAGCCCGGACGGATCGGCGGCAGGAGTGCCGGACACAGCGAAGACCGTTCCGGAGGTACCCAGCGACATCACCACATCACCGACGCCGGCACCTACCCCCAGCGCAGCTGCCGCGTTGTCCCCGGCGCCTGCGGCCACCAGGGCACCGGCGGGAGTCTTCCCGGCGGCGTCCAGCGGACCCAGTACGTCGGGCAACAGCGGGACGTGCCCGAGCGATGCCGCCAGGACCTCCGGCAGGTACGTACCGGCCGCCGTCGAATAGTAGCCCGTTCCGGACGCGTCCGAACGGTCCGTGGTGAGGGCCTCGAGGCTTCCGAGGCCGCTGCCCTCGCCGTTGCCCAGGAGCCGCCACGTCAGCCAGTCGTGCGGCAGGCAGACGGCTGCCACCTTCGCGGCGTTCTCCGGCTCATTGGCTGCCAGCCAGTGCAGCTTCGTGAGGGTCAGCGATGCCACCGGGACGGTGCCCGTGGCACCGGCCCAATAGCGGGCACCGGCAGCAGCATCGCCGTCGCCCGCGGTCCTGATCAGCTCCAGGGCGGCGCCGGAACTGCGGGTGTCGTTCCACAGGAGAGCCGGCCTGATGACCCGGCCGTCAGCGTCCAGGCAAACCATGCCGTGCTGCTGGCCCCCGACGGATACTGCTGCCACGTCATCCAGGCCGCCGGCCTGTTGTATTGCTTCCTGAAGGGCAGTCCACCAGTGGTCCGGGTGGACTTCGCTGCCCTCCGGGTGGCTTGCCCGCCCGTGGCGCACCAGTGCCCCGGTGTCCGCATCGCGGATCACCACTTTGCAGGACTGGGTAGAGCTGTCGATGCCTGCTACCAGCGCCATGGTCAGCCGGCGTTGAGGAGGTGTTCGAGGGCGAGCTGGTTGAGGCGGATGAACGCGAAGGAGCGTTCGGCGGCCTTGTTAGCGTCGAAAGCTTCGAAGGCGGTGGTGTCGGCCAGCAGGTCGGTGGCGGTTTCGCCGGCGGCGAGGGTGGTTTCGCCGAGTTCGAAGACGCCGGAGGCGGCGAGGGCTTCCTGGACCTGGGGGTCGGCGCGGAAGGCGGTGGCGCGTTCCTTCAGCAGCAGGTACATGGCCATGTTGGCTTTGGCTGATTCCCAGACGCCGTCGTAGCCGTCGGTGCGGGAGGGCTTGTAGTCGAAGTGGCGCGGGCCCTCGTAGCGGGGTCCGCCGTTGGGGAACCCGTTTTCGAGCAGGTCAACGGTGAAGAAGGCGCTGGTGAGGTCGCCGTGGCCGAAGACGAGGTCCTGGTCGTACTTGATGCCGCGCTGGCCGTTGAGGTCGATGTGGAAGAGCTTCCCGGCCCAGAGTGCCTGGGCGATGCCGTGGGTGAAGTTCAGCCCGGCCATCTGCTCGTGCCCGGTTTCGGGGTTCAGGCCCACGATGTCGCCGTGTTCGAGCTGGGCGATGAACGCCAGGGCGTGGCCGACGGTGGGGAGGAAGATGTCGCCGCGGGGTTCGTTGGGCTTGGGTTCGAGGGCGATGCGGAGGTTGTAGCCCTTGTCCTTTATGTAGGCGGCGGCGGTGTCCACGCCCTCGCGCATCCGGTCCAGGGCCGCGGCGAGGTCCTTGGAGCCGTCATATTCGCTGCCTTCGCGTCCGCCCCACATCACAAAGGTTTCGGCGCCGAACTCGGCGGCCGAATCGATGTTGCGCAGGACCTTGGACAAGGCGAAGCGGCGGATGGACCGGTCGTTGGAGGTAAACCCGCCGTCCTTGAATACCGGGTGGCTGAACAGGTTCGTGGTGACCATCGGGACCTTCAGGCCGGTCTCGGCCAGGGCTGCCTTGAAGTTCTTCAGGATCAGGTCCCGCTCCGAGGCCGTGGCGTCAAACGGAATCAGGTCGTTGTCGTGGAACGTGATGCCGTACGCGCCGAGCCCGGCCAGCCGGTGCACCGCCTCCACCGGGTCCAGCTCCGCACGGGTGGCAACACCGAACGGGTCAGCGCCGGTCCACCCAACAGTCCAAAGACCGAACGTGAACTTATCAGCAGGCGTGGGGGAAAGAGTCATGATGCGTCCTTGCACTAGTGTTTGGCCCTTGGTCAGGCTACTTAGTTTACTGCTTGAACTATATAAGATTGATTAGGCTAGGGTCAATAGCAAGGGAAATCAAGAAGAGGTCCCGCAGCGACTGTAAGGAGACCGGCCATGGCGTACACGGCAGCCGCACCTGCCCCGTCCGACGCCGGCACGCCGGGCAGCATGGGGGATGTGCGCAGGAGCAACCTTGCCCTCGTCCTGGGCACGGTGGCACAGTCTCCAGCTGGTTTTCACCTGACCCGCGCGCAGATTGCCGCCGCCACCGGGCTGACCAAGGCGTCGGTATCGAGCATCGTCCTGGACCTCCTTGACGCAGGCATTCTGCGTGAACTCGGCCTGAACCCCCAGGGGGAGCGGGGCCGGCCGGGAGTGGGCCTGGCAATGAATCCGGCGCGCGGTGTGATGGGTTTGGAAATCAACGTCGACTACATTGCTGCCGGCGTGACTGATCTGTCCGGGGCCGTAGTGGTGCAGGAAATCCTTGAACGGGACAATCGGGACAGTGCAAGTGCGCCGGTGATGACCGCCCTCTCCGCGTTGGCCGCCGAGGTGCGGACGGCGGCCGCGGCGAAAGGCGTGGAAATCCTGGGCGGAGGACTCGCTGTTCCCGGACTCGTGGATGACGGCAGGTCAACTGTCATCACTGCCCCGAACCTGGGCTGGCGGGACGTAAAGCTTGATGTCACCGGTCTGCTCCCCGGCCTGCCGTTGGGTGTCACCCTCTTCAATGAAGCGAATGCGGCTGCCCTGGCGGAACTGGCCCGCGGACCCGCCGGCGGGAAAGACTTCCTCTTCATTTCCGGCGAGGTGGGCGTCGGTGGCGGACTGGTCATCAAGTCGGAACTCTTCACCGGCCCCGAGGGCCATGCGGGGGAGGTGGGCCACATCGTTGTCGACCCCGACGGCAGCCCCTGCTCCTGCGGCGGAATCGGCTGCCTGGAGACGATAGCCGGGCAGGACGCCATCTTTTCTGCCGCGGGAGTAGCAGGCAAGCGGCAAACGAGATCGGAAAGCATGTCCGCCTTAGCAAGTGCGCTCACAAACGGGGAACCTGCCTCGCTGCTGGCTGTCCAGCGGGCCGGGCGGTCCCTGGGCGTGGCGGTTGCGTCCACGTCGCGGGTGGTGGACATCAAGGCGGTGGTCCTCGGCGGACACTTCGCCGTCCTGGAGCCGTGGTTGCGCCCGCCGTTGCTGGACAGCCTCAGCAGGTACGCGCCGGGAAAATTCCTGCCCGAGCACATCACCATTGCTGCCGCCGGTGAAAACGGCGCCCTGCTGGGGGCCGCCGGCAGCGTGGTCCGATCCCTCGTGGAAGCACCCCACCGGCTGCATTCCTAGCGTCCGCCGGCAGCACTCGCAGGACCATAGGCCCGCTTGCTGCGGCAGTTACCGCCATAGCCCTGACCGAGGGCCGCGCAGGCTTCCGCGCCGCCTGGGGACGGCGTCTTATCTGGTGGCGCGTCGGGTGGACCTGGTACGCCGTCGCGATTCTCCTCCCCGGCGGCTGGGGCGTCATCCGCACTGGAGCTCCGGCGGCGCGTCCCGTCACATCAGGTGCATCCCGGCAGTTCATCAGGTCCGTTAGAAACTTAGCCCGAAAGCCCGGAAGCGGCTTTGGCCTGCGTCCCGCATACCAAAGCCGCTTCTCCAAGTGCCCCAGGAGGGAATCGAACCCCCGACCGGCGGATTAGAAGGCCGCTGCTCTATCCCCTGAGCTACTGAGGCAATGGCTCCGGACCTGAATTCCGGCGCCTCAAAAAGTTTACATTGCCTGAAGTGCCGGGGCCTTCACCAACGTGCAACGGCTTTTCCTCCACAGGCACATCCAGGTGCCGGTTGTGCACATAGCGAAAGCGCCGCCTCCCCAGCGGCCTGCCGGGGGCGCGATGCTGGTCTTGCCTGCTAGGGCATCACTAGAAGACAGGACGTAAAAATGAGCGACACCATAACCATTCGCGGCTTCGTTGCCACCGAGATCAGGAGTTCCACCACAACAGGGGGAGTGGCCACCGCTTCCTTCCGCATCGGATCCAATTCCCGCCGACGTGACAAGGACGGCCAGTGGGTGGATGGCCATACGAACTGGTTCTCGGTCCAGGGCTACCGGCACCTGGCGGGAAGCATGGGCTGCAGCATCAGGAAAGGCCAGCCCGTCATCGTGGTTGGCAAGCTGAAAATCCGCAGCTGGGAAAAGGACGGCCGGGTCTACTACTCACACACCATCGATGCCGATGCCGTGGGGCATGACCTCACATGGGGCACTGCCAACTTCACCAGGTCCTCCACTAAACCACTTCTGTCGCTCGTGGAGCAGGAGCCCGGCTTCGCCGAAGACCCTGGTGTCGGTGCCAATGGACCTTTCGACGAGCCCGAGGACAACGACGAAGACCTGCCGGGCGATGGCGATCCAGCCGCAGCCTACGTCGAAGACAGCAACGGCGACCTGGTCGCTTTGGACCTGGAAACGGGGGAGCTCGCCGAATCCGGAGTCTAGTATCCCCAATATCAACGTCCCCCTTGGTTTCCTGGGCGGGCAGGACAGCGGCACCCCCGGCTGCGCCCTGCCCGCCCAGGTTGTGAAGCCGCTGCCGGTCCGCATGGCAGAATGACACCCATGCGGACCACCCCTGACCACCGGCAGAACCAATCGGCCGGGGCAGCATCGGCCGCTCCTTCAGCTTCCGGCAGGGCTGCACGCCGCCTGGTGGCAGCAATCGCCGGCGGAGCCTTGGCAGCCGCTTTGTCGGGATGCGTGGGCGGGGTGCCGTCCGTTGTCCAACCGGGGGCAACCGGGCCGGCAACTGCAGCCTCAACCGCAATCGGCACGGGGACAAAGCCGGTGACAACGGAAACAGCTACGGCAGGACCGCTGGCGAATCCGTCCCCAGGGCAATCGACAGCTGGCCCGGCGGCTGCCGCCACTGAAGCGGTCAGGAAGACCGTAACAAACGCCTTGGGGCGACTGGCGGCAGGATCCCCGAAGCCCGCCACGGCGCAGGTGGCAGAGGCCCTGACCGGAGCGGGCATCGCACCGTCTGCATTGCAGGTTTCCCAGAGCCGGACCCCCACCGGCCTGGAAGCCGACGCCATCGAAGCCTCCGTGCTCCAGGGCAGCGACTGCGTCATCGGCCAGGTCCGCGACGGTGCCGTAGCAGTGACGGTCCTTCCGGTACTGGCCAGCGGCAAGTGCTTTGTAGGCTCCTGACCCGGGTGCACCGAATGTGAGTTATGCCCGCCAACCCACTAGATTTGGAACCATGGCGGAATTTATCTACACAATGACCAAGGCCCGCAAGGCCGTTGGCGAAAAACTCATTCTTGACGACGTAAGCATGTCCTTCTTTCCCGGCGCCAAGATCGGTGTTGTGGGCCCGAACGGTGCCGGTAAGTCCACCATCCTGAAGATCATGGCCGGACTGGATACCCCCTCCAACGGCGAGGCCCGGCTCAGCCCCGGCTACACCGTAGGAATTCTCCTGCAGGAACCACCCCTGAATGAAGACAAAACCGTCTTGGGCAACGTCCAGGAAGGTGTAGGCGAGATCTACGGCAAGATCCAGCGCTTCAACGAAATTTCCGAGGAAATGGCCAGCCCCGATGCTGACTACGACACCCTCCTCGAGGAAATGGGACACCTGCAGGAAGCCATTGACGCTGCAGACGCCTGGGACCTGGATTCCCAGTTGGAGCAGGCCATGGACGCGCTCCGCTGCCCGCCGGCGGACGCCGACGTGACCAACCTCTCCGGTGGTGAGCGCCGCCGCGTTGCCCTGTGCAAGCTGCTCCTGCAGAAGCCGGACCTGCTGCTGCTGGACGAGCCCACCAACCACTTGGACGCCGAGAGCGTGCTGTGGCTCGAACAGCACCTCTCCAGCTACGCAGGCGCAGTCCTGGCTGTCACCCACGACCGCTACTTCCTGGACCACGTCGCCGAGTGGATCGCCGAAGTGGACCGCGGCCACCTGTACCCCTACGAGGGCAACTACTCCACTTACCTGGAGAAGAAGCGGGCGCGCCTGGAAATCCAGGGCAAGAAGGACGCCAAGCAGGCCAAGCGCCTCAGCGAGGAACTGGAGTGGGTCCGCTCCAACGCCAAGGGCCGCCAAACCAAGTCCAAGGCCCGCCTCGCTCGCTATGAGGAGATGGCCGCAGAGGCAGACCGCACCCGCAAGCTTGACTTCGAGGAGATCCAGATCCCGCCGGGACCCCGCCTGGGTGGCCTGGTGCTGGAGGCCAAGAACCTGCAGAAGGGCTTCGAAGACCGGACACTGATCGACGGACTGTCCTTCAGCCTGCCCCGCAACGGCATCGTGGGCGTCATCGGCCCCAACGGCGTTGGCAAGACCACGCTGTTCAAGACCATCGTTGGACTGGAGCCGCTCGACGGCGGCGACCTGAAAATCGGCGACTCCGTCAAGATCTCCTACGCGGACCAGAGCCGCGGCGGCATCGACCCCAACAAGACCCTGTGGGAAGTCGTCTCGGATGGCCTGGACTTCATCCAGGTGGGCCACGTGGAGATGCCGTCCCGGGCGTACGTTGCGGCCTTCGGGTTCAAGGGCCCGGACCAGCAGAAAAAGGCCGGTGTGCTCTCCGGTGGTGAGCGCAACCGCCTGAACCTGGCCTTGACCCTCAAGCAGGGCGGCAACCTGCTGCTCCTCGATGAGCCCACCAACGACCTCGACGTCGAAACTCTCAGCAGCCTGGAGAACGCGCTGCTGGAATTCCCCGGCTGCGCTGTAGTGGTCTCGCACGACCGCTGGTTCCTCGACCGGGTGGCCACGCACATCCTGGCTTACGAAGGCGACGAGGAAAACCCGTCCAAGTGGTACTGGTTCGAGGGCAACTTCGAATCGTACGAGGAGAACAAGGTGGAGCGGCTGGGGCCGGATGCGGCCAAGCCGCACCGCGTTACGCACCGCCGCTTGACCCGCGACTAACATCGCGGCCACGACGGACGCAACAGCGTAAGCCGCGACAGGCAACCAACAGGCCGGTACCCCATGGGTGCCGGCCTGTTGGTGTTCATGGCCGGAACACATCCCCCGGGATACATCCCCTGGACGAGGTCACGGGGACGCGACCCCCGGAAGGTTAGTCCCGCCCGGCCTTGCGGATCTGGTGCCCCATCACCTTCGACTGGAAAGCACCCACCACCTTGTTCTTCAGGTCGGTGGGCACCCGCACCATGCCTTCCTGCGCCACGGAGGCCACGTGCTGCCCTGCCTGGTTGAAGATCTTGCCGGTCGCAAGGCCCCGGGCGCCTTGGGCGCTCGGCGATTCCTGGGCGTACAGCAGCCACTCGTCCACCCGGGCAGGGCGGTGCCACCACATGGCGTGGTCCAGGCTGGCAACATTCATCCCGGGAGTGATCCAGCTCAGCCCGTGGCGCCGCAGGATCGATTCCAGCAGGGTGTAGTCGCTTGCGTACGCCAGGGCCGCGCGGTGCAGGTTGGGATTGTCCGGCATGGGCCCGAAGGTCTTCATCCACACGGCATTGCGTGGTTCCCGTTCACCCTTTGCCGATACGTACAGCGGTGGATCAACGTGCCGGATGTCGAAGGGCCGCTCGTAGGCCCAGTGCCGCGCCACCGGATGGTCGAACTTTCCCAGCAGGTCCGCAGTGCTGGGCAGCGACTCGGGGTGGGGTATGCCGCTGGGCATCACGGACTCGTGCTCCACGCCTTCGTCCTCGCCCTGGAAGGAGGCGATCATCGACAGGATGGGCACCCCTTCCTGGTAGGCATGGACGCGCCGGGCGGAAAAGGACCGGCCGTCGCGGAGGCGCTGCACACCGAAGGTGATGGGCTTGTTCGCGTCACCCGGGCGGAGGAAGTAGCCGTGCATTGAGTGGACAAAACGGCCCGGGTCCACCGTCCTGATGGAGGCAATCAATGACTGCGCCAGCACCTGGCCGCCGAACACGCGGTGGTGGGGCTGCTGCTGCGACGGACCCAGGAAGATGTCCTCGTCAGTCCGGGCTCCCTCCAGCTCACCAAGATCAAGAAGGGAGATGAGCGATGAGGTGGGGTCTTCGGTGGGGAGCGCCAGGATTTCCGCGTCGGCTTCAGTCATGGTTCGACTTTAGACGGCGCCCCGGCACTGCTCAACAAAGGTGCAGCCGGTAGTGTTCTTGGTGTGTCTGATCTACTCACCTCGTCCTTCCGTTTCGCGGATCCGCAGGATCTCGCCGACCTGAAAACCTTCGCCACGCGCGCCAAGACAATTGACGACGGCGCCATCCGGCTTCAGGCTGCAGGTTCCGTTCTCGCTGCGTACGTCTGCGTGCTGCGGCCACGGGTGCTTGGTGAATCAACGCCCACAATCCTGGGGCTGCGCACCATGGCACTCGCGGAGCCGTCCGCGACGGACGTCACCGTTCCGCTGGCCGCCGTGCTGGACCGGCTCGCACGGGCGGGGGAAGACGACGTCGAGCTGCCGGTACCGCCGTCCACCGTCACCGAGTCCTGGACCGGCGTCGGCGCCCCCCGGAGCGGATGGGAGCTGCTGGGTTCGCGAAGCGATGCAGCGCTGCGGGAGGCTGCAGATGCCGGCATCGCTGAGGTGGCCGGAATTGTGCCGGACAAGCCCGGCGCGCTGATCGTCAACAACGCCCGGGCTGCCGTGTGGGGCAGGGCACTCGATGACTCCGGCCTTCCGGCAGGCGCCGCCTTCGCAGCCCTGGCCCTGGGCTTCCTCGGGGCCGGCGACCAGAAGCTGTACCGTGCCGGCCGCTGGTTCCGGCTCAGTGGTCCGCGCGGACACGTCCTTGCGCGGACGGGCAGCGGACTTCTCTAACGGCGGGCCGCTGTGGCGGCCGCGCACCACGGCATCAACCCGCTAACCGGCCGGGCTGTTCACCATAGAGAGGGCTGCGCGCTCCATGTAGTCCCAGAGGGTTCCCTCATACAGGGGCGGGAGTTCCAGCGCGTCCACAGCCGTCCGCATGTGGAAAAGCCAGCGGTCCTTGGCCTCCGGCGTCACCGTGAAGGGCATGTGGCGCATGCGCAGCCGGGGATGGCCGCGCTCTTCCCCGTAGGTGGCGGGTCCGCCCCAGTACTGCTCAAGGAACATCAGGAAGCGGCGCTTAGCGGGTTCCAGGTCCTCTTCCGGGTACATCGGCCGCAGCAGCGGATCCGTCGCCACGCCGTCGTAGAAGACGTCGATCAGCTTGACGAAGGTCTCGTGGCCGCCCACCGCGTCGTAAAAGTTGTCGGTGTAGCCGGGCTGGCTGAACGGATCGTTCTGCATCAGCTGGCGGGGCTTCTGCGGGTCGATGGGGATAGTCATTGCTAGTCTCCGGCCTTTTGGTCAGTCTTTTTGGTTTCGGCGCCGTGATCGCTGGCTTGGTCTGTGGTTCCGTCCGGTGACTCGTGCAGCGGCACGTAGTTGCCCTGCGAACGGTTGCCCACGCGGAGGATCTCGCCGTTGCGGAGGTACCAGATAGCGCCGTCGTCGGACCGTACGCGCGTGATGCGCAAGCCCATGGACTCCACCACGCCAACAACCTCGCTGGTTTCGATCACATCGCCGATTCCGTACTGGTCTTCAATGGTAATAAAGATTCCGGCCAGGAAGTCGCGGATCAGCTGCTGGGCACCGAAACCAATAGCCACACCCAAGATACCCACGCTGGTGAGGAGCGGCGCGATGTTGATGTCCAGGTTCTGCAGGACGTACATGCTGGTGATGACCACCACCAATACGCCGACGATGCTGTTCAGCAGCGAACCGATGGTCTCTGCGCGCTGGACCCGCCGTTCGTGGTCCAGTGCGCGCAGGGCCGGTGCCGCCCATTTGAAGGTGGGCCGCTTGAAAAAGTTGCTGCCGGCCGCCACGCGGCCGGTGATGCGGGAGATAACAAAGGTGGCAGCCAGCCAGATGGTAACGCCCACGCCGAGGCTGATCACGATGCCCGTGATGCTGATGCCGTCCGGCTCGGTGGCGGCGGAAGGAAGGATCGACAACATGCTGACCATAGGGGGAAAATACTCCTGGGGGTTCCCCGGCGGCGCCGGGATAGGGGGCCGGAGCGCTGGTTAAGCCCGGCGCGGAAGGCTCTGTTCTCCTTTAACCCTAGCGCCGTAGCGTGGTCGCATGCGCATTCTTGTCCTTGGCGGAACCGCCTTCCTGTCCGCAGAAATCGTCCATCAGGCCGTCGCCGGCGGACATGAGGTCACCTGCCTTGCCCGTGGCTCCGCCGCTGAGCCGCCGGAGGGCGCCGCGTGGCTGAAAGCCGACCGCTCGCTGGGCCCGAAGGCCTACGGCGGGGTTGAGGGGGAGTGGGACGGGATCATCGACGTCGCCCGCGATCCGGTGCCCGCAAGCGAGGCGTTGGATGCCCTCGGACACCGCACCGCCCACTGGACTTTCGTCTCCAGTTGCTCCGTTTATTCCGACGCATCGGTTCCTGGAGCCACCGAGGACGCCGCCCTCCTCCCGGCGCTTGCATGGGGTACTCCTTCCACGCCGGAAAACTACGGCGAATCCAAAGCCGCCATCGAGGAGGTAACCGTCAAAACCGCGGGTATGAAGGCCCACCTGTGCCGTGCCGGCCTGATCGGCGGGCCGGGGGACGGCTCGGACCGCTACGGGTACTGGCCGGCCCGCTTTGCCAGGGACAACAGCCCCGCCATTGTTCCCGCCATCGACAGCCACGCCACCCAGGTCATCGATGTACGGGACCTGGCCGCGTGGATCCTGCTGGCGGCAGAGCAGGGAACTACCGGGGCACTGAATGCGCTGGGGGACCAAGTGCCGTTCGGGGAGTACATCAGCGCGTCCCGGGAGGCTGCAGATCATCACGCCGAGGTGGTCCCCGCGGCCGAGGACTGGCTTGCGGACCAGGGCGTCGGCTACTGGGCGGGGCCGGATTCGCTGCCGCTGTGGCTCCCGCCCGGGCATGAGGGGTTTATGGCCAGGAGCAGAAAGGCCGCAGTGAAGGCCGGCCTGCGGATCCGGCCGTGGCAGGAAACGCTGGCCGACACGCTGGCTGACGAACGCCGCCGCGGCCTGGATCGGCCCCGCAAAGCCGGGTTGACCCCGGAGACGGAGGCGCGGCTGGTCGCCAGGCTGGGAGAGGAAACGAATTGACCAGCCGCGGCACCTGGGACAGCAGCAACAGCGCTAGGCAGCCACGGTCGTCGGAACGTGTTCCACCGGGAAGTTCACGCTGCGGGCTATGAAGCACACCTGGTTGGCTTCGTGGTGCAGCTGCGCAGCCAGTGCCACGTGCTGTTCGTCCGCCACCGTCACCTGGGGCCGCAGCGTCACACGTTCGAACTGGCCGCTGCCGTCCCGGTTGAGCTTCAGCAGCCCGGTGGCCTCGTCGCGGTAGTCCGCTACCACCACACCGTGCTTCACCGCCACGTGCAGGAAGGAAAGCATGTGGCACTGCGCAAGGGCAGCCAAAAGCAGCTGCTCCGGGTTGTAGCGCCCGCGGTCGCCATGGAAGGTAGGATCGGCCGAGCCTTTGAGGACCGGCAGCCCGGGAATGAGAATGTCGTGGTCCCGCGAGTAGCCGCGGTACGACGACGTCCCTCCTCCCAGGTTGCCGGTCCACTGAACCGTCAGCGCATAGCGGTGCTCGCTGAGCGTCACAACCCGGTCCCTGCTTCGATGGGAGTGGCGTCAGCGGCACGTGCGCGCAACGCCCGGGCAACGCCGTCGCGGTTTTCCAGCATCATCCGCCGCAGGGCGGCGCTTTGCGGCGGGAGTGCCGCCAGGAAACCGTCCGTGCGGTCAACGGTGGCCTGCGTGGTCAGCAACGCCGGGTAGAGCCCGACGACGATCTGCTGGGCAAGCGCGTGCGTTCGGGTTTCCACGATGGCAGGCACAGCCTGGAAGTACTTCTCCGCGTACGGCTCCAGCAGGGACCGGTCCAGGACGCGCATGAAACCCTTGACCGCCGACCCCTGGAGGGCGTTGGAGAGCTCGCCCTTCACCACCATCGATTCCCAGGCTGCCGCTTTCGCCTCGGGGGTGGGAATGGCGGCCTTCGCCTGGGCAGCGGCGTTCTGTCCGCTGGAGGTGTGGTCCCGGGCGAGCTCGGCATCGATGCCGTCCTGCGCCAGCCGGCCGCCCACCACCAGCGAAGTCACCAGCTCCCAACGCAGGTCCTGGTCAACAGCCAGCCCGTCCAGCACCAGCGAACCGTTTAGAAGCCCCGCCACTGTGTCCAACTGGGCTTCGCTCCTCGCCAACAAGGCGAAGGACTTCACGAACTGCAGCTGGGCGTCAGAGCCGCCCGGCACCTCGGAGGCCAGTTCCCACAGCCGGTCGGCTGCAGCCACGGCCGTCGTTTCCCGGTGCTCCTCGGCCACGTAGAAATCCAAGGTGGTGGCCAGCTGGCGGAGCTGGACCAGGATCACCGAGGAATCGGACTCGGCAGCCACGTTGGCAAGGATCAGTTCCACATACCGCCGGGCGGGCGTCTCCCCATCGCGGGCGGCGTCCCATGCGGAGTTCCATACCAGGGTCCGCGGCAGGCTCTGGCTGAAATCCTTCAGGTGGGCCGTGGCGGTGGCCAGCGACTTCTCATCCAGCCGGACCTTGGCGTAGGCGAGGTCGTCGTCGTTCACCAGGATCAGGTCCGGCTGCGGCATCCCCGCCAGCGCCGGCACCTCGGTGCGGACGCCGTCGACGTCCAGTTCCTCGCGGTGCACCCGCTCAAGCTTCCCGGCGTCGTTCAGGTTGTAGAACCCCACCGCCAGCCGGTGCGGACGGATGGTAGGCCACTCCTCGACGGCGGACTGCACGATGGCGAAGGAAGCCAGCCGGCCGTCGCTGCCCACTTCCAGTTCCGGCTTGAGGGTGTTGACCCCGGCGGTTTCCAGCCATTGCCGGCCCCATTCGTCCAGGTCGCGGCCGCTGGCCTTCTCCAGCTCCATCATGAGGTCGCTCAGTTCCGTGTTCTGCCAGGAATGCTTGGCGAAGTACTCCCGGACCCCGGCCATGAACTGCTCCGGTCCCACCCACGCCACCAGCTGGCGGAGGACAGAGGCGCCCTTGGCGTAGGTGATGCCGTCGAAGTTCACCTCCACGTCCTGGAGATCGTTGATTTCCGCGAAAATCGGATGCGTGGTGGGCAGCTGGTCCTGGCGGTATGCCCAGGACTTTTCCACCGACGCGAAGGTGGTCCAGGCGCTGGTGAAGTCCGTTGCCTCCACGGCGGCGAGGTGGGACATGTACTCGGCGAAGGACTCGTTGAGCCACAGGTCGTTCCACCAGCGCATGGTCACCAGGTCCCCGAACCACATGTGCGCGAGCTCGTGGAGGACAGTGATGGCCCGGCGTTCAATTTGCGCGCCGGTGACCTTGCTGCGGAAAACGTAACCCTCGAGGATGGTTACGGCGCCGGCGTTCTCCATGGCGCCGGCGTTGAATTCGGGCACAAAGAGCTGATCGTATTTCTCGAACGGGTAGGGGCAGCCGAACTGCGCCTCGAAGAACTCAAAACCCTGGCGTGTGAGCTCGAAGATGTTCTCCGCGTCCAGGTACTGCATCAGCGACTTCCGGGCGAAGACCCCGAGCGGAATGACCCGGCCCTCGGAACTCTTCACTTCGCTGCGGACGGACTGGTAGGGGCCGGCGATCAGGGCGGTGACGTAGGAGGACAGCCGCGGAGTGGGGGAGAAGGACCAAACGGAGCGGGCACCGCCGTCGTCTCCGGGCGTGGTTTCCACGGGCACCGGGGTGGGGGAGTTGGAGATGACATCCCAGTGCGAGGGCGCAGTGACGGTGAACGTAAAGGCCGCCTTCAGGTCCGGCTGCTCGAACACCGCGAACATCCTGCGTGAATCGGGAACCTCGAACTGCGTATAGAGGTAGACCTCGTTGTCCACCGGGTCCACGAAGCGGTGCAGCCCTTCGCCGGTATTCATGTAGGGGGCGTCCGCCACGATGGTGAGCTCGTTGTCCTCCGCGAGCTCCGGCAGCTGAACCCTGACGCCGTCCGCCACGGTGTCCGGATCAAGGCTGCGGCCGTTGAGCGTGACGCTGTGAACGGCGGCAGTGACAGCATCAATAAAGGTGGAGGATCCGGGCTTCGCGCTGAACTTCACCGTGGTGGTGCTGCCGAAGACCTTCCCGCCGCGGGTCAGGTCCAGGCTGACATCGTAGGACTCGACGGTGATCAGTGCGGCACGTTCGCGGGCTTCAGCGCGCGTCAGATTCATACCTGGCAAAGTGTGGCCTCCGGAATAATTGCGTTGGCCGGCTGGCGATGCCCAGCGGCGGCACTGATCATTCTTGCATTCCTTTACACCGGAACAAGTAGCGCAGCTCACAGTGTGTAGGGAGGGGGGTGCAAAGTCACTGGCCGGCGGCGGGAGTAGCGTTAAACCATGGGGAAGTTCATGGAGTCGGTTGACACGAAGGCCCTGCGTTTTGTGGCGGGCTTTCCGGTGGTGGTCGGGGCCGCTTTTGTGGTCTGCGCTTTTTTGCTTCGGCCTGACCTTCCTGAGCCGCTCGCCATCCGGTGGACGGACGACGGCGGCGCCGCCTTCGCGCCCTTTGCCGCCTACGTCACCGGGGGAGCCCTGATGATTGTGGCCCCCGGCTGGCTGGTCCTTTCCCAGGCCCTGCCGGTCAGCAGGCCGGTGCCCATGCGCCGGATCATGATGGGTGCCGGACTGTTTCTGTGCCTCTTCGTCGCCACCGCGCTCGCCGCCGGCCTCGTTGGGCAGTCCGGCCTGGCGGACGCCCGTGAGTCCAGGGTGGACCTCACCGTGCTTGCGCTCGGAAGCGGAGCCGCCGTGTCCCTCGGCGTGATTATGGGCTTTGTGTACAAGGCGGACCAGCAATGGTCGCCCAACGACGACAGGGCCCTCCAGCTTGCCATCGCCAGGGAACTGGATCCCGACCTGGCACGGGACAGCATACGGTTCTGGGTCCATGCCCGCAGCTCGGTTTTCGTCATGATCGGCATAGCCTCGCTGTTTCCGTCCGCGCTGATCGCCATCGCCGTGCCCTGGCTTGGAGTGCTGCTGGTGGTCCTGGCCGTCATCGGCGCGGCATTCCTCTGTGCCAGGATCAAGGCGGACCGGCGCGGCCTGAAAGTCCTGCTGGCCGGCGTCGTCCCCGTGATGGATGTCCCGGCAGGCGCCATCTCGGCAGCAAGAGCTGCGGAGGTCCGCGCTGCCGACTATGGCGGGTGGGGCTACCGGCACCACAGCGGAACTGCCGCCATGCTCGTCAGCAGCGGCCCCGCCGTCGTCGTGAAAAAGACCGACGGCCAAAGCCTGGCAGTGAGCAGCGGAAGCCAGGATTCCGCTGCACGGCTGGCCGAGGTCCTCACCAGGGTGGCTGCACGGGCACAAGGGGGCGGTCCAGCCGCGGCCGGCCCGCCTGAGTCCTAGTATTCTTATGGGTGTTGTTGCCCCCGGCCTGCACCCTCCGTGCCGGCCGCCAGCGCCCACACCGAACGGATTTTGCTTGTGACTTCTTCCCCTGCCTTCCCGCGGGTCCACATTGCCACCGACCACGCAGGCATGGAACTCAGCGCACACCTGGTCTCCCATCTGACGGCCAAGGGCTATGACGTGGTGGACCACGGTCCCAAGGTTTACGACGCCCTGGATGACTACCCGTCGTTCTGCATTAACGCCGCACTCGCGGTGGTGGCTGACCAGCAGGCCGGCGTCCACGCCCTCGGCATCGTGCTGGGCGGTTCAGGGAACGGCGAGCAGATTGCGGCCAACAAGGTCAAGGGCGTTCGGGCGGCCCTGGCATGGAACCACTCCACCGCCACCCTTGCCCGCGAGCACAACGACGCCAACGTGGTGGCCGTCGGCGGCCGCCAGCACACCGTGGAGGAAGCAACGGAACTGATCGAGGCCTTCCTGGCCGAACCCTTCAGCAACGATGAGCGTCACGTCCGCCGGATCGGCAAAATCGCCGCCTATGAAACTACCGGCGAGGTCATCGAGTAGTGCCGGAAGGCCATACCCTCCGGCGCCTGGCCCGGCAGTTCGGGGACGTTTTCAGCGGCCAGCGGCTCGCGGTGTCCAGCCCCCAGGGCCGGTTCGTCGGGGGAGCGGCGCTGCTGGACGGGCACACCCTTGTTGTTGCAGAGGCCCACGGAAAACATCTGTTCCTGCACTTCGACCACTCGCTGGTGCTGCACGTCCACCTGGGCCTCTACGGGGCCTGGACCTTCGGCGGAGACAGCACGTTTGCCGGCTCCTCCAGCATCGGTGCCCCGCGCCGCGTGGGGGAGCAGGAAACCTTCGGTGACGGCGACGGCGATGAGCCCGCCGGGTACACCGGTCCGCCTGCCCCGGTGGGGGCTGTGCGCGTCCGGATCGTCGGCAGCAATGGCTGGGCTGACCTGCGCGGGGCAACCACTTGCGAAACCATCACCGGTGCAGAAGCCGACGCCGTGCTGGCCCGGCTGGGTCCCGATCCACTGGTCAACCGCCGCGGGGACGCCGGCCGCTTTGCCGCGGGCCTTCGAACCCGCAAAACGCCGGTGGCCGCGTTGCTCATGGACCAGAAGGTCATCGCCGGCGTGGGAAACGTGTATCGCGCGGAAGTCCTTTTCCGGCGCCGGCTCGATCCGTGGCTCCCGGGCACCGATATTTCGGAGACGGAGGCGCGCAAGGTGTGGCGCGACGTCGTCTCCGTTATGAACGACGGCGTGGCGGACGGCCGGATTATCACCACAACGCCGAGGTACTGGTCGGGGAACGGCAGGACGGCCAGGGCTGCGGCGGAGAACGCCGCGCTCAAGAGCAGCACCTTCCCGGCCAGGGAAAACGCCCATTTTGTCTACAAACGAAACGGGCTGCCCTGCCGGGTCTGCGGCACGCAGGTGCTGATGGCCGAACTGGTGGCGCGCAAGCTCTACTGGTGCCCGTACTGCCAGCAGTCGTAGCAACACGGCACCGTATGCGCGGGACAAAAGACGATGGAAACCAAAAAGGCCCCTCAATGAGGGGCCTTTTGTTGTTCCGCAGAGGGGACGACGGGAATCGAACCCGCGTAATCAGTTTGGAAGACTGAGGCTTTACCATTAAGCTACGTCCCCGAAAGAAGATCCTTCTGCAGCGCTGTCAAGCACCGGCAGGCTGGCAACTTCGGGCTGGCTGTTCAAGCCGGATACAACTAAACCTAATTCATGGCCTACGTGTCAAATGTGCAAAGACGGCGCGTATCACCGTAGACTTGCCTGTGCACTTACGGGGTGTAGCTCAGCTTGGCTAGAGCGCCTGCTTTGGGAGCAGGAAGTCGCAGGTTCAAATCCTGTCACCCCGACTCTGCGGCCCGGGCCACTTGGACCGGACAGGAACATTGCGTTTGCAGAAACCCATCCCACAATCCCAGGAGTACTTAGACCGTGAAGAGCGCTGTCGAGAACCTCACCCCCACGCGGGTCAAGCTCAATGTTGAGGTCCCCTTTGAGGAATTGAAGCCCAGCATCGACGAGGCCTACAAGACCGTTGCTTCGCAGATCCAGGTCCCTGGTTTCCGTAAGGGCAAGGTACCGGCCAAGCTCATCGACCAGCGCGTCGGCCGCGGCTACGTCCTCGAGACTGCCATCAACGAAGGCCTCAACGGCTGGTACCAGTCCGCTGTCCAGGAATCCGGCATCCGCCCCCTGAGCCGTCCCGAGGTGGAAATCACCGAGGTTCCGGACCCCACCTCCACCGATGGTGAGCTGAAGTTCCACGCCGAGGTTGACGTCCGCCCCGAAATCGAACTTCCGGACTACGCCGGCATCCAGGTTGAGGTTGCTGCAGCCCAGTCCTCCGATGAAGACGTCGACAAGGCCCTGGACGAACTGCGCGGCCGCTTCGGCACGCTGAAGTCCGTGGACCGTCCCGCTGCCGACGGCGACTTCCTCACCATCGACATCAACGCCACCATCGACGGCGAAGAGGTCGACTCCGCCGCAGGCCTGTCCTACCAGGTAGGCGCCGGCACCATGCTCGAGGGCCTCGACGAAGCTGTCACCGGCCTCAGCGCCGACGAAGACGCCATCTTCAACACCACCCTGGTGGGCGGCGATCACGCCGGTGAAGCATCCCAGGTCAAGGTAGTGGTCAAGGCCGTCAAGGAGCGCGAACTCCCCGAGGCCAACGACGACTTCGCCCAGCTCGCTTCCGAGTTCGACACCCTTGCCGAGCTCCGCGAAGACCTCGCCAAGCAGGCCGCCGACTCCAAGATCGTTGAGCAGGGCGTCGAAGCCCGCGACAAGGTCCTGGACAAGCTCGTTGAGCTGGTAGAGGTTCCCGTTCCGGACTCAGTGGTCGAAGAGCAGCTTGAAGCCCACTTCAAGGAGGGCAGCGGCCACGGTGAAGGCGAGCACGACACCGAGGAGCACCGTGAAGAGGTCCGGGCCAACACCGCCCGCGCCTTCCAGAACGAAATCATCCTTGACGCCATCGCGGAGAAGGAAGAAGTCAACGTCAGCCAGAACGAGCTGATCGACTACATCGTCACCACCGCCAGCCAGTACGGCATGGACCCCAACCAGTTCGCCCAGATCATTGATCAGAGCGGCCAGGTCCCCATGATGGTTTCCGAGGTCCGCCGCCGCAAGGCACTGGCTGTTGTCCTTGGCCAGGCCACGGTGACCGACACCGAGGGCAAGACTGTTGACCTCACCGACTTCGTCAGCCCCGGCGGCGAAGAGGAAGCTGCCGCAGTGGACGCCGAAGAAGCAGTAACGGAAGCGCCCGAGGTTGCTGTTGAGGAAGACACGGCAGAGGCCAAGGCCTAGTACTTGCTGTAAACGCAGTTCCTTGCCGTCAGGCGATTTGAACGGCCCCCGGATCCATGGATCCGGGGGCCGTTTGCGTTGAGCCAGGGCACGGTTCCGCAAGGTGCGCACCGATCGTGCGCCGTCAGCGAACAGTCCACGGTGCGCGAACAAAACGCCGGTGAAACCGGTTAGTGTCCAAGTAGAGATTTTCAGTGATGTCACCGTCACCAGTGAGAGGTAAGTACACATGTCACAGCACGCAGAGGCCGCCCGGATGGCTACTGTCGATCCTGCAGCCCAGGACAACTACATCTACAACCGCCTCCTCAAGGAGCGGATCATCTGGCTGGGCTCAGAGGTGCGTGACGAGAACGCCAACGCCATCTGCTCGCAGCTCCTGCTCCTTTCTGCTGAGAACCCGGAAAAGGACATTTACCTTTACATCAACTCTCCCGGTGGTTCCGTCACTGCAGGCATGGCGATCTACGACACCATGCAGTTCATCCCGAACGACGTCGTCACCGTTGCCACCGGGCTTGCCGCGTCCATGGGGCAGTTCCTGCTTTCCTCCGGCACGAAGGGCAAGCGGTACGCCACGCCGAACGCACGCGTCCTGATGCACCAGCCCTCCGGCGGCATCGGCGGCACGGCTTCGGACATCAAGATCCAGGCCGAACTTATCCTTCACATGAAGAAGGTCATGGCGGAACTGACGGCGGAGCAGACCGGCCAGACTGTGGACACCATCCTCAAGGACAACGACCGCGACAAGTGGTTCACTGCCACTGAAGCGCTTGAGTACGGTTTCTTCGACAAGATCGCTGCGCACGCGGGCTCTGTTGCCGGCGGCGGCGGCACGTCGAACTCGAACGGCACCTCGGGCGAATCAGCTTCCGAGAACTAGACCGGCACAAGAACACTCAGATCAGGAGCAACAAAAAATGAACTACAACTTCGGGTGGTCCGCCGGTAATCTTCCGTCCAGCCGCTACGTCCTGCCCCAGTTCGAGGAGCGCACCCCTTACGGCTTCAAGCGCCAGGACCCGTACACCAAGCTCTTCGAGGACCGCATCATCTTCCTCGGTGTCCAGGTTGACGACGCTTCCGCTGACGACATCATGGCGCAGCTGCTGGTCCTGGAATCCACGGACCCGGACCGGGACATCACCCTCTACATCAACTCGCCCGGCGGTTCGTTCACGGCCATGACGGCCATTTACGACACCATGCAGTACATCCGCCCGGAGATCCAGACTGTCTGCCTGGGCCAGGCGGCCAGTGCTGCTGCCGTCCTGCTGGCGGCCGGTACCCCAGGCAAGCGCCTGGCCCTGCCCAACGCGCGTGTCCTGATCCACCAGCCGGCACTGTCCGGGGGCCAGGGCGGACAGGCGTCCGACCTGGAGATCCAGGCCGCCGAGGTCATGCGCATGCGTTCCTGGCTCGAGGACACGCTGGCGCACCACTCCGGCCGGACGTCCGAGCAGGTCAACAACGACATTGAGCGCGACAAGATCCTCACCGCTGAAGAAGCCCAGGTGTACGGCCTGATCGACCAGGTCCTGGACTCACGCAAGATCAAACCGCAGGCCATCACCAGGTAGCGGTAAAGTAAAGCGCCGGTGGCGCCAATCATTTGGCTCCACCGGCCTTTTCCTTCCACCCTCGGAAGCGAATGTGACCTAGAGTGGATGTTGTCACGACCGGTCCAAGCAGGCTGGTGGAGATTCCAGCAACGGTGCAAGGCTGCCTGGCAGCAAGATACTAAGGGGTTCACATATGGCTCGGATTGGCGAGAGCACGGATCTGCTGAAGTGCTCTTTCTGCGGAAAGAGCCAGAAGCAGGTGCGCAAGCTCATTGCCGGGCCCGGTGTCTACATCTGTGATGAATGCATTGAGCTTTGCAACGAAATCATCGAAGAGGAACTTGCAGAGGTTGCCGATCTTGGCAGCTTCGAGCTCCCCAAGCCGCGCGAAATCTTCGACTTCCTGCAGGAATACGTCATCGGCCAGGAGCCGGCGAAACGCTCCCTCGCCGTCGCCGTCTACAACCATTACAAGCGGATCCAGGCCGGCCACGCGCCGAAATCCGGGTCCCTGGCCGAGGGCGGCCACCACGACGACGTCGAGATCGCCAAGTCCAACATCCTCCTCATCGGACCCACCGGCTGCGGAAAGACCTATCTGGCCCAGACGCTCGCCCGCCGCCTGAACGTGCCTTTCGCGGTAGCGGACGCCACCGCCCTGACCGAGGCAGGCTATGTGGGTGAGGACGTCGAGAACATCCTCCTGAAGCTCATCCAGGCCGCGGACTACGACGTCAAAAAGGCCGAGCAGGGCATCATCTACATCGACGAGATCGACAAAATCTCCCGCAAGAGCGAAAACCCCTCCATCACCCGCGATGTTTCCGGGGAGGGCGTCCAGCAGGCGCTGCTGAAAATCCTGGAGGGCACCGTTGCCTCCGTTCCTCCGCAGGGCGGCCGGAAGCACCCGCACCAGGAATTCATCCAGATCGACACCACCAACGTTCTGTTCATCGTGGCCGGAGCCTTTGCCGGGCTCGAGGAAATCATCGGCTCGCGGTCCGGCCGGAAGGGGATCGGCTTCGGCGCACCCCTGAACGACGCCAGCAAGAAGATCGACTCCTATGGTGAAGTGATGCCGGAGGACCTGCTGAAGTTCGGGCTTATTCCCGAATTCATCGGCCGGCTGCCCGTGATCACCACTGTGTCCAACCTGGACCGCGACGCCCTGATCCAGATTCTTTCCACGCCCAAGAACGCCCTGGTGAAGCAGTACCAGAAGATGTTCCAGATTGACGGCGTGGAGCTGGTGTTTGACGACACCGCCCTGGACGCAATCGCGGAGCAGGCACTGGAACGCGGCACCGGTGCCCGCGGTTTGCGCGCCATCATGGAGGAAGTGCTGCTCCCGGTGATGTTTGATCTCCCCAGCCGCGAAGACGTCGCCAGTGTGGTTATCACTGAGGACGTCGTCCTGAACGGCGCAGAGCCGACCATGATCCCGCACGTCACCAAGCGCCGGAAGTCTGCCTGATCCGGGACCCGTCCGGGCCCATCTGCTGACCCACGCGCCGTACCACCACATCGTTGGCTGCCGTCTGCGCAGCCGGCCACCCGGAAGGATGTCCCATGACTGAAGCTGCTGCCAATACTGAAACTGCACGGAACAAGGCGGACTTCTGGTTCGATCCGCTGTGCCCCTTCGCCTGGATCACTTCGCGCTGGATCGGCGAAGTGGAGGGCGTCCGCGACATTGAAACCGTGTGGCACGTGATGAGCCTCGCTGTCCTGAATGAGGGCCGCGACCTTGAGCCCGCCTACCGCGAGTCCATGGACAACGCGTGGGGCCCGGTCCGTGTGATCATCGCCGCGCAGCAGGAACACGGCCAGGAAGCAGTCAAGGCGCTGTATGACGCCATGGGCTCGCTGATCCATGAGCGCGGCGAGAAGGACCGCGCCGTGGTCATCACCAAGGCACTCGCGGAATGCGGTCTTCCTGCCGAGCTGGCAGCAGCCGCCACCACCGACGCCTTCGACGCCGCACTGCGCGCAAGCCACGAGGAAGGCATCTCGCTGGTAGGCCAGGACGTGGGAACCCCTGTGGTGGCCTTCAACGGAACCGCGTTCTTTGGGCCCGTCCTTGCCCGCATCCCGCGCGGCGAAGACGCCGGCAAACTGTGGGACGCCACCACGGCGCTTGCCTCCTACCCGCACTTCTTCGAGCTCAAGCGCAGCCGCACCGAGCGGCCCGAATTCGACTAGGAGCGGTCCTGCCCGCCGGCAGGGCACCACGCTGAAGAGCCCCGGCAGAACTACCTGTTTGTAGTTCTGCCGGGGCTCTTGCGCATCCCTGGGGGCAGGACAAGAATGGTCTTTACCCACTTCGAAAGAAGAGGGACGCAGAAACCAAAGATTCAGTGATATGCATTCAACGCAGCCATCGGCAAAGTTAGAAGCAGGCTACCAGTGACGAGGTAGGAAGACCTGAAAATCTGAGGATTCTGCCAGACCATCAGAGACGTCACCGGATGGCCGAAAAGTCGAAGCCCCACCAACGGCAAAACGCTGATGGGGCTTCCCCTTTGCCCTGAAACAGGCAGGCTGTAAACCGGTCAGGCCTGGGCAGGCTCCTCGGTGGCAGCCAGGGCCACCTCACTGACGGTCAGGTCGCCGTCGCCCACCAGCAGGGTGATTTCCCGGGCGTTGGAGGCGGCCTTGAGGTCGGCTAGTCCCGCTTTCAGCTGCGTGGTGAGTGCTTCCGAAGCGGTGATGGTTGCCGAGAGAACCTCTGTGCGCTGCTTGACCTTTGCCTCGGACTTCGCCTTGCGCACACCGCTGAGCGCAACACCGACGGTGGCGAGCATCGTGGTATCACCGCCGGGGACGTCCAACGGTGCGGGCCACTGGGCGCGGTGGACGGAACCATTGCGCCACCATCCCCAGACCTCTTCGGTGGCAAAGGGAAGGAACGGCGCGAACAGCCGGAGCAGGGTGTCCAGGGTGGTGGCCAGGGCTGCGAGCACGGAGGCCTGCTCGGCCTCGCCCGCGGCGCCGTAGGCCCGGTCCTTGATAAGTTCCACGTAGTCGTCCGTGAACTGCCAGAAGAAGCCTTCGGTGATCTGCAGCGCGCGGGCGTAATCGTAGTTCTCGAACGCCTTGGTGGACTGGGCCACCACCTCCGCGAGCTGGGCGAGGACGGCCCGGTCCAGCGGGTTGCTCAGCACCGAAAGGTCGCCGGAGAGCACTGATGCCTCTGTTGCGCCGAGGTTCAGGACAAACTTCGAGGCGTTCAGCAGCTTGATGGCCAGGCGCCGCCCGATCTTCATCTGCGCAATCTCGTACGCGGTGTCGGCGCCGAGCTTGGCCGAAGCGGCCCAGTAGCGGACAGCATCCGAGCCGTATTCCTCCAGCACGTCGGTGGGGACCACCACGTTGCCCTTGGACTTGGACATCTTTTTGCGGTCCGGGTCGAGGATCCAACCGGAGATGGCGGCGTGCTTCCACGGCGCGCTGTTCTCCAGTGCGTCCGCACGGACCACCGAGGAGAAAAGCCAGGTCCGGATGATGTCGTGGCCCTGCGGCCGGACGTCGAACGGGAACACCTTGTCGAACAGGTCCTCGTCGCGCTTCCAGCCGCCCACGATCTTGGGCGTCAGGGAGGACGTGGCCCAGGTGTCCAGGATGTCGGCGTCGCCGGTGAAGCCGCCGGGAACATCACGCTGGGCCTCGTCGAAGCCCGGGGCGGCGTCCGCAGCGGGGTCCACCGGCAACTGGTCGTCGGAGGGCACGATGGGGGAGTCGTAGTCCGGGTTGCCGTCGGCATCCAGCGGGTACCAGACGGGGATGGGCACACCGAAGAAGCGCTGGCGGGACACCAGCCAGTCACCGTTCAGGCCGGAGATCCAGTTCTCGTAGCGTGAGCGCATGAAGGCGGGGTGGAAGTCGATCTCCTGGCCGCGGGCGATGAGCCGCTCCCGGCGGTCCTCGTCCCGGCCGCCATTGCGGATGTACCACTGGCGTGAGGTCACAACTTCAAGGGGCTTGTCGCCCTTCTCGTAGAAGTTCACGGGGTGCATGATCTTCTTGGGCTCGCCCTCGAGCAGGTCCGCGGCGGTGAGGAGCTTCACCACCTCTTCCTTGGCGCTGAAGACGGTCTTACCCGCGATCGCGGCGAAAGCCTCCCGGCCAATGTCGGTAGTGATCCACTCCGGGGCCTCGCTGATGATCCGGCCGTCCCGGCCCACGATGGCACGGGTAGGAAGCTGCAGTTCGCGCCACCAGGTAACGTCAGTCAGGTCACCGAAGGTACACACCATGGCGATGCCGGAGCCCTTATCGGCTTTGGCGAGCGGGTGCGCCTTGACCTCAACCTCGACGCCGAAGACGGGGGACGTGACCTTCTTGCCGAACAGCGGCTGGTACCGTTCGTCGTCGGGGTTCGCCACCAGTGCGGCGCAGGCGGCCAGCAGTTCGGGACGGGTGGTTTCGATGTAGATCCGCTCCCCGTCCTCCGTGAAGAACGGGTAGCGGTAGTAGGCGCCGGGCACTTCGCGGTCCTCCAGCTCGGCCTGGGCCACCGCCGTCCGGAACGTGACGTCCCAAAGGGTGGGGGCTTCGGCCATATAGGCGTCGCCCGCGGCGAGGTTGGCCAGGAACGCGCGCTGCGAGACTGCCCGCGAGTTGTCGTCGATGGTGCGGTAGGTCAGCTCCCAGTCCACGGACAGGCCAAGCGTCTGGAAGAGGTTCTCGAAGACCTTCTCGTCCTCGACGGCAAGCTCCTCGCACAGCTCGATGAAGTTCCGGCGGGAGACCACGTCGAAGTCCCGCTGGTTCTTCGCCGGCTGCGCCGGCGGCTGGTAGTCGGCGTTGTAGGGGATGGAGGGGTCGCAGCGGACGCCGTAGTAGTTCTGCACGCGGCGTTCGGTGGGCAGGCCGTTGTCGTCCCAGCCCATGGGGTAGAACACGTTCTTGCCGGTCATGCGCTGGTAGCGCGCCAGCACATCGGTCTGCGTGTAGGAGAACATGTGTCCCACGTGCAGTGATCCGGAGGCGGTGGGAGGGGGAGTGTCGATCGAGTAGACCTGTTCCCGGGTGGTGTCCCGGTTGAACTTGTAGGTCCCCTCGGCAAGCCAGCGCTGCGTCAAGGCAGCTTCGAGGCCTTCGAGGGCCGGCTTGTCCGGAACGTTGATGGGGGCGGTATTGGGCGTGTCTGTACCCTGCGTGTCTTCAGCCATCTGCCAATTGTTTCATGGACGGGCCCGTCCGCTGGTCGGCAGCGTCGCCGGCGGCCACCCGGGCACCGGTGTCATGGGACGACATGCCCCCGGGCCTGCCCCGCGCGGCTGCCGCTAGGGTGGTGCCATGACTTCGGACGTGCAGAACAAGGCAGCTTTGGTGACCGGCGCGAGCAGCGGAATCGGGGAGGCGACGGTCCGTGCCCTTGCCGCCCAGGGGTGGACAGTGTTCGCCGTGGCCCGCCGCGAGGAGCGTCTTTCCGCCCTCGCAGCCGAGACCGGCGCCGTCGCTATTCCTGCTGACATTTCCGAGGACGACGACGTGTCCCGGCTGCTGGCCCGGGTGACCGAAGCCGGGGGCATAGACACCCTGGTCAACATCGCCGGCGGAGCCAGGGGAGCGGACGCCATCGGCGCCGCAAGCACGGAGGACTGGGAGTGGATGTACCGGGTCAACGTCCTGGGCACCATGAAGCTCACCCGCGCATTCCTGCCGATGCTCCGCGCCCACGGCGAAGGGACAGTGCTGAACCTGACCTCCACGGCCGGCCTGACCGCCTATGAGGGCGGAGGCGGCTACAACGCTGCCAAGTTCGCCCAGCATGCCATGACCGGGGCGTTGCGGCTCGAGGAAGCGGAAAACAATCTCCGGGTCATTGAGGTGGCGCCCGGTCTCGTTTATACCGAGGAGTTCGCGCTTAACCGGTTGGGTGACAGGCAGGCAGCGGAAAAGGTGTACCAGGGGGTGGAGAAGCCGCTCACGGCGGAAGATGTGGCGGAGGTGGTCCGTTATGCCGTGACTGCACCTCACCACGTCAACCTGGACCAGATTGTGATCCGGCCTGTGGCGCAGGCCGCGAACCACAAGCTGATCCGCAAGGGGTAGCGACTACGGCGGCACCAGGCGTGCCGCCACTGCCTTCCGTTCCGCCCACCGCCGTGCAACTGCGGGCGCTTATTGGTGGCCCGGCCGTGGAAATAGTAGACTCGAAATCGGCTACGACCCGGCTATCACCGGTGAGCTTCCGGAAGAACGCGCAAGCCGCCTGCCAGGCGGGGAGCGTCAGTAGAACCGGACGGGTAAGCCCGTCACAGCAGTAATGAGAGGCCGGAGCACACCTGTTCCCCCGGGAACTGGCAGCGCCGGTAAGTGAGGTGGTACCGCGGTGAGCGTGTGGTCCGGCGGACAACACGGCAACCGTCCTCGCATCCTGAACGGAACTGACAGGCGCAAGCCGGCAGTTCGCCAAGCTCAACCCAGGATGTCGAGAATGACGTATTACCCCAAGGCCTCAGCCTCCACCAGTGGCACGCCCCTTCGCGGTGCAGGTGTCTCCGCTTCCGTGAAGTTCCCGGAAATCGAAGAGCGCATCCTCAAGTACTGGGACCAGGATGGCACCTTCCAGGCCAGCATTGACCAGCGCAGCGCGGACGCCCCCGGCGGTGAACCCGGCAGCAACGAGTTCGTCTTCTATGACGGCCCGCCCTTCGCCAACGGCCTGCCGCACTACGGCCACCTGCTGACCGGCTACGCCAAGGACCTGGTGGGCCGCTACCAGACCCAGCGCGGCAAGCGCGTGGAGCGCCGCTTCGGCTGGGACACCCACGGCCTGCCGGCCGAGCTGGAAGCCATGAAGCAGCTGGGCATGACGGACAAGACCCAGATCGAAGCCATGGGCATCGACAAGTTCAACGACGCCTGCCGCGCCTCCGTGATGAAATACGCCGACGAGTGGCGGAACTACGTGACGCGCCAGGCCAGGTGGGTGGACTTTGACAACGACTACAAGACCCTCAACGTCGAGTACATGGAGTCGGTCCTCTGGGCGTTCAAGCAGCTCCACGAAAAGGGCCTGACGTACAACGGCTACCGTGTGCTGCCGTACTGCTGGAAAGACGAGACGCCGCTGTCCAACCATGAGCTGCGCATGGACGACGACGTCTACAAGAACCGCCAGGACCAGACCGTTACGGTGACCTTCCCCATCACCGCCGGCGAATCCGAACTCTCGCGACAGCTCGCCGGCGTCCAGGCCCTCGCCTGGACCACCACGCCCTGGACCCTTCCCACCAACGCCGCGCTCGCCGTCGGGCCCTCCATCACCTACGCCGTGCTGCCGGCGGGGCCCAATGGCATCAAGGCCGCCTCCGCCGACGCGCCCGTGAACGGCAGCTTCCTGCTCGCCGCGGACCTGCTGGCCAGCTACGCCAAGGACCTGGGGTACAACGACTACGACTCGGCACAGGCCGCCGTCGTGTCAACCCACACCGGCGCGGAGCTGGAAGGCCTCGCGTACCAGCCGCTGTGGCATGACTTCGCGGACAACGAAAAATACGGCATGGAAAATGCCTGGCGGTTCCTCGTGGCCGATTACGTCACCACCACCGACGGAACCGGCATCGTCCACCAGGCGCCCGCCTACGGCGAGGATGACCAGAAAGTCTGCGAAGAGGCCGGCATCCCGGTGATCCTCTCCGTGGACGAGGGCGCGAAGTTCCTCCCGCTCTTCAAGCACGGCGACCTGCACGACATCGTTGGCCTGCAGGTCTTCGAAGCCAACAAGCCCATCACCCAGGTACTCCGTGCCCAGGGCCGCCTGGTCCGCCAGGCCAGTTATGAGCACAGCTACCCGCACTGCTGGCGCTGCCGCAACCCGCTGATCTACCGGGCTGTGTCCTCCTGGTACGTGGAGGTCACCAAGTTCAAGGACCGGATGTCCGAACTGAACCAGGAGATCAACTGGATCCCCGGCAACGTCAAGGACGGCCAGTTCGGCAAGTGGCTGGCCAATGCCCGCGACTGGTCCATCAGCCGCAACCGCTACTGGGGCAGCCCCATCCCCGTGTGGCAGTCCAGCGACCCCGAGTACCCGCGCACGGACGTCTACGGCTCCCTCGCCGAGATCGAGGCGGACTTCGGCCGCCTGCCGCTGAACAAGGACGGCCAGGTTGACCTGCACCGCCCGTTCATCGACGAACTGACCAGGCCCAACCCGGATGATCCGCGCACCCCGGAAGAGGGCCAGTCGGTGATGCGCCGCGTGGAGGACGTGCTGGACGTCTGGTTCGACTCCGGTTCCATGCCGTACGGCCAGGTGCATTACCCGTTCCAGAACGAAGCCTGGTTCGATACCCACAACCCCGCCGACTTCATCGTGGAGTACATCGGCCAGACCCGCGGCTGGTTCTACATGCTGCACATCCTCTCCACGGCGCTGTTCGACCGGCCCGCCTTCCGCAACGTCATCAGCCACGGCATCGTGCTGGGCTCGGACGGGCAGAAGATGTCCAAGAGCCTGCGCAACTACCCGGACGTCTCCGAGGTGCTGGACCGCGACGGCTCGGACGCCATGCGCTGGTTCCTGATGTCCAGCCCCATCCTCCGGGGCGGCAACCTGGTGGTCACCGAGCAGGGAATCCGCGACGGCGTCCGCCAGGTCATCCTGCCGCTGTGGAACGTCTACAGCTTCTTCACGTTGTACACGAACGCCGCTTCCGGCGGCGCAGGGTATGACGCTCAGCTCCGTTATGACGGCTACGCCGACACGCTGGACCAATACCTGTTGGCCAACACCGGCGAACTGGTCCGGAACATGACGGTGCAGCTGGACACGTACGACATCTCCGGCGCATGCGACGAACTGCGCAGTTACCTGGACATGCTCACCAACTGGTACGTCCGCCGGAGCCGCCAGCGGTTCTTCGACGAGGACCAGGACGCTTTCGACGCCCTGTTCACCGCGCTGGAGACTGTCTCCCGCGTGGCGGCGTCCCTGCTGCCGCTGGTCTCCGAGGAGATCTGGCGGGGCCTTACCGGCGGCCGCTCGGTGCACCTGGCCGACTGGCCGGACGCCGGCCTGTTCCCGGCCAACCCGGGCCTGGTTGAGGCCATGGACAAGGTCCAGCAGATCTGCTCCACCGGTTCCTCGCTCCGCAAGGCAGCCAATCTCCGCGTCCGGCTGCCGCTGCAGGAACTGACCGTAGTGGCACCCGGCGCCGACGCGCTGGGTGGATTCGCCGGCGTCGTGGCCGACGAGCTCAACCTCCGCTCAGTCAGGCTGCTGGACGCAGCCACTGCCTCTCCGGAGGAGTTCGGGATCCAGCAGAAACTGGTGGTCAACGCCCGTGCTGCCGGCCCGCGCCTTGGCAAGAACGTGCAGCTGGCCATCAAGGGGTCCAAGTCCGGTGACTGGTCAGTCCAAACAATCGATGGTGTCGACGGCGTCGTTGTTTCGGGAGGGCTCCAGCTGGAGCCCCAGGAGTACACGCTTGAGACAGTGGTGGCTGAGTCCGAGGGCGGCAGCGCCTCCGTCGCCGTGCTTCCGGGGGGCGGCTTCGTGGTCCTCAACACCGAGGTCACACCCGAGCTGGAGGCCGAAGGCCTGGCCCGCGACATGGTCCGCGCCATCCAGCAGGCGCGCAAGGACGCCGGGCTGAATGTCAGCGATCGGATCCGGACCGCCGTGACTGCCCCGCAGAACGTCGTCGACGCCCTGCTTGCCAACGCCGACCTGGTCAAGGGCGAAACCCTCACCGTGAACCTCACGGCGGAACCCGCGGACATCGCAGAGCCGGCAGTTGCCGTCGAAAAAGTAGAGGCGTAATCCATGACTGACGAATTTTCCGTAGAGAGCGTCTATGCCGAGCTGCTGGGCCGGGCGCCGGAAAACAAGATGGAGCCGCGGCTTGCCCCGCTGTTCCGGGCGATGGACGTGCTGGGGGAGCCGAACAAGGCGTTCCCGATCATCCACGTCACCGGGACCAACGGCAAGACCTCCACGGCCCGGATGATCGAATCGGTCCTGCGGGCCCACGGCCTGAGCACCGGACGGTACACCAGTCCGCACCTGACCAAAGTCACCGAACGGATCAGCATTGACGGGCATCCCGTCCCGGATGAGACCTTCGTCCGGATTTGGGACGAAATCCGGCCGTACCTGGAAATTGTGGACTCCGAGCTGGAGGCCGACGGACAACCGCGGCTGACGTACTTCGAATGCCTCACCATCCTTGGTTTTGCGATTTTCGCCGACCAGCCGGTTAACGTGGCGGTCATCGAGGTGGGCCTGGGCGGCATCACGGACGCCACGAACGTGGGGGATGGGCAGGTCTCCGTGGTCACGCCCATTTCGCTCGACCACACCGACCTGCTGGGTGACACCACCGAAGACATTGCCTACGAAAAGGCCGGCATTATCAAGCCCGGCGGCTACCTCATCAGTGCCGCGCAGCCCCTGAACGCGGCCCAGGTCCTGCTGGAGAAGGCCAAGGACGTGGGCGTGCCCTTCAAGTTCGAGGGAGTGGAGTTCGGCGTCGAGTCCCGGACCGTGGCCGTTGGCGGCCAGATGGTCACCATCCAGGGCATCGCGGGCCGCTACCCGGACCTGTTGGTGCCGCTTCACGGTGCCCACCAGGCGCAGAACGCAGCCGTGGCGGTAGCTGCCCTGGAGGCATTCTTTGGCGGCGAAAAGGAACTCGGATTTGACGTGCTGCAGGAAGGCTTCGCTGAGGTCACGTCCCCCGGCCGGCTTGAGGTGGTCCGCACGGCACCCACCATCGTGGTGGACGCCGCCCATAACCCCGACGGCATCAAAGTCTCTGCGGCTGCCCTTCAGGAGGCCTTCACCTTCACCAAACTTGTCCCGGTGGTGGGAATCCTCAAGGAAAAGGACGCCGAGGAGATCCTCCGCCAGCTCAAGGAATCCCTGGGGGAGGTAGCCGAGGAATTCTGCTTCACGCAGTCCAATTCCCCGCGTGCCGTTCCCGCCGCCGAACTTGCCGAGCTCGCCATCGACCTCGGCTTCGGCGAGGACAACGTCCACATAGAGGAAAAGCTCGACGACGCCCTGGAGTGGGCGGTGGAGCGCGCCGAAGCAAACGATGATCTTTCCGGCGGCGTGCTGGTGACGGGTTCGATCACGCTGGTGGCCGAAGCCCGGATCCTGCTCGGGAAGACGGAGGCGTAGGCAGTGGCCAAGCTGACCAAAGCCCAGCGCGAATGGCGGCCGGGGATGCCCAAGAAGCGTCGCTCCACCAAGGTGATGTTCGCTTCCACTGTGTTGCTCCTGGAAGCCTTCGTCATGTTCTTCGCCACCCTCGCGGTGTTCGGGTTGCGCCGTGGTGACTTCCCGCCGGCACTGATCCTCGGCGTCGGCATCGGCATGAGCGTAGTAATGATTGTCGCCTGCGCCTTCCTCACCAAACCCTGGGGCATCGGGCTCGGGTGGATCCTGCAGCTTGTCCTCATCCTCACCGGGATCTTCGAGCCCGCCATGTTCCTGGTGGGCGCCCTGTTTGCACTGGCCTGGTGGTACGGGATCCGCACCGGAATCCGCCTCGACCGGGAAGCCGGTGAGCGTGCCCGCGAGCAGGCTGCCTGGGAGGCCGCCCATCCGGACCAGGCCGCCGGCCCCGGCCAGCAGCCCCCGTCCCCGTAAACAAGTCCCCGTAGACTTGACCCGAAACCCCATACCAACGCATTGGAGCAGTTGTGACTACTGAGCGCACCCTCGTCCTGATCAAACCCGACGGCGTCGCCCGCAACCTCACCGGCGCCATCCTGGCCCGGATCGAAGCGAAGGGCTATACCCTGGCGGAGCTGAAGAAGGTGGACGCGTCCAGGGAGCTGCTGGAGCAGCACTACGAGGAGCACGTGGGCAAGCCCTTCTACGAGCCCCTGGTCGACTTCATGCTCTCCGGCCCCGTGGTGGCAGCAATCTTCGAAGGCCACCGCGTCATCGAAGGCTTCCGCTCCCTGGCCGGCACCACCGACCCCACCACGGCAGCGCCCGGCACCATCCGCGGCGACTTCGGCCGCGATTGGGGCCTGAAGGTGCAGCAGAACCTGGTGCACGGATCCGACTCCACGGACTCCGCCGAGCGCGAGATCAAGATCTGGTTCCAGGACTAAGCAGTCCGGGTGACAGATCCCAGATGACAGATAAGGCCGATGTTCCTCGGGAACATCGGCCTTATCTGTCATCCCGCGGGGTGTGTGGAAGCCTAGAAGCCCGAGGTTCCGGCGAAAACCTGGATGAAGGCAAAGAAGATGCTGGCGATGACGGCCACGTAGAGCAGCGCTGTGATGATCCAGCCGGAGTCGCCCAGGATGCGGGCTGCGTTCGCCGGCACCGGAATCACCCCGGCGGTGATGTTCCGGATGGTCACCCAGACGAAGAGGGGAATCATGGCTGCCCAGACGATCATGCAGAACGGGCAGAGGACGTGGATGTCGTAGAGCGCCTGCGACCACAGCCACACCACAAAGATGAAACCCAGCGTGACGCCTGCCTGCAGCCCTGCCCAGAACCAGCGCGCAAAGGTTGCCCCCGCCAGCAGCGCCATGCCTACCGTGATGATGACGCCGAACGCCACGATGCCGATAAACATATTGGGGAAGCCAAACAGCGAGCTCTGCCAGGTCTGCATCACCTGGCCGCAGGAGATCCACGGGTTCACATCGCACACCGTAGTGTGGTTGGGGTCCTGAAGCACCGCGAGCTTCTCCAGGACCAGTGTTCCCGAAGCGAGCCAGCCGATGACCCCCGTGACCACCAGCAGCCAGCCGAAGGGCCGGTTCCGGGTCACCGCAGGGAGAGTTCCTGCTGTCCTGCCGGCCGGGTCGCTGTCCTGGTTCAGGCTCCGTTCCTGGGCCGGGGTGCCGCTGAGGGGGGAGATGCTGGGCATTGGTGTGGCGTCCTTTTCATCCGGTGCTCCTTGCCTGATTGTAACGCCGGAGGCTGGAAGGACCGTCCAGAAGAGGGGAAGAACCCATGGATTTCGCGCTGCCTCCGACGTGATTTAGCCCGGGTATGAGAGAATGAACATGGCTGGAAGCCGATCCACATTCGGACTCCGGTCCGGTGGCTTGTTCCCAAGACCGCCAATGACGAGCAGGGCAGGCATCGGTCTCACCGAGGCAGTCTCCCGCGACTCCATTGAGCGGCACCTGGTTGTGGCATGTAGAACAACGGGTTTCAGAACATCCCGCCGGCCCCCACGGGCTGCCGCACCCCACTGCCGGTGCGAACCTGGGGGTATCCACTTGACTTCTGTCAACGCCTGCGGGTTTTGACAATATGTGCCCCAATGGGTGCCGGATGTGGCGGTACGTCAGGGGCAGGAGTGTTGCCACATATGGATAATGAACAAGTTTCTGCCGTTAACGACGAAGCAGCGGCCACGGAGGCCGACGCTGCCCCCAAGAAGGCCACGAGGACCCGCCGTAAGGCCGCTCCCAAGGCTGAGGCCTTGATCCCCGAAGCAGGCCTTCCCGGAGCCGGTACCGCAGCAGGCACCCCCGCCGACGTCGAGGCTTCCGCAGCCGGCGCTGCCGTAACCGGTGTTGCTGAAACCGGTGCAGTGGAAGCCGTCGCCCCGGAGGCCAAGGCTCCCGTCCGGCGGACCCGCGCCCGGAAGAAGGCTGAAACCGCTGTGCCCCTCCCGGCTTTCGCGGAAGATGCAGAGCCCGAAGCAGTGTCCGGCCTGGATGCCGCTGCCGGCGCCGGCGCTGATGCCAGTGCAGGTGCCGACGCTCCCGATCTCCCGGCCGCCGAGCCCGCTGCAGAACCCGCCGTTGAGGCAGCCGAGACGAAGCCGGTCCGCCGCCGTCGGGTTGCCACCCGGAAGACCTCGGCACCGGCCGCCGCAGCGGAGCCTGCAACGGAACCCGCAGATCTCCAGGCAGCTCCTGTTGCGGCCGAAGCGGTTGAGGCAGCTGCCGTGCCCGCAGCAGCCACCCAGCCGGCATCGGTCGAGGCTGCTGCTGAAGAAGCTCCTACAGCAGAAGCCCCCACAGCAGAAGCTCCTACAGCAGATGCCCCGGCTGCAGAGGCGGCGCCGAAGGCGGAAGCCCCGCAGGCAGCAGCTTCCGGGGAGCAGGCACCGGCCGCGCCTTCCAGCCCCTTCGGCTCTCTGTTCATGGAACCCGCTTCCCCCACCTCCGTGCTGTTCCAGGCGCCGGACCTGAGCACGGTGGTGCGTCCGGTTCCCGCAGCCGTGGAAGTGGCGCCGGAGGACGACGCCGATGAGGACGATTCAGAGGACGCCAACGGCCGCCGCAAGCGCAGGGGCCGCGGCCGCCGCGGACGTAGCCGCATTGGTGAGCGTGAGGCCGGCGCCGGCCTCGAGGGCAGCGAAGATGCTGACGGCGATGCTTCCGACGACGCCGACGAAGAGTCGGCCGGGCAGGTCGAAGACGGTGTAACGTCCCGCCGTCGCCGCCGCCGCCGCCGTGGCGACCAGGACCTCGAACTGACGGGCGGGGGAGACGACGATCCGCCCAACACCGTCACCCGCGTCCGCGCCCCGCGTGCCGTGAGCGAACCGGCCGTCAGCAACCGCGTCACCAGCGTCAAGGGATCCACCCGCCTGGAGGCGAAGAAGCAGCGCCGGCGCGAGTCCCGTGACACCGGCCGCCGCCGCACCGTCATCACCGAGGCCGAGTTCCTGGCCCGCCGCGAGTCTGTCGACCGGCAGATGATCGTGCGCCAGCGCGACGACAGAATCCAGATCGCCGTCCTCGAAGACGGCGTCCTGGCCGAGCATTTCGTGTCAAAGACCCAGCAGGACTCGCTGATCGGCAACGTGTACCTGGGCAAGGTCCAGAACGTGCTGCCGTCCATGGAGGCCGCCTTCGTGGACATCGGACGCGGCCGCAACGCCGTCCTGTACGCCGGCGAAGTGAACTGGGATGCCGTGAACGTCGAGGGTAAACAGCGCCGCATCGAAAACGCGCTCAAGTCCGGCGATACCGTCCTGGTCCAGGTGACCAAGGACCCCGTGGGACACAAGGGCGCCCGCCTGACCAGCCAGATCTCCCTGCCCGGCCGTTACCTGGTGTTCGTGCCCGGCGGCTCCATGACCGGCATCTCCCGCAAGCTGCCCGACGTCGAACGCAACCGCCTCAAGCGCATCCTCAAGGACCGCCTGCCCGAGCAGGCCGGCGTCATCGTCCGCACCGCCGCCGAAGGCGCTTCCGAGGAAGAGCTGACGCACGACATCAACCGGCTGCGCGCCCAGTGGGAAGGCATCGAGAGCCAGTCGAAGTCCACGAAGATCCTCGCCCCGGAACTGCTTTACGGCGAACCGGACCTCACCATCAAGGTGGTCCGTGACGTCTTCAACGAGGACTTCTCCAAGCTGATCGTCTCGGGTGAGGAAGCCTGGGACACCATCGAGGCGTACGTTACCTATGTGGCGCCGGACCTGGTGGGCCGCCTCGAGAAGTGGACAAAGGACCAGGACATCTTTGCTGCCTGGCGCATCGACGAGCAGATCCACAAGGCCCTGGAGCGGAAGGTATTCCTGCCATCCGGCGGTTCGCTGGTGATCGACCGCACCGAAGCCATGACCGTGGTGGACGTCAACACCGGCAAGTTCACCGGCAGCGGCGGCAACCTCGAAGAGACGGTGACCAAAAACAACCTTGAAGCTGCGGAAGAAGTGGTCCGCCAGCTCCGCCTGCGCGATATCGGCGGCATCATCGTCATCGACTTCATTGACATGGTCCTCGAATCCAACCGTGACCTCGTTCTCCGCCGCATGGTGGAGTGCCTGGGACGCGACCGCACCAAACACCAGGTTGCCGAAGTGACGTCCCTCGGCCTGGTGCAGATGACGCGCAAGCGGATGGGCACCGGGCTGCTGGAAGTATTCGGCGAGCAGTGCGAAACGTGCGCCGGCCGCGGCATTGTCACCCACGACGACCCCGTGGAGCACCGGCGGGCCAACATCGTGGCGGCTGAGCACCACGTCCAGCGGTCAGACAGCCGTCCCGAAGCCCGCAGCGAAAGCCACCGCAACGAGGCCCCGCGCATCGACAGCAGCCAGCCGGGCGTACGTCCGGACCGCAAACGGCGGCGGGGCCGCGGCGGCCAGCAGCCGGACATTGCCCCGGCAGTTGCCGTGCACGTCCACACGGTCCAGCCCGACCCCACGGACGCTGAGCGGCACGCCAAGGCGGAGGCTACCCGGTTGGCCCTCGCCAACATCGCCGCCGCAGCACATGCAGCCCACCTGCACGACGACGAAGTGGCGGCAGCCAGGCAGGCGGCTGCGGAGCAGCCAGCCCCTGCAGTGGACGCTGCAAGGCGCGACGACGATACGCGTCCGGCTGCCGTGCTCACCTTCGGCGGTGAGAAGGTGGTGTTGCCCTTCGTTGAGCACGCTGAAGAGCAGCAGCCGAAACCGGCTCTGACCCTGGACCGGCTCGCTGAAGCCTTCGCCCACCTCGGCCAGCCGGCGAGAGCGGAAGCGCAGCCCGAGCAGGCAGAACCGGAGGAGAAGCCGGCGGAGCGCGGGGAACCGGTCCAGCCCGCACAGGTGCCGGTTGCTTCAGCCGCTGCTGCAGCACCCGCCAAGGACTACACCGACCACACTCTGGAGCAGTCCCGGCAGCGCCGGCCGCGGCGCAACCGCAGTGCCAGCCGTGCCCAGGGAGCTGCCAACGAAACCACAGTGCAGCACCATGAAAGCGTGGCGGCGGCCAGCACAGGGCATACGCACGAGGCAAAGGCCCCGGCGCCGGCCGGTACCGCGGACTCCAGTGGAGGAAGCGCAGGCACCGAAAAACCGGCAGCAAAGCCGGCCGATGCGCCCATCATCCTGGGCGTAGGGGTGCCTGCCTCGGAGCTCTAGGAGCCACCAGTACGGAATGCCCGGTCAGCCACAGCAGTGGCCGGCCGGGCATCCTGCGTTAACTCCAGTAGATGAAGTGCAGTCTCGGCCTAAGCAGGGAACGAAGAGCAGGTGCCGGTCGCAATGTGTCACCTTCGGACTGCGCCTGGCAAAAAAGCTAGGCTGGGGAAACGACACGGGGTGCCGCGCAGAGAGCCGGCTGAGATCCACACCCGTTGAACCTGTCCGGTTAGCACCGGCGAAGGGATGTCTCTTGTCTGCGACTCTTGTAATGCCCACTGCCTCCCCGGCAACCTTCACTGCGGCACCAACAACACCAGGCCGGCAAATACCACGGGTCCTCTCCATCGCCGGCTCCGATCCTTCCGGCGGCGCCGGCATCCAGGCCGACCTGAAGAGCATCGCAGCGCTCGGAGGCTACGGGATGGCTGCCATTACTGCCCTCACCGCCCAGAACACGCACGGTGTCCGGTCCGTTCACGTGCCCCCTGCCGCGTTCCTGGTTGAGCAGCTGGATGCCATCAGTGACGACATCGGCATAGATGCCGTGAAAATCGGGATGCTGGGCAACGCCGAGGTGATCGAGGCGGTGGGGGCGTGGGTCCGGAAGGTGCGTCCCGCCGTCGTGGTCCTGGACCCGGTGATGGTTGCCACCAGTGGTGACCGCCTCCTGCAGGAGTCCGCGGAAGCGGCACTGCGCGCGCTCCTGCCGCTTGCCCACCTCATTACCCCCAACCTGGCGGAGCTCGCCATGCTCGTTGGCGGGGATCTGCAGGACAGTTGGGCCGGGGCAGTGGAACAGGGCCGCGCCCTCGCCGCTGCCACGGGCGCAACAGTGCTGGTCAAGGGCGGCCACCTGGAGGGCAACGAGTGCCCCGATGCGCTGGTCAGCACCACCGGCCTGCTCTCCAATGAAGTGGTGGTGGTGCAGGGGGAGCGGCTGGAAACCCGGAACAGCCACGGCACCGGCTGTTCGCTCTCGTCCGCAATGGCAACCGCCCAGGCGCGGCTGGGGAACTGGGAAGCGTCCCTCCGGGAGGTCAAGCCCTGGCTCGCCGGCGCTCTTGAGGCATCCGAAGCGCTGGAGGTGGGAACGGGCAGCGGGCCCGTGCACCACTTCCATCACCTCCGGCCGCAGCCTTCCAAAGGGAGCTTCGCGGCACAACTCCGGGGCGAAGCGCAGCAGTACCTGGATGACATCCATGCCTTGGACTTCATCCGCAACCTGGCTTCAGGCAGGTTGGAGGAGCATAAGTTTGCGTATTACCTTGCACAGGACGCCATCTACCTCAACGGCTATTCGCGCGTACTGGCCAGGGCGAGTGCGCTTGCACCCACCGAGGCAGAACAGCTCTTCTGGGCGGCCTCAGCAGGGCAGTGCCTCGAGGTCGAGTCGGAGCTCCACCGCTCGTGGCTGGCCACGCGGAAGGTCCGGCCCCGGCTGGGCCCGGTGACCAAGTCCTACGTGGACCACCTGACCGCGGCATCGGCGTCGGGCAGCTACGCGGTTCTGGCGGCGGCCGTCCTGCCCTGCTTCTGGCTCTACGCGGAGGTGGGGGCAACGCTGCACGCCCAGTTCGTTGCCGCCGGCGAACCTCCGGCGCACCCTTATGCCAACTGGCTGCGCACCTACGCCGACGAAGACTTCGCAGCTGCCACCCGGAGGGCCGTAGCAATAGTGGATGAAGCGGGGCGCAAGGCCTCCGCCGCGGACCGGTTGGCCATGGTCACGGCCTTCAAGCAGTCCTGCCGGCTGGAGGTGGACTTCTTCGACGCGCCGCGCCTCCACTCCTGACCACTCGCGAGCGGGTTGGCCGGTACTATGGTGGGGCATGGTGCGGACGCCGGAGTTGAACTGTGGTAACTATCACAGACAATCGGCCGGGACCAGCCTCATTTGCGGCCGGAGACAAAATTAGCGTATTCTGGATCTTCGGTGCTTACGCCAACACTTGGGTTATGACCCCACGGCGTTGAGGCACAGCGAGAAACCAGGCTTTCATGGCCGGTTCCGCACGCAAATTTTGTAATAAACGTCGAGAGAAGTGAGTTCCCAAGTGGTGTACGCGATTGTCCGCGCAGGCGGCCGGCAAGAGAAGGTTTCCGTTGGAGACTTCGTTACCCTGAACCGCGTCGCCGGTGGAGCTGGCAGCACCATTCAGCTGCCCGCGCTGCTCCTGGTTGATGGTGACAAGGTCACCACCGCCGCTGCTGACCTGGCCAAGGTAACTGTTACGGCTGAGATCCTGAACGACCTCCGTGGTCCGAAGATTGTGATCCAGAAGTTCAAGAACAAGACCGGCTACAAGAAGCGCCAGGGTCACCGCCAGGAACTGACCAAGGTCAAGATCACTGGTATCCAGTAACCTTCGTTACTGTTCAGGTTTTTCAGCAGATCCCCAGAATTTAGAGGCAGGCATTTCAAATGGCACATAAAAAGGGCGCGAGCTCCACTCGCAACGGTCGTGATTCCAACGCTCAGTACCTCGGCGTAAAGCGCTTCGGCGGCCAGGTTGTTTCCGCAGGCGAGATCATCGTCCGCCAGCGCGGCACCCACTTCCACCCGGGCGCCGGCGTTGGCCGTGGCGGCGACGACACCCTGTTCGCACTGACCCCGGGAGCCGTTGAATTCGGAACCCGCCGCGGTCGTCGCGTGGTCAACATCGTTGCTGCTGCAGCTGCAGAGTAACAACTAGTTCTGAAGCGGTGGAGCGGGCCAGATGGTCCGCTCCACTGTTCTTTTAACCGCATTACAATCGTCTTGGCGCCCCACGGCGTCCAGGAAACAGCACTGAGGAGATTCACGTGGCCAGCTTTGTAGACCGGGTAGTACTGCACGTATCCGGCGGTACCGGCGGCCACGGATGCGTTTCCGTCCACCGCGAGAAGTTCAAGCCGCTTGGCGGTCCCGATGGCGGCAACGGCGGCAACGGCGGCGACGTGATCCTTCGCGTGGACCATCAGACCACCACCCTCCTTGACTACCACCACGCTCCCCACCGCCACGCCACCAACGGTGGCCCGGGCATGGGCGACTGGCGCGGAGGCAAGAACGGTGAAACGCTCATCCTCCCCGTCCCGGACGGCACGGTGGTCAAATCCAAGGACGGCACAGTCCTCGCGGACCTCGTCGGCGAAGGCGCCGAGTACGTGGCCGCAGCAGGCGGCATCGGCGGCCTCGGCAACGCCGCGCTGTCGTCGCAGAAACGCAAGGCTCCCGGGTTCGCACTGCTCGGCATCGAAGGCGAATCCAGCGACATCGTGCTGGAGCTCAAGTCGATCGCCGACATCGCCCTGGTGGGCTTCCCGTCCGCTGGCAAGTCCAGCCTCATCGCGGCCATGTCCGCGGCCAGGCCCAAGATCGCCGACTACCCCTTCACCACCCTTGTTCCCAACCTTGGCGTGGTCCAGGCCGGTGACGTCCGTTTCACCATTGCCGACGTTCCCGGCCTCATCGAAGGCGCCAGCGAGGGCAGGGGCCTGGGCCACCACTTCCTGCGCCACGTGGAGCGCTGCGCCGCGCTGGTGCACGTCCTGGACTGCGGCACCCTCGAATCGGACCGCGACCCCCTCGCCGACCTCGCCATCATCGAGGCGGAGCTGGAAAAGTACGCCGTGGACATGAGCTATGCGGGGCAGGACGGCGAAGTTGTTCCGCTCAACCACCGCCCCCGCCTGGTCGCGTTGAACAAGGTGGACCTGCCCGACGGCAAGGATATGGCCGAGTTCGTGCGCCCGGAACTTGAATCCCGCGGCTACCAGGTGTTCGAGGTGTCCGCCACCAGCCATGAGGGCCTGCGTCAGCTCGGCTTCGCCATGGCTGGCATCGTCAAGGCCGCCCGCGATGCTGTGGCCGCCGCGCCGCCCAAGGTCCAGCCGGCCGTGCTGCGGCCCCGGGCGGTCAACGAATCCGGCTTCAAGATCCGCCGCGAGGAGAAGGGCCTCGAGCCGCTGTTCCGCGTCCTTGGCGAGAAGCCGGAGCGCTGGGTCAAGCAGACGGACTTTACCAACGAGGAAGCCATCGGCTACCTGGCTGACCGCCTCGCCAAGCTGGGCGTTGAGACGGAGCTGTTCAAGCAGGGCGCCAAGCCCGGCGACACCGTGGTCATCGGCGGGGAAGACGGTGTCGTCTTCGACTGGGAGCCCACCATGATGGCCGGCGCGGAACTCCTTGCCTCGCCGCGCGGCACGGACATCCGCTTCGCCGATATCGGTGACCGTCCCACCCGCGGCCAGAAGCGCGAAGAGCAGCAGGAACGCAAGGACGCCAGGGCGGCCGCCCGTGCGGAGCTGGAAGCAGAACGCAAGGCCGGCATCTGGACCGAGTCCGTCAGCAGTCGCAGGGTCGCCAAGCCCCTCAAGGAGAGTGGGCTGGACGCAGGCGATGAATTCTAGGCCTGCAGCTGCGGAACCGCTTACCCGGTCCGTGGACAGGAGCGTCCTCGCCAGCGCCGGCCGCGTTGTGGTCAAAGTGGGTTCGTCGTCGCTGACCAGCATCAAGGGCGGCATTTCGGAAGAGTCACTGACGGCTCTGGCAGACGCGCTGGCCGCCAAGCGGAATACGGGAACCGAGATCATCCTCGTGTCCTCCGGCGCCATCGCCGCCGGCCTCGCCCCACTGGGCCTCGCTAAACGTCCGCGCGACCTGGCCACCCAGCAGGCTGCCGCGAGCGTTGGGCAGGGCCTGCTGATGGCCCGCTACACCCAGGCCTTTGGCGCGCACGGGGTAACCGTGAGCCAGGTCCTGCTCACCGCCGATGACCTGATGCGGCGGAGCCAGCACACCAATGCATTCCGCGCCCTGGACCGGCTGCTCAACCTTGGCGTGGTGCCGGTGGTGAATGAAAACGACACCGTAGCCACCCACGAAATCCGGTTCGGCGACAACGACCGCCTCGCCGCCCTGGTGGCCCACCTGGTGCGGGCGGACGCGCTGGTGCTGCTGTCCGACGTCGACTCCCTGTACGACGGACCGCCGTCGCTCGGTGCAAAGAGGATCCCACTCGTTGAAGGCCCCCAAGACCTGGAAGGCGTGTCCATCGGCAAGACCGGCAAAGCCGGCGTCGGAACCGGCGGGATGCTGACCAAGGTGGAGGCAGCAACCATGGCCGCCGGCTCGGGCATCCACGCCCTGGTCACGTCAACGCCCAACGCTGCTGCGGCGCTGAACGGTGAGGACGTGGGCACCTGGTTCACCGTCAACGGAGCCCGCAAACCCGTCCGCCTGCTGTGGCTGGCACACGTGGCGTCCGTGCAGGGCCGCCTGGTCCTGGACGACGGCGCCGTGAAGGCTGTGCGGCACCACCGCACTTCGCTGCTGCCTGCCGGGATCTCCGCCGTGCACGGTGACTTTGAAGCGGGCGACGCCGTCGAGATCGCCAGTGCCGACGGCACCGTGGTGGCCCGCGGACTGGTGAACTACTCTTCGGCCGAGCTGCCCCAGATGCTGGGCAGGTCCACCCGGGACCTTGGCGAGGCGCTGGGGAGCGGCTATGACCGTGAAGTTGTTCATGTGGATGACCTCGTGCTGGTTTGAGCTCCGGGCTCGCCTAAACTTGGAACATGACTGAGGCCCTGATCCACACGACCGCCGAAAACTCCGGAGATACCGCTGCGCCTGCCGGCGCGCCGACCGTTGAGTCCCCTGCGTCTCCGGTTTCGGCTGAGGTTCAGCTTTCGTCCGGGGACGTCGAAGCAGCAGTCCACGCCATCGCTGACCGATCCCGCCACGCCGCGCGCCGGCTGGCCATGGCGAACCGTGCCTGGAAGGACCGCGCGCTCCGGGCCGTAGGCGCCGCCCTGCAGGAGAGCACCGCTGCCATCCTGTCCGCAAACGCGAAGGACGTGGCAGCAGGAAAAGCCAACGGCACCTCCGCCGCCATGCTGGACCGGCTCACACTGACTGAAGCCCGGATCGCAGGGCTCGTGGCCGCACTCGAGAACCTCGCCGGCCTGCCCGATCCGGTGGGCAATGTGGTCCGCGGACAAACCCTCCCCAACGGTTTGCGCCTACGGCAGGTCAACGTACCCATGGGCGTTGTGGCTGCCATTTATGAGGCACGCCCGAATGTCACCGTGGACATCGCCGGGCTGGCCCTCAAGAGCGGCAACGCCGTAATCCTGCGTGGAGGAAGTGCTGCGGAGGCCACCAACAAGGTCTTGGTGCGGCTGTTGCGCGAGGCACTCGAATCCGTCGGCCTGCCCGCCGACGCCGTCCAGACAGTTGACCAGTACGGCCGCGCCGGGGCCAACGTCCTGATGCGCGCCCGCGGCAGGGTGGACGTACTGATTCCCCGCGGCGGCCGTGAGCTGATCCAGACCGTCGTGACCAACTCCGCCGTACCGGTCATTGAGACGGGGGAGGGGAACGTGCATATCTTCATTGACGAGTCCGCCAATGAAGACATGGCCGTGGAGATCCTCCTCAATGCCAAGACGCAGCGGCCCAGCGTGTGCAATACCGTGGAAACCCTGCTGGTCCACTCCGCCTCAACGGTATTGCCCGCCGTTGCCGCCGCCCTAAGCAAGGCCGGAGTCCGGCTGCACGCCGACGAACGTGTCCGCGCGGCCCTTCCCGCATCAATCCAGTCGGAACCGGCCACCGACGAGGACTGGGGCACCGAGTACATGGACCTTGACCTTGCTGTTGCCATGGTGGACAGCCTGGACGAGGCCGTCAAGCACATCCGCACCTGGTCAACGGGGCACACCGAGGCGATCCTCACCAACGACCTCTCCAACGCCGAGCGGTTCATTGCCGAAGTGGATTCCGCCGCCGTCATCGTCAACGCCTCCACCAGGTTCACCGACGGCGGGGAACTTGGCCTGGGCGCGGAGGTGGGAATCTCCACCCAGAAGCTGCACGCGCGGGGTCCAATGGGCCTGACTGAACTCACTACCACCAAGTGGATCGTGCAGGGCGAGGGCCAGGTCCGCGGGTAGCAACGCGGTAACATAGACCAGAAGTCAGAAACGGCGGAGCTTTCCGCTGCCACAATCGTTTGAACCCAAGGGGAGAAAATGCTGTTCCAGCAGATTGCCACGACCATCGCCGAAGGCGAAGAACACGAACTCGCCCCGCTGTGGGCTGAGCCGTGGGTCTTCGGAGTGGTCATCTTCGCCATCCTGCTGGTGATGATGTTCATCACGCTGTCCTACTCGAACCTTGGCAAGCGCCACGCTGCCACGGAGGAGCACGCGGATCCGCACCGCCAGCACCCCAACAAGCACGATCACGGGCAGGGCCACTAACATTTCCCGCGTTCTTCACCACAACGGAGCGAACGGCAGGCTGCGCCTGGGCGTCATGGGCGGGACGTTTGACCCCATCCACCATGGCCACCTGGTGGCAGCCAGCGAAGTGGCGGCCGAGTTCGACCTGGACGAAGTGGTTTTTGTCCCCACCGGCCAGCCCTGGCAGAAGTCCCATAAACAGGTCAGCGAACCCGAGCACCGCTACCTCATGACTGTCATCGCCACGGCCTCCAACCCGCGGTTCACGGTCAGCAGGGTGGACGTTGACCGTCCCGGGCCCACCTACACCATCGACACCTTGCGTGACCTTCGGGCCCAGCGCCCGGACGCGGATCTTTTCTTCATCACCGGCGCCGACGCACTGGCGCAGATCCTGTCGTGGAAGGACATCGACGAGTTGTGGTCACTGGCCCACTTCGTAGGAGTGACCAGGCCGGGGCACGTACTGGATGGTATGGGCCGGAAGGACGTCAGCCTCCTTGAGGTGCCCGCCATGGCCATCTCGTCGACGGACTGCCGTTCACGGGTGGCCGCGAACAACCCTGTGTGGTACCTCGTGCCGGACGGGGTGGTCCAGTACATCGCGAAGTACGGCCTGTACCTGGACGCCCCGGCGGCTGCCAATGCTCCAACCTCCGAAGCAAGCGAACCAGCCAGCACTGAATGAGTTCTCTATGAGTCAGGAACAGCCCCCCATCCGCAGCCGCCGGGAACTCCGGAAGGCCAGGGATGCGCAACAGCCATCCGTGCCCACGGCCACGGATCAGCTTTTGCCTGCCATGAAAAAGCCCGCCGCAGACCGCCCTGCACCGGGCACTGCAGCGCCGGCTCCTGAACCGACACACACCCAGCGTTCCTCGCAGATCCGCGCACGGGACCGGGCGGCGCTGCGCACCATCAAGGAACTGGAAGAAAAAGAGGGCCAGCTGGCAGCCGGAGGTCCCCCCACACGGCGCCAACTTCGCCTGCAGCAGCTCAAGGAACAGGCGCTGACCGCGGCCAACCCGATCGTTGCTCCTGCCGGGGCCGCAGACCCGCGTGCAGGGGGTCCCGTCCTGCCGGCCCCCGGGAAGAGCGCGGCGGGGGAGCAGGATCCCCAGGAGGCAAAGGGAGCGCCTTCCCCGCGTACTGTGCCTGCCCGTAACAACGTGCCTACCCCCGGCGCGGCTCCTTCCCCGGCGTCGGCCGTGCCTGATGGAATGACCGTCGAACAGGCGTTGGCGGCAAGGTCACTGATCGCGGAACAGGCCAAAAACCAGATCGCGAAGATGCAGCACATCGCTTCCCTTGATCCGGAAGCCGTGGATCCGGAGATTCTGGCGGAGCAGATTGCCCTGGCGGAACGTGCGGCCGTGATGAACCGGCGGGCCATGGCCAAACAGAAGCTGGCCGAGCAGACCGGCGTCCCTGCACCAACCACCGAGCCTTCGTCCGCCGCAGGACCTGCAGCCCAGCAGCAGGGACCGAAGCCACCACCCGTTCCGGCGCAGCGGCCGGCACCCTCCACCGCCAGCAACCTGGCAATGGTCACGCCTCTGGAATTCGTCCAGGTGCCGGGCGTGGACCGGCCGGTCATGAAGCCGCCGGCAACGAGCCACGTTCCGGTCAGCACCCGTCCCGGTACAAAGGTCCCGTCGTCCGGCACCAGGAAGCGGCGCCCGGCCGGTGGCCAGCCGGCCACGTCCGACGTCGGATCCGGCCGTTCACAAATGATCGCCCGGGCTGAGGCTGCGGCTAAGGCTGCCGTACGTCCCAAGCCTGCTGTCCTGGCACCGGCTGTGGTGGCGGAGAACCACGCCGAGGAGGCATTCGAGGATCTGCCCCGGGTCCCGGCCCGGCAGGCCCACGGACTGGATCCGCTGGACGCTGCGACGGCAGGGCTGGCCCGTGCCACGCGGAACCGCATCCTCCAGTTCTGTGTCCTGGCTTTCGGGATTCTGGCCCTTGTCGCCGGCATTTTCCTGATCATCAGCGGAATGTCCCGCTAACCGGCACTGCCGGCACCACAAAGCGTTCTTAACCCAACAAGGAGTCCCGTGACTGCGTCAGATTCATCCCTCAACACAGCCCGCGCCGCCGCCAAGGCAGCTGCGGACAAGATTGCCCAGGACATTGTGGCCCTGGACGTGAGCGAACGCCTCGCCCTGGCAGACGTTTTCCTCATCGCCTCCGCCCCCAGCGAGCGGCAAGTCAACGCCATCGTCGACGGCATCGAAGAAGAACTGGCGAAGCAGGATTTGCGCCCGATCCGGCGCGAGGGCCGTTCCGGCGGCCGTTGGGTCCTGCTTGACTACTCGGACATCGTCATCCACGTCCAGCATGAAGAGGACCGCGTCTTCTACGCATTGGAGCGTTTGTGGAAGGACTGCCCCGTCGTGGACCTCCAGCTGGGCGACGACGCCTCGGCGAAGGCTGCTGCCTCCACCGAGACGGAGTAATTGCGCGGGAACAAGCCGAATATGCCCGATTTGGAATTTTCGGAATTGCTGTTCTAAGATATTTGAGTTGCTTCGGGGAAACCCGAAAGAAAAGCTCATCGAGCGGCAATAATTCGGGGCTGTGGCGCAGCTGGTAGCGCACCTGCATGGCATGCAGGGGGTCAGGGGTTCGAGTCCCCTCAGCTCCACCGACTATCCGCCGGAATCATCAGATTCCGGCGGATTTTTGTTTTGTCCCTGCGCCTGGCGACCGGGTTTGACGATAGTGACCGCACCGCCGTGGCAGAAGGCGCCGATTGGCGCACAGCACGAAAGTGCATTAAGCTGATCAGGTTGCTTCGGCGGGACATCCTCCCACCGCAGCAAGGTCCGGGGCTGTGGCGCAGCTGGTAGCGCACCTGCATGGCATGCAGGGGGTCAGGGGTTCGAGTCCCCTCAGCTCCACCGGTCATCCTCCCCGCAGGAGGACGCAAAAGGAACCATCCTTCGGGACGGTTCCTTTTTGCTTACCCAAGAGTTACGGGGACAGGTCTATAGCCACTGAGTCCTGCGCAGCGGAGGCGGGTCGCCGCCGGGCCGCTGGACAAGAACCTGGTTGACGCCTGTCAGCCCGTTCTCGAAGCCCAGGGCACTGGACGCCATATACAGCCGCCACACCCTTGCCCGTCCAGGGCTGGTCAGCTTTGCCGCCTGCTCCCAATGTTCCTCCAGCCGGCTCACCCATGCCCGCAGAGTGAGCGCGTAGTGTCGGCGCAAAGCCTCCACGTCCACGATCTCGAAGCCAGCGGATTCCAGGGCGGCGGACATCTCGCCCAGGCTGATCATCTCGCCGTCGGGAAACACGTACCGGGGAATGAACGAATCAGGGTCCGGCGCAGTGGGGCCGGCATTCCAGGAAATGGCGTGGTTCAGCAGTCGCCCGCCGGGGCGAAGCAGGTTGAACAACGCCGCTGTGTAGCGGGGCATCTCCGCGCGTCCCACGTGCTCCGACATTCCGATGGAACTGATGGCATCAAAGGACCCATCCTGAATATCGCGGTAGTCCTGCACCCGGATGTCAACACTTTCGGTAAGTCCTGCGTCGGCTGCGCGTTTGCGTGCCATGATGGCTTGCTCCTGCGACAAAGTGACGCCAACTACCGTGACGCCGTACTTTCCGGCAGCGTGCAGGGCGAAGCTTCCCCAGCCACAGCCAACGTTCAGCACACGCATGCCGGGCTTGAGGCCCAGCTTGCGGCACACCAGGTCCAGCTTTGCCTCCTGCGCGGCTTCCAGGCCGCGGGCAAGCCGGTGGCCATCGGGAACCAGTCCGTCCTCCTCTTCTGGCCACACGGCGCAGGAGTACACCAGCGACGGGCCCAGGACCATTTCGTAGAAGTCGTTGCCCACGTCGTAATGGTGCGAGATGGCGGCGGAATCCCGTCGCCGGGAATGGAGCCTGCCCTTTCGGGCGATTTGCGCTTCTTCGGGTGGAGGAGCAGGGTTGGGGCCGATGGCTCCCAGCCTCACGGCAGTCCGGACCAGCGTCCAGAGCTCAGCTACGGTGAGCGGCTTGAAGGGCCCCGGTTCTGCAAACTTGCCGGCCGAGCTCAAGGCGGTGAAGGCAGCAAAGACATCCCCCGGCGCGTTAATGTCGCCGGAAACGTACGCCCGGCTCAGGCCCAGCTGCCCTGGCGACCAAAGTATGCGCCGCAGGGCACGCCGGGAACGGAACTCCAGCAGCGGTGCTTCTTCCGGCCCGGCTTCTGAGCCGTCCCATGCCCGCAGACGGAGTGGGATGTCATCAGTGCCCAGCACGATGGCAATGGCCTTTGCGAGTCGTGCGGCGTTCCCTTTGCTGGTGGTCATGGCGTCCTCCCTGTGTCCTTGGGCCAAGACTAAGGTAGGCAGCCCCTGCACGACTATCATGGGTGGGTGAATTCTGCCCGCGCCGACGTAGTGGTCATTGGCGCGGGCCAGGCCGGTCTTTCCGCCGCCTATCACCTTCAGCGCCGGGGGCTGGACTTCACCGTGCTCGACGCCGAGGAAGGTCCAGGCGGTGCATGGCGGCACCGGTGGAAGAGTCTCCGGATGGCAACCGTCAACGGCATCAGCGACCTCCCGGGCATCGCCCAGCCCGCCGTAGACCCCAGGGAACCGAGCTCGGAGTTCCTGACGCGCTATTTCCGTACGTATGAGGAGGAACTGGGCCTGTCCGTCCAGCGTCCCGTCAAAGTAGCGTCGGTCAGCCGCGAAGACACGGACCCTGCCGGCAGGCTGCTGGTCAGCACCTCCGTGGGTGACTGGAGCGCAGCGGCGGTAATCAATGCCACCGGCACCTGGACCCGGCCGTTCTGGCCCATCTATCCCGGGCAGTCGACGTTCCGGGGCCGCCAGCTCCATGTGGCCGACTACGTTTCTGCCGCGGAGTTCGCGGGAAAGCATGTCATCGTGGTTGGCGGCGGAATCTCCGCCGTCGGGCTCCTGGACGAAATTTCGCGGGTCACCTCCACCAGCTGGTTCACCCGGCGGGAGCCGGTGTGGCGGGATGCCGACTTTGACGCCAGGGCCGGCCACGACGCCGTGGCCATGGTGGAGGAGCGGGTGCGCCAGGGCCTGCCTCCGCAAAGCGTGGTGTCCGTGACCGGGCTCATCTGGACACCTGCCCTCCGTGCTGCGGCAGCACGCGGTGCCCTCAACCGGCAGCCCATGTTCACGGCGATTGAGCCCGACGGCGTCCGGCTGGCTGACGGGCGCCTCCTGGGAGCAGACGTCATCCTGTGGGCCACCGGCTTCCGGGCGGAACTCGAGCACCTCGCGCCGCTGCACCTTCGGGGACCGGGAGGAGGGATCGCGATGGAGGGAACCCAGGTGGCAGCCGAGCCGCGGGTCCATCTGGTGGGCTATGGACCGTCGTCGTCAACCATCGGCGCCAACCGGGCAGGCCGCGCCGCAGTAGCGGCGATTCTGAAGCTGCCGGGGATCAGGCCCACCGCGAGGACGGTAAATTGGGGCTGACGGCGGGAGTCGGACAAACGTTGCAAACAGGACAGGGCGGCAGGGACCAGGTGGCACCACAGACTCTCGAGGACGTTCTTGCGGGACTTCGGCGGCGGCCGGACGTGGAAGCACCCAACCTGCAGGCCTGGGATGCCACCGACCGCCTGCTGCTTGATTCCGCGGCCGCCCACGTGTCTGCCGGAAGCAGACTGACGGTCATCGGTGACCGCTACGGCGCGCTGACCCTGGGTTCCCTTGCAGTCCTCAACCCCGGTACCGTGCGCGTGCACCAGGACCTCATCACGGGCGAGCAGGCGCTCCGCCTCAATGCCGCGGAGGCATTCGGAAGCAGAGCCGAAAGTGGCCTGCCATTTGTCCAGCTTCCCCTCGGACTCGAACTCCTGGAGGATGCGGGGACGGTACTGCTGCAGCTGCCCAAGACCTTGGCCGAGCTCGACGAGATTGCGGCGGCAGTGGCCCGGTACGCCTCCCCGGACGTGGTGCTCCTGGCCGGCGGCCGGGTCAAGCACATGTCCCTCGGCATGAACGCGGTTCTGGAGCGCCACTTCAAATCCGTCACGCCGCAGCTCGCCCGCCAGAAGTCACGGGTGATCGTGGCCACCGGCCCACAGGGGAGCGGCGCCCCGGAACCATTTCCCGTCGTTGAGCACCTGGCCGAAATCGATCTGGACGTCGCAGCCCATGGTGCCGTCTTTGCCGGATCCAGGCTGGACATCGGCACCCGGTTCCTGCTGACATTCCTGCCGGCCATGCGGCCCGTGCAGCACGCCATCGACCTGGGCTGCGGCACCGGAATCCTTGCAGCTATGTATGCGCGGCAGTATCCAGGCTCAACAGTGACCGCCACGGACCAGTCAGCCGCCGCCGTGGCATCCGCCCGCGCAACTGCACAAGCGAACGGCCTGTCTGAGCAGATCAGCACTCTCCAGGACGACGCCATGGGCACCCTGCCGGACGGGACCGCAGACCTGATCCTCCTTAATCCGCCCTTCCACGTGGGCGCCGGCGTCCATGCGGGAGCAGGCCTGAAGCTGATAGAAGCGGCCGGGCGGGTCCTGGCGCCCGGCGGCGACCTATGGACCGTCTACAACCGCCACCTTGCCTATCTGCCGGCGCTTGAGCGGCACGTCGGCCCCACCGTTGTGAAAGGCCAGAACCCCAAATTCATTGTGACCCTCAGCACCCGCCGCGGCCCGCGGTGACCCTGCCCGGCGGGAGGCACGGCCAACGGGGGACGGCCGGGCGGCGCTGCGCCGCGCCGTCGGCCGTTTCTATGGGTCTGCGCCCATGCGTAACGTACGATTCAGACATCAGTAACTATGTGCCGGAGACGAAGGGGACGCCGTGACTGAGATCCGCCAATCCTCACCACGACGCGGCACCAACCTGCCCCGGATGGGGGACTTCAACCTCACGGTGATCCTCGACGCCATCCGCAGGACGGCCGGCGGGCTCAGCAGGGTGGAGCTCGCCCAGATAGTCGGTCTTTCGCCGCAGACCATCTCCAACATCTCCCGCCGCCTCCTGGACCAGAACCTCATTGTCGAGGCAGGCAAGGAGGGCAGTGGCCCCGGTAAACCTCGCACCATTCTCCGCCTCAACCCCGGTGGCATGTTCGCCGTCGGCGTCCACCTCGATCCCGCGGTGACCACCTTCGTGGTCCTGGATCTGGTGGGCGCGGTGGTACAGCACTCGCGGATCAAGACGCCCGGCGGAAATGATCCCGCCGCCGTCATTGCCACTATCGCGGCCGAGATCGCCCAGCTCGTGGCCGATTCCGGGGTGGACACGGACAGGATCGCAGGCCTTGGCGTGGCGGCTCCCGGCCCCATCGACGTGGACAACGGCACCGTGGTTGACCCGCCGCTCCTTCCGGGCTGGGACAGGGTGGAACTGCGCAACGCGCTCTCAGAAGCCACCGGCTACTCGGTCCTGATGGACAAGGACGTCACCAGCGCCGCGGTGGCGGAAACCTGGGCCGGCGGCCCCAGCGGAGCCGGCAGCTTCATCTTTATGTACATGGGCACCGGCATCGGGTGCGGAATCGTGCTGAACGACGAGGTGGTCCGGGGCACTTCGGGCAACGCCGGCGAAATCGGGCATATCGTGGTGGATCCGGACGGGCCGCCCTGCGACTGCGGCCTCCGCGGCTGCGTGAAGTCTTCCTGCATCCCGCAGGTGCTCGTGGCCGAGGCCGAGGCCGCCGGGATCCTGGACGGCTCCCGGTCCGGCAACAGCGGGGCTGAAATCCAGCAGAGTTTCTCCGCGCTGTGCGACCTCGCCGACGAGGGGAATGAACAGGCGCTGGCCATCATCGACAAGTCTGCGCTGCTGGTGGCGCGGGCAGCGTCCGTGGTGACCAACACGCTGGACGTTGAGCGGGTGGTGTTCGGCGGACCGTTCTGGAGCCGCCTTGCCGAACGCTACCTCGAGAAGATCCCGGCGCTGCTCGACGCCAACAGCGACACCCGGCTGATCCACCGCATCGAGGTGGTGGGGACCGGCGTGGGCGAGGATGTGGGGGCTATCGGCGCAGCCTCCCTGGTTCTGGAACACACTCTCGCGCCCCGCGCCCAAAGGCTCCTGCTGGAGAGCTGAGACGGTGGCCTTGCCTGGCGCCGGGCACCGATCTAGCATTTGCGTATTGCCGCGGCTGGGGCCCGCTGACAACGGGGGACCGCAGCCATTGATGGAAATGGAGCACCATGCGTCGGCCGGCCCTGAAGACCATGTCCCTGATCGCTTCCGCACTGATCGTCCTGACGGCCTGCACGCCGGCTGCTCCGGAGGACGGATCGAAGACGTTGAAGGTGGTCTATCAGAAGACCGATTCCTTCACCGCCCTTGAGACGATGTTCCAGGCGGCCAAACAGGAGTTCGAGGCCGCAAACCCGGGGGTCGCGGTGGAGCTGCAGCCCATCCAGGGCAACGACGACGACTACGGCACCAAGCTGGCCCTCGCGCTGAGATCGCCCTCCACCGCGCCGGACGTCTTCTACGAGGACACCTTCAAGGTCCGCTCCGACGTCGACGCCGGCTACCTCCTCAAGCTGGACAGCCACCTCGAGGGCTGGGAGGACTGGTCCAAATTCGACGACGGCGCCAAGGCGGCAGGGCGGGCGGATGACGGCGGGACCTACGCGGTGCCGCTGGGCACCGACACCCGGGCCATCTGGTACAACCGGAAGGTCCTCGAAGCCGCCGGGATCAGCGTCCCCTGGCAGCCGCGCAGCTGGCAGGACATCCTGGACACCGCACGCAAGATCAAGGCGAACGATCCCTCGGTGGTCCCGTTCAACATGTACGCGGGCAAGGGAACCGGTGAAGGAACCGTCATGCAGGGCTTCTACGAACTGCTGTACGGAACCGGGTCCACGCTGTACGACGAGGAAACCAAAAAGTGGGTGGTGGGATCCGCCGGCTTCAAGGACTCCCTGGCCTTCCTCAAGACGCTCTACGACGAGGGGCTCGCCGTGACGCCGGCCCAGGCACTGGATGCGAACGTTTGGAAGAAGGTGTTCGGCGAATGGTTCCCGAAGGGAAAGCTGGGCGCCACCGTGGAAGGCTCCTACGCGCCGTCGTTCTGGCAGGACGGCGGCAGCTATGAATGGCCCGGCTATGAGCAGGAGATGGGTGTTGCCCCGTTCCCGACGCAGGACGGCCGCGCCCCGGGAGCCGTGAGCATGTCCGGCGGCTGGACGCTGGCCATCGGTGCCGGAACAAAGGAGCCCGACCTCGCGTTCAGCTTCCTCAGCACGGCGATGAACCGGGAAAATTCCCTTGCCTTCACGCTCGACAGCTCGCAGATCGCCGTCCGCAGCGATGTCGCCGACGATTCCGGCTACCAGGCTGGAAACCCGTTCGTGAAGGACGTCTCCGAACTCGTATCCGTTACCCGCTACCGCCCGGCAACGTCCGATTATCCTCGAATTTCGGCCGCGGTTCAGGAGGCAACGGAGGCCGTGATCACCGGCGCCCGGGAGCCCGAACAGGCAGCAGCGGACTACGACGCAGCGGTGACGGATATCGTAGGTGGCGACAACACCGTCCGGAAGTAAGCGGTGCCGGCCCAAACCGGGGGACGCGGGCTGCTGCGCTACCTGCCCGTCCTGCCTTCCGTCCTGCTCCTGGTGGTTTTCCTCGCGGGTCCTGTGTTGTGGGCTTTCCACGCGTCCTTCACCAACGCCGGCCTGACAGGCCGCAACGCGCGCAGCCCGCAATGGATCGGGTTGGAGAACTACCAGCGGCTGCTGGTGGATCAGGTGTTCCCCCTGTCGCTGGGGCTGACAGTGCTGTTTGTTTTGGGTTCTGCTGTCGTGGGGCAGAACCTCCTGGGGCTGGCGCTTGCCGTCCTCATGCGCCGTGCGCGCCGGACGGTGTCTGCCGTGGTTGGCACAGCGGTGGTCGCAGCCTGGGTGCTTCCCGAGATCGTTGCTGCCTTTGCCGCCTATGCCTACTTCAGCCGCGACGGGACGCTTAACCAACTGCTGGGCGGCCTGGGGCTGGACCAGCCGGACTGGCTCTATTCCTGGCCCATGGCAGCGGTGGTGCTGGCCAACATCTGGCGCGGCACTGCCTTCTCCATGCTGGTATACCGTGCGGCGCTGAACGATGTTCCCACGGAAGTGTCCGAAGCCGCCCAGATGGACGGTGCCGGGGGCTGGCAGCGGCTTGCCTTCATTACGCTGCCCATGATCCGGGGGAGCATCGCCACCAACCTGATGCTGATTACGCTGCAGACCCTCGCTGTCTTCACCCTGATCTGGGTGATGACCGCCGGCGGCCCGGCCAACGCCAGCACCACGCTGCCCATCCTGGCTTACCAGGAGGCGTTCAAGTTTGGCGACATCGGCTACGGGACTGCCGTTGCTACCGTGCTGATCCTCATTGGAGGCGTCTTTGGTGCTGTCTACATCCGGCTGCTGCGGGAGGCGAAGCCATGACCGCGCCCGTAAAGGCGTCCAGGGCTGTGCCTTCCGTCGAAACCCGCGGCCGGAGCCGCGGGCGGTCCCGCAGCAGCACTCCCGCAGATGTGTCCCTGCTGCTGCTCGGCGCCTGCTTCGTGCTGCCGCTGTTCTGGCTGGTCCTGGCCTCCTTGGACGCCGAGGCAAGCCACGAAACGAGGGTTCCGGCACAGGCCAGCCTGGAAAACTTTGCCGCCATCATGTCGCCCGGGCTGCTGTTCCAGCCACTGTGGAACAGCCTGGTGCTCTCCGCCGGCACGGCCACGGTCACCCTCGCTGCAGCAGTGCTGGCGGCCTACCCGCTGTCCCGCTACCGGTCCCGGTTCAACAGCCCGTTTATGTACGCCGTCCTCTTCGGCACCTGCCTACCCGTGACGGCCATCATGGTGCCGGTGTACGGATTGTTCGTCCAGCTCAACCTGCTGGACTCGATGCCGGCCACCATCTTCTTTATGGCCACCACCACCCTGCCCATGGCCATCTGGATGACCAAGAGCTTCATGGACGGCGTGCCGCTGTCCCTCGAGGAGGCTGCCTGGGTGGACGGGGCGTCAAGGATGACCGCGCTGCGCACCATCGTCCTGCCGCTCATGCGCCAGGGCCTGGGCGTGGTGTTCATCTTTGTGTTCATCCAGGCCTGGGGCAACTTCTTTGTCCCGTTCGTGCTGCTCCTGTCCGAGGCCAACCAGCCCGCTGCCGTGTCCATCTTCAGCTTCTTCGGACAGCACGGGGCAGTTGCCTACGGCCAGCTGGCCGCATTCTCCATCCTGTACTCACTGCCGGTCCTGGCCCTGTACGTCATCGTGGCCAGGGGTGCCGGAAGCTCATTCGCCCTCTCGGGCGCGGTGAGGGGCTGAAGTGGCGCAACCGTGCAGGCAACCCGTCCGGTCCCGTGACCTGTCAGTCGATGTCCTCGAAGATCACGCCGTAGGGGAGGCTGTCATCGAGGTGGGCCTGGTGGCCGGTGGAGCCGGGGTTGTAAACATCACGGACGCCGTGCAGCTTGTCCGCAGCTGATTGCTGAAGGACAGGCTTAACAGTGTTGATGAACATCTCGCTTTTGTCGGCGAGAAACTCCTTGTAACTGGCTGGAAGCTCGCTCATGTCAAAAAGGATAGACCCGCGGAGGCCCGGTGGGGAGGGGTACACCCGCGGAGCTTTGACGCCAAAACAGTGGGCAGGACCACTCAACCGGGCGAACAATGTTCTGCGCAGCAACGAAACAAGTCGTAAGACTGCGTCTTAATTCGGCGGGGAACTTGAATGCTTCTTCGGCCGCTCCTAGAGTTCTATACAAGTTACCGCGGTAACGTGTCAGCGATCCTCCGATGCGGAGGGTGTGGGTGCCCCCATGTGGGCCTGACATTTGCTCACGGACAACTTCATTCCAGGCGTAACAGTCGCGGCTGCGTCCTTGTGGAGTTCTTCCGTGTTCCCCAAACTCAAATTCATTGCCGGTGTCCTGTCACAACTGACAGGCAGCCCTCAATGGCCCAAAGCCAAGGACGCAAATGTCGCCACCCAGCCTTATTGACACACATCCGAACCTCTCCGACGCCGCCCCGGTGGCGCTCTCCTACGAGCTGTTCCCGCCACGGTCGCCGAAAGCCGCGGAAACGCTGTGGACTACCATCCGCGAACTGGAAAGCACCGAGCCGGACTACGTCTCGGTCACCTATGGTGCCAGCGGCTCCAACCGGGACACCGCCGTCGAACTCATCAACCGGCTCCTGCTGGAGACCACCCTCCGGCCGTTGGCCCACCTGACCTGCGTGGGCAACACCCCGCAGGAACTGGCAGGGATCATCGGCGAGCTGCTGGATACCGGCGTGCGGGGCATCCTCGCTCTGCGCGGTGACCTTCCCCAGGACGGCGGTGAACCTGCTGCAGGCTCGCTGCGCTACGCCCAGGACCTGATCGAACTCATCCGCCGCGTGGAGCAGCGCCGGTCGGCACTGCTGTGCGCCGGAAAGATCGCGGTGGGCGTTGCGGCGTATCCCACCCGGCATCCGGAATCACCCAGCGAGGAGCACGACGTCGAGGTGCTGCTGGCCAAGCAGCGTTCCGGCGCCGATTTCGCCATCACCCAGGTCTTCTTCCACACCGACCAGTACGCGGACCTGCTCACCAGGGCCCGCCGTGCAGGGGTCACCATCCCCATCATCCCCGGCGTTATGCCGTTCACCAGCCTCCGCCGCCTGAACCGGCTGGGCCAACTCGCAGGCGTGGAACCGGCTCCGGAACTGATGGCGCGCCTCGCCGCGGCAGACACCGACCTCGAACGCCTCCACATCGGCGTCAGCGCCACCGTTGACCTGGCCAGGGCAGCACTGGACGCCGGCGCCCCCGGCATCCACATCTACACCTTCAACGAGCACCAAAGCGCGCTGGAGGTGCTGGACAAGCTGGCCCTTCCGCGGCGCAGCCGTTCCGGCATCCGCCAGGCAACGGCCGCCAGCCGCCAGCTCGCCAGCTGAACACCTCTTCCATCCTCACCGCCGTAGACACTACGGCCCACACACCTAGGAATTGTCATGCCTAAAAACAACACCCCCTTCCCGTCAGCTTCAGTCCTCGGCTACCCCCGCATCGGCCGCCGCCGCGAGCTCAAGAAGGCCGTCGAGGCCTACTGGGCCGGCAAGATCGACGCCGCCGCCCTGGACGCCGCCGCCAAGGACATCCAGCTGACCACCGCCAGGCGCCTGCAGGAACTCGGCCTGGCCGAAGCCGCCGCCGTGCCCGGCACCTTCTCCTACTACGACCAGGTCCTGGACACCACCGCGCACCTCGGCGCAGTCCCGGCCCGCTTCGGCAAGCTCCTCAACGCAGAGGGACAGCTCGACGTCGACGGCTACTTCACGCTTGCCCGCGGCACCAAGGAACAGCAGCCGCTGGAAATGACCAAGTGGTTCGATACCAACTACCACTACCTGGTGCCGGAGATCGGCCCGGAGACCGAGTTCACCCTCGCCTCCACGGCCAAGGTTGACGAGTTCGCCTTCGCCCTGGCCAACGGCATCGAGACCCGCCCGTACATCGTTGGCCCGGTCACCTACCTGCTGCTGTCCAAGGCTTCCGACGGCGCCCCGGAAGGCTTCGCTCCGCTGTCACGCCTCGAGGACATCCTGCCCGTCTACGTCCAGCTGCTCGAGAAGCTTGCCGCCGCCGGCGCCAGCTGGGTCCAGCTCGACGAGCCCGGCCTGGTGGTGGACCAGGACACCCCTTCCGCAGAAATCGAAGCAGCCGTTGCCCGCGCCTACGAGGTCCTCACCGCTGCAGCCAACCGCCCGCAGATCCTGGTTTCCACTCCGTACGGCTCGCTGGACGGCCAGCTCGGCACGCTCGCAGCCACCAACATCGACGCCCTGCACATTGACGTCTTCAAGGGCGCAGTTCCTTCCGCCGCGGCACTCGCCGGCCTGGGCAACAAGACCCTGGTTGCCGGTGTGGTTGACGGCCACAACATCTGGCGCAACGACCTCGCCGCGTCCGCCGCAAAGCTGGAGGAACTCAAGGCCGCAGCCGGCAGGCTCGCCGTCTCCACATCCACCTCCACCCAGCACGTCCCGCACGACGCCGCCGAGGAGACGCAGCTCTCCGACCAGCTCCGCAGCTGGCTGGCTTTCTCCGACCAGAAGGCCGCTGAGGTCAAGACCCTCGCGTCCTACCTGGCCGACCCGGCCTCGGCCAAAGCAGCCATCGACGAAGCAACCGCAGTGATCGCCTCCCGCGCCACCGCCGAAGGTGTACGCCGTTCAGACGTCCGTGCCCGCACCGGGGCCCTGACTGCCGCTGACTTCAGCCGCTCCGAATACGCGGTCCGCGAAGCCGCCCAGGAAGAAGCACTGCACCTTCCGCCGCTGCCCACCACCACCATCGGTTCCTTCCCGCAGACCCCGGAGATCCGTTCGGCCCGCGCCCGCAACAACAAGGGCGATCTCACCAACGAGCAGTACGAAAAGCTCATGAAGGACGAGATCAAGCGCGTTGTGGACCTGCAGGAAGAGCTCGGCTACGACGTCCTGGTGCACGGCGAGCCCGAGCGCAACGACATGGTGCAGTACTTCGCCGAGAACCTCGAAGGTTTCGACGTCACAGTCCATGGCTGGGTCCAGTCCTATGGCTCACGCTGCACCCGCCCGTCCATCCTGTGGGGCGACGTCGCCCGCAGCGCCCCCATCACGGTGGAGTGGGCCAAGTACGCACAGTCCCTCACCAGCAAGCCGATGAAGGGTATGCTCACCGGTCCGGTCACCATCCTGGCGTGGTCCTTCGTCCGCGACGACCAGCCGCTGGGCGAGACCGCCAACCAGGTTGGCCTCGCGCTGCGCGACGAAATCGCCGACCTTGAAGCCGCCGGCATCAAGGTCATCCAGGTGGACGAGCCCGCACTGCGCGAACTCCTGCCGCTCCGCAAGACCGCGCACGCCGACTACCTGAAGTGGTCCGTGGACTCATTCCGGCTGGCCACCGCCGGTGCGGCAGATGCCACCCAGATCCACACCCACCTCTGCTACTCGGAGTTCGGAGTGATCATCGACGCCATCGACGGCCTGGACGCAGACGTCACCTCCATCGAGGCCGCGCGGTCCCGCATGGAGGTGGTGCATGACCTTGAGGCCCACGGCTTCGGCCGCGGCGTTGGCCCAGGCGTTTACGACATCCACTCGCCGCGCGTTCCCGGCGCCGGGGAGGTCACCGAGCTCCTGAGCGCCGCCGTCAAGCACGTGCCCACCCGCCAGCTTTGGGTGAACCCGGACTGCGGCCTGAAGACCCGCGGCTACACCGAGACCGAGGAGTCCTTGCGGAACCTGGTGGAGGCCACTAAAACGGTCCGCGCCAGCCTGCTGGCAACCGCCGAGTAAGAACTGCATAAATTACGACGCCGGCCGGTCACCTGAGGTGACCGGCCGGCGTCGAGTATTTAATCAGCGGTTCAGGACCAGACGATCTCGTCGTCCACCACGCCGTCCTCGTCGGCTGACGCCACCAGGACTTCGTCGGTGAAATGCTCGCCCAGGGTGAAGTCCATGACGAAGTAGCGCTCAGGCTGGCCGGGGTAGATCCCCACATGGCCAAGCTTCAGTGCCTTCAGGAACACCGCATTGGTGAGCTGGCTGCGCTCCGTTACGCCGAAAACCTTCTGCAGGTGCTCGTCCTTGAGGGCGTTGCAGTGGAAGTGGAGGTACTCCTGGGGGCTGGTTCCTTCCTGCTCCAGCTCCTCGGCGATCATGTCCCGCACCTCATCGACAAGCTCGGGCAGGAAACGCAAACGGTAGTCCACCTTGCGCAGGGCTGCCTCGTCGAAGTGGTCATGGGCGGTGACGTTCAGGTCGATTTCCAGCGGATGGCCGCGTAGTTCATGCTTGGCGGCGATCGAGTGATCCTTGCCGTGGTTGAGCTCGATCTCTCCAAAGTGCTGGCTCGCTACCTTGTTCATACTTTCAACATAGACCCGAACTGCGGTGCATTCCAGCGTTCGGGCCTAATTCACCGCGGTGCGCATGCCGGCGAGAGTTTCTGCCAGCAGGTCAACAAACAGCTGAACCCGGGCGGTTTTCCTGTCATTGATCAGCAGCGCGAATACGTTGCGGGCCAGCCGGATCTCGGGAACGTCGAGCACCACTACGCCCTCGGGCCGGTGCCGCAGTGCCAGTTCGGGAACCAGCGCAGCGCCGAGCCCTGCCGCGGCCATCTCGAGGCTTGCGTGGAAGTCGTCACTGTGGGCCACCACGCGGGGATGCAGGTTGCAACCCGCGAAGAGGCGTTCGATAACCATGGCATCGCTGGTCCCGGGGTGGTGCATGATCCACGGCATTTCGGACAGATGGTCCGCTGCCACCTTCGCGTCGGACCGGAAACCCCAGCCGGCCGGCAGGACTACCCGGAAGTTGTCGTCCCCGATCCACTGCCGGTTGATGGTGTTCGGCCACGCGAACCCGGTCTGACCCACCTGGAAAACCACGGCAAGGTCCAGGTCACCGCCGGTACGCAGCCCCTGGATGGTTTGGCCGGGTTCCGCCACGGATACTTTCAGGTCAATGCCCAGGTTCTTCCATGCCGGGTTTTTCAGGATCCGGGGCAGGACATAGGTTGCCAGGCTGGGAAAAATGCCCAGCCGAAGTTCCTGGTTGGCCGTGTCCTGGGTTTTGGAGGCAGCGGCCATCAGTGCCTCCATGTCCGTGAGCACTTTGGCAGCGTGCCGGGTCATCACGACGGCGGCTTCCGTAGGCACCACGCTGCGCGCGGAACGTTGGAAGAGGACCACGCCGGTGTCCCGTTCCAGCGCAGACATCTGTTGCGAGACTGCCGAGGCCGTGTAGCCCAGCGTTGACGCGGCGGCCGCGAATGAGCCCAGCCGCGTGACCTCCAGAAGGGTCTTCAGGTGTACCGGATTTACCACCTGCCCACAGTACTCCGCCGCCCAGCGCTCAAGAAGCCGTCCAGCACCGAAGAGGCTGCCGGGCCGGGACCCATCCGCTGCTACTGCTGCCCCGAATTGCCCTCTGTATACCCACCCTTGGCAAATGTTCAGCAGAGGAGCATAAATTGTCACCTGACCCAGCAGTAAACAGAGGCGAAAGACGGCGGGTTGCCGTCGTCGGCAGCGGCGTGGCCGGTCTAACGGCAGCCTACGTCCTCAACCGGCAGGATAACGTCACCCTGTTTGAGGCAGACGCCCGGCTGGGCGGGCATGCCCAAACGCACCACATTCCGCAACCGGACGGGACGGCTATCGGCGTCGATACCGGCTTCATCGTCCACAACGAGCGGACCTACCCCACCCTGCTGCGGCTGTTTACCGAGCTGGGGGTGGAGACCCAGGACTCGGAAATGAGCATGTCCGTCCGGTGCGATGGCTGCGGGCTGGAGTATGCAGGGGCGCGCGAAGGCGGCCGCGGAATTATTGCCCGCCCGTCCAGCCTGCTGCGGGGCCGCTATCTGCTGATGCTGCTCGAGGTCACCCGCTTCTACCGCAAGGCACGGGCCCTCCTGAGCACTGCACCCTTTTCAGCGGCCAGCCCGGACGCCGCCCCGCCTGAGCTGACGCTCGGCAAGTTCCTGGAACGGGAAAACTTCAGCCCGTACTTCATCTCGCATTTCATGACCCCGGTAGTCAGTGCCGTCTGGTCCTGCGACCCCATCACTGCGCTGGCCTATCCGGCACGCTACCTCTTCACCTTCCTGGATCATCACGGGATGCTGGGCGTGAAGGGCTCCCCGCAGTGGCGGACCGTCACCGGCGGTTCCGCCCGCTACGTGGAGAAACTTGCAGCCACCCTGTCGGATATCCGGGTCGGCACCCCTGTCACTGCCATCCGCCGCCTGCCGGATGGCGTGGAACTCGCAACTGAGCACGGGCTGGAAGACTTTGACGCCGTCGTGATTGCCACCCACCCGGCCCAGGCACTCGGGTTACTGGCAGATGCCACGCCCGCTGAGAAGCAGGCGCTGGGCGGAATGCCTTACTCGGTAAACCACACAGTGTTCCATCAGGATCCGGCGGTCCTTCCTACGGCCGGCAATGCGAAGGCGTCGTGGAACTACCGCCTGCCGTCGTGTGACGCCCGGCCGGACAAGGTGCTGGTCAGTTACGACCTCAGCCGGCTGCAGCGGCTGGACTCCGTTGGGGGCAGGCCTTACCTGGTGAGCCTGGGGGAGTCGGAGCTGATTGCTGACGACGCCGTGCTGGAGCGGATGGTGTATGAGCACCCGCAGTACACCCCTGAATCCCTGCAGGCGCAGCAGGCGATCGCAGGACTCAGCGACAGCCGCATCGCCTACGCCGGAGCGTACCTGGGCTGGGGCTTCCATGAGGACGGCGCACTGTCCGGCGTTCGGGCGGCGGAATCTTTAGGCCGCTCCTGGCGTCATGCCGTAGCTGGTGATCCGCTCGAGTCCCCGAACGGCGGGGAGCGGGAACTTCTTTCCGCAACGGACCCTTCATGAGCGCGGCCATCTACCGCACGTCAATTTCCCACGTGCGGCGCACACCGTTGAAGAACGCATTTACGTACCGCAGCTACAGCTGGTTCGTGGACGTCGACAGGCTCCCGCGGCTTCCGTTCCTGCTGCGGCCGCTGGCCGTGTTCCGCGCGGGCGACCACCTCGGCGATCCGGACGCCACCATCCGCAGCAACGTGGAACGATACCTGCGGGCCCAGGGGATAGAGCCCGACGGCGGCCCCATCCACATGCTGACCAGCGCCAGGGTATTGGGCTACGTTTTCAATCCGCTGACCCTCTTCTGGTGCTACCGGTCCGCCGGCGAGCTTGAGTGCGTGGTGGCCGAAGTGCACAACACCTACGGGGAGCGCCACTGCTACCTTCTCCGGACGGATCCGGCCGGGCGGGCTGCAGTCCCGAAGGCGTTCTATGTTTCACCCTTCAACGAAGTGGACGGGCAGTACCGCATGAAGGTGCCCGCGCCGGGGGAGCGCCTCGGGGTTTCCATCGTGCTGGACCGCGAAGGCCACCGGCCGTTCGTGGCCGCCATGGACGGCACGCGCCGGCCGGCCACGCTTCCAAACATCCTGGCCGCGGCCCTGGCGGTACCGGCCGCACCGCTCCTGGTATCCGCACTCATCCGGGTACAGGGCATCAAACTTTGGGCCCGACGGCTGCCCGTCGTCGCCAGGCCACACCACCCCTCACAGGAGGCAGTTCAATGACAATGATTGACGACAACCAAGCAGCTGCGATGACTGTCAGGAACAAGGCCAGAGACAAAGCTGCAGGCGAGCTGCAAGAAGCCGCCGCGCACTACGCCGCAGCCTGGAGCGCAACTGGCACGCCGGCGTCGCCCGCCATTATCGATCCGGACGTTTGGCCGGAAGTTGCCCGGCCGCCGTCGGGCGCTAAAGCGGCAGTGGCTGGCAAGGCCGCGGGACTGCTGTTCAAGGGGGCAGTAAAGCGGCTGCCCCTGCGTGTTGAGTACCCGGACAGTACGGTCCTGGGCGCCGGCGGCCCGGATGCCCCCGTGATGATGATGGTCCGGCCGGAGGCGTTTGAAGCGCGGATCGGCGACAACGGACTGATCGGGCTGGGCGAGTCGTTTATGGCCGGGGACTGGGAGGCCAGCGATCTCGCGGGCGTCCTGGAGGTCTTTGCCGCCTCGGTAGGTACATTGATTCCAGCGCCGCTGCAGGCGTTGCGCGGCTGGTACCTGCCGCGCACGCCGCGGCAGGAACTGAACGCTGAACAGAACACCCGCAGCAACATCTCGCGGCACTACGACCTGTCCAATGATCTGTTTTCCACCTTCCTTGACTCCAGCATGAGCTACTCGTCCGCATTGTTTCCGCTCAAAGCCGGACCGCTTTCTGCTGTTGGCTGGGAAGCCCTCGCCGAAGCGCAGCAGGCCAAGATCGACCGGTTACTGGATAAGGCCGGCGTCGGCGCCGGGACCCGGCTCCTGGAAATCGGCACCGGCTGGGGCGAGCTGGCACTCCGGGCTGCGGCACGCGGCGCCACTGTCTACAGCGTCACCCTCTCCAGTGAGCAGCAGGCGCTCGCACAGCAGCGGATCGCAACTGCCGGCTATACGGACCAGGTGACCGTGGCTCTGCAGGACTACCGCGCTGTGGAGGGGGAGTACGACGCCGTTGTATCCGTCGAGATGATCGAAGCCGTTGGGTACGAGTACTGGCCCATCTACTTCCAGACCATTGACCGCGTGCTGGCGCCCGGCGGGAAGGTGGCCATCCAGGCGATCACCATGCCGCACGGGCGAATGCTCGCCACCCGGAACGCCTACACGTGGGTCCACAAGTACATCTTCCCGGGCGGGTTCCTGCCGTCCGTCCGTGCCATCGAGGGCGTGACGCAGCAGCACACGTCGCTGCGGGTCCGGGAACGGATGGGTATGGGTGACCACTACGCCGCCACCCTGCGGCTGTGGGAGGAACGGTTCCTGGAGCAGTCCCGCGAGGTGGGGGAACTCGGCTTCGACGCGGTGTTCCAGCGGATGTGGCTGTTCTACCTGTGCTATTCCCGCGCCGGGTTCCAGTCCGGCTACCTGGACGTGCAGCAGATTGTGCTGGACCGCCGGGAGGTCCAGCTCTAGACATGGTATATATGTGTACATATGCGCGCGGGTTGTGCACTATCCCGCGCAAATATCAGGCTGCTTTCCATGATGGATAACGGCAACGCCATCCTGACGACCTCAAAAAGGCAATGCGGAACGTCTCTTAGACGCTAGTGGCATGGTGAAGGTCGGCCGATGCGGCCGCAAGCCCGTGGAGCAGCGCGGTTGATGTGGCCACCCAGCCGAGGAGCGTCTCGATGGTGAGCAACGATGCCTCGTGGTTGGTGCGACCGGCCGCCGCGCCGATAGGCTCGGCAGTGCAGTCTTCCAGCAAGAGGCAGCGGAAGTCGCGGAACATCGCATCCCGGAGCGTCGACTCGACGCAGATGCTCGTCGTGCAGCCCGTAAAGATGAGGTCCCGGACCGCTTGACCCCGCAGGAGTGCCTCCAGGTCGGTCTGGAAGAAGCCGCTGAAGCGGTGCTTGTAAATAATGTGATCCCCCGGGGCTGGCGCCAACTCATCAACGATGTCGGTGTTCCACGTGTCGCGGATAAGCACGCGACTAGGGGAGCCGTTCGGTGCCACAACCGGTTCACCCACGCCCATGAACTGGTGACGTTGGCGGTTGGTCGCATGCTCTGGGCCGAGGTCGGAAAGATCGGGCCGGAACCCCATCTTCAGGTAAACAATCGGGACCCCCGCCTCGCGCGCTGCGTCCACGACGCGGGTTATTGGCCTGACCACCGCTCGGATCTGGGCGATATCGATGCCGGCCCGTTCGAACATGCCGCCCGGCGATCCAAAGTCGTTCTGCATGTCGACGACGATCACCGCCGCGTGACCGAGATCAAGACCGAAAGGCCCGGGCCGAGCGTTGACCGTCATCATGTCCTGCGGTGCCATGTGCTCACTCCTGTGGCTAGGACGAGTCAGTGCGCCCTCCACGATAGTGGGTAGAAGTTGGCGCTATGCCTGAATTTTAAGACTCCCATCCGGGCGAGACAACCGGCTGACCGAACCCGTTCATGATGCTCGCAAGCTGGGCATCGTTCCTTCCCGCCAACCGGGTCCAGCACCCGTGGGCTTGGTCACCACAAGGGGTTTCGAAGCTCACTTCGGAGCCCCTTTTCAGTGCCACTCAGCCTGCCGGCACCAGGGCCGACACGCCGTCTTTTCCACGACACGCTGGGCGTTAAATGTGGCTAAGTACTCCACAGGGTGTGGATTCCGTCCGTAAAAACGGCGGGATTCCGGACATTTTGAAGGCCCCTCCCTGTGGATTAAAGGTGCATTAAATGACATACTTGTAATACATCATCTTGGGGTTCCAAAGAGGCGTCTGCACTAGATGTAGTATCTACATACAGCTTGGGCGGGAACCCGGACGAGCAATTTTTCAGCAAAGGGGACAGGACCATGACCGTAACGGTTTACACAAAGCCTGCTTGTGTTCAGTGCAACGCCACCTACCGGGCGCTCGACAAAAAGGGCATCACGTACCAGAGCGTTGACATCTCCCAGGACGCCGAGGCACTCGAGCGCCTGAAGGCACTGGGCTACATGCAGGCACCCGTTGTGGTCACGGACCAGGACCACTGGTCAGGCTTCCGCCCGGACAAGATCGAGGAACTGGCGCTCTCCGCTGTTTCCTCCGTGGCCTAGGGGTCACTGCATTTCCTGCCGGCAATAATCAACCAGCTGAGGTGACTCCCACGGCAGCACCAGCAGCCCAGGAATTCCACACAGCACAGGAATCCCAGGCACCGCAGGAACTTCACGCGGCTCAGCGCGTGGACGGTTCCTCGCCGGCGCCAGCGGTTGTTACCAGCAGCCGGCTCATCTACTTTTCCTCGGCATCCGAGAACACCACCCGCTTTGTCTCCAAGCTCGGCCGCGAGGTGGCCCGGATTCCGCTGCTCGCCAAGGATGCACCCCTCCTCGCCACCCGGCCGTTCGTGCTGGTGGTGCCCACGTACGGCGGCACCGGGGGAGAGGGTTCTGTCCCCAAGCAGGTCATCCGGTTCCTGAACATTCCACAGAACAGGCAGCTCCTGCGCGGAGTGATCGGTGCCGGCAACACCAACTTCGGGGACAACTACTGCATGGCGGGGGACATCATCGCCGCCAAGTGCGGAGTACCGCACCTCTACCGCTTCGAATTAATGGGCACGCCAGAAGACGTGACCCGCGTAAACAATGGATTGGACACGTTTTGGACACGACTGTCGCAGACACAGAAGTAACCAGGGCCCAGAAGCCTGAGATGCCCGCCGCCTACAAGGGCCTGGGCTATCACGAGCTGAACGCCATGCTGAACCTGTACGGCCCCAGCGGCGAAATCCAGTTCGAGGCGGACCGCGAGGCCGCGCACCAGTACTTCCTGCAGCACGTGAACAACAACACCGTGTTCTTCCACGACCTGGAAGAGAAGCTCGAATACCTGGTCAAGAACGACTACTACGAGCGCGAGACGCTGGACCAGTACACGATGAACTTCATCCGTGACCTGTTCAACCGCGCCTACAAAAAGAAGTTCCGCTTCGAGACCTTCCTGGGCGCCTTCAAGTTCTACACGTCCTACACGCTGAAGACGTTCGACGGCAAGCGCTTCCTGGAGCGCTACGAGGACCGCGTGTGCATGGTTGCCCTGCACCTGGCCCGCGGCAACGAGCAGCTTGCCCTGCAGATGGTGGACGAGATCATCGAGGGCCGCTTCCAGCCGGCCACCCCCACGTTCCTGAACGCCGGCAAGAAGCAGCGCGGCGAGCTGGTCTCCTGCTTTCTGCTCCGCATCGAAGACAACATGGAGTCGATAGGCCGTTCCATCAACTCGGCGCTGCAGCTGTCCAAGCGCGGCGGCGGCGTAGCGTTCGCGCTGACCAACATCCGCGAGGTGGGCGCGCCCATCAAGCAGATCGAGAACCAGTCCTCCGGCGTTATCCCCGTGATGAAGCTCCTCGAGGACAGCTTCTCCTACGCCAACCAGCTCGGTGCCCGCCAGGGCGCCGGTGCCGTGTACCTGCACGCACACCACCCGGACATCTACCGCTTCCTGGACACCAAGCGCGAGAACGCCGACGAGAAGATCCGCATCAAGACCCTCTCGCTCGGCGTCGTCATCCCGGACATCACCTTCGAACTGGCCAAGCGTGACGAGGACATGTACCTGTTCTCCCCGTACGACGTCGAACGCGTCTACGGCATGCCATTCTCCGACGTCTCGGTCACCGAGAAGTACTACGAGATGGTGGACGACTCCCGGATCAAGAAGACCAAGATCAAGGCCCGCGAGTTCTTCCAGACCCTCGCCGAGATCCAGTTCGAATCCGGCTACCCGTACATCATGTTCGAGGACACCGTGAACCGGGAGAACCCGATTGACGGCAAGATCATCATGTCCAACCTGTGCTCGGAAATCCTCCAGGTTTCCCAGCCCACCACGTACAACGATGACCTGTCCTATGCGGACACCGGCAAGGACATCTCCTGCAACCTGGGCTCGCTGAACATCGCCAAGGCCATGGACTCGCCGGACTTCGGCCTGACCATCGAGACGGCCATCCGCTCGCTCTCGGCGGTGTCCGACATGTCCAACATCACCTCGGTGCCGTCCATCGCCAAGGGCAACGACCAGAGCCACGCCATTGGGCTGGGCCAGATGAACCTGCACGGCTACCTGGCCCGCGAGCGGGTCCACTACGGTTCCGAAGAGGGCCTGGACTTCACCAACATCTACTTCTATTCGGTGGTGTACCACGCAGTCCGTGCCTCCAACCTGCTGGCCATCGAAACCGGCCAGACCTTCGGCGGCTTCGAGAAGTCCAAGTACGCCTCCGGTGAGTTCTTCAACAAGTACACGGAGCAGGAGTGGGTGCCGCAGACCGAGAAGGTGGCGGAGCTGTTCAAGAACGTGCACATTCCGACGCAGGCTGATTGGCTGGCGCTGAAGGCTTCCGTCATGGAGCACGGCATCTACAACCAGAACCTGCAGGCCGTCCCGCCGACCGGCTCGATCTCCTACATCAACAACTCCACCTCCTCGATCCACCCGGTGGCGTCCAAGATCGAGATCCGCAAGGAAGGCAAGCTGGGCCGCGTGTACTACCCGGCTCCGTACCTGACGAACGACAACCTGGAGTACTACCAGGACGCGTATGAGATCGGTTACGAGAAGGTCATTGACACCTACGCTGCCGCCACCCAGCACGTGGACCAAGGCCTGTCCCTGACGCTGTTCTTCAAGGACACCGCCACCACGCGCGACATCAACAAGGCGCAGATTTATGCCTGGAAGAAGGGCATCAAGACCATCTACTACATCCGTCTCCGCCAGCTCGCGCTGGAAGGGACGGAGGTGGAGGGCTGTGTTTCTTGTGCCCTATGACAACTCGAATCGGTTGATTACTATTCATTAGGGGATGAATGATGGAAACGACGACGGCGACGGGCGGCTTGGTCTACGGCATCCGGCTTCGGCGGGAGGTCGAGTACCGCTATGTCGGCATCACCACCAAGACGGCTAGTCGTCGTTTCCATCAGCACCTTCGCGTGGCCGCGGAAGGGCGCAAAACTCCCTTCTACGACTGGCTTCGGAAACAGGACCAATCTGAAGTCATTGCAGACGAGTTGGACTGGATCGAAGGGTTGCCCGAGTTGGGGCAGGCCGAGATGGACTGGATCAGCTACCTGCGCCGGGAGGGCGACCGTCTCCTGAACCTTTCCGAGGGTGGCCTTGGCCCGACGGGTGTTGTCTGGACAGAAGCCATGCGGGAAGCCGCTCGTATCCGTTCCACGGGTCGCAAGATCAAGCGAGCGTCGGGGCCAGGGGCTTCCTTCTACGGCAAGAACCACACCGTGGAGCAGCGCGAAAAGTGGTCCCGGGAACGCAAGGGCACGTATCTGGGAGCTGAAAACCCGAACTATGGGAAGTTCGGTCCAGAGCATCCAGGATTCGGACACACGGTCAGCGAAGAGACCCGCAAGGCCCTTTCGGAAGCAAAGAAGGGCGCCGGCAATCCCAACTTCGGCAAGAAGGCCAGCGCGGAAACGCGTGCGAAAATGTCAGCAGTACGGAAGGGTCGTCCAATGCCTTCCAGCCAGCGCAGCGCCCACACCAGACATCACACCAACAAAGGCCTCGAGAAAGCCGACTGCAGGTATTGCGTCGAGGACTCAGCCAAACCAAGTCTCTCTTCAGAAAGTGAGTCGGAGTCATGACCGAAAAAGTAAAGCTTCTCAGCCATGTTGAGGCGATCAACTGGAACCGCATCCAGGACGAGAAGGACGTTGAGGTCTGGAACCGGCTCGTCAACAACTTCTGGCTGCCGGAGAAGGTGCCGCTGTCCAACGACGTCCAGTCCTGGAACACGCTCACCCATGACGAGCAGCAACTCACCATGCGTGTGTTCACCGGCCTGACCCTGCTGGACACCATCCAGGGCACCGTCGGTGCAGTCTCCCTGATTCCGGACGCGCTCACCCCGCACGAGGAAGCCGTCTACACGAACATCGCCTTCATGGAGTCCGTGCACGCCAAGAGCTATTCCTCCATCTTCTCCACGCTGGCCTCCACCAAGGAGATTGACGAGGCGTTCCGCTGGTCCACCGAGAATGAAAACCTTCAGAAGAAGGCCCAGATCGTGATGGACTACTACCAGGGCGACGACCCCCTGAAGCGCAAGGTGGCCTCCACACTGCTGGAGAGCTTCCTGTTCTACTCGGGCTTCTACCTGCCCATGTACTGGTCCTCCCGCGCCAAGCTGACGAACACGGCTGACCTGATCCGCCTGATCATTCGCGATGAAGCCGTCCATGGCTACTACATCGGCTACAAGTTCCAGCGGGCCCTCGAAACGGTTTCTGCCGAGCGCCGGCAGGAGATCAAGGACTACACCTTCGAACTGCTCTTCGAGCTGTACGAAAACGAAGTCCAGTACACGCACGACCTCTACGACGGTGTCGGCCTGGCCGAGGACGTCAAGAAGTTCCTGCACTACAACGCCAACAAGGCGCTCATGAACCTGGGCTACGAAGCAATGTTCCCGGCCTCCGTCACCGACGTGAACCCGGCGATCCTTTCTGCGCTGTCCCCGAACGCGGACGAGAACCACGACTTCTTCTCCGGGTCTGGCTCTTCGTACGTGATCGGCAAGGCCGTCAACACCGAAGACGAGGACTGGGACTTCTAGGTCAGGCCTTCACCATCGCCACCAGCTGCTAAAGCCCCGTCTGCAAGACTCAGCGAAGCGGCAAGCTGGAGCAAGTGCCGCTATTCCTGACGGCCCCCGCACATTGCGTGCGGGGGCCGTCGTGGTTTTACTTGTTAGCAGGTCGGAACGATCAACCAACGGCGAGCGAAAAACGAAAGCATAATACAGTGAGCGGGATAGGGCGCGGCATAGGCGTTCAAATCACGACTTTTTCGAGTCTGGCTACCAAGCTGTCAAGAATTGGACTGGCCTGGGGATTGAGTCCCTCCGTACCAACCCGCTCAATTTCTTCTACCAGACGAATCTTGACAGTGTCGACGGTGTAAGTGTCGTCGGGCTTTCCGATGGTCCTCAGGAAGGGTTTGACCTGGTTGCTCCACTTTTTTTCATCGTTCCAGGGTTCAAATGAAGCGACGTCGGCGGCGAACATCTGATTCATGACCCTGTGATGTATTTCCTTGGAATAAAAATCTTCAAGCTCTTTATTGAAGAAGCCGCCGGGAGACACCAGGAATATGTTCTCGACGGGCACCAATGTGTCATCGCCTAGTTTTTTAAGCGTGTTTTTGCCGTCATTGTCGTTGTCGATCAGCGCAAACATAGTGGTCGGCTCTATGAGCAAGTGCTTGGCTGCAGCAGTCAATCCGCTGCCCCCACCGGAGGGTCGGATCTTGATGGAGCCATCAATCAGTGCTCCCTCAATGCGCGATGACTTCTCTGAGAGGATCTTCCGCAGAAACCTCTCATCCGTCTGTCCCTCCACTAGGATGCTTACTGTCGCGGATGACAAGTTGTCCCCGGGCCGCACCCCTAGGCAATCACGCAACTCCTCTAGCCTTTTCGTGGGGCGCGCCCGGTTGTCCTGGACAAGGATGTTACTTGCCACATGGGAGCGATTAAGAAGGAGAGGGCTATGAGTAGTGAGAATTACCTGTTGTTTGGACGCCACTTGGGCAAGTACTTTTCGGATCTCATGGATTGCGTCGGAATGTAGGTGCGCCTCGGGCTCCTCGACGGCCAAGATAACCTGTCGGTCCTTGTTAGTGTGTTCTGCTACGTCGTGCATTAGCGCTAGTGAAACTATGCTCTTTACGCCATCGCCTTTTTGCAGGAGTGACGTTCGAGCTCCGTCATCAATAAGAATGTCGCGTACGGCGGCAAAATCGCTGACAGGTTCCCCCACAATCTCTATCGCTTCAAAGCCTGAAAGATAGCTGCCCAACCGGGTGGAGACGCTTGATTCAAGTGCTCTGAAATGCTCGCTGCGTTTGTCTTCAATCTTCCGCAAAAGATCTTGATATTCAAGATCTTCCTCAAGCGAATTCATGCGTTCCGACGCGAGTTGGTTGATTACTTGCATTGCTTGATCTACCGTACGAACGGCTGGGACGTAGATGAACTTAATGCGTTTCTTAATAAAGTCTGCAATTTCAGGTGATTTTGCAGCATAGCTCTTACTTCCCTTGCCAGGCTTGGGTATAGACAAGGAAGGGGGTTTGTTAGGATAGAACTTGATCTCTACCGGCAGAGTGCCGTTGACGCGGGAACCGATGATTCGTTGAAAGTCCGTCACTTCCTTTGCATCAAGCCTAAACTCAAAACGTATAGACGTGTAGCTCCGCGTTGTGAGGTTCAGAGGATAATCGCGTTCCCAGTCGAAGTCATTTACAAGCTCCCTTCTCCGCGGATGGAAGAGCATCGGACTGCGCCGAGGGCTGGCCCTTGGTGGATTCACTCCAATGGCGAGTTGATCGATGACTTTCATCCCCAAGCTGATGCCATGCAGGAGATTTGATTTTCCCTGGTTGTTTGGCCCCACCAAGACCGTCATGTTTTCGATTTTGAACGCCGCGTCCCGGGAGATGCTTCGATATCTTGATATTTTGACGTGTGATAACTGCAAATCAATCTCCTAATGAAAAATCGAAGCTTTGTGGCGGCGCCGATTCATATTCGCGCCTCGGCAAACCTTGGCGCCATGGATTCCATCTGCTCCATGACAAGCTTGATCGCCTCGGGCTGTTTGTCCGGCGGGTAGCCAAACCGCACTAGAAGTCGCTTGATCGAAGACCGGAGCTTTGCCCGAACGTCGTCGCGGACGGTCCAGTCAGTCCGCACATCCCGTCGCATCACCGAAACCAGCTCGCGGGCGATGTCAGCCAGGACGCCTTCACCCTGGACCTCCACCGCTGATTCGTTCTGAGCCACGGCGTCGTAGAAGGCCAGCTCGTCCGAGTTGAGCGGGGGAGTGAACTGCGCACCGCGGTTGCCTTCGACGGCAATTTCCCTTGCGAGCTCCACCAGCTCGGCAATAACCTCGGCGGACGTGAGCTGCTGGTTGGTGTACTTCTTCATCAACTCGGTGATCCGTTCCGAGAACGCTCGCTGCCGGATCACGTTGTTCCGTGTGGAAGATGCAGATTCATCGGCAATAAGCTTCCGCAATGCCTCGATGGCCAGCTGCGGGTTCCGTGCCTTCTGCGTCTTCGCAATGAACTCCGGCGTCAAGTCATCCAGCGACGGCTTGGGCATGCCGGCAGCATCGTAAATGTCCAGCACTTCGCCAGAGGATGTGGCGGAAGCAATGAGGTGTCCCAGTAGCCGCTGGATTTCCTCTGGCACTGGTTCGCCGCTCGCCTGCCGGTCGGCGGCGTCGTACTTCGCCATCCAAACCCGGATTTCCTCGTAGACCTGGATTTCGGGACGCAGCTCGGCCAGGGTCTCCGAGCCGGAGCACAGCGCCCACGCGCGGGACAGCTGACCAGAAAACTTGCGGTACTTCGAGGCCAAAGGCTCCTCACCGTCGCCCGGCTGATTACCGGGTGTGGCAGGGTTCCTCAGGTAACTGACAGCTCCGGTCACGGCGTTCAGGAAGGCCTTCGGCCCTCCCTTCATCAGGGCGGATTTCCAGTCATGACCTGCCAGCAAAGAGCGCAAGGTCTTCACCAGCGAAACCGTCAGTCCGACAGCCTCCTCGATGTTCTTGCCCACCGGCTTATTCGCCTGGTCAGACTGGGTGTACTCGGTCAACGCCTTGGACAGGTTCTCGGCCAGGGGCGCGTACGCCACCAGCAGCCCGTCCTCCTTTCCTCGGAACGTGCGGTTGACCCGGGCAAGCGTCTGCATCAGCAGCGCTCCCTTGAGCGGCCGGTCCAGATACAGCGTGTGCAGCGGGGGAGAGTCGTAGCCGGTGAGCATCATGTCCTTGACAATCACCAACTCCAGCTCGTCATCGACATCCTTGAGCCGCTCCTTCACCTGGGCATTTAGCGAATCGCGACGCACATGATTAGACACCGGCGGTACATCAGTAGCATCGCCGGAGTAGACCACCTTGATCTTGCCCTTGGACAGGTCGTCCGAATGCCACTCGGGCCGCAGTGCCACAATGGCCGAGTACAGGTTCGCGCAAATCTCCCTCGTACCGCCCACGATCATCCCCTTGCCCGGGGCCTCAATGAACTTGAGCATCCGTTCGCCCCGGTTCTCCCAGTGCGCCACTAGGTCCTCCGCCAGCGCAGCGATCCGTTGCGGTGCACCGTACACAGCATTGACGACGGCGACACTCGCCTCAATGCGCGCGCGTTCGGTATCGTCGAGCCCCAGCGTTAGTTCATCCGCTGACTTGTCGAGATCCTCCTCGGTGACGCCTTCGGAGAGTCCCACCTTGATCAGCCGCGGCTCGAAGTAGACGGGCACGGTTGCGCCATCCTCAACTGCCCGGGACAGGTCGTAGATGTCGATGTAATCGCCGAAGACTTCTTGCGTGTTCCGGTCATCAAAAGAGATCGGCGTTCCTGTGAAGGCGATCAGCGTGGCGTGGGGGAGCGCATCGCGGAGGTGCCGGGCATAGCCGTCCAGGTCGTCGTAGTGCGATCGGTGCGCCTCATCCACCACTACGATGACGTTGCGCCTGTCGGACAGCAGCGGGTGGTCGGCACCGGCTTCCTTCTCGGACTTGCTGCGGCCAAACTTCTGCAGCGTGGTGAAGTAGATGCCGCCCGTTGTCCGGTTGCTCAACTCGTCGCGCAGCGCAGAGCGCTTCTTGATCTGCTTGGGTGACTCCGCGAGAAGCAGACTGCGGCCGAAGCTTTCGAACAGCTGGCCGTCCAGTTCGTTCCGGTCGGTGATGACCACGACGGTGGGGTTCTTCAGCTTCGGCTGGCGGGCCACCATGTTGGCGTACAGTTCCATCTCCATGGACTTCCCCGAACCCTGGGTGTGCCAGACAACACCGGCCTTGCCATTGCTTTCGACCGCCTGGATGGTGCTCGCCACCGCCTTGGTCACGGCGTAGTACTGGTGCGGCTTGGCGATACGTTTGGCGAGACCGCCCGACCCCTGATCGAAGGCCGTGAAGTTCCGGACGAGCTGCAGGAAGCGTTCTTGGTTGTAGAGGCCGTCCAGGGCGGTGTCAAGGGCGGTGACCGCGTCGCCATCGACCATATAACCCTGGGGGACGGGGGCGCCGTCGTCGTCAACGTTCCAGGGTGAGAAGTGATTGAAGGGGGTGAACGGCGTTCCGTACTTGGCCTGAATTCCGTCGGTGGCGAGGGTGAACACGCAAAAGCGGAACGCCATGGGGAACTCACGGAGGTAGGTCTGGAGCTGTGCGTGGGCGCCGGGGAGGTCGGCGTGCGCGCTGCCTGCCTTCTTGAGTTCGATGATGCTGACGGGCATGCCGTTGCAGTAGAGCACCACGTCGAAGCGCCGTTTGTAGTCACCCTGGATGAGCGTGACCTGGTTGACGGCGAGCCAGTCGTTCTGGTCGGGTGACTGGCTGAGAAGCCGGATGGTCGGGTTGGCTTCGTTTCCGTCCGAGTCGATGTAGGTCAGCCGGTAGCCGTCGACGAGGCAGTTGTGGATGCGGTGGTTCTCGGCCATCGCATCGTTCGACTTGGGCGATGAGATTTCCGCCAGAGCCTGCTGCAGATACTGGGCGGGCACCGCCGGGTTGAGGCGCTGGAGGGCGGCAAGCAGGCGTGGCCGGATCAGAAGTTCCGACCAGGACTCGCGTTCCCCGGTGCCGGGCGCAACGGCCTGGCCGTCCAGCGGCTTCCAGTCCAGCTCGCCGAGCCGCTCCTTTGCTGCGCCCTCCCAGTCGGCTTCGGAAAAGGCTACTGTCGGTGCTGTCACGATGATTCCCCCAAAATCGACTTGTTGTTCTGCTTACTCCGGCTTCGTGCGGCTGCCCGCTGCCCATTACACCTGCCGTGCGCATTTATACGCCGGCGTTCTCCAAGACTTTCTCAGCGTTTTTGACGCGGACGTTGCCGGACATCAGCTGAGGGAGGAGCACATCGCGGGTTTCGACGAGTTTGAGGTTTTCGACCTCGGCCGCCAGACTTTTCTCCCACAATGCCGTCATCAATTCGTCATGTCGGCGAATGGTTTCTTCGGCCGGAACGGCCACTGGTTCGTCCAGATGCTTCCGCTGAATGTGGCCCATCGTGGTTGCCTTGTCGGCAGCTATTGCTTTGAATTGGTCCAATTTGTGTCGAAGTAGTTCGTACACCAGCCAGTATGGGTAGCCAGCATTGGGGATCACTTTGAAGATGTGCTGATTGACGATGGCCTCTGGCCGGAACCATCTGTGGAGCGTCAATGAACCGGACCAGGCAAACAAGAGGTCACCCGGGCGGGCAACATGCTGTGCTTCGACGTCAATGTCGTTGTAGACCGTCGAAGCGCCGATTCCGGAGTTCAGTTCAGCGATGCGAATGACCACTCGACCGTGCCCGCTCGCCCCCTTGGTGAAGGCTTTTCCGTTCACGAATTGAGCAGTGCCTGAAAGCGGAATCATCCGGCTGTCGATGCTTCCCATGGATCGAAAAACTGTGTGCGACAGGTCATCGATCTTCGATATGACTTGGGTGTTGGCGGCGATCTTGTCGTCGAGGGCACCTAGGACCGAGGCGATGGCCCGTTGGTCATCGATACCCCAAAGGGGAACGCGGCAATCAGTGAAGAAACCGGACGGAACGCGCTGTCGGCCGGACGTGCCTTCCATACGGCCAATTGCCATCTCCCGTATGTCTGGATGTCGCATCAGGTAATACACGAACAACGAATCAGACACCCCTTCCCGTCCACGGAGCACCACAAACTCCGTAGAACCAGACGCAACTTCGCCATCGCGGGCAAGCAAAGCTCTCGCTATCTTTCCATTTTCGAGACACGGCGTAATCCGCGCGAAAAGAGTGTCGCCGGACATGAATCTTGCACCGCCGCCGAAAGCTCTTGTCTCCGAGGGGGTGGCATCTCTTTTGCTTGGGCTCACATCATCCATGCTCACGAACCACGCAGTTTGGCCTTTTGTGAGTTGCACCTGGGGATTTATCTCTGCGAACTTTGCGAGGCTGATCAGTTCCATTAGAAAACCCTTCTCAACTGCTCGCGCACAACCGCTGCCAGCCGCTCAGACTCTTCGAACTGCTCAAGCAACTCCTTTGAAAGCCGGGTGATCTTCTCATCGATCGGCTCGCCGTCATCCTCAACCGCAGCCGCCCCCACGTACCGGCCCGGCGTGAGCACATAGTCGGCGGCCTTGATCTCCGCGAGGGTCGCCGAATAGCAGAAGCCGGCCTCGTCGTCGTATGTCAGCCTTGCCTCAACCGCCGACGCGGTGCCGCGCCACGCGTGGTACGTGTTGGCGATCTTGGCGATGTCCTCGTCGGACAGGGCGCGCTCGGCCCGGTCCACCATATAGCCCAAGCTCCGGGCGTCGATGAAGAGTACTTGGCCGGTCCTGTCCACGGAACCGCGTGGTCCTGCGGTCTTGTCCTTCGTGAAGAACCAAGTGCATACGGGGATGCCGGTGCTGCGGAAGAGCTGGGTTGGCAGGACCACCATGCAGGAGACGAGGTCAGCCTCGACCAGTTGGGCGCGGATTTCGCCTTCGCCACCGGAATTGGAGGACATTGAGCCGTTGGCCATGACCACGCCGGCGCTGCCGCCCGGGGCCAGTTTGGAGATGATGTGCTGGATCCAGGCGTAGTTGGCGTTGCCGGCAGGGGGGACGCCGTACTTCCAGCGCGGGTCGGACTCGGAACGAGCCCAGTCCTTGATGTTGAACGGCGGGTTGGCCATGATGAAGTCCGCGCCGTTGTTCCCGGTCAGCTCGGGGTGCTGGTCGCGGGCGAAGGTGTCGCCCCAGCGGGAAGCGAGGTTGGCGTTGAGGCCGTGGATGGCAAGGTTCATCTTGGCCATCCGCCAGGTGCGCTCGTTGAGTTCCTGGCCGTAGACGGAGATGTCCGAGCCCTCCATGTTGTGGGCCGCGAGGAACTTTTCGGCCTGGACGAACATGCCGCCGGATCCGCAGCAGGGGTCGTAGACGCGGCCGCGGTGGGGTTCGAGGACTTCGACGAGGACGCGGACCACTCCGGCGGGTGTGTAGAACTCGCCGCCGCGCTTTCCTTCCGCCTTGGCGAACTTTTCCAGGAAGTATTCGTAGACCTCGCCGAGGAGGTCGCGGGCCTTGCTGGCGCCCTGTCCGGTGAAGCGGGCGGAGTTGAACAGGTCCAGGAGTTCGCCGAGGCGGCGCTGGTCGACGTTGTCGCGGTTGTAGATGCGGGGGAGCGTGGCGGCCAACGACTTGTTGTCGGCCATGATGAGGTCCATGGCTTCGTCGATTAGCTGGCCGATCGACTTGGGCTGCTCACCATCCATCGCGGGCAGGCCCTTGGCGTTCTCGGCCAGGTAGGTCCAGCGCGCCCGCTCGGAGATCCAGAACACGCCACGGCCGGTGTATTCGTCGACGTCGTCGATCAGCTGGGCGATCTGCTCTTCGTTGAGCCCGTCGGCTTCCAGCTCCGCCTGGATCTGCCCGCGGCGTTCCTCGAATGCATCTGAGACGTACTTCAGGAACACCAGGCCAAGGATCACGTCCTTGTACTGGGAGGCGTCCATGGAGCCGCGCAGTTTGTCTGCGGCCTTCCAGAGGGTGTCCTTGAGTTCCTTCATGGTGGACGGGGCAAGGTCCACCTTCAATTTAGGGGGCATTACTGGGTTCCTTCGGTCTGTGGTTCGGCGAGCTTAGTACTGGGGTCTGTCAGGGTGAGGCTTCCGCCCGCTACGCCGTCCGTAATCAGGGTAGCGAGTTCCTCCAGCCGTTCGAGGCGTTCGCGGGCTTGCCGCTGGTCGTGTTGCAGCCGGGCGAGCGAATCGGCCAGTTTCTTACGCTGGTTGTCCGGTACGCGGCGGAGGTGCCACTGGCGCCAGGACTTGTCTGTGGCGGGGAGCTTGTTGATGTCCGCGGCTACGACGTCGGGCACCAGGCCGCCAGGATCGCCGGCGTCGATCCGCAGTACTCGTGCGGGAAATACGACGGCGGATCCGCCTTCTCGATCCACAAGAGCGGCGGGCCGGGGGCTGGTGCAAAAGACGACGTCGCCGGGCTGGGTGAGCCGGCCAGCCGGGTTGTTGGCGGCGAAGTCCAAAAGGTCAAGGTGGCGCTGCGGGGTCTGCAGGTTGAGTAGCTCGTCGGGGCCGAGGACGCGAGTCCCGTTTGTAGCCGTCAGATGCACGTCCTCGATCCGGTTCCCTTTGATGTAGGTGAGGTTGCCGCCGGCGATGAGTTCCTCGATGGGGACGGGCTGACCCTTCAGGATCGGGACGCTTGGCAGTACTGCCACATCAGCGAATCGTTCAGCACTGCCGCCTCGCAGTAGGCGCACGAGTTCCTCCACCCGGAGGGCCGCCTCCGCGCCGCTGACGTTTGGAACGGAATGGTTGGACGGCACGGCTACCAGGGACTTCCGGCTGGCCAGCAGGAGCCGGGTCTGGACCAGCCGGGCGAAGCGGAAAGCGTGGGCCCGGACGGTGGCGCGGTTTCCCATTGAGGCGACTACATCGCTGACCAGGTCCTGTTTGACGTCTTCTGTGAGGGCCCGGGTGCTCAGATCCGCCACCATGGTCCAGCGCTCGGCGATGGGCACCTCGGCGAAGGACGGTCCCAGCACCCAGAGAGCATGGGTTTCGCGGGGCTTGGCACGCAGCAGACCCTGGGGCAGCCGCACGACGGCGCGCACCCGGCCGGTTCGCAGGAGCCCGGAACGGAGGCCATTGGCCGAGGTGCCCAGTGGCGCGTCGCAGAGGACTCGGGCGGGCGCGATGATGACGGCGCGCTGTTGGTCGTCCATCTGCAGGACAAGGTGTTCCACCGCCGAGAGAATCTGGACCTCTTCCATGCTGGGTTCGCCGGGCGACGGGTACTGCGCTACGTGCACCACAGGCCCATGGACGGCGAACTCGCCGCTGGGATCGACGCGGATCTGTCCGCCGTCCACGCCGTGGACGCGCAGGCGGCGGCGCACGAGGCGGGCGGCCCCGCCGTCGTCGTCTGGTGTTAGAAACGTGACAGGCGCACTCTCGCCGGCCGCGCGGACGACGCCCATCAGGAGGTCGCTGCCGCCGCGTGTGGCATCGGCAAACACGGAGTCTCCGCCCAGCGTCGCCGACAGTTCGACCGCAGCAGCGGCGACCAGATCGACGGCGGATTCGGTGAGGGCCGTATCCGAGTGCTCCCGCAGCCCGGACCGGAATCTCGCGGCCAGAAGCTGCTCGAAGGCCCCGCCCGTGTTGTAGGCGCTGTCGACCAGCCGGTCCGCAAACGCCGCAGTGGAAGCGAGCGAAGGCCCGGCGGCTTCCAGCTCCGAGTAAAGGAACGCGTCGTCTGGATCGCACTCGTCCGCCATGTCCAGCAGTTCGTCCGGGGTCAGTTGCGCCAGGGCATTGCCGGTCATGGCCTTGAGCGTCAGTAAGGCGGTCAGGGCGTTGAATGTGTTTCCCGGGGCTTCGCCGGAAGCTTTGACCGGCACCCTGGCGAAAGCTGCGACGTCGTTGGCGGCCTCGGGATTGTTGCCACGTCCGGTCACGTTTAGCCAGGCGGCGATGCGGTGGGCGTCGAAGAGCTCCCGGCCGTTGTCGAGCGCGGCTGGCTCGGGAAACGGGTGGGCCGTCCCGGCGTTGCGTTTGCGCCACATCGAAACAACGGGGCGCTTGACCTGCGCCAGGGCGGCAACGTCCGAGAGAGTCATCCGCAGGGCTTCTGCTTCGTTCATGTCCGCCTCCTTACGACGTCGACCCTCAGCCTAACTGCGTGGGGCACACTTCCCAGGGATGTGCTGATAAGTGGGATTATCAGCGTTTCTTCTCTCGGCTGGGTTGGCCCGTCGTAGCTTCGTTCTGCAGCTACGAAGGAATCCTCCGGAGCTGCGACGGCGGCGGGGAACCGCGCATTTGGGGGACTGGTATCCCGCCGCCGCTCAGCAGCCATCCGAGAACAGAGGAGCAAGTCATGTTGAACACCGATTCCAACGAGCCGGCGGCAACGCACAGCAAAGACGTCCTGGCGGAGGCGCAGCCGGGCGGAGGGAAGGCCAAGCCCGGACGGACGCGCCGGGTCTTCACGGCCGTCGCCGTCGTCGGCCTGCTGGTAGGCGCGACCGCCGTCGGCACCACACTGCCGGATCCTAAGTCCAGCGACGCCTATCGGGCGCTAGCGGGGGAGAAGGCAACTGTTGAGTCCGATCGCGACTCTGCCAAGTCCAATTATGAGTCGATGAAATCGAAGTACGACACCCTGCAGAACGGCATTACGGCCCGCGAAGCCAAGGTCACCGCAAGGGAGACCGAGGTCGGAAAGGCTGACGCAGCCGTCAAGACTGCTGAAGCCGCCATGAAGGTCCGCGAAGAGGCAGTCACCGGCGCCGAGAAGACAAAGGCGGCCAACACCATCGGCGACGGCACCTGGACCGTGGGCTCCGACATCGAACCCGGCACCTACCGGGCAGCGGCTGCCGTCGCATCCACCTGCTACTGGGGAATCTACCGCAGCGGCAGCAACGGCAGCGACATCGTCGAAAACGACATCCCCGGCGGCGGCCGGCCTGTCGTCACCCTCTCAGCAGGGCTGGACTTCAACTCAACCCGCTGCGGCAAATGGGAAAAACAGTAGCCACTGCTACTCCGCACCATCACCCAATCGCATCACTTGAAAGGCACCATCATGACCAACCAGAACCTTGTCCCTGTCCCGCTGGCTGCCCAGGCAGCTGCAGCCCGGCCGTTCTACAAGAAGAAGCGCTTCGTACTTCCGGCAGGCGTCCTGCTGGTGGGCGTTCTCATGGGCTCCTGCTCGGGCGGAAGCAAGCAGGCAGCGGACTCCAGCCCGATCGCCTCCGCCACTGCGTCCGTCGAAGCGACTGCGCCGGCTGCCGCTGCTCCTGCCGCCCCCGCGGCGGCACCGCCGCCGTCCGCTCCTGCTGCTCCCGCGGCGCCTGCAGTGGGCGTTCCATTCACCGTGAAGATGCGCAACGGCAACGTCGCCAGGATCACTGTCGTGTCCGCCGTACGCACCGACTCTGTGACCGCCGGCGCGTTCTCTACTCCACCCAGGAACGGTACCTACCTGCTCCTGGACGTGCTCTGGGAAACGGAATCCGGCAAGACGAGCTCCAACCCGCTCTACTTCTCTGCGAAGGATGCCAACGGCCGTAAGGCAGACATGAGCCTGTTCGCAGATAACCAGCTGGGTTCGGGCGAGGTTCTGCCCGGGGACAAGGCGCGGGGCAACATCGCCTTCGATATTGCGCCGGGCGCTGCCACCGTCATGATTTCTGATCCGCTGCTGCAGGAGGCTGCCCGGATCCAGATTCCGTAATTGACCAGTTCTTGGAACCTCTGATGCGCAACTGGTCGGCTCTCTTTGAGGCAGGACAGTCACACAAAGAGTCCGATTTGGAAGGTTCCTTGATCGCAGGAGGGGTGACGTGGCAGGTGAGCAACCACTCAGGGAGAAGAACAGGAATTGGGGAAGACGAATAGTGCAGCATGACCACGACTCGGACAGGGGGAAAGATTTGAGTCCTAAAGCGTAATGGGAGCGTTGCGTATGCGGCGCCACCCCCAGCAGGGATATGATCTCGAACTAATGAAAACGGCTTGCTCAGCTATGGCTGATCGGCGTTGGGGGTTCGTCGAAAGGAAAAGCATGAGTAGGTCCGGGGATCTGCGCGGGCGCCATACGGAGAAAAAGCATTGGGTTCATGGCCTTCGCCGCCCTGTGCCCACTGTTTCTCAACTGTTTACTGGGCAGGTCGGAAGATAGTGGGTTTTTGGCACACCGGCTACATGGAATTTCATGAGCCCACAGGTGAAGGTACAAGTCCATTTGCGGAGCCCAAAGAGGTGACCTTTCCGTGCACGACCTGCGGGGTGGAGTTTTCAACGGCCCGTGATCTGCGCGTACACACTTTTGAGGGCCACCCCGTGCGACGCCCTGTTCTCGTGTTCAACGGGCGGGAATGCGGCAGGAGTCGCCTAACCATCACCAGCGAAACCACCGCGCATGATTGGGTGATACGCACAGCTGACGCTGTGAGTATCAACGGCAAGACAGTTTTTGTTGGAGACGCTGCAGAATTTCTGTCATCTCAGCGGAGCGGTGTTGTGGACGTGACACTTTCGAATCTGGGTGTTGTGGAGACTTTCCAGTTCGAGTTCGCGCTGGCTGATATGGATGATCTTGACGGGGTTGATGCTGCCTTGGCGCGCTTGGTCGACGGGGGCGAGCTGAGTCGCCGGTCTATCGACGACTTCATCATGCGCTGCAAACAACACCGCACTGCAGCCCGGTATCAATCCGGTCTCGCAAACTACCTTTACGGAGTTCTGGCACGCGAGGATGCTGCTGGAGCAGAGGGTTCCGAGCGATCAGGTGAGGGCAGCGGCTATGAGGGCAAATACGATCAGGCCGTCGGAATTTTGAGAAGTTTCGATCGCCCTCCAGCAGAGGCTATATGTGGCATCGTTGCCTTCCACTACAACCAGTTCGAACGCGCCATGACGAAGACCAAGAGCCAGCGCGTTGCGGAAGTGTCCATACGATTTCAGGCGCTCCTCAAAGGGGAAAGCTGGTTGCCCGATGCGCTGTCGCAGTCGCCACACCCGAGCCTGGATGTCGCGCTCAGCGACTCGGTAATCGAACAAGTGCTCAGGTGGTCTGCATTGCCACTCGATGGCACAGCAGCCGATGACATGGCTGAGCTAGCTGCCAATATTGGTTCACAGCGACCATACGACGCGCTTAAGCTCCATCTGGCGGCGGCTGAGCATGCGCTGGCTCTAGGAGACCTCCCTGCAGCGCTGCGACACGCCGAAAGCCTTCGGCACAGCCGTCTGAGCGAGAAGTGGTACACAAATTTTCGACCCCGAGTTCAACGTCAAGGAGTTCTGAAAAAGTGACAACAGACGACGGACCCGCTGGAGTTCATTCGGCTGATGGCTCGGACTCGCCCCTGCCCAGGGAGCCTGCGGCCAGGGGCCCGCAAAAGCCCAACCCGGATAACAGCAGCAAGCGGGAGCGGCCCAAAACGATCCTCGCATTGATGGAATATGCCTATAGCGAAGCTGGACGAAAGCTCAGTTTGTCCCGGAAGGATATATTCGAGCTGTCGGTACGGCCAGAGGATGAGCAAGCAGAAATTGATACTGTTCGGCAATTAGCTGGGAGAGATACGTTATTTGCCGTTCCGCCGAGTTTATTGTCATCACTGGCTGAGCTGGGATCAGAAACGCTTGTGCGTGGCCGGATTCTCGATCTGGTTGTCGTGGCTTTCGCAAGCCACAAACTCTTCGAGGGACGGATTGAGCGCTTGACGGAACAGCGGCCCCTGGAAATGCTAACGGCTGAAGAGGTCAATCGTGCGGCCCAGCGCATAACATTCAGCGCTTTGGGGCTGAAAGAGGAATCCGAATTCAGCGACGCAGGCCGGGCGCGGCTTCGCTCCAACGCGGTATCCGCTCTGGAGCTTTTTCGCGTCCTCCGCGATCGGTGGACTTCGCGGCAGTTCATCGAGGACATGAGTGCCACTGTCTGGGACGCTCCGGCCCTGCCAAGTGCATACAAGACGGCTGCTCTTCTGGCGACAGCAAGGAACACGGAAGCACTGAGCCAGGTCTCACGGCACTTCGAGCATGTTCTCCGTAACTCGAAAAGGGAAACGGAGAAGGCCATTTCACAAGCACGGGAGCAGGAGCTTCGTGCCATAACGGCCGAGGCGTTGGGAAAGAGACTGGCAGCAGATCTAGAGAAGGCAAGAGCAGATGCCGCGGAGCTGGCGTCCAGAGCCAATGAACTTGAGCTGCGGCTTTCGGTAGAGCGAAGCAACCGCGTGGTCGATAAGAGCCACCACGTTGATGACTATGAGGCTCTCAGAACGCAGGTCATTCGACGGCTCTCTACTCAGTCTGAGCTTTTGGGGGACGGGCTTCATGCCCTTCGCCATGGAAGCACAGGTGTAGCCGAGGAGTTCGTTGACAGGGCACTCACTGCAATTAGTAGTGAGGTCACGCGCCTGAAGGAACTGGATGGGGGAGTGCAATGATTGCAGGTTTTGATTTCGGAACGACTAACAGCCTCGTGTCTGTGGTCGTTGGCGACCGTGTGATTGACGTCTTGGACGATGAAGGCCTGCCGCACCCATCGGTCGTTCGATACGAGGGCGAGGAAGTCGTCGTTGGACGAGAGGCGCGCCACGCGCTTGAGGAAGTCGGTCTCGGCGTCTATGGCAACACAGTGCGCTCACCAAAGTTTCTCCTGGGCGAGGAATCAGTGACTGTCGGGGGCGTCGACCGCAGCCCCGTGGAGATTGTTGCAGATGTCATCCGCCATGTCCGTTCGGAATCACGGCGAGGCCGTCAGCGACAAGTGCTGGGCGAGTTGGACCGTGCAGTGGTCACAATTCCAGTGAACATGAACGGACCGAGACGCGCGGCTCTTCGAGAAGCGTTCGCCCATGCAGGAATCTCTATAGCTCAGTTTGTTCACGAACCACTTGCAGCCCTCTACGGCTACCTCCGCGGTGCAGCGGACACCGACAGCGAAATCCGCGGCCTGATGCGACGCAACGTACTGGTTGTTGACTGGGGTGGCGGCACCCTCGACCTCACACTTTGCCGAATTGAGCCGGGGCGGATCCTGCAACTCCGCAACGGGGGAACTGACACAGTCGGAGGTGACAAATTCGATGAAGTGATACGTGACGAGGTCGTGGCGCGATTCTCTACGAAGCACGGGATCTCCAAATCGGATCACCCCACGAAGGAGGCACGCCTGAGACTGTTGCAGGATGCCGAACGGAACAAGATTGCGCTCTCGGAGCGACCGAGCGTCACTTTCTATCGTCCCGGCTATTTCCCAGACTCCGAAACTACGCTTGAGTACCCACTGACGCGGCAAGAGCTGGAAGCGATTACACGACCTCTTGTGACATCAGGCATCAGGGAGATTGAAGCGCTCCTTGACAGCGTCGGTATGGCACCCGCTCAGGTCTCACTTTGCCTGGTTGCCGGCGGTATGGCCGCGATGCCAAGCATACGGAGCCGACTACACGAGCTGTTCGGGCCTGAACGGGTGCTCGTCCCTGAGAATAGTGCAACGCTTGTTTCGCAGGGAGCGGCACGCATTGCTCATGACTCACAGCGGCTGGTGCTGGCAAAGCCCATTGAGCTGGAAATGGCACGTGGTTCACGCCTTCCACTGTTGAGGGCCGGAACGGCCATGCCGAATAATGGCGAGGTATGTCAAGACAGCTTCCACTTGTACTGCACCGACCCCACCGACGGTCGGGCAAAGTTTTCCATAGTGGCGCCAACTGAGCTTGCTGATCAACCCCAAGCCAGCGATCCGAGAACATCGCTCGGCATGGTAGCCATAGCTGTGGACAAGACAGCACCACCTCTCACCGAGCGGCTGGAACTAGACGTAAAGGTCGACGACAACCTCATCTTGTCAGTTAGCGCTATGTCCAAGCAGCGCGGCGACGAAGCACATGCGTCCTACTTCGATCTGGAGTTTGGCATCGGACTCCCCGGCAGCAATGACCTGGGACCAATCGATATTGCTGACACCGAGGCCTACGTACCCAATGACGGCCTTATCGCGCGTGCCAACGTAGCCGATCAACAGGATACGAGGCTCGTTCCTGGAGACGTGCTTTATCAGCATCGGCCTCATGCGTTTTCGAGACTCCCTGGTCCGGACCAAGCGACTGATGAGCAACTCACCGAGCACCTCTACTACAAGCCCTGTGCCGTCTGTAAGCGTAAGTGGGGCGATCCCGCTTGTAGATGCGCTTCGATAGTCTGAAATGGCTTCTCAGCAAGTCGTTGTATGTGTCCAAGAGGGTGCGGCCGTAGTCGCCGAATTTGTTCGTCGACCGGTCCGGTTAACTCCCGACGGATATGCCGGCATTGTCTACAAGGGCGCCGTGTACCCGTTGTTTGCCAACGACGTGGTCGACATTTCCGGAGCATCCTGGGAAGTCGAGGACTGCAGCAGGTTCCTTTTCGCAGGAGCTTCTATCCCATACGCGCCGCAGCTTAACGACGTCGGTGAGCAGCAGAACTTCGCGGGTTTCCACGGTGAGTGGGAGGTCGAGACCAACCGCTTTGGTCATTACCTTGTCTTTAACGCCCCTGAGCGACTTGCAACGGATGTCGTCGACGCACTCGAAGCCGCAGGTCTTTCCGTCCAGAGGTGGGATGTCAGCCATCGTCCCACACATGAGGGGAAGTTCTACGACTGGTTTGCCCGGCTGAGGTTCAAAGGCAGCCACGAAGAGGTCGTGGCTCAGATCTCCGCCCTCTTTTCGCCTGCCTCAGCCGAGCCAACAACTGCGCCCGCTCCGGCACCTACAGTCTCGCCGCTAGAGGATCTCGCAGCACAGGTCGAGCAATTGGTCGACCTGACCGCCGAACTCAGGGAGCGTCTCAGCACCTCTGAGTCTGAAGCTTCGCTCCTAAGTAAGCGGCTCACTGCGGCCTCATGTCGGGAGTCAAAACTCTCCGACGAATTAGACCGGGCCCTGGATCATCAAAAGGCACTACAAGATCAGCTTGGACAGCTGAGCCGTGATCCGCGGCAAGCTCTTGAAACGAAAATACTCTTGCAACGTCAGGCCGAGACCGAAGAACTTCTCGAACTGGCATTCGCGGAAAACTCCGAACTTCGTAGCAGCCTAGCAAGCTACCGTCATCAGGCTGAGCAAGGCGACGTACGGATTTTGACACTCGAGGCAACTGTGGTCGGCCTACAAGAACGACTCCAAGAATTAGGCGAACAGGAGCGAGTGCGGCGTAGAGCTAACGCCACGGCCCGAGCACCTCGTCGTGGTGTTCCTGGATTTCTGGATGTGGCCTTCTCGCGGCTGACCTTTGTCCTCGACAGCGTTGAAGTATTGGCCAATCTCGAATCATCAGCGTCTATGATGCGATCGCTGGTGCAGATTGATATGGGGGAGGTCGTGGGCAAGGATTTGGAAGGCATGCGCGACTGGCGCGAGGTTTCGAAACTTGCCACCGGGGTTGCTGGTAGCGAGGACATGGGTCGCATTTACTACAAGCCGGATGGCGACCGCGTCCTCGTCAGCGTGCACGTCAAGCAAGACGACAAGGAACAGCGTCGTCACATCGAGAGGCTTCGCTCCATATGAGGGCGGTATCAACTACCGGGCGGACTTGCAGTGGGAGCAGGTGTGGCTGGAGCGGTGCCGCGTGGCGCGCTGAGAGCGGTCGCATCGTGCGGGACACTGATGACGGTGCGGCAGAGGAGCGCTTAAGTACTCTGCCGCGAACAGAATTGCTGCGTTTATAGAAAGGCTCACGGTTGAGCCTGTGGTTTAGAGGGGGACAACGTAAATGACCGAAAGCGAAGCTGTCACGCTGGAGACCCAGTTGGATGATGAGGAAGCCAACGCAGACATCGCGAAGGCGGTCAGTGCGCGTCACTCGATCGCACGCAAGTACGTCATGCGGATTCGTCGCCGGCGTCCAGAGGCGACACCCGCGGAAGTGATCAGGTTACTCGAACGTCACTACAGCACGTCGATCACGGCTGCAGGGGCCGCGATTACCGCCGGGTCGATCGCGGCTGAGGTGGGAATCTCGTTTATTCCGGGTGGCAGCGTCGCGGCAACCGGTCTGAAGACGGCTGGGAAACAGGCGGCTAAGAAGACTGTGCAGGTAACGGCCAAGGAGGGCGGCCAAGGTTGCCGCGAAGAACATGGCCATGGGGGTCGCGAAGACGGGTGCTCACCGTGTGGCCGCGCTTCTCCCTGCCGGTGATCAGCAGCTCCAGTTCGAGCTCACCGCAATTTTTGGGCTTGCCTTGGCCGACATCCACGGGAAGGCCCTGGACCAGGACCAGGCCCATGCCTTGGTCTACGGGCTGACCAACGACCGGGTGAGTCAGGAACAAATTGCCACTATGGCCAAGGACGTGGCGGAAACTTCCCCTGAAGGTGTAGTGGGTGTGGGCCACAAATTCGCGGCCGCCAGCGGTGACTGGTCTCACTGGGCGACAACCCTGGCAGATACCCTGCCCAGCGGGGCCGCGCAAAGCCTCGTCCGGACCATCCAAACGGGTCAGCTGGACACAGTGCGGGAAACCCTGAACGGAAAACAGCAGACGGCGATCGAATATGGAGTGGGTGCACTCACTGGAGGTGTGAGCCGTTTTGTATTTGGCCGAGACGTCGTTGAATCCGCCCGTAAAGCATTCCCTGAGGCTCCAGCGGAGTTCCCGGCACACCTTGCCCTGCAGATCGAGTCGTCAGAAGCCGACGACCGGGAGTCCGAGCCCAACCGCGCACTTGCAGCTCTGGAGGAGGCAGCGAAGTCCACAGGAAGCTGGATCACCGGGACGGCCAGCACTGTCGGAGAAGGAGTCGCTACGGGTGCCTCCGCCGTTGGATCGGGGGTCGCGAGTGCCGCTGCTGCGGTGTCCCGCCCGTTCCGTGCCGTGGACGTCGACGGCGACGGGATCCCCGATGAGCCGCAGGCACTCGCCGCGGTCAAGGGCCTCGGCGGTGCCCTGGCTGGAGCCACTGGCGCAGCGAGCGGAAAAGTTGCTGGGTTGTTTAAATCCCGGAAGCGAGACATGGCTGATGCGCCGGAAAAGGCGCCTGAGAAATGAACCCAGAGTCTTACAGTGCGGAACTGGCGGCGGCCATGGAAGCTGGCTTCATTCAGAACCCCAACACAGGCGAGCACTGCCACGGCCTTGCCGACGCCTACATGGCTTCTCTGGCCGACAGTGCCCTACCAGCGGACATTGAGGGACGCCAAGAGTACGACGGCTTAGTCGCATGGTCCCTGGAGAGGAGAGACGTGTCGCCGGGAGAAGTCGTGAGGACGTTCAACTACATCCGAGTTAAGGCGGTTCGAGTGGCCATGAAAGTAGCCCAGAGGCGCGGCGAGGTCGGCCAGAACGAGTTCATTTATTGAGCCGCCGGTGATCCTCAAACAGCACACTCCGTGACAATCCCGCCAGCCGGTAAGCTCCCTATATAACAGCTCGGCAAGCGACTTGCGGTGCACCGCAAGCTTACAGATGAACTGCATGTCAGGGCGCTCCGTCAACCACCCGAAAGTAACCAAACCACGAGACGCATCTACGCTCACAGTCGCACCTGAGGACGTCCGCAATACGTGTGCGATTAATGGGACCAGTCCACCCACTCTTTTTTGGAATCTTGTGGTGGAATACGTACGTGACTGCGACGACGCCCCTGCCCGATGACATCCTCGAGCGCATTTGCCGTGAGAACCTCGCTGTGTACCGGGAGTCACAGGGCCGGCTCCTGGAGGACGTCAGCCAAGAGGCGCAGGTCGCCCATGACTATCGCGGGCGTCTCGTGTATGAGCTCCTCCAGAATGCGGATGACGCGCTGGTGGGCGTTGCGAGGACAGAAGACAGGGTCTTGTTTCGACTCACCGACAGCGAGCTGTGGGTTGCCAATACGGGGCGCCCCTTCACAGAGGCCGATATTCGCGGATTGTGCGGCTTGGGAGCCAGTTCTAAGGCGCAGTCCGGGGGCCCTAAGCGTGCCAGCATTGGTCACAAGGGGTTGGGCTTCAAATCGGTCCTTGAAATCACCGACAGCCCTGAGGCCTATTCCGAGACGGTGTGCTTCCGATTGGGGCGGGAGCAGGCGGAAGCGCAGGTGTCTCTGCTCTGGAAGGAGTTTGACCGCGGCAAGGTCCGCGGGGTGCCGGCGATGCGCTTCCCGTGGGCGATCGCTGAGGGGCACGAGACCTGGGACCAACTGCGTGCAGCCGGCTATCACAGCGCTTTTCGATTCCCGTTCCACGAACGGGTTAGCTCCGAACAAAAGGCAGCGCTCGCGCATCAATTATTGAACCTGCCGATGACCAGTGTGCTCTTCCTCAAGCACCTTGAAGAAGTGGTCATTGAGGTTGCGACCTCCACCAAGGAGTCAGACCGTCAGTGGCTCTTGGAGAGGCACCGAGTGACTTCCTCTGGCGTCGAGCGGTGTGTCGGCCTGACGGAGTCGGGCCTTTTCAGGGTCGACTTGGTCAACCGTGAAGGCAAGGGTGACAGTTACTGGATCGCTCACGACGGTGACGTGCGAATCGGCGGCCACCGCGATGGCTTGACTGGGCCGGCATGGGAGGGCGTGGACGTCACCGAAGTGTCGGTTGCGGTCCGGGATGACCCAGACCCGCGGGTCAGGCCGGAGGACCGCAGGTTTCACGTCTTCCTGCCTACGCAGGAGCCTTCATCCTGCTCGCTGCTGGTCAACGGGGCCTTCACGACTGACCTTTCACGGCAGCACATTCAAGTCGCGGACACCGAGTCGAACTACAACGGGTATCTCGTACGTCGCGCAGCCGAGACATTCGTGCGGATGCTCATGCCTCACCTCCTTACCGAGGGTGGCCCACATTACGTCCTGCGCGTTCTGGATCGAGGCGAAAGCGATTACGGGTCGGCAGGCGGACTCCTGGCCGACGCCATTGCCAGGGCAATGACGGGTGTCCGTTTCCTGCCCTCAGGACCGAATGAACTCGCCCTCAATGAGGCCGTTTTTCCATCGCACGTTCTTGGCGCTGAAGGGCCCGCCTTCGCTGCCCTCCTCAAGCCGGAATGCGTTCTTGAAGGCAGACAATTCCCTGATCCGGAGTTCTGTGAAGGCGCGCTTGCCAGGGTGTGTGCGGCTTACGGCTCAGTGGCGCTGAGCCCGATTGACTCACTACGTGCCCTTGCGCACAATCTTGACACGGGGAGGACAGCGTTGAGACCAAGCCTTGATGCTCGTTATCAGGTTGACCCAGTGCTTGATCTTTGTGCGATCCTCTGGGAACGATCGGACGCGGCGGATCGCCAGGCCTTGGAGGAGAGCGCGCGGCTGGAACCGGTCTTCCCTGTCGGCGAGAACGACGATGGCACCGTCAGGCGGATAGCTCTGGGAGGTGAAAGTGCGTTTTACCCGCCGCGCTCTTCCGCAGAGGAACTTCCCCTTCGCAAGTTACAGTTCCTCGCACATGCGGTCTGCTGGGGCACGCTCGGCAGGACCGAACAGAGGCCGGTCCTGGAGCGCCATATGAAGGCGTGGGATGCACTCTTTGACGTCAAAGAGTTTCGCTTCGAGGAGGTCATGCGCGCTGCCGTCCTCCCAGGACTCACGCGCACGGCAGGGGCCGATGCTGAGTTGCGGGAGTCAAACCGCACTATCGAAGCACTCGCCACGATATGTCGGTTGGCCGGAAAAACGACCAAACCTGATCAGCCTCTTCCCATGGGGCGGCTCGGTTCGGATCGGGCGTTCTTCAACGTCAGCCGCCTTGATGTTCCGTGTCGTGCCGATGACACCGGGGAGCTGACCTGGGCACCGGCCCATCAGGTGTACTTCGGAAGCGACTGGGTTGGCGATGACTCTGTGGAGCCGATCGTTGAAGCGATGGCCGCTGCGGGCGTGGTCATGCAAGTCCGATTCCTTGCATCGCCCGACGTGTTCGCCGAGTTCTCGTCCACCATCGGGGTCAACGAGGAAGACGACGCGAGTCCAGCGGCAATCGATCCGGACGAAGGTGAAGTCGACCTCGATGACGACACCGACGAAGCACTTGAGACGACCGTCGATGATCGGTGGCGCAACTTTTTCGCTTGGCTCGGAGTCAGTCGCGGTTTGAGACTGATCCACTTTCACGACGTCGACGACACCGGGACCGGGTGGACAAACACGAAGGGTCTCGGTCTCCCTGGTGGTTGGGCATTCTCAGGCCTGGACAAGGTCTGGTCCGAATACCAAGCGGATCTCGTCGGGGCACTCTCGTCCGATCCACGGTGGGAGCAGACGGATCACTATCTCTACCAGGTTCACAATCTTGATCGGCTCGATGAGATCGCCAGGGTCGCCCTCCGCAGGGACAACGATGTGGCCGAGAAGCTGCTCGACCACCTCGTTCGCAACTGGAACACCTACGCCCGCCACACCCAAGCCCAGTTGGCATTCGTCGGAGCCGGCAAATGGCCGTCGTCGCGCACAGCTCCACCGCGAGCAACGTCGGAAGAACTCGTCAATGCTGGCCCAGATCTATGGCTCTACCGACTTCGTAACCACGCGATTTGCCCCACGAGCCATGGCCCGCGGCGTCCAAACCAAAGTTGGCGTCGATCCGAGGAGCTCGTTCGTCGTCTGGGCCGCAGTGGGCGCGACGCCGACGACTACCTTCCTGTCCTCAAACAACCGACTGGGGTGCCGGCCTCGACACTCCGCGCTTGCCTCGACGAACTGCAAGTCCGCGGCGAGCTGACTCCGGCCGCGTTCAATGTCGAGGATGCACACGATCTCTGCGTACGCATTTCGCACCTCTACCCGGCGGGCATCACCGACCAGGCGCTGCGCTCGGAACTGCGGCCGATCTACCGACAGATGTTCGAACTCCTGGTCGGCAGCGCTGTAAACAACGGGGCGGCGCCACTGGCTGACACCCCGCTTGCCGCGCGCACTGCGGCCGGGTACGAGTTCCTGGCCGCCCGAGACGTCGTGTACGCGTCGGTGTCTGGCAGCCGAGAACGGAGCGGTGTGCAGGACAAGGTGCCGTTGTTCGTTCTTGAGGCCGAGCCGGGAGCACTTCGTCCGCTCCGCGAGCTCTTCGGAACCCCACTCCTTGAGAGCGCGTTGGAGTGGTCGGTGATGCCGGGCGAGACTGCCCTTGAAGAATCCGGCGTCGGCACTTTCCGCCAAGGACTCCGAGACCTGGTCCCACCGCTACTCGCCCGCCTCAGTGCCGATCGAGCCGACCGTAGTAGGGCCGACCAACGGGCCTTGACTGAATTCGCTGAGAAGCTGGAACCCGTGGAGTCGCTGAATCTGAGCTGTTCATTCCGAGGGCAGAACCTCGGTCACATTCCCCAGCGGACGTACCATGTGCGGCGCTCCGAGAAATCAGGATTCCAAGGTTTCGCCGTGTGGGCCGGCCCTGCATGGCCGCCGATAGCGGAGGACGCTCACACCCTGGCTATGGCGCTTGCAGAGACCTTGGAAGTCAACACCGTCGAGACGTTTTTGTCATTCATCAACGCGAACCCCGCGCAGCGACAGCAACTACTCGATCTGGCCGGCGCCGCGGAGAAGCTGGAGGAGGTGCAGCAAGACCTTGCCTATCTCGGAGGTGACGCTCATCAGGTCGATCAGCTGGCAAACCGCGCAGAAGGCAACAAGCTCGGCACGACAGACGGCGAGTCAACAGAAGCGGCCACCGGGCAGGCAGACCGAACCCCTCCCGCAGCCACCCGTGCCGCTCCACGTATCCCGCTGCACCGCTACGAGGACCTCCTGATAGACGGAGAACTCATCCGCATCCAAGGATCAGGTCCCAAACACGAGACCCCAGGAACCAATGGGTAACCCGGAGCCGCAGGTGACGACCACGGCGCCCAGGGGGGTGCTGCAGGCGCGCCCAGGGCAGCCGCCGGCACCGACCTGAACGAACTTGACCGACTTGGCATGCGTATAACCTTCGCATTTGAGGAGCGACGATTCATCGGGCGGAAGACCGTCGTACTCCCAGGAGAAACGCCCCCTGAGAATGCGGACGTGCTCATCGTCGACGTCAGCTCGCCAGAGATGATCGCAACCGCTATCGAACAGTCCACCGTAGTCGAGGAAGTGTTTGACCAGCTCGCTGAGCAAGGCATCAGCCAGCTCTACCCCGGCTTCGACATGCTAACTATCCAAGGCGGTTCAATCGATCGAATGATTGAACTGAAGTCGTCCGGAGTCGACGCGCAAGTACAAGCCATGAGTTGGAACGAGTGGAAAACGGCCGGCGGTGAACTAAGAAGTCACTTCTGGCTCTACCTCGTCGGCAATCTTCGCGCCGATCTCGAAAACGCCCCACCCTTCGTGAGAGCCGTTCAAGACCCATTCGGCACGCTTGCCTCATCAAAGTCGGAAGACGTCATACGCAAGCGGACAGTTCAACTCCGAGTACGCGAGTTCGCCGCTGCCGATCAACTCACCCTAGAGCTGCGACACGAGGAAGACGCGCCAGCCCAGGACGACACCTGAGCAGGATGGCCAAGTCCACCGTTGCCTCACCTTCGACCCCTTCAAAGAACCTCTTCGGCGCTGGACGTCACTGCGCGGCCTGCCGGCCGAGGATTCCGATTGAGCAGTCGTCCTTCGTCGCATTCCGGATGGTGACATTCACGAGCCGCCGCAGTCGCTTCTTGTAATCGGAGTTCTTGCTCTGGCGACCAGGTGCCGTGCCGACGGCGTCGATGAGTTTGGAGCATGCGCCCGCTAGCTCGCCAGTGCGCGGGTCGTACAAGCTGTCTCCTGAGCCATCACTCATGAGTATGAATCCGCTGACGCCGTCCAGCGATCCGCGGAAGAGTCGCATGGATTCGAGTGCACGTGCCGAGGTGACGAACGTCGTCTGATTCGCGAACTCGGCGTTATCGGGGCCGGAGATGACCCTCAGGTCGCCATGCTTCAGGTACCCGACGACCCCGTCGCCGACATGGGCGCCGAGGAACCTGTCGCCGGATACGGCCACGCAAAGGAACGTCGAAGCGAGATCGTCGGGCGATACATTATGCCGTTCCGCTACGGCTGCCACCTTGGCTGCAAGTCGGCCAAGGAGATCCACCTTCACCTGGATGCCGTCGTTGGATGCCGCGTACTCCGCGAACTGTTCGACGAGTACAACGCATCCTTCATCGACGACCGCTTGGGCGCCGAACTGAGAGTGAGTCGCAGAGCCTGCGCCGTCGGCCAGGCAGAGGACTTGGACGCCGCCGCGAGAGAGGTAATTCGTCCGGTCTTGGACCGGCGTGCCATCCCGCAGGTGGCCGTGCCCCCTGGCCTGGTAATGGAATTCCTTGAACACCTACAGTTCCGCCCAGCCGGCGAGCCCTTCGAGGTCGAGCTTGACGGTGTCGCCGGGAGTCGACCGCGAGACTCGTGCGACCGACCGAGATAGCCACTCGAAGAATTCCTTGAACTTCAGGCCGTCGAGGCGCAGGGGAGGACGGTTGGGGCTGAACCGGGCGAGCGTCTTCATGTCGGCACCGCCGCCGATGCCGATCGGAAACACCGTGAGTTTCTTGGCCTCGACCAGGTCGACCACTCGCCTGACGGCGGAGTCGATGTTGTCCGTCGGCGCGCCGTCGGTCATGAGCACCAGCCACGGCTGGTAGTAGAGGACGCCACTGCCGGAGTAGGCCGCTTTCCTGTTCTCGAGCGTGTCCAGGGCGAGGTTAACACCGGCCCCCATCGCGGTGGTGCCGCTCGCGGTCAAGGCCGAGATCCGCCGCAGCCGCTCGATGCTCGCGAAGTCATGGACGAGGCCCGCGGACGAGTTGAACTCGACGATGTTGATCTCGGCTGAGTCATGAGCGTCGTCGTCTTCGTCGATCGCGTCGTAGAAGAGGTTGACGCCGCGGACGAGTTCCTGGATCGGCGGGCCGCTCATCGAGCTGCTGGTATCGAGGCAGAGCGAGACGGGTACGCGCGGGGTCGGGTTGTCGACGAGGTCGTCGGCCCCGATGTTGAGTCGCGCCATAGTGCTTTCCTTTCGTTGAAGCTGTTGTTGCTAGTTGCCTGTGAACCACTTGCGGAGGCGTGCCCAGAAGCCCACCTGGGTTTGTGCGCTTGGCTTGGTAGTGGAGGCAGTGGGGCCGGTCCGGGGCGTGCGTGGCAGTGTTGGAACGCAGCCGGCGGGGTAGCGCCCGCCGGAGCCAGCCCTGTGAGTTGTGGGGACCGATCGACCGTTCCGCTGGTGCCACTCAACGTTTCCGTATGTGATGAAGGGCTTCTGGCACCGGACACAGAGACGAGAAGGGTCGAGGGTGTTGGCGCGAGCCCGCCGTTCGTCGTGCTTCTGCGCGCAGGAAGGGCACCGACCGTACTTCAGCTGGCTTTTCGGGAAGGGCCGGCTGCAATCGCGGCATGGCACAGTGATCGTTGGAGCGGCAGCGGCTCGGCCTGGCTGCTGATCACGGCACTTGTTGCATTGCCGTGGGAGAGAGTGCTCCTGGGTGTCGTCGATCCAGATGCCAGCGATTGCGTTCTGACGTCCGCAGGTGGGGCAGTCCTGGATGGGGGTGTCCTGCTTGAACGCCTTGTTGCGGATCGGGTACACATCGTTCGACATGGGGTCGAAGTTCAAACGCTTGTTGCCCAGATAGCTCTTGTACGCCTTGAAGGCTTCAAGCCACTCTGCGGCAGTTGGACGCTTCTTGTAGTGCTTGCCTTCGCGATGGAAGGTGTGCCAGAAGTGGTCCTTCACCGGCTTGTGGATGTGGCTCCACATGTACTTCCAGTCACCGTCCGGCTGGTCCTTGTTGTTGCGGTTCTCGTACTGGAAGGCGAAGTTGCCCTCCTTGATCAGTTGAACCATGTCGCCGTCAGTCCCCGTTCGGATGTATGGGAACTGTCCGGTCATGATGATCATGAACAGCATCGTCGCGACGGCGAAGAGCTCGTCTTCCATCGTCCGCAGAACGTCGGAATAGGTCTTCCCGAGCATCGCGGGTGAGGTGAACATCGGCGTCCCGACAGGGCAGGGGTAGCCCTCCAACTGCCAGGAATCTGCGTCGATGATGAAGACGTTCTTCTTCTCATCAATCATGAGGTTCTTGGGGTTGATGTCGCCGAGGATCACGTTCATGGAGTGCAGGTACTGAACCTTCTCCAGGAACGAGATGCAGATGTCAACGAGGTCGGCCTTCTTCCAGCTTGGAAACTCGCGCTCGAACTTTCGCTTGTTGAAGACCGTACGTTGAAACTCGCGCCCGCTGGCCTTCGGCATCACGTATCCAACGAACTCGCCGTTACCGTTGCGGACAACCGCGGAGGGGATGCAGAGGCCCTTCGCGCGGAGGTTTCGATTGACAAGCAGTTCGATCTTTTCTTTGCGGTGTCGCGTGAGGTGGTCCTTATCGAAGATCTTGACCACTGTGCTTAGATCGGCTTCGTATACGGTCCCCTCGCCGCCTTCGCCAAGCAGCGCGCCCAGCACGAGCGAGCCGCTCCGGTCCGCGGATGCCCACGTGACGTGGTCTCCCTGCTTCGGGAGTGCAGAGAAGGCCATTGGCGTGTCGCTGGGCTTGAGCCTTGCCTGCGCAGAGAACGAGTTGGTCGGTGTCGATGCAACGGCCCAGCGTCGCGGTGCCGGCGATGACGGCGACTTCACCGCCCTCGGGCCCAGGTTGGTAACGGGCTCCTCTAAACCGAACGCCTTGCCAAAGTCGTCCAGAAGCGGCTTAAGCACCGCGACCTCGGACTCGTCCTTGAAGCTGCCGCTTCCCTCCGCGATGCAGGTTGCGTGGCGCTTGTACTTGCGGAACCCGCGCTCGAAGTGCGATTCGTCGGACTCGACCTCGAGATCGCCATCTTTTGTGAGGACCCCGACGAGAAGGCGCTTGGCGAGCCGGTGCGCGAGGAGGCGAATCCGCAGCTTGATGGTGATGTCATGGGTGAGCAGGCACATCTCATAAGTGCCGGCAAATCGTTCGAAGAGCTTCAGAAAGAGGTCGTCAGCGTAGGGGTTGGTGTCATCACCGAGGTCCTTACGCACGAGCCCGGCTTTGCTCGCGCTTTCAAGGAAGGTCAGCGCAGCACCGGCCTTCTTGATCGCCTCGGCGCGCTCCATAGTCTCCCCGGAGGGGTGGATCCGGCTCTGCTTTGTGAGTTCGCCAACGACCTTGGTCGGTACGACGACAGGGTTTCCATTCGCGATGATCGCACTCTGCCCGCGCTCGATGAGACGCTTCAGCCCACCAGCGCGGCGCGCGTCTGTGTCCATGAAGACGTTGGTGTCGATGAACAGCCGTCGGTTCGGCTGGAGGAACTCGACGGGGTCGATGAGCTGGTACTCGAGCGCATTGAGCACTATACGTTCTCCATATTTCTGAATGTCCGGAGCTTTGGGATCAGACTTGTGTGACTGTAGGAGCCCTGACGGTCGACCGTGTCGAGCGCCCCTTCCAGGGGTGCGTTGATGAGGGGTGCCGGTGGTTGTGAGAGGATCGGCTCCATCCCGTACCGAGAGTCGACGACGAGCGCCTCGATCTCGTCACCCACGGACACGGCCTGGCGCGGCTTCCCCTCGATCTCGGGGGCAGCTCGTCCAATGGGATGCGCCCATGCATCCCGAAACCGAGGCCGAGATCGATGCCGATTTCCTCGTGGTGGACGTACGCCACAACCCCGGTCACAACATGCCCTTCGTCGGGAACGCAGCTTCCGCGCGATTCCCCGACCCGGTCATCGGCTTCATCTGCGTCGACCCAGTCGTCGGTTTCATCTTCGCAGGACCAGTCATCCGTGCCATAACGTGCGCTCATTGCGCATCGCCGAACGAGATGTTGCTGCGGAACTCCTCAAGTGCCGCAGCGGCCTCTTCGTGCTCCAGTTGGCGATCTCGCTGATACTTCGCGATCGCACGCATCGGAATACGCCGATGGCTTCCGACGCGGACATGCTCCACCGTGCCCGCATCGACGAGTTTCATCAGGGTGGGTCGAGACATGCTGAGCATGGTCGCGGCCTCGGTGCTGGTGAAGAGGTCCTTGGCGGGGAGCACGACGGCTCCGGTCGAGTGCTCGGCCTCGAGCAGTTCCAGCACCTTCTCTGCGCTCCGACGCGTCAGGTTGAGCGTCACTGTCACCTCATCCGGCGACGCGTCCAGCGCGTCACGCAGTGCTTGGATGTCAGCGGGAAGGATCCCCGACATATTGACCTCCAACTGAAACAAACGAAGCTAACTGAAATAACTGTAATCAAGTGCTGTAAGTGAAGTCAACCGGCGGAAGCGTGATTGACCCGCAAGGCAACACCTGGGCGCGAGCCAGCAGCGTGTCACACGGGCAGTCAGCCGATTGGGGGTCGAGCGCTGTTCCGACCCATAATCTCCATACCCCGCCCTCCGCTCACCTCGTTGGCGCTCTTGATGTTATGACCGCCTTTGAGTCCAAAGGCCGCGCCGCTGATGACCCCGATGCCGATCAGGGCAAGCGGGACGAGAGGCAGGACCGTCGAACTTCGTGAGGGGGGTAAAGGTGTTCACAACCTCGAATCGTAGTGTCATCTGGCAGGGCCTGCAGGGAAGCGGCTCATCAAAGTTGTGTGTCGTCGTGGTTGGTACTTCGGCGGTGTTGGGCGAGGCTTTTCGATGAGGGAAGGTCCTACGTTCGCCATCCGGAAGAAGTGAAAGCGGTAGAAGGTATCCGCCGGAAACTTGAGGGCGGATCCGGCCCCGGGATGGGGGATTGGGCGGCTGTACTTCAGGAAACCACTGCAAAGCACTTTGCGGCAGCATCGACCCAAGCCGGCCTCGCTGACATCATCCGCATGTTCCGTACGGCTGATGTAGAGGTGGCCCGTGTACGGCTCAGCACCCGTAGAAATGATGAATCGCACAACCGGCGGGTAGAGGCGGCAGATCTTGCCGAAGCGACCAAGTTGGCAATGAACTGACCTTCGGACACTGACTCAGGCAGCGGGATTTCTGGCAGATATGCCGTTGAGACACGTGACTGCAACATCATGGGACACGTTAGCCCGGGAGGCCACGGTGTCCTACCGGGAAATGATTGGTGACCATTGGGTTGTAAAATCCCAAACGGATCAGGTGCAGTCAAATGACATCGAAACCGACAGCCTTTACATACTCGACCCCGACGGCAAGTGGCACTTGATGCGGCCATTCGTCGTAGTACGGCATTGTCCACAGTGCCGAACCATCTCAACTTTTCACGTGGACGCAGTGACCAACGGGACGGTTCGCCTCAAGAGCATTGAGAACGGGCACACAGTCATGGATGAACAGGAACTGCCTGCTCTAAAGAAGGTTGGCTTGCTCTGAGATCCGGTAAGCAAGCAACCAAGGCAGAGGTTCGGGACACCAGCCCGCATTGTGGCTTTGTTGCCCGGGCTGCCGCTGCCTGAGGCACATGCGGTCCAGTAGGGACTATTCGGGAAGAATCTTGGTGTAAAAAGAACCAACTAGTTTGACTACGGGAAGACTCGACCGAGCCCATAGCCCCGCCTAAACGCAGGGGAGGGGAATGGTCCTCGGGACCAAGTGGCCTGGCAATCTACACTTCTTGTGGGATCGGAGGCTAGTTGGTGGTTTGACGACTAGTTGGCGATTTCGTCGTAAGTAGTTTGGCGAAAAACTGGCCTAGTTGGCGATTGGGCCAACCGTTCAGATCTAGCTATCTCCCCAATCCACTGCTGGCCAAACTGCTGCGCGCCCCGTGGCCAGCAGTGGATTGGGTGTTATGGGTAGTGAGCAGAGCGTCTGGGTGTACCTTTCAGTTCTTAGCATTTGGCGGAGTGCCACCCGTTAGCGCCGCGGCATGACTCTACCAAGCAGGGCAGGTTGTCTCTGTTCGGGCTAAGTGGGCGCGTCCGGCTCGGCAGGAATCCGGTGAAGAAAACTCTTTGGCCGCCACGCCGTAGACCCATCTGGCCGGGCAGCGACATTCCCAAACGGCCTCCCCTTGTGAATGACGTCTATCGGTTACGGTCGAGACTGGTCAGAGAGGCTTGAAGACAAGGAGCGGCGTGAACAAGGTGGACATCAAAGGCAAAGCCACGCTGGAGGTGTCCGAGGGACTTCTTTACCTGCGCTGGAAGCGAGGGGCCTATATAGGCATTGACGTGGCCAGGGCCGCCCTGGCAGCCATCTCCACGCTGTGCCAGGGCGCCCGGTTGCCGATGCTGGTCGAAATACAGGGCGTGACCCACTCCGCGGCTGCTCGAAAACTCTTTCCCGACCCGGCCAATATTTCGCGCATGGCGCTGCTGGGCGACTCTCCCCGCGACCGAGTGATCGCCATGCTTCGCTTGTCCCTCGTGCGTGCAGGATTCCCGATCAAGTACTTCACCTCCAGGGACCAAGCAATAACTTGGCTGAATGAGCCAACCGGAGAGCAGGCCGACAAGATGCTCGACAGGACCTAAACGACGGCACCGTCAGTGAGCTGGGTCCGCCGGGAGCGGCGGGGGAGGCCCCTGGCCCAGAACGCGGTCATCAGCCCGGCGGTGGCGGCCCCGCCGGCGTATACCCATGGCGACGCCCACGCCCCCTCGGGGGTAGGGGTTACGAAGGCCACCACAACCGCGGTTACGGCCAGGAACAACTCTACGCCGGTCTGCAGCGGCAGGGCCCTGTACTCGGGGTAGGCCAGCCGGATGAGCGGGATGACCGGCAGGAGGAACAGTCCGAGGCTGAAGACCGGCCAGATGCCATTGAACTGCTGCACTGACGGGATCTTCCTTGTGGGTCCGAAGATGCAGCCCCGATCAGCAGATAGATGGCCACATGCCAGGCAGCAGTTGGATGATGGGATCCGCCAGGCTGAACACCAGCACGGCCAAGGCCGGGGCCATGACGCAGACCGCGGCAAACGTCCACGGACGGCGCCCCGAAGCGGGTTTCACCGGGGCACTAGCCTGAGCCTTCACTTCTGGTCGCTGAGGACCGCGGCTCCGCGTGTGTTCTTGGCGGAGTAGTCGTAGATGAGCACGCTCCGCACCGGTCCCTGCATGGCAGACCACATCGGCCCGTCCATTACGAAACGCTGGATGGCGCCGGCTCGGAACGGGCCAATCTCGATCATTCTCGTCGAGGGCAGTTCGAGCTCGCCTCCGGCGCCAGCGGCAAAAGTTCCGGGACTGAGCATGACGCGCAGATCCTTGCCAGTTTCGGTCTCCATGTCTTCGAGCTGCAGAACTGCGCCGGTCTCGTTGACCTCGAGGGTGGCTGTGCAGAGGTAGCGGCGGCCAGGGGCTGGAATGACCCCTGCATCCTGGCGGACACAGCCGGGGTAGTGGAGGAAGACGAAGGATCTTCGATAGGCCCGGTCTCTTGTCCCTGGACCGGATCTGTGTACGTGCAGCCAGACAGTACCGTTGCCAGGAGTCCGGCGAGCAGCGCGCATTGGATCAGTTTCATCATTCCCCAGTGATTCGTTTCCTGGCACCCTACCTGAAGCCAGACAAGGCAAGGCTGATGCCACTCTGAGGAGGACCACAGCGTGGCGTCCGGTTCTGCGCCTGGGCATAAGGGGCCATACAGCAGGGACTGCCAGCCCTAGGCGTAATCCGCAGGCTTGAAACAGGGAGTATCAGATGAGCGTCCCTAGAGATCGGCCGGCCCGAGGACTGGCTCCAGTACAGCGACCACATGCCCCTGATTTTGGACATTGAACCTTTCCAAGAGGTTGCGGTCCCTGCCCGCCCTCCGAGTCCTACGCACTAATCGTTCAGGCCATCAAACCGGCACATGCCTTGAAGCGTGTAGTCGTAACTCCCTCAGAACAGCGGCCAGGGCACCGCTGACAACTCACCGCTCGGAGCCGGAAACCGCCCTGCCAAGCGCAATCGGGCGCAGCGGGCGGCGAGCGAGGCAATTTCTTTGGCGCTGACCAGGCCTGCCAGGTCTTGGCCCAGCTCTCCGTGCAGACCTTCGCTGACACGGTCGATGCCGTCAGTTTCCTCGGCGGTCAGAGCGTCTCCCAGCCACCCCCACAGCACCGTGCGCAGCTTGTGGTTACTGTGAAAAGTAAGCCCGTGGTCCACGCCGTGCCGGTGTCCGTCCGTCATGGCAAGGATGTGATCGCCCTTGCGGTCGGCGTTATTGACGACGACGTCGAACACCGCCATACGTCTGAGCTCTGGCGTGTCCTCGTGTATGAGGGCGACCATCCGCCCCTTCTCATCCTGACCCTCGAGGACGTGTTTCCACCCGGTCTCCGGTACGTCGTCCGCCGCAACAAGATCCACCGCGTTCTGGGCGGGGTCAGTCTCCTGCCACAGCTGCACCATTCCTTTGCCTAAAGGACCATCGCGAAGCCAGGTGCGTGGCACCACGTTCCAGCCAAGGACCTCAGAAACCAGGTAGGCGGCGACCTCCCGGTGGGCAAGGAAGCCGTCGGGAAAGTCCCACAGGGGTTTCTCCCCGGCTATCGGTTTATAAACGACCGTAGTGTCGCCGATGCTGCCCAGAAAGGTGGCGTTCGACGCCGTCGTGATCCGCCCGGTGAGCGTCAGCTCGGCAGTCAGCAGGTCGGGTGCCGCCATCAGACCTCGGGCACGGTGCAGACGTGCCCGTCGGCGTCTACGGGGTAACCGCAGAGCGGGCATGCGGGACGCCCGGCACCCACCACCTCCCGGGTCCGCTTGGCGAAGGCGCGGGCGGTGCCAACCGGCATCCGCACCAGCAACTTTTCAGGCGGCTCAGCGCCGTCCTCATCAAGCAATTCGTCGTTGTCATCAGCATCAACATCGGTGATTGGGTAGGCCTCTATGACCACCTGGGCCGTCGTCGGGTCCCAACCCAAGGTCATGGCCCCGGTACGGAACTGCTCCGTGACGCTCTCCAGCTGGTCATTGTCGACGAGTTCGACGGGAGTACCCGTGGGAACGCTGAAGGGGTTGCCTTCGAGGGTGATGAGCTGATCAAGGATTTCGTCAATCTTCTCGGCGAGCTGCGCCGACTGCTGCTTCTCCAGGGCGATGCTCACAATTTGCTTGCCTGTACGCACCTGCAGGTAGAACGTGCGCGCCCCCGGAACGCCGACGGTTCCGATGACAACGCGGTCAGGCCAGGCAAACTCGTGAACTCGTGTGGGCATGTCAGTATTTTAGGCACATAAGGTCTACTGCGCCGTTTGCCCTGCGCCGCCACCCACCGGCGCATCGCCAGAGTTAAGGCCGTTCGACAGCCACGAGAGATCACCCGCATCGGTGTTCATCGCGTAGACGCTCGGGCGAACAGCACGATAGTGCACGATCGATACGGAGGCAGGCCCCACGTTGATCCGCTGGAACAGGTCGAGGTGCATACCGAGCGCGTCGGCGAGGATTGATTTGATGATGTCACCGTGACTCACCGCCACCCACACGGCTCCTGGCCCGTACTCGGCTTCGAAAGCGGCATCGTGGCGCCGGATTGCTGCTACCGACCGAGTCTGCATCGCTGCCATGGATTCACCTCCGGGAAAAATGACGGCGGACGGCTGCGACTGCACGGCTGCCCACAGGTCTTCGGTTGAGAGATCACTGAGCATGCGGCCCTGCCACTGGCCGTAATCGCACTCGGTGAGATCCGGATCAGTCGGTGCAGAAGGATTACCAGCCTGGCGATCGAGGATGAGCTGGGCGGTCTCCTGACAACGCTCGAGGGGGCTCGATACCACCCCAACCAAGGGCACCACAGCGAGTCGGTCTCCGGTCAAAGCCGCCTGCTCGCGCCCGATCTGGTCCAAACTGACGCCGGCTCCCCGACCCGCCAGCAGGCCAGCGGCATTTGCTGTGGTGCGGCCGTGCCGCACGAGAATAACTGTTGCCATCCCTCCAGCCTAACCACCCGCCCGATAAACAGGGCCGTGACCAGCTGTGGCTACCGGCTGGCGTGGCGCAGCAAGTCTTGCCGGTCAGGCCGGCTGCCAACTCACCGGGAGGGACTTCACCCCATAGACGATGGTGCTGTCCATTCTTTCCAAGTGCGCCCCCTGTTCCAGGGAAAGCCCGGGCAAACGGGACAGTAGGGCCTCCAGCACGATCCTGGCTTCGAGCCGGGCCAGCGGTGCACCAAGGCAGAAGTGAATACCGTGGCCGAACGCCAGATGCCGGTTCTGGGCTCGATCAACATCGAACTTGGCGGCCCGCTGGAACTGCCGCTCGTCGCGGTTGGCGGAGCCGATCCAAGCCACTATCGGTGCGCCGGCAGGAACCACTTCGTTCCCCAAGGTGGTCTCCGCGACCGTCAACCGGTACATCGACTGAACCGGCGACCGAAAGCGCAGCACTTCTTCTAACGCCTGGGGAATCAGGGCTGGCTCCCTGACCAAGCGGTCCATTGTGCCGGGGTATTCAGCCAGACACAAAACGGCGTTCCCGATCAGGTTGGTGGTGGTCTCGTTGCCTGCGACGAGCAACAAAGCACAAAAACCGAGCAGTTCGGGCACCGTCAGTTTTTGGCCGTCAATCTCCGCTGCCAGCAGGGTGCTGATCAAGTCCTGGCCCGGGCGACCCCTGCGTTCGTCGATCAGGGCAAGGAAGTACTCCGCCATCTCCATGTTCGCTGCAGTGTGATTCTCACTGGCCGTACCGGTCCGCGTTTGGCTGACAATGACATCAGACCACCTCTTGAAACGCTCACGGTCCTGCGCGGGGATTCCCATAAGTTCGGAGATCACTATGACAGGCAACGGGTACGCCAATTCCCTAATCAGGTCTGCGCTGTTGCGGTCCGCGATCCCCTCCAGAAGCTCGTCCGTGAGCCCGGCTATGCGGGGAGCCAGCGCGTCCACGGCTTTGGGCGTGAACGCCTGGGTGACCAGGGAGCGTAGCTGCCGGTGCCTTGGAGGATCGGTGGCGATCAGGCTCGAGGAAAACAGTTGGCCGCTGGCCGATGCATCGTCCCCGCCCATGTGCGATGAAAATGTTGCATATTCGGACAGTGCCCGCTGAACTTCGTCGTACCGGAAGACGTGCCAACTGCCGGATTGTTCGTCGAAATAGACAGGGGCAGTTTCCCGCATTCGTTCGTACTGGGGAAAGGGGTCGAGCTGATGATCAGCGGAAAGGTTGAATTTCATGGCTGGCCTCTCTGCTCGCGTGGGGCTCCACCGGACTGGCGGGTGCCACGCTCTGCCGATTGAGCGCTGAACTTGATTTTAGCCAGTGCGTGCTCCCGGGTCACTAGCGAGCGGTGGCGCGGTTGGTTCTGCCTCAGCGGTTACCGGTGAAGGTGTTCCCGCCAGTCTGCCGGCACCTTGTCGGCCGGTGACGGTGACGGCTGCTCCGGTGGCCTGGACTGGGGATCTGGAAGCCGCGGGCCGCGGAAGAACTTTTTTGTGGTCTGCTCGTAAAACCAGTCCTCCCTAGGTTCAAAGGACTTCATCACGGGGTGGCCGGCGGTGCGCGAGTGGGCACTGGCATGCTGTGAGGGTGATGAATCGCAGCATCCTATGTGGCCGCATTGGGCACAGCGGCGAAGATGCAGCCACCATCCCGGGCCATCACCGCTGAGACACTCCAGGCAGCCTGTTCCACTGGGCGTGGCGGCGAGGCTGATTCCCGGAATAAGACGGTCCTCCATGGAGTCCTCCATTGCCATCGCTCGGGTTTTGCTCAAGTCATTCCGCTTGCCCACCGTCGGGAGCTATTCTGGCAGACTCTCGGTGCCGTTGGAATGACCCGCTCTGACCGGTCAGCGGCGCACCTGATAGCGCAGGTGAAGCACCCGGCTGCCCTGAATCATCACGTCGGGATCCTCCAACAGGTGCTGCGCCTGGACCGACCCGAAGTAGCGCTTGCCGGACCCGAACACGACGGGTACGACGTCCATGCGCACCTCGTTGACCAGGCCCGCGGCAAGTACCTGGCCACCGACGTCCCCGGCGGCGACCTCGACGATGCGGTCACCCGCGAGCTCCTGCGCCTTGGTCACGGCCGCCTCGACGCCGTCGACGAAGTGAAACGGCGCCTCGGGGTCCCAGCCTTCGGGCTTCGGCCGGTGCGTCACGACGACCACATGGTCGACCCCGCCCGGAGGCTTCCCGTCCCAGCCGTCCGTCATGTCGAAGACGTGGCGGCCGGCGATTGTCGCCCCGATCTGGTCCCAGTACGGCCGGGTGTAGTCGTAGGACGTCTGCGACACCTTCAACTCGCCGCTTTCGTCCAACGGAACATCACCGCTCGTCAACCAATCGAACAGGGGCCCGGGCTGATCGTTCTCGTCCGCGATGAAGCCGTCCACCGACACCGAGCTGTACATGACCACCTTGCCCATGGTGCTCTCCTTCGCTTTGGGGTGCCCCCAGATTAGCTGTTCTTTGCGGTTCGTGAGCTGTCCCCAGGCAACGAACACACCTTGTCCCCGATGTCCCAGCGCGAGATCGTGAGCGCCACCGAACCATCGAACCGGAAAGACGGCGGCCATGGATCACTCGGTTCCGGTCATGCTGATTGCCACCAGGGACACGACCTCCCGGCGCATTCTTGAAGATGAGTTACGTCGGCGCTATGGTGCCGACTACGAGGTGGTGGTCTGCGCCGACCACACCCACGGGCGCGCTGTGCTTGAGGGGCTCCGGCGCTGGAACCGCCCGGTCGCCCTCATACTGGGGTGCTACGGACCGGCTGACCGTGGTGGACTCGATTTCCTGCGGCGTGCCTATGGCTTTCACCCGGCCGCCAAGCGTGGTGTTGTGGTGACATGGGGTGATTTCGCCAGCGCCCCCACAGTATTCCGGGCGATCGCGCAGGGGTACGCCGAATTGCTGATCATACGCCCGGAACGGGTGCGCGACGAAGAATTCCACGGGGCAATTACCGACGCTCTCGACGACTGGCACCTGGCCCAGGGGGTGGGATTCGAGGCGGTCCGGCTGATCGGGGAGGTAGGCGACGAAAGGACCCATACGCTGCGGGACTCCTTGAGCCGAAACCACATCCCGGTAGGCTTCCACGCTGTCGGGTCCGAGACGGCGGAACGGACGCTGGACAGCTTGAACCTGCGCGACCCCGTGCTGCCGGTCATGGTGCTGGAGTTCACCGCTCCACCAATTGTCCTTGAGAACCCAAGCGACCTCGAGATCGCCGAAGCGATGGGGGTGACACGACCTCCACCGGGGGACAAGATCTTCGACGTGGTGGTCGTGGGAGCTGGTCCTTCCGGTCTCGCCGCCGCCGTGTATGCCTCCTCCGAGGGCCTCTCCACCATGGTGGTGGAGGGAGAGGCTGTGGGAGGCCAAGCCGGCACCAGCTCGTTGATCCGCAACTACCCGGGCTTCTCCCGCGGTGTGAGCGGCGCCCACCTGGCCTATCGCTCATTTCACCAAGCCTGGACTTTGGGCACGGACTTCCTGTTCCTGCGGAAGGTGGAGGGGCTCCGCGTGGACGCTGCTTCGTACGCTGTGTCGATTTCCGATGGCAGTGTGGTGCGCTGCCGCACAGTGGTAGTGGCCACCGGCGTGGACTACCGTCGCCTCGGCATACCTCAGCTGGAGAATCTGGTCGGCAGGGGCGTCTTCTACGGAGCCACAGTCTCCGAGGCGCCGTCGATGGCCGGAAAGCACGTCTGCGTTGTGGGTGGTGGCAACTCGGCCGGACAGGCGGTTCTCCACCTGGCGAAGTACGCGAAGAAGGTGACTTTGCTGGTGCGCGGCCCCTCTCTGTCTGCCAGTATGTCGGAGTACCTCATTTCCCAACTTGAAGCCACCCGGAACGTGGCGATCCGTTATAGCACCATGATCGTGGGAGCCCGCGACCAGGACGGATTCCTTGCCGCCGTTAAAGTCGCCGCATCCGGAGCCTCCGACGCAACCCCAAGCGAGGAAATCGAAGCAGGCGGCTTGTTCGTGCTGATCGGTTCGGTGCCGCGGACCTCCTGGCTGCCCGACACCACGGAGTGTGACCCAGCTGGGTTTCTGCGCACAGGCGCCGGCCGGCATGCCAGTGACGCCGGGTCCGCTGAACACGGCAGGGCACCATTGGCGCTGGAAACCAGCATGCCCGGCGTTTTCGCGATCGGCGATGTGCGGTCCGGATCGATCAAAAGAGTGGCTACCGCGGTCGGGGACGGCGCCACCGTCGTCTCGATGCTGCACACCTACCTGGCCGAGAACCCCTTGCCTGCGTCGCCCACTGCCTTTGGTAAGGCAGCCGCATCCGAGGAACTGCCCGGTGATGTCCGCTCCAACTGAGGTCATACCGTTGATTCCGCCGATGCGGTGGCTGCTCTACGTCGCTGCATTCCTCGTGTTTCTTGCCGGGCTCGTGCTGTTCGTGTTTCCGCTGCAGACTGATGAATTCTTTGCGTGGACCGTCAACCCGCCCATGACCGCGGTCTTCCTCGGGGCGGCATACTGGTCGAGTGCCGGCCTGGAAGTGACAGGCGCGCGTTCGGCGAGCTGGGAATCAGCGAGGCTGGCAGTCTGGCCCGTGTTCGTCTTCACAACATTGACCTTCGGAGTTACCCTGCTTCATCTCGACCGCTTCCATCTGTCGCCGGACACTGCCCCCACCGCTCAAATAGCCACCTGGGCGTGGCTGGCAATCTATGCCATCGTGCCCGTGGCGATGCTCGTCATCAGCTGGATGCAGATCCGGTTGCGGCCTCCTGCCCCAAAGTCCGTAACGGCGGGACGGACAATTCTACCCCCTGCGCTCCGGCTGCTCCTGGCGGGAATCGCCGGGGTACTGCTGTTATATGGCGTGGCGCTCCTGGCGGTACCCATTGATGCGTCAACGTGGTGGCCATGGCCACTGACCGAGCTCACAGGGAGGGCGATCGGAGCGTGGCTGGTCGGTCTGGGCTGGGCGGCCGCGCAGGGCCAGTTGAGCGGCGACCGACGCTCCGTCCGCCCCGTGGCCCTCACCTCCGTTGCGTTCGTCATTCTTCAGGGGCTTGCCCTGCTGAGGTATGGAGACGCCCTGACGTGGCCGAGCGCACCGGCGATCGGCTTCGTAACCGTACTACTTGCCATTGGAGTCGCGGGGGGATGGGCGCTCGCACTATCCGGTTCGCCGACAGCCGGGGTGACCCGAAGAAAATAAGGCGAGCCCCTAATCGTCGGCACTGACCCACTGGGCATCCGCAATGCCTGGTCTAGAAACTCGTCACCAGTTCACCGAGCACCTCTTCAAGCCTGGTCGGGTCGGTCGCGTCGTAGTAGTGCGCCCCGCTGGCCCTGGCGATCTCCAGCAAAGTGGGGACATCGGCGTCGGGCCCGTACGCGAGTGTGAAGACGAGCACCGGGCCCGAGTGGTTCTGATGGCTCAACTGTTCGGAGAGACCCCTTAGGTCTCCCGGATGCGTCGTATCATTTTTACCGTCACTCAACAGCACGATGGTGTTGATGAAGCTGTCTTTGTATTCCTTGGCTTGATCGCCCGCGAAGCGGCTCACCGCTTCGAAAAGAGGCGTAGCGTCCACGGCCTTGAGCTCCTTCACCTTGGCCATGAGGTCTTCTTTATTGGTCTTGAACGGGGCCACCGGGCTTATGATGCCGGGCGTCAAGGGGCCGTCGCCCACCTGGGAGAAAGCGGCCAGCCCTATCTCGTCCTCACCCACGAAATGGTTCAGTGCCTTGAGAAAGGCATCCTTGGCCCGTTGCAGCTTGGTCACTCCAGGTTCCTGCACCATCGACTCTGAGACATCCAGCAGGAACAAGGCCCTGGCCCGCTTTCGGACCTCAGGGAAGCTGTCCTGCACGGTAGAAAGCACCTCGGCCCTGGGCAGCGGCAGCGGCTGGAGCGTCTCAGCGTACCGACCGGTCCCCGCCACCCCGGTATCCAGCTTGCCCTGGATGGTTCGGTACCCGGAGGCCTTGACAACGTCTTGGCCCTGTTCCGTCACCGCGAACGCGAGGAAATCCTGGGCCGCCAAACGCTGCTGGCTCCCCAGCCAATCTCCGTCAAGGACTACTGCCGGGTTGTCCGCCACGTACACGCCGTCCGAGGGATAGATGGCACTGAGGGGCTCCTGGGGCGCCGGACCGGAACGCTTCGCCTTTCCGTCCTCACTGACTACTCCTCGGTTGTAATCCCAGACAGATTTTTCATCCACGATCACGGCGGAAAGGAATTCCGAGACCTTCCCGGCGTCGTCAGCCTCCCTCGCGTGCCACAGAAAATGCTCGGGGGTAGCCATGTAATGGCTGGTGCCCAGTTCCACGGCGCGCACTTTCTCCACCAGTGACGGTAAGGCCAGGTTCATGTCGTTCAAACCGCCCACGCTGCCCCCGGCGGCACCGTAGGAAGCAGCAAGGGCCATCAGGCCCGACGTAGCGACCAGCGGACTGGCCTTTCCGAACCTAAATTTCCCCCAGTCGCCATGGCCGAGCCGCTCCCAGACGTCCTGCTCCTCGGTCATTTTGAAGACCTCAGACCACGACGGCGGTTTGCTGTCCCAGCCGAGGGCGTTAGTCATCGTCTCCGGCATAGCCACGACGATCGCACTCCTGGCGAGGCTGATTCCCTCCTGGGGGACAATCGCGCCCGCACCTTTCCCTGCGATTCCTAACCACGCGGAGGAGTCCGGCAGCCAGATCGAGGGCTTGTCGGCGGCCGGAATGCCCGGGAACTGCGCAGCAACCTTGCCGGCAGCGACTCCCGATTTTTCCTCGGTCACCGCCGGCGTCACGCATTTGCCGGCCACGCTGCGAGGTTTCGCTGCGTACTTGGACGCCAAAGCCCGGACCATCTCGGCGTTCTCCAGCGAAGTAAGGATGTTCAAGGAGATGCAGGGAGAGGCTCCGGCGACGGCGGCGGGACTGTCCTGCGCCAAGGGTCCACCCGCTGGAGGTGTGGTGCCATTTCCCGCTGAAGTCTCACCTTCCTCCGAGGCGGCGGGGAAGATTAGCGATCGCAGCACGAATGCGCTGCCCACAATGAGAAGTGCCACCATGGCCACCGCAGCAATCCAGATCCAGCGTGGATAGCTCGGCTCAGATGCTGCGTGTCGGCGGCCCATGCTCGTTTCCTTTGAATCCGCCGGGTTTCCCCGGTGTGAATGCAAACTCTGGAACTGGCCCGCGGCAACCACACCGCGGGTGCGCCTAGCCCCCCGCCCGGATGCCCCCGCAACTGGATAAGCACTTTGAGGATAACCCCGACGGGTGCAAAGTGAGTGCTGAGGTTAGCATTTTGATTGAAACTTGCGGGGCTTTTGCTCCAGCAAATTCCTTTGGGTGGCCCAAGGGTGAATGCCAGGTACCGACGAAGTAATGCACATCAATCCTCGTGAAGTGAGGCCGGGTATGCGGCAACTGGCAGTGTCGCCGGCGCCCACTGAGCGCGCCAGTTCGGGCGCCTCGTCGTAAGCCCAGAGTAAAAAAGCGGTGGATGCGCCGGATACCCGCCGACCCAGGGTCATGACGGGTCCCGGCGCCAGAGGGGCTGCGGTTTCGCCGGGCTGCAGGGCGAAGAAGTCGGTCAGACGGCGGTGTAACCTCCATCGACCAGGTAATAGCCTCCGGTCATAAAGGACGCGTCCTCCGACAGCAGGAAGCAGACGAGGTGGGAGACTTCCGCAGAGGTACCCAGGCGGTTGAGAGCGTGCTTGCCCTCCAGGACCTGAGGGACCTCAGGGCTGCGGCTGCTCTCCACGAGCGGCGTCCGTATGTAGCCAGGGCCTACGGAGTTGATGCGCAGTCCCTGCGGCCCGTTGAGGTTGATGCCGATGACTTTGTCCCACTCGTCGAGATCTGTGTCCCCGGCCGGCGCTTGCTTGCCCTTGACAGGCCCCTCGACCGGGGGACTCTTATCGAGTACCTGCGCGAATAGGAGAGGGGCGCCGGCTATGCCTGCCTTTAGAACTACCCGTGGGAAACAATTTCATCTACGGACGGGAGCGGCTCTCATGACGCTTGCCGGGCTGGCCTTCGTGGCATACGCCGTCGTCTTCCTGGTGCTCAACTTTACGGGCGCCTTCCTGGAGTTGGGCATCGGTCCCGAACAAGTGGACAAGGGGCGGGCGGAGGTCGAGGCGTTCAGCCCGCAGCTGTATCACTACATCAGCCATCTGCACATCGCGCTCAGTGGCTTCATCGCTACGACAGGGCTGGCCATCGCGGGCCTGTCCTGGTTCGGGGTGCGCCGGGGAGAACGGTGGGCCTTCGCCGCAGCCGTTGTCGTCCCGGCGGTCGGACTTGCAGTCGCCGTCCCAGCACACTACCCCTGGGGTCTGGCCACGCTCTGGCACCTTGGCCCGGTCTACCTCGCCGTCCTCATTTTCCTGGCCGGGGCGGGGGCAGCCTACAGTGGAATGCGGACCCCTGCGGTGAAACAATGACTGACGCTAAATTCGTTCACGCCGGGAGTATGAGGACCCGGATGCAGTCCTTTCCAACAGTCCGAAGTCCACCAGGTAGCGGCGCAACAGCACCACATCGTCGGTGTAACTGAGCAGCCGTTCGTTGACCTGCTTTTCCGTCAAGACCTCGCCGGGACGGAACGCTTCGCTCATAATCCAGGCAAGGAGCTCCCGCCGTTCAGTCATGTTGGCGGGATACCTTTCGATCCTGCCCAGGCGCATGAAGCGGGCCGGCCCGGTCTGCGCCTGCCGCCGGGGCTGCTGAGCCAGAAGGTCCCGGAAGATCGACTCAGGCGCAACCAGTTCGCCGTCGGCATTCCGCTCAACCAGCCCGGACCCGAGCAGGGCAGCGAGCGCCCGGTTTCGCCGTTGATCCTGCATGCCGGTAAGCACCTCGGGGAGCTTTGCCCCGAGCACAATCTGTGCGTAGGCCCTTCGGACATCACTGTTGGCTAGAGTGGCCACCACCCGACGCCAGTGCGGTCCGCTGTACCTGGTCACTCCGGTCACCGCATGTCCTCACTCTGCGCCTTCGCCCACCTGTGCTGATCGATGTTCTGAAAATCGTAGTTCTGATGCGGGTGGCTGCGGAACCGGGGGCGGCCTGCCTTCCACCCCTCCGGCAGGGTCTGGATCAAGATGGGCACGGGGTCTACATTGGTTCTTGGCTTATGCAAAAGGCCCAGTCACCACAGATCCAGGAGGGGACCATGAGCCCCACACCAAAACAACCCATAACCGATGACAGCATCCAAGTCCGCCAAGTAAACCATTACCAGTTCAGCTGGGTGGCCGGGGACGCCGGAAAGCCAGGCACCTGGACCCTTCAGTTGGTCCTTGACCAAGGGGCCTGGGAAGAAGTGCTTACGCTCGACGCGGAGGACGCAGAGGTTCTTCAGGGCCTCTTGAAACGTTCGGCAACGGTCTACTACGACGTGCGGCGACGGACCCTGATGTTCGGGACCACACCGGCAGGGCAGTAATTAGCGCTGGCAGCCTTTCAATCCTGCCGTCCTTCGAGGATCCGCCGCGCATCCTCCTGGGCTTCGAGGGCCAGTTCGCTCACCACCTCGCCCCGCATGTGGCCGGCGGCGGAAATGATGGTTCGGAGTTCTGAGACTGTGCGCGGCGCGCCAGTGCCCACACCGCGATGGACCATCGCATGGCAGTTGGGGCACAGCGGTACGAGGTCAGTAACAGGGTCCAGCTGGTACCCATTCCCAAGCATTGCCGGCGGCACTACGTGGTGCACGTCGATGAAACCCGTGCCGATATCGCCGTACGCGGCCTCGAAGGAGAATCCGCAGGCAGCGCACGCAGTTCCGTGGAACGCCAGGCACACCCCGCGGGCGTCCGGGTTTTGCTCGTAGCGATTCACGTCAATGGTGCTCGCAGCGTCCGGCGGGTAAGTTCCCGGTACCAGCTGTACAGGCCCCATCGCCGCCGGCCCGTGGTCCCGCCACAACCTGCGAAGGCCAGGGTCCGCTGCACGTGGAACGGGCAGGGTTGAGCGGGAGATGGCGTCGCGCCACACAACTGCAGGGACCGCCTCGCTGAGGACGTCAGGACGTATCTGCTCGCCAAGGGGGAGGAGTGCGTCAAAAGCGACGCTGATGTACCAGTCAGTGGCGTCAGGATCTTCGGGGTGTACGGCCTCAAACGCTTCGGACATCACCATTCCATGGCCGATCAGGCCGGTGCCAGCGTCGCTGCTGCCCTGCAGCAGGAGCCAGGCCTCGGTTCCCGTCAGGAGGTTCCGGTTGTGGCCGAGGCTCCAGCGGGCCAGGAACCTGCCGGTCCCGGCCACGTGCTCGACGACGGCGCGGTAGTCCCAGCGGTTCCGCCGGTGGGGGTTCCACCCAAGAATTATTGCCGCCACCACTTACCTGTTCCAGCACGCGCCGAGTAGCGGCCCCATTGCCTTGACCGGCGCGACCTAGATGGGTTCCTTGGCGAGCGCCTTGGTCTTGGCCGGCGTTTCGCGTCCAAGGCGCTCATCAAGAGTGACGCGCAGCCTCGCGGCCGCCACCTGGACACGGTGCTCGGCCGGGGTGGTCTTCCGTTGGACGGGTTTGGAGGGCGTGCCGTTCCGGGGAGTATGGACGAAGCGGTGTTCAGATGACGCTGCGCTCATGGTCCAACCTCCTTGATCCTGTCCTTATCCGTCGTTCCATTCTCGCCTATGTTGCCACCCGAGTCCACGAACACGAACTCCTGGTCCAGGCGGTCTTCCTGCCCGTTTTCATCTCCGCTCTCATCACCCGAGACGTTTTTCCAGGCGATGTCGAACAACTCAAGTTCCTCCGTACGTGCCAGGTCGCTGCGTGCCAGGACTTCCAGGGTCGCCAGCCCCAACGCCTTCGTACCTTCATCCTCGTTCAACGCCCGGTCCAGCGCCCACTGGGTCCGGCGCCACCACTCTGCACGGCTGTCCGCCTCAGTCTTCTGCTGCAGCGCCTGGGCATCCGCTTCCCGTTTCTGGTCCAGGGCAGTCTTGTCAGCCGCGGTGCGCTGCTTGAGCGTGCGCCAGTTGATGTAAAAGGCCAGCAAAGCCGCGACGAGGACTGCCAACGGACCCAGGCCAGCGAGAATAACCCACCAGTCGGCCGGCCCCGAGTGGACCACTACATCAAGTGGGGTGGGGGACGGGGCAGGAGTCACCCGGTCAGCATATGCTGCGGCACGTCTCCCGGTGGGAAGGAGCGCGGGATATGAAGCCTTCGTCACCCCTGCCAGGAACATCCGATCGGCAGCAGGGTTCAGTGCGGCCGCCGCGAGACGAGCACAGGACCATGGGAGTGGTGAAGAACGGCGTGGGCGATTGAACCGATAGTTTCCCTGACAAGCCCCTGGCCCTTGGTGCCAACAACCAATATCCCGGCACCCTGGGCAGCATTGAGGATGGCGTGGGGGATAGAAGCGTCTGCGAGAAGCAGTTGCTCGATGTCGACGGCGGGGGCAAGGTTGCGTGCAGCCTGGACGGCGACGCGCAGGACCTCCTCGGCGGCGTCTTCCGTCTCCATACCGGCGCGGAAGCGCTGGTACCCGGGGGGCGTGTGCCGTACATGGACGACGGCGAGACTCACCTGGGATGCCGACGCCAGGGTGCAGGCATCCTCCAGCGCGGCCGGTGAACCTGCTTCATCGACAGCCACCACAACCGGCCCGCCGGGGTGAAGGTCAGAACGGATGACGGCGACGGGGCAGGACGCCGTTGCCGCCAGTTCCAGGCTGACGGAACCCACGAGCAGGCCCAGGAAGCCGCCCAGCCCGCGGCTGCCCACAACAACCATTTCCTGGCGGGCCGAGAGCCCTGCGAGTTGCTGGGCTGGAACGCCGTGCAGCAAGGTGCACTCGACCTCCAGCCCTGGTGCGGCAGCGTTGGCGTGGACAAGGCCATCCTCAAGGACGGACTCGGCTGACCGTTCCAGTCCGCTGTCTGAGACGCCAGGAACGGGACCGAGGTGTCTGGTCAGCAGTGGCCAGATGGAACAATGCACCACATGCAGCACCAAGCCTCGAAGGCGTGCCTGCCGGGCTGCCCAGCTCACAGCTTCTGCAGCTTCCGTCGAACCGTCATAGCCGGCGACTATGGCCTTTGTGTTCAGCATGGCTCTTTCGCACTCCCTAAACATCGCGGCTTTCGGTTTGAAGTGTCCGCATTTGAAGTCTCCTACCGGGTTGGCCCCAGCGGTAGTGCCCTGGAACCTTGCCTTGGCTTCTTCTTTGGAATGGTCCCAAGGCCACCCCTCCGCGCCCTGATAGAGGTGAGCGCCGACCAGGACCCCCGGATGCATGAACCGCGGCAAGCACCCGCAGCGGGGCGTGCAGCTATGGCAGGAGTCCTTGCCGGACTTCCTGGTTTCGTGCGGCATGGCCACCTTCAAGGCTGGCGCTGAGCCGACCCGAGTGGTGGCGCCAAAGGTCACGGTGATGGCCGGCCTGGCACTGTTTCTTCCTCGCCTGCCGGCAGGAGAGTACGCTTAAATCACCGTTTAGAAGTATGCGGCCGCCATCGCAGGCTGGGTGTGGATTTACCCCAGCGTTCCCGGAGGATTGCATCGTGGTCGCTCGAATTCCTTCAGGCACTCCCGCCGTCAACGGCGCTCTCTTCCGCGCGGTGACTCTGCCAAGTCCCGCCGCGGCCATCAGTCTGCCGGCAATCCCCGTCGGCAGATTCGCCCGAAATTTGAAAGGAGTTTCAGTGGATCCTGGAACAGCATTGGCGCTGATCGTGGGATACATAGCAGCCGCAATTGGTGTTTTCCTTTTGTACTCGCCGGTCCTGTTTCTTGTGGTGGGCCTGCTGTTGGCCGCCGGCCTGCTGCAGTTGATTGCCTGGCCATTCCTTGTCCTGATACGCAAACTCCGCCGGAAGGCCGAACCGCCGCAGGACGGATCGTGGCTCCTGCATTGACGGGAACGCCCCAAGTCGCGGCCTCAAAGCGGATTCACACAGGGCACCGTTCGTCAGTATGCTTACTATTACCCGTAAGCCGCTGACGAGAAAGGCATCACCATGACGGAACAGAACCTGCCTGACGACGATCTTGAAATTGTCGAGGAGAATGACGTGCTCCTGGACGAGACCCCGGGCGCGGCTTCATCCCTTGAGCTGGATCCTGTCACCAGCGGTGAGCCAGACAGCTACCCCGGTGCCGCGGAGAACAATCCGGACCGCTGGCAGGAGGATCCGCTGCTTCAGGGAGAGGTTTCCGGCGAGGAGGAGGATTTCCTTAGCGACCAGACACTGCGTGATGACATGAAAGCGACCCGCGACGGTGCCGGTGACGAATTGCCCGCGAGCACCCCGACTCTCGGCGAAGCGGTTGCCGACGTCGACTTCGGCGAAGACCCCACAGGCCGGGAAGCCGATGCCAGCGACGACCAGGAGAACTTCGGCGGCTCGCCGCTCAGCGAGTTCGACCCCGACGACCTGGAGCGCTGAAGCCCGTAACCGGGCCCGAAAAGATGATTACCCCGCCCTAGCCGGAAATCGAAACTGCGCTAAAATAATAAGCAGGCTGATGAATATCGGTTGGCAGGATCAAGACTTAAGGAGTTTCACATGAACTTGGGAAGCATGATCAGGAATGCCGCTGGACGATTCGCAGGCAGGTCCGGCACTGGCGGAACAGCCCGCGGCACCGGACTTAATGCCACAGGGCGGACGCCCACCACAGGTGCCGTAGGCGGCCGGCCCGGTACGAGCGGCATGGCCAGCAAAATTATGGGCATGCTCAAGCGGCGCTAAGCCATCACAGCAAACCACAGAGCAGGTCCCGGATAATTCCGGAGCCTGCTTTTTGGTCCCCCAAAACTATGCGTGAACTCGTCATCCTCGGCACCGCCTCGCAGGTTCCCACCCGGACCCGCAACCACAACGGCTACCTGCTTCGCTGGGACGGCCAGGGGCTCCTCTTTGACCCCGGCGAGGGAACGCAGCGCCAGATGATCCACGCAGGCGTTTCTGCAACACAGATCACGCATATTTGCCTCACCCACGTGCACGGGGACCACTGCTTCGGTCTGCCCGGCGTGCTGTCGCGCATGGCGCTGGACGGTGTGGCCCACCCCGTCCACCTGCACTACCCGGCGTCCGGCGAGGACCTGGTCCGTGCCCTGGTGTCCGTCAGCTCGCCCGGGATAGACCTGCAGCTTCATCCGCACGGCAGCAGCGGAACCGTGGCAGAAGGGCTGGAAGTCCGGCCACTGAAGCACCGCATCGAGACCTACGGCTACCGGCTCGTCGAACCGGACAGCCGCAGCCTGCTCCGGGACCGCCTGGAAGCGGCGGGGATCAGCGGGGCCGACGTCGGACGCCTGCAGCGCGAGGGCACCCTGGCCGGCGTCCACGTTCACGACGTCAGCGTTCCCCGGCGGGGACAGCGCTTCGCCTTCGTGATGGACACTGCCCCGTGTACGGGGGCAGAGGACCTGGCGGACGGCGCCGACCTCCTCGTCGCCGAGTCCACCTTCAGCGACGACGACGCCGGGCTCGCCAGCCAGTACCGGCACCTTACCGCCGGGCAGGCCGGGGAGTTGGCTGGCGGCGGTGATGTGGACACGCTCGTGCTGACGCACTTTTCGGCCAGGTACGACGACGTCACCCCGTTGGCTGCGCAGGCCGGCGCACGTGCAGCGGGGGCAAAGGTCATAGCGGCCCACGACCTGCAGCGCATTGCCTTTCCGAAACGACGGCGGTCGCACCAAAACCGCGTGCTGACCAGCGGGGAGAGGCACGGGGACTGATTATTGCCAAACCCAACCATGAGGTAGAGAGTGAATTATCCGGTAGGCAGCCCGGGCCCACCCGCCCAACGTGTTGTGGAGGTCGACAATGAGCAAAACTTCCGAAGAAGTCTTCGACGCTACTCCAGAGGGAACGGAACCCGAACTTAAACGGGTCCTTGGCCCCAAGCTCCTCCTGCTCTTTATCGTGGGCGACATCCTTGGCGCGGGTGTTTATGCGGTCACGGGGACCATGGCCGGAACAGTCGGCGGCATCGTGTGGCTGCCGTTCCTGCTGGCCTTCGTGGTGGCTACGCTCACCGCCTTCTCCTACCTGGAACTGGTCACACAGTATCCCCAGGCCGCCGGCGCCGCCCTTTATACGCACAAGGCGTTCGGGATCCACTTCGTCACCTTCCTGGTGGCCTTCGCGGTGGTCTGTTCAGGCATCACCAGCGCCTCCACCTCCGCCAACGTCCTGGCCCAAAACCTCTTCGGGGGGTTCGAAGTCAACGGATGGATGGGGCTTCCCGGGCAGGGCGTCGTCACCGCCGTCGCTATGGCATTTATGGTGCTCCTGGCCATCATCAATCTGCGCGGCGTGGGGGAGAGCGTCAAGTTCAATGTTGTCCTCACCCTGGTGGAAATGATTGCGCTGTGCATTGTGATCGGCGTCGGCTTCTTTGTGATGTCACAGGGCACGGGAAACCCCGGCGAAATCTTCGTTTTCAACGACTCCCAGGACAAGGGACTGTTCCTTGCGGTAACTGCCGCCACCTCCATCGCGTTCTTCGCCATGGTGGGCTTCGAGGACTCAGTGAACATGGTGGAGGAAACCAGGAACCCGGAGAAGATTTTCCCGCGCACCATGCTGACCGGCCTGGGAATTGCCGTGCTCCTGTACATGCTGGTGGCCGTCTCCGTGGTCAGCGTGCTGTCGCCCACGGAGCTCGAAAACATTCGGGAAGCCGAAGGCGCGGCTCTTCTGGAAGTGGTGCACAAAGGCTCACCCGATTTCCCGATTGACAGAATCTTCCCGTTCCTGGCCGTCTTCGCCGTAGCCAACACGGCGCTGATCAACATGCTGATGGCCAGCCGCCTCATTTACGGGATGGCGCGCCAACATGTCCTGCCGCGCGCCCTCGGGAAAGTGCTGCCCGTGCGCCGCACACCGTGGGCCGGCATCGTTTTCTCCACCGTCCTGGCACTGGGACTCATCCTGTACGTAACCAGCGATCCGGAAAGCAACATCGTGGCCAACCTTTCCGGCACCACTGCCTTCCTGCTGCTGTGTGTCTTCACGGTAGTGAACATCGCGTGTGTGCTGCTGCGGCGCAAGCGTGACCCTAACCGCAAGGTGTTCTTCACCTCGCCGGGGCAGTTGCCGGTGGTGGCCGCCCTGCTGTGTGCCTTCCTTGCCGGCCCCTGGGTGGGCCGTAACGTTATTCAGTACCAAATTGCCGGCGGGCTAATGGCCATCGGCGTAGTGCTCTGGTTTGTCACGTGGCTGATCAACCGGAGAACGAACCACGAGGAGAGTCTCAAGAAATGACAGCTGCTGCTGAATCAACAGTCACCTTTGATGGGCGTTTTGCCAGGGAGCTGTCCGAGCTGGCTGTTCCCTGGCAGGCAGAGGAAGCGCCCGAGCCGAAACTGCTCGTTCTTAACGAAGGGCTGGCAGGGGAGCTGGGGCTCGATCCGGAATACCTTCGGTCACCGGAGGGCGTCCGGCTCCTGCTCGGGAACCACGTTCCGGAGGGATCGACGCCGGTGGCCCAGGCCTACGCGGGCCACCAGTTCGGCGGCTACTCGCCCCTGCTCGGGGACGGCCGCGCGCTCCTTCTCGGCGAGGTGACGGGCGTGGATGGACGGCTGCGGGACGTCCACTTGAAAGGTTCCGGCCGCACGCCCTTCGCGCGCGCCGGGGACGGGCGCGCCGTCGTCGGCCCCATGCTGCGTGAGTACCTTGTGAGTGAGGCGATGCACGCCCTCGGCATCCCCTCAACGCGTTCCCTTGCGGTGGTGGCCACCGGCCGCCCGGTGCGCAGGGACACCATGCTTCCGGGAGCGGTACTGACAAGGGTGGCCAGCAGCCACCTGCGCGTGGGCAGCTTCCAGTACGCAAGGGCCACGGAAAACATGGACCTCCTGCGCCGCCTGGCGGACCACGCGATCAGCCGGCACCACCCGGAAGCCGCCCGCGCCGGGAACCCCTACCTGGCGCTCTTCGAAAGCGTGGTGGCCGCTCAGGCAAAACTGGTAGCGGACTGGATGCTGGTGGGATTCGTCCACGGTGTGATGAACACAGACAACATGACCATCTCCGGGGAAACCATCGATTACGGGCCCTGCGCCTTTATGGACGCGTTCAACCCTGCCGCGGTCTACAGCTCCATTGACGTGGGCGGACGCTACGCGTACGCCAACCAGCCGGTCATCGCCGAGTGGAACCTTGCCCGCCTGGCTGAAGCCATGCTGCCGCTCTTCAACGAGGACCAGGAACAGGCCGTGGCCCCCGCGGTAGAAGCACTCGGCAAGTTCCGCCGCCAGTACAGCGAGGCCTGGTTCGCCGGGATGAAAACCAAACTCGGATTGGCAGAAGCCCCTGCCGGGAGCGCGGAGGCTGAAGAAGCCTCGGAACTGGTGGATGGGCTGGTGGCCCTGTTGAAGGACGGACCGGTCGACTACACGTCGTTCTTCCGGAACCTCTCCCAAGCGGCAAGGGGAAATGACCGCCCAGCCCGCGGGATGGTCCTTGACCTGGCTGCCTTCGACACATGGGCTGCGCGGTGGCGTGCCCTGCAACCGGACGCGGAACTGATGGACAGGGTCAATCCCGCCTACATCCCACGCAACCATCTGGTAGAGGAAGCGCTCGCCGCAGCAACGGACGGAGACCTTGATCCCTTCACCCGGCTCCTTGAAGTGGTCCGCGCCCCGTTCACTGAGCGGCCAGGGCTGGAACGCTACACCGAGGGAGCGCCGGAGGACTTCGGCAGCTACCAGACCTTCTGCGGGACCTGAGCGCCCCCGGCAGCTGAGCACCGGCTCACGACGGCCGGAAACAAAACAGGGGCGGCCGCCGGGAACAATCCCGTCTGCCGCCCCTGCTTGGGTGGTGTTACTACGCTACGCGGACGAAGGAAGCGCCGCTGAGCCAGCTGATGGAGTGGACCTCGGTCTTGAAGCCGTCCACGCCACCGCTGACAACCTGGCCGTTGCCGGCGAAGACGCCAACGTGACCGGCGGTGATCACCAGGTCACCGGGAGCCGGGGTGCCCACAGTGGTGCCGTACTGGTAGAACTGGCCCGGGGCCAGGTCGCCAACGCTCTTGCCCACGGAACGGAGAGCCTTCTCCACCATGGCGGTGCAGTCCTGCTGGACGCCCACCTGGCCGTAGGCGTTCGCGAGGATGGCTGCGCCGGTACCGGTGCCGGTGGCCGCGGGAGCTGCCGGGGCGGGTGCTGCCGGAGCAGGAGCCGTGGAGGCGTAGGACAGGTTCATTCCGGTGTTGGCGGGGGCGGCGGCAGTCACGGCCGGAGCCGGAGCCGCAGCTGCCGGAGCCGCCGGAGCGGCTGCAACGGAACCGGCGCCGGGGACCTTGATCTGGTCGCCGGGGTAAATGATCGCGGAGATGGACAGCCCATTGGCGGACAGGACATCGTTCAGGGCTACTCCGTGGGCGGCCGAGATGGCGCCCAGGGTATCGCCGGCAACAACGGTGTGCACGTTGCCTGCAGCTGCTGCGGGGGCAGCCACTGCAGCAGCCGGTGCTGCGTAAGCCTGGGTGTTAGTGGTCTCGGTGGTGTCCGGACCGGTTACGCCTGCGTGGGCCGGGGCGCCGACACCGAAGGCAATGCCGGATGCTGCTGCAACGGCGAGCGCCGGGCGGCCAAGGGACTTGGCTGAGACAGCCAGACCCTCGAGTGCGATTGAGCGGGCCGGAGTCGCGCGGTGACGGGCGGTGGTGGAATTTTTTGACACGGTTGATCGCCTCTCCCATGCCTGCGGGGTGAGCTGTCGGGTTCGGGTTGGAGATACCCGGCCGGGAGCAATTCCGTAATGAACGGTGTCGCTCTCGACTTAACCCCAAGGCCTCGCGTGAGGCCGGTGGAAACGTGGTTCCCCCGTCCCTGCCAGCTGGAAAGCGTTGGGTTCCCGGGTCAGTGGCAGGGCTCGGCATACTGAGGGGAATGTCCCGTCTGGGAGGGACACCTGAAGACCCTAACCCGACTTCGGGTGCATTGTCACGTTTGGGTAACATGCGAGGTGCTTCTATCACATTCCGCAAATGACTTGAATTGGATTTACCACGCGGCTGACCTCGCGAGATACTTTCCTGCTACGGAAGCTGTGTTGCTTTGGTCACAAAGTAGTAAAGGAACTCGAAGGCGGGGCCGGAAGCTTGCCCGGAAGCGCCGCGCGGAGGAGGATATGCCCACCCCGAGGAGGCACCGTGACCCAGCTTGGAAAGTACGAAAAGTACTTGATTGAGGAGTTTTTTGACGACTACCGCGCCGGTACGCTGAGCCAGCGGACCTTCACCCGGCGGGTTGCCTTCATTACGGGCAGCACGGCGACAGCCGCGGCGGCGATGTTGCTGGTGGGCTGCACTCCCAGCGAGGTACCGCCGAGCACCGACCCCATGCCCACGCCGGAACCTTCCACATCGTCGGCCACCGGAACGGCCGACGCAGGGGCCGCAGGTGCCGTCCCTGCGGCCAAGAGCCCGCTTTCCCTTCCGGAGGGCGCATCAGGGATGACGACGGCGACTATCCAGTTTCCGTCCGGTGGAACCCCTATCAGCGCCTACCAGGCCAAGCCGGAGCGGGCGGGGCGCAGCCCTGCAGTACTGATCTGCCATGAGAACCGAGGGCTGACAGCCCATATCGAAGACGTGGCGCGGCGCTTTGCGAAAGAGGGGTACGTTGCCCTGGCTCTTGATTTGCTGAGCCGAGAAGGCGGGACTGCGAACCTGGACCGTGACGCTGTTCCCGGTGCCCTCATCCAGGCGGGCGCCCAGCGTCACATTGCCGACTTCAAGGCAGCGGTGGAGTATCTCCGGGGCCAGGACTTTGTGGACGGCCAGCGCATCGCCATGACCGGCTACTGCTTCGGCGGCGGCATCACCTGGCAGGCGGCCACGGAGTTGGACGGGCTGAAGGCCACGGCGGCGTTTTATGGCCCCGCCCCCGACCTGGGCAAGGTGCCGGGCATCAAAGCGGCAGTTTTTGGAGTCTACGCTGAACGTGATAAACGCATCACCGCCGCCATGCCTGCGCTCAAGGATGCGCTCGCGGCAACCGACGTTGTCCACCAGATCACCGTCTACCCCGGCGTGGACCACGCCTTCCACAACGACACCGGCGACCGCTACAACGAAGCCCAGGCCACGGCCGCGTGGAACGACACCCTCGCCTGGTTTGGCCAGCACCTTTAGGCCCCGCCGTTCCTTGCCAATCCCTGAGTCGGCGCGGAACTCCATCGCATCACCGATGAAGGCACGCCAGCCTTCAACGCGCGGCTGAAACGGGTACCCGAACCACCCGCGCTAGGCTTTTGCCATGGCCGACTTTGAAAGATTCCGGATCCTGCTCGAGGAGGAGCGGGAGCGGAAGATTGCCCTCCTTCCGGCGCTCCGCGCGGACATCGCCTCCGCAAACTCGGCGCGCCAGGACTCGAACGTGGATGACGAACACGATCCGGAAGGCTCCACCATCGCCTTCGAGCTGTCCCAGGCCTCCGCCCTGCTGAAGCAGAGCAGTGCCGGGCTGGATCAGGTGGACGCAGCCTTGGCCAGAATCGCTGAGGGAACCTACGGGACCTGCGCTGTCTGCGGGGACGCGATCGCCGAAGGCAGGCTGGAGGCACGGCCGTGGACCCCGTTCTGCATCCGGCACGCCTCGGCAGGGCGCCCATGAGCAGCGGCATGGATCGTGTGGCGGCTGCCGCTGAATTCGTTGACCGCACGTTGCAGAACGAGGGCGCCTGGTACCGGGCGGACGACGTCGAGGGCCGGCTGGGCGGTCTACTGGCCTCCTACGGTTCCTCCGTCGGCGCTGTCAGGGGAACCATCCGCGACGCGCTGCGGAAGTACAAGGACCTCGACCACGATGGCGTGGTGCAGCTGGCATCAGCCCTGTGGGGGCTGCCCCGGCCCGGCGCCAGGGCAGTGTACGAACGCCGGCTGGCCGCCGTTGTCCTGCTGCAGTCCAAAGTGTCACTCCTGCGCCATTCGGACCTGACCCGCATCGAGGGTTTCCTGCGGACTGCCGGCACCCCAGAGCTGACAGACCCCCTGCTGGCCGACGTCGTGGCGCCGTTCCTGGCACGGCTAAGCGGGCGCGACCGGCAACGCGCAGATGTTGTCGTTGCCCGTTGGCGGACCGACCCGGATGCCCGGCTGCTCGGCGCCGCCGGCTTCCTCGAGCAGCAATCCAGCCCCGAAGCCCCACCACAAGGAGACACCCATGAACGAACCCTATGACCTGGAACGATTTGTGGCCGCGCAGGACAGCGGCGGAGCGTACGACCAGGCGCTGGCAGAACTGCAGATGGGCAGCAAGTCCGGCCATTGGATGTGGTTTATTTTTCCCCAGATCGCCGGCCTGGGCCACAGCGACATGTCACGCCGGTATGCCCTTAAATCCCTCGCTGAAGCCCGGGACTACCTGGACCACGCGGTGCTGGGTCCGCGGTTGTTCGACTGCGCCCTGGCCATCACGAACCATGCCGGGCGCTCCGCGGAGGACATCCTCGGCGGCATCGATGCGCGGAAGCTGCACTCGTCCATGACGCTGTTCCTGCGCGCGGCCCCCGGGGAAACTGTTTTCAAAACCGTCCTGGCCCAGTTCTTCGATGGGCAGCCCGATGCCGCCACCGATGACCTGCTGGCGGACCAGGACGCCAGGTAAGGGCTGGGAATTAACGGCCGACGGCGGTGCCTCTCGCATCCCGCGAGAGGCACCGCCGTCGGGCGTGTCAGGAAGACCTGGGCTACGGCGTGGGGTTGCCGCCGTTGACGTTCAGCGTTTCGCCGACGACGTAGCTTGACTCCGGTGATGCCAGGAAGACATACGCCGGGGCGAGCTCTGCTGGCTGGCCCGCGCGGCCTAGGGGAGTGGACTGGCCGAACTCCGGCAGTTCCTCCTTGGGCTGGCCGCTGCTGACCTGCAGCGGCGTCCAGATGGGTCCCGGTGCCACGGCGTTGACACGGATGCCCTTGGGTGCGAGCTGCTGGGCCAGTCCCTTGGTGAAGTTGTTGATGCTGGCTTTGGTGGTGGCGTAGTCCACCAGCGTGGGGGACGGGTTGTACGCCTGGATGGAGGTGGTGTTGATGATGGTGGACCCCGCCGGCATGTGCGGGAGGGCAGCCTTCGTCAGCCAAAACATCGCGTAGACGTTTGTTTTCAGAGTGTGGTCGAATTGCTCGTCGGTGATGTCGGCCAGCTCCTCCTGGGCCACCTGCTTGCCTGCATTGTTGACCAGGATGTCCACTCCACCGAGAACAGCCACGGCGGTGTCAACCACCTCGCGGCACACAATCGGGTCCTTAAGGTCGCCGGGAACCTTGACGGCCTTGCGGCCGGCGGCCTCGATGAGTCCGGCGATGCGGGCCGCATCCTCCTCCTCCTCGGGCAGGTAGGACAGGACGACGTCGGCCCCCTCGCGGGCGAAGGCGATGGCCGTGGCCGCGCCGATCCCGGAGTCCGCGCCCGTCACGATGGCCTTCCTGCCCTCCAGCCGGCCGGTTCCGCGGTAGGTGTCCTCGCCGAGATCCGCCTTGGGCTCCAGCTCCGCATCCAGGCCCGGCTCGGGCTGGTCCTGCTTGGGCGGCGAGATTTTCCCGTAGGCGGTGACCGGATTGCGGAAGGTGTACTGGTCTGTCATGGTGGTCCTCCTGTTGCGTAGGGGTGGAACACGAAAAAACTAAGCATGCTTACCGTTCCAGCCTAGGCAATTCGCCCGGTCCCTGCCAACCCGGGTTTGTGTTGCGGGTCCAGTCCGGTTTAGTCCCGCTGGACCGTGACGAGCCTGACGTCCCTGACCGCGCCGGAATCCACCACCGCCGTCATGTAGGTGCAGGCAGGTTGCCGGCGCCGGTCTGTGGGTGAGCCGGGATTTAGCAGCCGCAGACCTCCCGGAGCGGTGGTGTCCCAAGGTATGTGGCTGTGCCCGAAGACCAGCACGTCCGCGCCCGGATAAAGCGCCTCGGCCCGGGCTTCCCTGCCCTTCGCCTGGCCGGTTTCGTGCACCACGGCGAAGCGGACGTCCTCAAGCGTCACGGTTGCCGTTTCAGGCAGCCGGGCGCGCAGGTCGGGGCCGTCGTTGTTGCCGTAGACACCTATGAGGCGGCGGCTGCGGTGCTCAAGCTGGTCCAGCAGGTTTGCCGTCACCCAGTCGCCGGCATGGAACACCACATCGGCGCTTTCGACGGCGGCCCACACCTGTGCGGGGAGTTCCTTGGCGCGCTTGGGCACATGGGTATCGGCGAGCAGGAGAAGATTCAGCGGCATGGGGAAATCCTGCCATGCGGGCCCGGTGCCGGTTGCCCTTTCCCCTGGGTCTGTTCCCGCATGGCGGACAGTCGTAATCTTGGGGCTGGAGGTGATAGCCATGGAGGCAGCACAAGGAGACCGCATCATTGTTCACGGCAGGACGGTTGGTTCCACGGACCGGCACGGTGTGATTCTCGAGGTCCGGGGCCAGGGCGGAACGCCGCCCTACCTGGTCCGCTTTGACGATGGCCACGAAACCATCATGTATCCCGGCGGTGATTTCGCTGTCGAACGCGGCAACGGGCACTAGCGCCGCCGGGTGATGCGCCGCTCCACCTGTCAGACTGGAGCGATGGATCATTCACCGGCTTCAACACAGTCCTCCACGCCGCCTGTCCGCATGGGTCCCCGCGATCCCGGTGATGCCTGGGTGGAAGGGGAACGCGGCCGGTACTGGGGCAGGTTCGGCGCGGCCGGGGTGCTTGCCTATGACCCCGCCAAGGGTGTGCTCCTGCAGCACCGCGCCATCTGGAGCCACAATGGCGGAACCTGGGGACTGCCTGGCGGGGCGCTCCACGAAGGCGAGGACGCCGTCGTGGGCGCTTTGCGTGAGGCGTATGAGGAGGCTGCCGTTCCGGCGGAGAGTGTGGACGTGCTCTTCACGTCGGTGCTGGACCTGGGTTACTGGTCCTACACCACTGTGGTGGTCCTGGCGACGGAGCCGTTTGACCCCGTGATCAGCGATCCGGAGAGCATCGAACTGTTGTGGATTCCGCTGGCCGACGTGGAACGCCAGGAACTGCATCCAGGCTTCGCGGCGGCGTGGCCGGCCTTGCGGGAGCGGCTGGCCGCCGGAGCGTAGTCCGGACGCGGGTCAGTAGTCCGGACCGTATTCGGCGGTGACCAGGATGGGCAGGTGGTCGGAATTGCCGCGCGGGAGGGTCTCCACGCTGGTGATGTCCAGCCCCAGTGACGTGGCGAAGTCGAAATGGCCCTTGAAGACCTTGTAGCGGGTGTACGTGCGCCGGTTGCTCAGCGACAGTGCGTATCCCGAATTCTTCATGTGGACGTGCAGGTTCTTGGTGAAGAACGGGTAGTTGAAGTCGCCCACCATCAGCGTCATCAGGCCCTTGCCCATGCTCAGGAGTTCGGCGTGGGCCGCGTGGATCTGCTTCCGCCGCAGGGAGTTGGAGGCCGTCAGGGGCGCGGCGTGGAAGGAACCGATCACCAGTTCGTGCTGCGTCTCGTTGTCCATCACCCTGGTACCGATGAGCCGCTCGTGCGCCGGCGTCAGCACCCTGTCATGCATCGACTTTTTCAGTGCGAAGGACTGCGTATCCAAGGCCGTGAACCTGCTGGTGCGGTAATAGATGGCCAGCCCGAGCCGGTTCGCCTTGGTGGCGTCCGCGAGGTGAAGCGGGCCCAGGGTCTCCGGGAGGTCGCTGGAGTCCACCTCCTGGAGGCAAAGCGCATCAATATCGTGATTCCGTGCCAAAGCGAGGAGTTCGCCGCTCGCTTTGTGCTCGCGAAGGTTGTAACTGATGACGCGCAATGGAACACCTCTTCCGAGGGTTGCTGACAGGGCCAGTTCCTGAGTCTACCCAGATGACAGCCGCCAGGCTCCAACATTTCGCCGCGTCGGAAAGCAGCCCCGGCCGGCGGCCCCGGGGCAAAACGATAGAGTTATTGCCAATTCACTGAAATCTCCTGGAAGGCCCGCCGTTGACCGCTGATCTGCCTGAACTGGCCGAGGGAAACTTCTATTACCAATCCCTGGGCGATGGCCGTTTCCGTTCCACCATCCACGCCCAGGGCGCCTGGAACGTCCATGAGCAACACATGGCGCCGGCATCCGGGCTGATGGCCGACAGCCTTGAGCGCCACCAGCCGCGCAGCGGCATGCGGATGGCCCGCCTCAGCTACGAGATCCTGGGACTGATTCCCGGCGGTGAATTCCATATCGAAACCACTACGCTGCGGCCTGGGCGGACCATCGAACTGCTGCAGGCCGAGCTGGTGGCCGGCGGCCGTACGGCCATCCGGGCCACGGCCTGGCGGATGATCACCAGCGATACCTCCGAGGTGGCCGCGGTTGAAGACATAACCATTCCCGGACCTGATGAATGCAAGCCCTACGACGGCGCGTCAGTATGGCCCGGGCGGCTACATCCGTTCCCTGGAGATGCGTGTAGCCGAAGGGCACCGCCCCGGGGCCGGGAAGGTGTGGCTGCGCACTGACCACCCCCTGACGGACCGCGCTGACAGCGGCGACCTCGCCCGGCTGCTGGGGTTGGTGGACACCGCCAATGGCATCGCCGCACGGGTCCCTCCGGGCAAGGACAGCTATGCATTCCCCAACCTGGACCTGCAGATCCACATGTACCGCCGCCCGGAGGGGGAGTGGCTGGGCTTGGACAACGCCGTCTCCTTCGGCCGGGACGGCATCGGCCTTACCTCAACGGTGCTGCACGACCTCCAGGGACCCTTCGGCCGGGCAGAGCAGATCCTGACCGTGCGCAGGACCTGAGTTCCGCCGCACCGGCTCAGCCCCGGCCCTGGAAGACCAGCCAGCCCGCGAGGGTGGACAGCCCTGTGAGCGCCGCGCCCCACAGCATGTCCACCACAATCAGCTGCAGCGGCCACACCTTCAGGGTGGCCGCGTTGGTGAGGTCATAGGTGGCATAGGCAAAGGCGCCCAGCGCCGCACCGTAGCCCAGCGCCGTAAGCCAGCTGCCGCCGTCGAGCGCGGGACGGAGGGCAAAGAACACAATCCCGGCGATGTATATGACGTAGAAGGCGACGGCGTACCATAGGTTTGGCTTGTCCGCCAGCAAATCGCCGATGTGGCTCCGGTAAAACGGGTTCATCAGCTTGAGCCACACGGCGTCAATTACTGCGAACGCGGCGGCGACAACAAGGAATTGCAGGATGACCATAGGGGAGCTTAGCAACATGCACCACGCCGGACCGGGATCCCACACGCTCACGGTGGTGCGGCAGGAAGAGTCGCTCGGCGCGGCTCGCGACCTGGAATTTGGCCTTGAGCTCCTGGCCAAGGCAAGGGCGGGAGACATCGGCCCCACGTTGCGGCTGTACCGTCCTGCCCCCACCGTCGCCTTCGGCCAGCGGGACACGCGGCTGCCCGGCTTCGACGCGGCGGCCCAAGCCTGTCGCGACAACGGCTTTGAGCCGCTGATCCGGCGGGCGGGAGGGCGCGCGGCTGCTTACCACCAGGGAACCCTCGTGGTGGACCACATCGAGCCGGACGCTGACGCCATCGCCGGATCCAAAAGCAGGTTCGGGTACTTCGGGGAGCTGTTTGCCGAAACGCTGCGCAGCATAGGGGTCCAGGCGGCCGTGGGAGAAATACCCGGTGAGTATTGCCCCGGGGAATACAGCGTGCACGGTTCGGCTCCCGCCGGCGGTCCGCAGGTGAAGCTGGTGGGCACAGCCCAGCGGGTGGTGTCCGGCGGCTGGCTGTTCAGCTCAGTCATTGTGGTGGAGGACTCCGCCCCCATCCGCAGGGTCCTCACAGAAAGTTACGCGGCCTTGGGACTGGAGTGGGACCCGGCCACTGCGGGAGCCGTCAACGATCTTGTGCCCGGGGTGGATGTTGCCGCGGTGGAGGACGCGCTGCTTGCCACCTATACGGGCCATGCCACGCTTAACACCGCTGCCTTCAGCAGCCTGGGGGCTTGACCCGCAGAGGGGGCCACTGCCCGGCTGTCAGAACGGGACCAGCACCGAAGTGCTGGTCCCGTTCTCCGTATTGCACGCCTCCGACGGCGGACGCGTGGGTTTCCGAACCTCTGGTCCGGTGTGCCGGCTAGGCTGCGAGACGGGTCTTGACCTCGGCAGCGGACGGGTTGGTGGCCGCGGTGCCGTCCGGGAAGAGGACGGTGGGAACCGTGCGGTTGCCGCCGTTGAGCTGCTCCACGAGTTCGGCGGTGCCTTCCACTTCCTCGATGTTGATCTCGGTGTAGCCGATGCCCTGCGAGTCCAGCTGCTTCTTCAGCCGGTTGCAGTAGCCGCACCAAGTGGTGGAAAACATGGTGATGGTGCCGGTTTCGGGAGTGAAGTCCATAAGTTTCTCCTATGAGTCGGTCAGGGTTTCCTTACCGTCAACGGTAGCGCGAAGCCGCATATTCCCAGCTACAGCGCGCCCCTGGCGTCCTTGGATGACAGCTCCTGCCGCCGATGGCATGCTGGAGCAATGTGTGGACGCTATGTAATGGCACGTGCTGTTGGGGACCTGCTGGCGGAGTTCGACGCCGAGCTCGAGGAGGAGGTGAGCATCCCGCCGTCGTGGAACGTTGCGCCGACTGACGATGTGCCTATTGTCCTGGAGCGTTTGATTGACGAGGGCCCGGAGCCCAGGCAGGTGCGCCAGCTTCATGTGGCGCGCTGGGGCTTGGTCCCGTCCTGGGCCAAGGACCCGGGCATCGGTTCGCGGATGATCAACGCCCGGAGCGAGTCAGTACTGGAAAAGCCGGCATTCCGGAAGGCTGTCCAGTCTCGCCGCTGCGCGGTCCCTGCTTATCTGTAGTCGACTGTCGATTGCCCGGGGGTTGCAGGGGTTGGAACTGTGGAAGACGCGTCTTTAGCGCTCCGATCTCCGCGGACGATAGAGCCCATCACCTGGCTGGCACCCAGGTTCCGCTCTGAATGTCTTCGAGGCCGGCGCTAGCCTGGACACTGGCTGCGATCCATCACTTCTTGCGTCGTCGCAAGATCACAAACGCAGTAATTCCAAGAACTACTAGCATGATGGCGGCAAAAACCACGACGAGTACTGGATCAAGTCCCACTCCTCCATAACTGGGGGCAAAACTTTTCATGCGTACTCCTCTTTAATGCATCTTGTGATGAAAGTGAGTCGGCTCGTCCAGGGCGGACTTAAACAACCATCTAAAAAACGATCTTCTAAGCTCCTGAAACTAGCGCAAATATGATGGTCCCTATCCCGGCAAGCGCCATGAAAATACCTCCGAGGCCATAGACACGCTCGAGTGCTGGCTTGCGAGACTCATCTACCTCGAGGCCGCTTGCGGAGAAAATCCTCGCCGCCAAGCCCCCGAGTGGTCGCCGGAAGATCACGCCGAGTATGCCGACAAGGGTCACTACACATCCGAGTACGAAGTACATGCCCCCCCTAATTCCATATGGCTACTTCCTCTTTCTAAAAAAATCCCGAAGAATGAAATAGCCAACAACTGGGATTGCGATAACAGGTATTAGGAAAAGTAGCACGATGGTTTCCGGGTTCATCTGATACCTTTCGCTGCTTCGTGGCTAGGAAGGCTCCGCACGCCGACAGGCCCGGCAGTATGCGGATAGCCACAGCCTAAGGCGTGGAGTTTCCCAAATGGAACGGTGACCGTCGCAACGAGGTGCCGCAGGGACTGTCAGCTGTCTACGACGGCCGGTTCTATAAGTTCTGGCCCGTCATTTCGGACGTTGTTGACGCGGTTGCTGACAACACGTGGGACCAGGTGCGGTTCGGGCATGGAATCCAGTAAGGCCCGGACATCTGCCTCGGAGGTCGTGTCCGGGTCGAGCCAGTCCGAATACATCTCCGGAGGCACGATCAGCGGCGTGCGGTCGTGGATATGGCCGAGGGCATCGGAGGCATTAGTGGTGATGACCGTGGCAGTCCGCAGCCATTTGTCCGGGTGGTCGTTGGGCAGGGAAGGATCGGGCCAGTTCTCAAAGAGGGCGGCGAAGGCAAGAATCTGATTGTCCGACCCGTAGAGGTATGTCGGGATCTTCCCGCCCTCAGGGGTTTTTTCCCACTCAAAGTATCCGTCGCCTGCGAGCAAGCCCCGTCTCGCCGATGCGGCTTTCCTGAAGGAGGGTTTCTCGGTGATGGTTTCCATTCTCGCGTTGATGAGTCTCGCACCGCCTTTGGGGTCCTTGGCCCAGGAAGGAACAAGGCCCCAGCGGGCGGTGACTAACTTTCTGGTCACTGGTGCGCCGTCTCCTGTGCTCCGGTCCAGAATCAGGGGGACACTGTCTGTTGGGGCCACGTTGTAGGAAGGCTGGAGTTCATCGACGTAGGATTCCTCGACGTCGAAAGCCGCGAGAAGATCACCGACAGCTCTGCTCATGACGTATCTGCCGCACATAGGGCCATTATGCCCGCTGCTGCGGCCGCTGATCCTGTCCCATGGCCGCAACTTTCGTCCCATGCGTTGATGGAAGTGGGATCCGTTGGTCAGTCGGCATCGTGCAAACCAGGGTGGCGCCGCAGCCGCAGCAGTTCGCCATGGGCAGCTTCCAGAGCGGCCTTGAGTTCGGAGATCTCGGCCCGATACCGGGCCCGTTCGTCTCGGAGGGCGATGGTGAGTGTGCGGACGATGTTGCTTGTGGAGGTTGCCGCGGCGGGCTCGCTGGGCGGCCCTGCCGCCCGCATGCCGGCAGTGCGGCTGCGAAGGTCTTGGATGCGGTTACGCAGATCAGTCGTGCGGTAGAGAAAGTCCTTGGAAACGTGGCCTGCCGTCGCGACCGCCTCAAAGGTGATGGGTGCGCCGGCTTTCAGTAGTGCGCGTATGCCGGCGTCAGCGCGGTCCCGCGCTGCTTGGCGTTTTCGTGACGCGGCCTGGGCGAGTAGTTCCGGGTTGCCGCGGCTCATTGCGACTCCTGCGGATCGCGTCGGTCTGCGCTGATGCGGGTTTGCTCTCCTGCGCCGCGGATCGGCTCGTGAGCATCATCCGTTTGTGTAGTAAGCGTTTCAACGATGGTCCTGAGTGCAAGCTGCTCGCGGCGCCGGAGGGTGAGCCATACGTGGTTTTCGCTCATTGGTTGCCCTGTGCGTTGCTGGTGCGCAGCCTGCCGGTTGTCGATGAGTTGGTCGAGAGCGACGGCCTCGCCCTCGTGGACGCCAAGGAATCGCTCGTCGGTGACGAACAGGTTGCAGGTGAGGCAGGCGTTGCCTTTTTCACAGCTCTTGGCCGGCGGCAGCGTGCACCAGCCGTTTGGCAGTACCCGGTCGGTGCGTGAATCCAACGCCATCAGCTCATAGAGGTCCTCACCCTCGATCGCTGATGCGGAGCCCGACGTCGTGATCTTGCGGTAGCGGAGGAACTCGGCCTTCGCTGTCGCGTCCAGGGTCTGCGCGTAGTGCATCGTCATTTCAGGGCTTAGGTGGCCCATGTAGCGCTGAACGACGTGCAGGGGCACGCCTGCGTTGATCAGGCCTGTCGCTTTCGTGTGCCGGAACCGGTGCGTCTTGCCCAGATCCAGCGGGGTCCCGTCGGCTTCAGTCAACCCGGCGAGGGCAACGAGATGATGCAGTTGTTGTCGGAACCGTCCGTCTTTGTAGGGGTGCTGTCCACGTAAATTGCCCTGAGCCTTCACGAACAAGTACTTCGGCCTCACCCCGGCCTCGAAGTGTTCGGTAAGCCAGCGGCGCTGCTCTGCAATGATGGCGGTGACTTCCTGGTCGACAAAGATCGTGTCCGGAGCATCCACGATTTTCGTCTGCTGGTAGCGCAGCTTCGCGATGTTCCCGCCGTCAGGTGTGGGGCCTTCAACCGGGATGATCGGATCCAGATCCAGCATGCAGATTTCGTTGATCCGACGCCCGGTAGCCATCATCAGCAACAGAATCCGCATCCCCTGCTCGTCCCCTAATCCACCGAGCGGGCGAGGGACGCCGAGCAAGTGGGCATGTGACGCCAGCGCCGACATGACTGTGTCGGTAAACAGGTGCCGTTCGTCGTAGCGGTTCTTGTGAACGCGCGGGATGTCTCCCGGCCGCCAGAACCTCAGGTACTCAGGACCAATACCGGTCCACCGCTCATCACCGACCGCGGCCGCAGCCTCGGGTCCGAAATCGTTCATGAATGCGTAGAGGCCCCGGACTGCCGCGGTAATTTGGGCGACGCTCCCGATCGAGCGCGGTTTGCCGGTGTTTTTCCCGTGGCGTGTTTTCGTCTGACGGGTTTCGCCCAGGAACTCCAGCATTAGTGGGCGCAGGCGGGTGGGGTTTGGCGTGAGTCGCGGACCCGGCAGATTTCGGGCTGCAGCAAATTCTCCGAAGGGAAGGAGCGCGTTGTGGCGGTTGTGCACGCTTGCCCAGGTCAACTGGCCCGCCTCGAGCTGCGTCTTGACGTAGAACATCGCGCCCTGCCGGAACCATGTGGGTTGGAGTCGGTGCCAGTGGACCGCGACCTGCGAGAGCATCTCTTGGGGGCGCCGGGGGATCCTCGGGTCCATGGTCAGGTCCCAGATCTCTCGTTGCCACCATGGCCTCGTGTCGTAGGCGAACCAGAGCAGCTTGCTGATGCGATCCAGCGGCGACAGGATCGTGCGCAGGGTGTTCGGATTAGGCAGCTGCTTCGTGCGCCGGACCCACGTCGTAGCCAGCTCGGTGCGCCATGAGGCCGGCGTGTAGTCCATGACGCTCTCGAAGGGCTGGCCGGCCCGCTGCAGCCGTTTCGATGTCGCGGCGAGCTCCCTCAGGAGTAATCCCAGCGGCGCGCAGGGCACCCGGCCGCCGAGCTCGACGATGCGCCAGATCGCGAACATCAGCTCGTTCTGCATGGTCGTGGTCAGGCCGTCGAGGTGAATGTTGCCGATCTTGTCATGATAAAAACCGAATGAGCTCAGATGCTCGGCCGGGATCGAGTCCCGCGTGTAGTGCAGCAGCCGAAGGCTCTCGGGGACTGCGCTGAGCAGTTCCTCGTTCCGTGTTGCATTGAAGCCCGGCGCTCCGCTGGCACTCAGGATCCCGACCATTTCTGCGTCAGATGTCCGCATGCCCGTCCCTCCATTGTTTTGTGACGGCGGCCCAATCGGCCAGTGCCCGTAACTCTTCGTCCTCAGTCACCCAGGCGTAGGTGTTCAGGGTCGTCTGGACATCGGCGTGACCGAGTCGTCGACTGACAACATGAACCGGTCGGCCAGAGAGAAGCAGGGCCGTGGCATGCGTGTGACGGAACCAGTGGGGGGACCAACGCGCTGGCACGAGGTCGCCAAGTCCGCGGTTTATCCGGGTGATCAGCTTGTAAATCGTCTCTGGGCGGATCGGGGCGAAGCGCTCTCCGCCGGCGACGTTCACGAAAACGTATGACGCATCGATGTCCTCCACCACCAGGTCCAGGCCCGCCTCGCAGAGGTGCCAGACGTACTCGGCGTAGAGGCGGTCCAGCTCGTCGGAAATGTAGAGCTTGCGGTAATTTCCGCCCTTCACCCGCGCCCCGTGGGGATGAGGGCGCGGGACGACCTCGATGTATGGATTCTCGCCGCCGCCAGAATGCCAGTCCCGGTGCTGCAATGAGAGCGCCTCGCCCAGCCGCATGCCTGTCTCCTCAAGCAAAGCGAAGAACAATCGGTCCCTGATCGATCCCGACCACGACCTCGTGCCGGGATCCCAGTGCGCGCATGCGTGCTTAATGGATTCGATCTGCGCGGGCGTCAAGGTTGGTGCCGCCCGCCGTCGCCGATGGACCTTCACCGACACCGACGCCGCACGAGAACCGCGTCTGATGTGAGTCAGAAACGGCAAGTACGGCGAGTTCGATTCCCGACCCAGGAACAGCGCCGGAATTCCCTCGAGGCCGCGCCACTGATGAAATACATAGAACGAGCGAACTGCCTGCAGCCTCTGGGCCGCCGTTGCATCCGCGATCCGCGCCGGCGCGGCGGCCAGAAATGCAACTCCCGGCGGGAGCCCCGACCGCATCCAGCCGAGGAACCCAGTGAAATCCTCAACACCGAACACATCCCAGCTTCGGCCGCGAAGCTCGAGGAATTCCCACCACAACACCAACCCTCGCGCATAGGCCTTCACTGTGTTCGGGGACGCGTCCGTCTGCCGCAAAAACTCAAGGTACGACTCGATCTCCCTGACTGGCAGCAGATCAGCACCCAGAACAGTCCAAGTGGGCTCCTCGCCCTCCAACCGTATGCTTTGCACCCTCATCGCGCGGCTCCTTTGCCAAGCCCATAGTCCACCCGGCCGGCTCGCCCGCCTCGCAGCGACACGAAAGACGGCCGCAGCGTCAAAGACGGGTACCGGATAGTCACGACTTCAACACTTTCCGAGGGCAAAGTCTGACTGTTGAAGACGTGAAAGACGGGGCCTTGGGAGTACCGGATAAGCCCGCGGACGGCTACTACGAATGGAAGCAGGGGACCCGGAAGGCGAAACAGCCCTACTACGTGCATCCGGGAGAGGGCCGCGGCCTGGTTTTTGCCGGGCTCTATGAGTGGTGGAAGGATCCGTCCTGGCCCGCAGGGGAGCCCGGCGGCTGGATGCTTTCCACGTCCATCCTGACCACTGACACTCCGCCGCCGGGCAGCGAATCAACCGTCTTCGGCAAGCTGACCGCGCTGCATAACCGGGTGCCGCTGCCGATGGACAAGGCCACAATGCAGGTGTGGCTCGACCCGCACGCCGACGACGCTGCGGCGCTGGTTGACCTGGTCCGGTCCGGGGTCAAGGACGTGGCGTCGGACTGGCACGTTGAATCAGTGGGCAAAGAGGTGGGCAACGTCCGCAACAACGGCCCCGAGCTGATCCGCCCGGTCGAAGCCCTCTTTTAAGCCGCGGCCAAAGCAGTGCCGGCCCAGCTGGCCGAGGGGCTAAACGCTGACAGATCCGGCGTCGTCCACTCCCCACGTGGGGTTGTAGGCCACCTCCCAGCGGAAGCCGTCAGGGTCTGCGAAGTACCCGCTGTAGCCGCCCCAGGGCTGGGTGATGGGCTCGGCGATTATGGTTGCTCCCGCTGCGCCAGCCTCTTCCATGACCCGGTCAACGTCCCCGGTACTGGGGAGGTTGTGGCTGAGGGTGATGCAGGGGACCGGACCGGGCTCGCTGACGCCGGCATCGGCCTGCATCTGGCGGACGTCCCACAGCGACAGGACCAGGCCGTGGTTCACCTGGATGAACACCACATCCCCAGGAAATTCGCGGTGGACCGGCCAGCCAAGGCCCTCCACATAGAAGGAGCGGGACGCCGGAACGCTGCGGACGCCTAGTGAAATGAAGTCGACTCTGGGCTGCATGGTTCGATACTGTCAGAGGATGGCAACAATTCAAGGGAACGATAGAGACGCACTGGCCGACAAGGAACAGCTCGCTGCCGTCCGGGTTGCCGTTGACGAGGTGGATGACCAGATTGTCACCCTCATTGCCCGCCGTGAACGGCTGATCAGGATCGCCGGAACCCTCAAGGGTGACGATGCCGAGGTCCGCGCCCCCGGCCGTGTGGAGCGGATAATCGAGCACGTCCGCTCGGCTGCTGTTAAGAAAGACATCGACCCGGACATCGTTGAATCCACCTACCGGGCCATGATCTCAGGTTTCATCGAACTCGAGCTCCGGGTCCACAAAGAAAACAGCTGAGCTTCTTCTGCCCAGCTGTTTACAGGTTTTCCTCCACCGGAACGCCGGACTGGAAATCCCGGCCGTCCGCTTCGCTGAAGCCGGTCATCACGTGCCCTTTGCCGAGCCCGTTAATGGCTGCCAGCGGGAAATGGCCGGTGATGGTGTTGCCCGAGTGGGTGACCCCGGAAAGATCGTAGTTCTCCTCCGCGCTCTGTTCATGGTTGAACGAGAAGAAGGCGATCGCCTCCCCGTTCATGAACTCAATGCCCAGGCGCCGCTGGGATGAGTAGTCCGGGCTGGCAGCCACAAGCCCCACCACGTAGGCACCGGAACCGGGGATGTTGCCGTCTATGTCGAAAGTGGCCACGAGGGTGGAGTCCTGGGCTTTGATGCTGACCTGCTTGAGGAGTGCGTCATGGGTGCTCATGGCACAATCCTGCTCCCTGCCGATCGGTCCGTCCACCCCCGCCTAGGATTTGTGCCGCCGCTGGCTTAGACTTGAAGTATTCGAACACATATTCGAATGTTTCCTTATTTCTTGCTCTGTCCGGGAGGTGCCCATGGGGATGTTCAGCGAATCCGTGGACGTTGCCTGCAACCCGGAAGGCCAGCCGATAAGCCTCCAATGGGCAGGGCGGCCCTATTCAGTCTGCGCCGAGCCAGTCCGATGGTACGAGCGCCGGCAGTGGTGGGCAGAGGAAAGCCGAGCACCGCTGGGAACCGGTCCCGGACTGGTGGACCATGAGATCTGGCGGGTCCAGGTGCTTCCATCGGCTGCTTGTTCCGGCGCGTTCAATGACCAGGAAGAACCACTCACCCTTGACTTGACCCGCCATGTCCGGAGCGGCCGCTGGCGGCTCCTGCGGATCCATGACGCCCTGCGCCCGCGGACAGCATGAGCTTCACGCACCTCCACGTCTCCACCGCCTTCAGTGCCCACTATGGCGTTTCCTGGCCTGAGGAACTGGCCCAGGCCGCCGCTGCCGACGGCGCTACCGCGCTCGCCTGCACCGACCGGGACGGCCTGTACGGAACCATCAAGCACCTGAAGGCGTGCATGGATGCGGGTATTGATCCCATAGTTGGGGTGGACCTGGCGGTTTATGACGACGACGGCGATCACCGCACCCAGCTGGCGGGCCGTGTGGTGGTGCTCGCCCGCGGCAACAACAACGGGGCCGGGTACCGTGCTCTGTGCCGGTTGGTGTCCGATGCCCATGCCCGCACCTCGGGAAAATCCGGGGGAACCGTGCCGGTGGCAGTCACCAGGGCGGAGCTTGCTTCCCGCACCCTTGATCCCCGGACCCTCAAACCCGTGCTGATGGTCCTGATCGGGCCGGACTCCGATGTCGGTCGTGCCATGGGCGGCCGCCGGTACCTGCGCCCGCGGACACTCTTCAAGCAATGGCTCGACGCCATGCCCGCCGGAACAGTGGTCACCGAGATCGTTTCGCAGCTCAGCGCCCCGGGGGCCCCGCTGAGCACCTCGCATGCCGTCCGGATGCTCAAGCTCGCGGAAGAACACAACATACCGGCAATCTTCAGCAACGCGGTGAGGTACTGCGCGGAGGACGGAGCCGCCACCGCCGACGTCCTGGATTCAGCCCGGACCCTCAAATCGCTGCCGGAGCTGGCCCAGGAGCCAATGCTCCAACCCAATGGCCAGGGCTGGCTCAAATCCGCCGCCCACATGCTGCAACTGGGCAAGGAAATCATCTCCGCCGCCGGATACGGTACAGCAGACCTTAAACAGCTGATGGCACAAACGGAGGCGCTCGCCGATCTCTGCAGGATGGACCCCGTCACCGATATGGGCTGGAAACAGCCTGTGGTGCCGGAAGCTTCAGTCATCGGGATCAACCAGGATCCGCATCTGGAACTGGTGCAGCGCTGCCAGGCGGGAATCGGGAGGCGGTTCCCTGGTATTTCGGGAACCCGGGAAGAGGAAATGCGGTACCGGCTCGAGCACGAACTGGGAATCATCCAGAACCTGGGTTTTTCGTCCTACTTCCTTACAGTTGCCGAAGTTTCACGCATGATCCAGGACATGGGGGTAAGGGCGGCGGCCCGCGGATCTGGTGCATCAAGCCTCGTCAACTACCTGATCGACGTCAGCCAGGTAAATCCACTGCAGCATGACCTGATCTTCGAGCGCTTCCTTTCCCGGGACCGGGCCACCCTGCCGGATATCGACATCGACGTCGAAAGCGCCGAAAGGCATAACGTCTACCGCCGGATCTTCGAGCGCTTCGGCGCCGAGCGGGTCACGCTGATGAGCATGCAGAACGGCTACCGGGCAAGAGGCGCAGTCCGGGATGCCGGCATGGCTTTGGGCATGGATGACGGCGACGTGGGGGACATCGCGAAACAGCTGTGGCGGTTTTCGGCCCGGAAATTCCGGGAGGCATTGCAGGAAAAGCCTGAACTGAGGGAATTTGCGGGCCGGGTGGAACAGCGCGATACCCACGGCAACCAGCAGTTGGACCTGCTGGTGGACCTGACGGAACGCCTTGACCGGTTGCCGCGCCATATCTCGATGCATCCCTGCGGTGTGATCCTGGGGGACGCAACCCTGCTGGACCGCACCCCGGTCCAGCCCAGCGGCCTGGGGCTGCCCATGAGCCAGTTCGATAAACACGATATGGATCCCATGGGCATGCTGAAGCTCGACGTCCTGGGTGTCAGGATGCAAAGCGCCATGGCGTTTGCGGTCCGGGAGGTCATCCGCATCCACTCGTCCAAAGAGGAAGTGGTGGCTGCGGGGAAACATGATCCCGGCCAGGACGGGTCCGGCCCGGATTACATCGCAGAAAACGGGCACATCGACCTCAACGCCATACCCCTGGATGATGAGGCCACCTTTGAACTCATCCGAAGCACACACACCCTGGGCTGCTTCCAGATTGAGTCTCCCGGGCAGCGCGAACTGATCGGCAAGATGGCGCCGCGGGAGTTCAACGACCTCATCATCGATATTTCGCTTTTCCGGCCCGGGCCCATGAAATCGGACATGGTCCGGCCATTCCTGGAGCACCGGCATGGTTTCGCACCCGAGGTGTACCCCCACCCGGACCTGAAGCCCGTCCTGGCGGAAACCCACGGGGTGACCGTTTTCCATGAACAGATCCTGAAAACGTTCAACGTGATGACCGGCTGCGGCCTGGCCAAAGCCGATGAATTCCGCCGTGCCCTGGGCAACGAGGTCCTGGAACTGAGTGTTGAGGAGTTCTTCCGCAGGGAAGCCCGGAAGAAAGGGTATTCCCCGGAAGTAGTTGATAACGTCTGGGGGACCCTGAAGGCCTTTGGCAGCTTCGGCTTCTGCAAAGCCCACGGAGCCGCTTTCGCCGTGCCCACCTACCAGTCCGCCTGGCTGAAGACTCATCACCCCGAAGCCTTCCTGGCCGGCCTCTGGGAACACGATCCCGGCATGTACCCCAAAAGACTGCTGGTGGCGGAAGCCAGGAGGCTGGGCATCCCCATCCTTCCCCTTGATATCAACCGCAGCAAGGGGGAGTACCGGGTGGAACGGGTCCGGCAGGGGCCTGATGCGGGAAGGCTGGGAATCAGGCTCAGCCTGAACGGTATTTACGGGCTGTCCGCCACGGAACTGAAAAGAATCGTGGCGGGCCAGCCGTATGACTCTCTTGCAGACCTCCGCGCGCGCTCGCGGTTAAGCAAGCCCAGCATCAAACGTTTGGCCCAGCTGGGTGCTTTTGATTCCCTGCACCGTGAGGCCGGTGGGGTGGCCAACCGGGCAGACCTGGTCCAGCACCTGCAGCAGCTCCAAAGTGCGGGCAGCGGGCGGAAGGGCGTGGAGGTCCTGGAAGGACAGCTTTCCCTGCCCCTGGGCGATGTGGAACTGCGCAACGTCAAGCCGGGGCTCCCGGAACCCACCCTCATCGAAAACGTGCGGGCAGAGCTGGACCTGATGGCTGTGGACGTCAGCAGCCACCTTATGGACAGCCACCGGCCCATGCTGGACAGGCTGGGAGTCACCACAGCGGACAAGCTCCTGGGCCTGCGCAACGGGACGGAAGTCCTGGTGGCCGGAGTGCGGGTAGCCACCCAGACGCCCCCCATGCGCGGGGGCAGGAGGGTGGTGTTCATCAGCATTGACGACGGCACCGGCTGCATTGATTCGGTCTTCTTCCATGAGGCCCAGGAGAATGCCGGCCTGCTCCTGTTCGGAACCCGGCTGCTGTTGATCCGCGGCACCACCCGGAGGACGGGCCCGCGGGGAATCAGCCTCAGCGCAAGCATGGCTTGGGACCTCAGCCGCACCGAAACCCTGCCCTTCCCGGATTCGGAGACCAGTGCCCCTGACGGCCCGCATCCACTGGATGGAATCAGCAGGAGCCTGGCCATCACGGGATTTAACGGTTGAGCCTGCCATGCGCCGCGTTGGTCGGCCCTTTGCTGAACCGATAGCATTGACGGTGGCTGGCTGTGGTCCCCGTACGCCACAAGCTATGAAGCCTTAACTTTGAATAGGAGACACCCGTGTCAGATGCCCAGCAGATCACCCTCCTCGTTGATGGCGAAGAGACCAAGGTGGCTACCGGGACAACCGGTGCGGAACTCTTCTTTGAGCGCCGTGATGTTGTTGTTGCCCGCGTCAATGGCGAACTGAAGGACCTGGACCAGGAACTTCCGGAAGGCGCCAACGTCGAAGGCGTCACCATCGATTCCCCCGACGGACTGAACGTACTCCGCCACTCCACCGCCCACGTGATGGCCCAGGCCGTCCAGCAACTGCGCCCCGACGCCAAGCTGGGCATTGGTCCTTACATCACCGACGGTTTCTACTTCGACTTTGACGTAGCCGAGCCCTTCACCCCCGAGGACCTCAAAACCCTCGAAAAGATGATGCTCAAAATCGTCAACCAGAACCAGAAGTTCGTCCGGCGTGTGGTCTCCGAGGACGAGGCCCGCGAAGCGATGAAGAACGAGCCCTACAAGCTCGAACTCCTTGGCAGGAAAAACGAGGCTGCCGAAGCCGGTGAGGGCGTCAACGTTGAAGTGGGCGCCGGTGACATTACCATTTACGACAACGTTGAGCGCAAGGAAGCAACCACCGTCTGGTGCGATCTCTGCCGCGGCCCGCACCTGCCCAACACCAAGCTGATTTCGAACGCCTTCGCCCTCACCCGTTCGTCCTCCGCCTATTGGCTGGGTAACCAGAATAACCAGCAGCTGCAGCGGATTTACGGTACGGCCTGGCCCACCAAGGACGCACTCAAGGCCTACCAGGAACGTCTCGCTGAAGCGGAGCGGCGTGACCACCGCAAGCTCGGCGTTGAGCTGGACCTGTTCTCCTTCCCCGACGAGCTCGGCTCCGGCCTGCCGGTGTTCCACCCCAAGGGCGGCATCATCCGCAAGGAGATGGAGGACTATTCGCGGCAGCGCCACGTCGAGGCGGGCTACGAGTTTGTCTACACGCCGCACATTACCAAGGGCCACCTGTACGAGGTCTCCGGACACCTGGACTGGTACAAGGAAGGCATGTTCCCGCCCATGCAGGTGGATGCGGAACTCAACGAGGACGGCACCGTGCGCAAGCCGGCCCAGGATTACTACCTGAAGCCGATGAACTGCCCCATGCACAACCTCATCTTCCGGTCCCGCGGCCGTTCCTATCGCGAGCTGCCCCTGCGCCTGTTTGAATTCGGCTCGGTCTACCGATACGAGAAGTCCGGCGTGGTGCACGGCCTCACCCGTGTCCGCGGCATGACACAGGATGATGCCCACATCTACTGCACCCGCGAGCAGATGAAGGACGAACTCACCAAGACGTTGAACTTCGTCCTCGGCCTCCTCAAGGACTACGGGCTGAACGACTTCTATCTTGAGCTCTCCACCAAGGATCCCGAAAAGTACGTGGGTGACGACGCCGCGTGGGACGAAGCCACCAGGACCCTCGCCGAAGTGGCGCAGGAATCAGGGCTGGAGCTTGTTCCGGATCCGGGCGGAGCCGCGTTCTACGGCCCCAAGATTTCCGTGCAGGCAAAGGACGCCCTGGGCCGCACCTGGCAGATGTCCACCATCCAGCTGGACTTCAACCTGCCTGAGCGGTTCGAACTGGAATTCCAGGCTGCCGACGGCACCCGCCAGCGTCCCGTGATGATCCACCGTGCGCTGTTCGGCTCGATCGAACGGTTCATGGGCGTGCTCACCGAGCACTACGCCGGCGCTTTCCCCGCCTGGCTCGCCCCCGTCCAGGTGGTAGGCATCCCGGTGGCGGAGACGTTCAACGAGTACATGTTCGACGTCGTCGACCAACTTAAGGCAGCAGGCATCCGGGCTGAGGTGGACACCTCCTCGGACAGGTTCCCCAAAAAGATCCGCACCGCCAGCAAGGACAAGATCCCGTTTGTGCTGATCGCAGGCGGCGATGACGCCGAGGCAGACGCCGTATCGTTCCGCTTCCGTGACGGAAGCCAGGACAACGGCGTGCCCGTGGCAGAGGCAGTCAAGCGGATCACGGAAGCCGTCCGTAACCGGACCAGCTAGCGGAACGGAACAGCACCGTGCAGGAGAACACAGGCACAGGATATCCAGGGGATGCCGGCGTTACCGACGACTTTGACCTCGCCGGTGTCCCGGACGCCTTCCAGCGCCTGTGGACTCCGCACCGCATGGCCTACATCAAGGGCGGCCAGCACCAGTTCAAGAACGAAAACGACTGCCCATTCTGCATCGGGCCAGGCCGGACCGACGAGGATGCGCTGATCGTCTACCGGGGGAAGACCTGCTACGTGGTGCTGAACCTGTTTCCGTACAACCCGGGGCATCTTTTGGTCTGCCCGTACCGTCATATCCCCGACTACACCGACCTGACCGTCGAGGAGACGGTGGAGTTTGCCGAGCTGACCCAGACGGCCATGCGGGTCCTGCGGAAAGTATCAAACCCGGGCGGATTCAACCTCGGCATGAACCAGGGTGTAGTGGGCGGCGCCGGCATCGCCGCGCACCTGCACCAGCACATCGTTCCGCGCTGGGGCGGTGACGGGAATTTCTTCCCCATCATCGCCCAGACCAAGGCGATCACGCAGACCCTTGACGAGGTCCGCCAACAGGTCGCCGACGCCTGGCCCGGGGAGACGGATGCTGAATAGGCACGCCCGCGGGTTCTTCACCGCACTGTTCACCCCGCTCGCCCGCTGGCTCCTTCGGATCGGCGTCTCACCGGATGCGGTGACCATCATCGGTACCGCCGGTGTGGTGGTGGGCGCCCTCGTTTTCTACCCCCTGGGACAGCTCTGGTGGGGAACGCTGTTCATCACCGCGTTTATCTTCTCCGATGTCCTGGACGGCATCATGGCCAGGATGCAGGCGGTGGGCAGCCGCTGGGGCAACTTCCTCGACTCCACCCTGGACCGGATCGCCGACGGTGCACTCTTCGCCGGTCTGGCCGTCTGGTTCTTCACCGGCGGCGCGAATGTTCCCATCGCCATGGCAGCCACCGTTTGCCTGGTCCTTGGCATGGTGGTCTCCTACGCCAGGGCCAAGGCGGAGTCACTGGGTTTCACGGCCAACATCGGCATCGCAGAACGTGCAGAACGCCTCGTGTCCGTGCTGGTGGTCACCGGCTTTACCGGCCTCGGGCTGCCGCTGGTGGTGTTGCTGGTGACGCTTGTGCTGCTCGCCCTTGCCAGCTTCATCACCGTGGTCCAGCGCGTGGTGTCGGTACGGCGCCAGGCACTTGCGGAACCTTTCCCGGCTGATTAAGACGAATTGAGCCGCCCGGGTGTGGTGAGACTAGTATTAGGACTGCCCGGTCAATGGATCCGGCAACCCGGTGTGTGTACAGATGGCATCTCCGTGCCGCCCTGCACGCCCGGCGAAGGTCATCTATCTACCCATAGGGGTTTTTGTGTCTACACCTGATGTAAGCAGCGAGGCCGGTTCGTCCGCGAACAGCGTCACGGGCAGCAACCGCGTAAAGCGGGGCATGGCTGAGATGCTCAAGGGCGGCGTCATCATGGACGTCGTCAACGTCGAACAGGCCCGCATCGCCGAAGACGCCGGTGCCGTTGCTGTGATGGCGCTGGAACGCGTTCCGGCCGATATCCGCGCCCAGGGCGGCGTCTCCCGCATGTCCGATCCGGACATGATCGACAAGATCATCGACGCCGTGTCCGTGCCGGTCATGGCCAAGGCCCGGATCGGCCACTTCGTTGAGGCCCAGGTCCTGCAGTCCCTGGGCGTGGACTACATTGACGAGTCCGAGGTCCTGACCCCGGCCGACTACATCAACCACATCGACAAGTGGAACTTCAAGGTTCCCTTCGTCTGTGGCGCCACAAACCTCGGTGAGGCGCTGCGCCGCATCAACGAGGGCGCGGCGATGATCCGGTCCAAGGGCGAGGCCGGCACCGGCGACGTCTCCAACGCCACCGGGCACATGCGCCAGATCCGCTCCGAGATTGCCAAGCTTGCCGCCCTGCCCGAGGACGAGCTGTACGTTGCGGCCAAGGAACTGCAGGCGCCGTACGAACTGGTCAAGGAAGTTGCCGCTGCCGGCAAGCTTCCCGTGGTGCTGTTCACCGCCGGCGGCATTGCCACCCCGGCCGACGCCGCCATGATGATGCAGCTCGGCGCTGACGGCGTGTTCGTCGGCTCCGGCATCTTCAAGTCCGGCAACCCCGCCCAGCGCGCGGCCGCCGTCGTGAAGGCGACCACCTTCTTTGATGACCCCGACGTCATCGCCAAGGCCTCCCGCGGCCTCGGCGAAGCCATGGTGGGCATCAACGTCGACGAGATCCCGCAGCCGCACCGCCTGGCCGAGCGCGGCTGGTAGTTCGCGCTCCTGCTTGCGACGGCGGCGGGTCACCTTTTTTGGTGACTCGCCGCCGTTGTCGTGGGGAGTGGGGTTAGTCCAGGCCGCGGCGCTTCAGGAGCGGCTCAAGCTTTGCTTCGCGGCCTCGGAGGGTCTTGAAGGAATCCAGGGGGTCGCGGCTGTTTCCCCGGGACAGCAGCTCCCGGCGGAAGCGTTCACCGTTGGTCCGGTTGAGGCCTCCGTTCTCTGTGAACCAGTCCACTGTTTCGGCGTCCAGCACCTCGCTCCAGATGTACGAGTAGTAGCCTGCCGCGTAACCGGCACCGGCGAAGACGTGCTGGAAGTATCCTGTGCGGTAGCGCGGCGGAATCAGGGCATGGGCAATGCCGGCAGCCGCCAGGGCCTTGTCCTCGAAGGCAACGGCGTCCTCCGGTACCTCGGTGCTCCCCAGGACGTGCCAAGCCAGGTCCAGCAGTGCCGCCCCCAAATACTCCGTGGTGGCAAACCCCTCGCCCCAGAGCCGTGATGCATCCAGTTTGTCGACGATGTCCTGCGGGAGCGGCTCCCCGGTGGCGTGGTGCTTCGCGTAGTTGGCCAGCACCTCCGGCCACATAATCCACATCTCATTGACCTGGGACGGGTACTCTACGAAGTCCCGGGGGACCGACGTGCCCGAAAACCGCGGGTAGGTCACGTTGGAAAACAGCCCATGCAGGGCATGTCCGAACTCGTGGAACGTAGTCCGCAGCTCATCCAGGGTCAGGAGCGCAGGTTCGCCTGCCGGCGGCTTGGAGATGTTGAGGTTGTTGATGACTACGGGCTTGGTCCCCAGCAGCGACGACTGTTCCACCAGGGAATTCATCCAGGCGCCGCCCCGCTTGGACTCACGGGTGTAGTAGTCGCCGAGGAACAGGCCAAGGGCGGTGCCGTCCTCGTTCCGGACCTCCCAGACACGCACATCCGGGTGGTAGCCGGAAAGGTCCTCCCGCTCGTGGAAGGTGATGCCGTAAAGCGAGGTGGCAGCGAAGAAGACTCCGTCCGTGAGGACCCGGTCCAACTCGAAATAGGGCCGAAGGGCCTGCTCGTCCACGTCGTACTTTTCGCGGCGGACCTTGGCCGAGTAGAACGCCCAGTCCCAGGCCTCCAAGGGGTGTCCGGCTGCCTCAGCTAGAGCCGCGGCCTCGAGGTCCGCGTTGCGGACCGCGGCGGGCGCCATCCGGTTCAGCATCGACTGGACCGACTCGAAATCGGGTGCGGTCTGGAGGTCCACCACGAGTTCGGCGTAGTTGGCGAAGCCCAGCAAAGCAGCTTTTTCGGCGCGCAGGCCCGCCATGGACCGGGCGAGTTCGAGCACGTCCAGGTTCCCGCCGCTGCTGCCGCGGGCCACGGACGCCTCAAACAGCCGACGCCGGATGTCGCGGTTCTCCAGCGCGGCAAGGGCAGGCTGGTTGGTCGGCTGGATCAGGGTCAGGAGAAACTTTCCTTCATGCCCTGCTGCCCGGGCCGCTTCAGCGGCACCCGCCACGTCGTCGGCCGGCAATCCCGCCAGGTCTGCGGAGTCCTCAAGCAGGAGGGCCGCGGACTTCATGGCCTCCTTGACGCGCTGGCCGAATTCGGTTCCCAGCCGGGAGAGTTCGGCATTGAGCGCACGGAGCCGCTCCTGCCCTGGGCCATCCAGTTGGATGCCGGACTGCCGGAAGTCCTTCAAATATTCGTCCACCAGGCGGGCCGGCTCCGGGTCAAGACCGGCCACGTCGATGGCGGCGAAGCGTTCGTAGAGTGGCTTGTTCAGGAACACTTCGTCCTGATGGGCCGAGAACCGCGGCGAGAGCTGGGTTTCAAGATCCCGAATGTCCTCGGAAGCGTCGGCAGAAACAAGCGTAAAGAAGGCGGCGGCAGTCCGCTGCAGCAGCAGCCCGGAGCGCTCCATCGCTACAGCAGTGTTGTCGAAGGTAGCGGGATCAGGATTCTCGGTGATCGCCAGGATTTCCGCCAGATGCTCAGCGAATCCTGCCTCCGCCGCTTCGGCGAAGTGGGAAGGCCCGATTTCCGTGAACGGTGGCAGAGCGAACGGAAGCGTGCTGGGAGTGAGCAGGGGGTTTGTCATGACGCAAATCTTCCATACGGGTCATGCCATCACAACGACCCTCAAATGCTCGTGGCGGCCGGGCACTGTACCAACAATGAGCGAGTTGGAAGGTCCCTTCTCACTGTACCCGTCGTGCAGTGTTCCGCCGCCGGCTGCTGGACGTCGGGTGGGTCAGCGCGGGCGGCGGGCCGCGTGTTCCCTGGCGAGTTCCGCAAACCGGTCGTTCGGCTGCCCGGGGTCAAAGGACCCGAATTTACGCTCAGCGGCCGTGCGGATCAGGAAGTCGGCAATCGCCGGGTTCTTCGGCAGCAGCGACCCGTGCAGGTAGCTCGCCACGATGTTGCGGTAGCGGGCGCCTTCGTGGCCATCGCTGCTGTTGTTTCCGGTGCCCTTGGCCACGGTGCCGAGGGGCCGGACGCCGTTGCCGAGGGAGGTCTGCCCACTGTGGTTCTCGTAACCCAGCACCTCGCCAAACTCCGGCGTGGCCACCTTGACGTTGCCGATCAGGCGCTCATCGGTGCCGTGGGTTTCAACGTCAAGGACGCCGATGCCGGGGATCACCGCCCCGGTGCGTGTTTTGAAGAACCGTCCGAAAAGCTGGTACAGCCCGCAGATCACCAGCATTGGAGCGCCGTCCTCGGCCAGGTCCTTCAGCACTCCCGCGCGTGCCTGCAGGTCGTCCTGGATCACCAGCTGGCCGCTGTCCTGGCCGCCACCGCCCACAATGATGTCGGCGTCCTCCGGGAAGGGGTCGCCGACGTTATATTCGAGCAGCTCCGGCGTGTAGCCGTGCCACCTGATGCGCTGTTGGAGGACCAGGGCGTTTCCCCAGTCGCCGTAGATGTTCATGTCCCGCGGGTAGAGCTGCACCACCCGGATGGTGCCCTTGCTCTCCTGCACCGGGTCCATGCCTGCGTGGCTCAAGAGACAACCTCCACGGTGGTGATTTTGGACAGCTCGCGGCGGATGGCCAGCATTGCGGTGTAGGTGCAGAAGATGCGCTTCGGCTTGCCTCGGGCCTCCCTGATGAAGGCGGCAAGGGCCGGCGCAATCTCGGTCTCGACCCCGCCGATCCGTACTTCGTCATACTGCAGGCGCAGGGCCATGTCGTAGGCGCGGGAGCCGGTTAGCTGGTCCACTCCGCCCTCGCGCAGTGAGTCAAATTCAACATCCCAGAGCCAGGACATGTCGCGGCCGTCGGCGTAGTTGTCGTTGATGGCGATCATGGTGGCGTAACCGCCGGCGGGGAAGGATTTTAGGCCGAGCCGGAACCCGCTGGGGTTCTTGACCAGGACGAGGTCCAGGGGCTGGCCGTCCACCGTCAGGCTTTCGCCGCGTCCGAACGCGGGCGCAACCTGGGCGAGTGCCGTCAGCAGGGTGTCGTGGTCGGCGGTGGCGGCGCCGCCACCGCAAATGCTCCGCGCGAGGGTCAGCGCGGCGGCGGCATTGAAGATGTTGTATACGCCGCGGAGCTTCATCCCGGTGGAGACCGTGACGCCGTCGTACTCAAAATCGGCGGTGTCCGCACCTACTTTGCGGAGTACGACGTCGGCCGCGGGCTTTTCCGGCAGGCCTGCCGGAGCGGGGCTTCCGGGGGCGGCGCGCATGTCGTCGTCGTTCGGGAAGGTGCCCAGCAGTGAATCGTCCAGGCCAAAGTACTTGACGTCCTGACCGGTGAGGGTGGCGGCAATCCTGGCTACACGGGGGTCCTCGCGGTTCAGCACCACAGTCCCGGTGGTCTTGGCGGCGATGTGCTGGAGCAGCTGTGCCGTCTTGTCGATCTCGCCGAACCGGTCCAGCTGGTCGCGGAGGACGTTCAGCAGCAGGCAGTACCGGGGCGGGACGCTGTTGACGAAGTGCACGGCGTGGGCCTCGTCCAGTTCCAGGACAGCGATGTCGGCGTCGAGCCGGCCGCGCCAGTCCACTTCACCCAGCAGCGCGGCGGCCACACCGCGCGTGAAGTTGCTGCCGGTGCGGTTGGTGAAGACCTTGAGCCCCTGGCTCTCCAGCAGCTCCACCACCATTTTGGTGGTGGTGGTTTTGCCGTTGGTGCCGCTGACCACGGCGACGCCGTGGGGGAGCGTGGTGAGCGTCCGGCGCATGAAGCCGGGATCGATTTTTTCGACCACGAGCCCGGGCAGGGCAGAACCGCCGCCCCGTAGCCGGGACACACGGCGAACCAGCTTGCCGAGCGGAACACTGAAGTAGAGCATTGTTCGAATATATCCCAGCAAGGGCATGGAACGGCCGTCGGGGTGTGGTTGCCGGGCCGGTAAGGAAGGCTTGGCCACGTATGCTGGGTGGATGACAAATTCCCCTTCAGGCCCTTTGGCGCGCCTTGGCTCCGGCCTGCGGATCGGCGTGCTGGCGCTCCAAGGTGACTTCCGCGAGCACCTCCGCGCCGTCGAGGCAACCGGCGCCGAGGGTGTAGCCATCCGCCGCCCGAAGGAACTGGACGGCCTGGACGGGCTGATCATTCCCGGCGGGGAATCCACGGCAATCGACAAGCTCGCCCGCGCCTTCGAGCTGGCTGAGCCCCTCCGGGAACGCATCGCCGAAGGCCTGCCTGTATACGGTTCCTGCGCCGGCATGATTCTGCTTGCATCGGACATTGCCGACCCGGCCACTGACCTTTCCGGAGCACCGCAACAGACCTTCGGGGGCCTGGACATCACCGTGCGGCGCAACGCCTTCGGCCGGCAGCGCGAGTCTTTCGAAACCGACCTGGACTTTAAGGGACTGGATTTCAGCGCCACGGATTCCGGCGTTCCTCCTGTCCACGCCGTCTTTATCCGGGGCCCCTGGGTGGAACGCGTAGGCCCCGATGTGGAGATCCTGGCCCAGGTGGAACCGGCGGATCCGGAGCACGCGTCCCACGCAGTCCCGTTGCCGGGGACGGCTAGAATTGTTGCAGTGCGTTCCGGCCACCTGCTGGCCACCTCCTTCCACCCGGAAGTGACTGGGGAAAAACGCGTACACGAACTTTTTATCCGCATGATCAGAGGAGAAGCGTAAAGCATGTCAGGGCACTCCAAATGGGCAACGACCAAGCACAAGAAGGCCATCCTCGACAGCCGCCGTGCAAAGTCGTTCGCCAAGCTGATCAAGAACATCGAAGTCGCTGCCCGCATGGGCGGACCGGACCTCTCCGGCAACCCCGGCCTTGAGCTCGCCGTCACCAAGGCCAAGAAGACGTCCGTCCCGGCTGACAACATCGACCGCGCCATCAAGCGCGGCGCCGGGCTCACCGGCGAAGTGGTTGACTACACCGAGATCATGTATGAATGCCGGGGCCCGCAGGGTTCGGCGCTGCTGATCGAGTGCCTGACGGACAACAAAAACCGCGCGGCGTCGGAAGTCCGGTTGGCCATTTCCCGCAACGGCGGCACCATCGCCGATCCAGGCTCGGTCAGCTACCTTTTCAGCCGCAAGGGCGTGGTGTCCCTGCCGAAGAAGGACCTCACGGAGGACGACGTCCTGATGGCTGTCCTCGACGCCGGCGCCGAGGAAGTCAAGGACAACGGCGAGTCCTTCGAAATCCACTCGGATCCGAAGGACCTCCAGGCCGTCCGCGATGCCCTCAAGGATGCAGGGATTGAGTACGACACGGACGAGGCCGAGTTCGTCCCGTCCATGGAAGTGCCCCTGGACCTGGAAGCGGCCAGGAAGTTCATGAAGCTCGTGGATGCCCTGGAGGACCTCGACGACGTCCAGAACGTCTACAGCAACGCTGACCTCAGCGACGAAGTCCAGGCCGCCCTGGAATCCGAGTGACGCCCGGCCTTGCCCGCTGAAGCCGGCTTTCCTGCACAGACCTGGGTGCGCGCTGAATCCTGCGCGCCTGCTGTCATCGGGTGCCCGTGACGCTGCGAGTACTGGGGGTTGACCCAGGGCTCACCCGCTGCGGCATCGGGGTGGTGGACGTGGAACGGAACAGGCGCGCCACCATGGTGGCCGTCGGCGTGGTGGGAACCTCCCCGGAGGAAACGCTGGACCAGCGGCTCCTGGTGATCGCCCTGGCCATCGACGAGTGGCTGGACCGCTACGAACCCCAGGTCCTCGCCGTCGAACGCGTCTTTTCCCAGCTCAACGTGAGCACGGTGATGGGCGTTGCCCAAGCGTCTGGCGTGGTGATTGCCGCCGCTGCGCGCCGCGGCATCCCTGTGGCGCTGCACACTCCGTCGGAAGTCAAAGCTGCCGTCACCGGCAGCGGCAACTCCAACAAGGACGCGGTGACCAAGCTGGTCACCAAGATCCTCCGGCTGGACGCGCCGCCCCGCCCGGCCGACGCCGCCGACGCCTTGGCGCTGGCCATCACCCACGCCTGGCGGGCAGGCAGCGGTGCGGCCGTTGCCACCACCGGGCCGGGGAGTTCTTCGCTGACGCCGGCTCAGAGAGCGTGGGCCGAAGCCGAAGCGAAGGTGCGGCGCGCACGTTGATTGTCCTGGCTGCTTGCTAGGGTATTCGTAAATATGTTCGGATAGCCGGTCCAGCCCTCTTCCCCAATGGCCGCCCGGCAGTACACCAGGAGCCACGCCCTTGATTAGTTTCCTCCGCGGAACCGTAGCGCACGTTGGGCTGTCCACGGCCGTCATTGACCTCAACGGCGCGGGAATGAGTGTCAACGCCACGCCGCAGACCCTCAGCGGGCTCCGCACGGGGGAGGAGGGCCAGCTTTATACGTCCCTGATCGTCCGGGAGGATTCGCTTACCCTCTTCGGCTTCGCGTCCGACGACGAGCGTGAGGTTTTCGATGTCCTGCTCAGTGTGAGCGGGGTGGGCCCACGGCTGGCTTTGGCGGTTCTTGCAGTGCACGATCCCGAGGCCATCCGGGTGGCGGCACACACAGAGGACAGCAAAACCTTCACCAAAGTGCCGGGAATCGGCCCGAAGGTGGCCGGCCGGATCGTCCTGGAGCTCGCCGGAAAGCTGGTTCCGCACGGCACCGCCGGTGCAGCCAGTGCACCCACCGCTGCGGAAGCTGCCTGGAAGCCGCAGGTAGTCGCCGCCATGACCAGCCTCGGCTGGTCCGAAAAGGACGCTTCAGCGAGTATCGACAAGGCGCTGGCCGATGATCCGGAAGTCTCTTTCCGTGGCAATGTTCCGGAGATCCTGCGGACCACCCTTCGCTGGCTGGGCCAGGACGGGGCACGTGCCGGCAACCGCGTAGGCAGCCGTGGCTGAACCGTCAGTGGTGGCGGCGGGGGAGGAGCCGGAGGAGCGGGCCATCGAGGCCGCGCTCCGGCCCAAGAACCTGCACGACTTCGTAGGACAGCACCGGGTCCGCAAGCAGCTGTCACTGGTGCTGCAGGCCTCCCGGATGCGGGGCCGGAGCGCGGACCACGTGCTGTTTTCCGGTCCGCCGGGCCTGGGCAAGACCACGCTGGCCATGATTGTTGCGTCCGAGATGAACGCCCCGCTGCGGATCAGCAGCGGCCCCGCCATCCAGCATGCGGGAGACCTCGCGGCCATCCTTTCCTCCCTGTCGGAGGGCGAAGTCCTGTTCCTTGACGAGATCCACCGCATGTCCCGGCCGGCCGAAGAAATGCTCTACATGGCCATGGAGGACTTCCGCGTGGACATCGTGGTGGGCAAGGGAGCCGGCGCTACAGCCATTCCGCTCGAACTTCCGCCGTTCACCCTGGTGGGGGCGACCACCCGGGCCGGCCTGCTGCCCGGGCCGCTACGCGACCGCTTCGGCTTCACCGGGCACCTGGAGTTCTATTCCGTTGCCGAGCTCGAGCTTGTCCTGCGGCGCTCCGCGGGACTGCTGGACCTCAAGGTCAACTCCGCCGGGTTCAGCGAAATCGCCGGACGTTCACGCGGCACACCCCGTATCGCCAACAGGCTGTTACGGCGGGTACGGGACTGGGCGCTGGTCCACGGCATCGAACAGATCGACGCGCGGGCGGCATCCGCTGCGCTGGACATGTACGAAGTGGACAAAAAAGGACTGGACCGGCTGGACCGGTCGGTCCTGGAGGCGCTGATCACGAAGTTTGGCGGCGGCCCTGTCGGGCTCTCTACCCTCGCCATCGCCGTCGGAGAAGAAACCGAGACCGTGGAAACCGTTGCCGAACCCTTCCTGGTCCGGGAGGGGCTTCTGGGCCGCACCCCGCGTGGCCGGATCGCCATGGCTCCTGCCTGGACCCACCTCGGCTACGCCATCCCTTCCGGCGTCTTCGGGCAGGAGCCGCTGGACCTCTTCGAAACCGCCGGCGGGGACGCCGGGGGCACGGAAGGCTGGGCCCCGGATAGCCAATAACAGGCTCCCTTCAGTTTTTCCCTTTAGACTGGTATGACGCTCGGCACGTTCGGGTCTTTGTTTCGTGGGCAGCACCGGCCGCCCGCGCCGCTGGGGAAGGAACCCGTCAGGCCTCTGGCTGCCTGACAGGTCTGCCCTTGGCTGGAGCGAGGCCGATCTTGCTGGAAATTCAGCCAGGCTCAATAATCAGCCAGGCACTATATAAGGACGGAATTCCCCTTGGATTTAATGTCAATTCTCCTGTTCGTCATGCTCGGCGTTTTCATCTTCATGATGTTCCGCCGCAACAAGAAGACGCAGCAGCAGCAGGCGGAGCTCCAGTCGAAGTTCGGCCCGGGCGTCGACGTTATGACCAGCTTCGGCCTGTTCGGCCGCATCGTTGACATCGACGATGAGGAGAACAAGGTCACCCTGGAACTTTCCCCAGGCAACCTCGCCACAGTGCACCGCCAGGCCGTCACCAAGATCATTGAGCCCGTAGTTGTTCCGGAAGCCGACGCCCCCGCCGTGCCGGATGACGCTTCATCCCTTACCGCCCAGGAGACCGGCAGCGCCGGTTCAACGGCTGAGACGCCGGACGAAACCCTCAAGCGCCTCAATGATGAGGGCAAGAAGGACAACTAGTCCGGCTGGTTCTTTACAACACCTCTACGGCTGCGGAACGCCGCCGGTGCCAGCGACAAGCACGCACCGGCGGTTCCTCCGTGAATAAGAGAAAGATCAACAATGGCACGAACTGGTTCTAAGAAACCAGGCCTCAGGGTCCTGGTCTGGCTCGGCGTAATCCTCGCCGTGCTGACTGCCGTCCTTGCGGGCGGCACCATGGCCGGCCAAGCGAGCTGGGCGCCCAAGCTGGCGCTCGACCTCGAAGGCGGCACCCAGATGATCCTGGCGCCGAAGGTGGAGGGCGGTTCGGATATCAATGAAGAACAGCTCAACCAGGCTGTGGCGATCATTCGCCAGCGCGTGGACGGCTCCGGTGTCGCTGAAGCAGAGATCAGCACGCAGTCGGGGCGCAACGTGGTGGTCAGCCTTCCCGGTACCCCCTCGACACAGACGCGCGACCTGATCCAGGCCTCCGCCGACATGAACTTCCGTCCCGTCCTCCTCAACGGAGCGGGCGCACCCGTCCCGCAGGAGTCGCGGGCCCCTGAGGACCAGCTGCCCAAGCCGGCGGCGAAACCCACCAACGGCAGCGACACCAACTGGATCACGCCGGAGATCTACCGGCAGTTTGAAGCCCTGGACTGTGACAACCCGGCCCAGGATGAGCAGGAGCGTTCGGACCCGGCCAAGCCGCTGGTCACCTGTGAGCCTGCTTCCGAGACGAACCCGGCCGTCAAGTACATCCTCGGCCCCGTGGAGGTCAAGGGCAGCAACATCGTCACGTCCTCCTTCCAGCTTCAGCAGGGTGCGCAGGGTGCCGTCACGAACGAGTGGGCCGTCAACATCCAGTTCGACGACGAAGGTACAGCCAAGTTCAAGGAGGTCACCGAACGGCTGAACCAGTTCTACGTGGCTGCCGGCGGTGACACGGGCAACGACCCGAAGGCCCAGTTCGCCATTGTGCTGGATGACCAGGTCATTTCCGCTCCCCGCTCGCTTGCCGTCATTACGGACGGCCGCCCCCAGATCACCGGCGGCTTCACGGAACAGAGCGCAAAGGCGCTCTCGGACCAGCTTCGGTTCGGCGCACTGCCCATCAGCTTCGAGATCCAGAGCGAGCAGCAGATTTCCGCCACCCTCGGTGGCGAACAGCTGCGCATGGGCCTCCTTGCGGGCGTGATCGGGCTGCTGCTGGTGGTGGTGTACTCGCTGTTCCAGTACCGCGCCCTCGGATTCGTGACCATTGCCTCGCTGGTGGTGGCCGGCATCCTGACCTACCTCGCCATCGCCATCCTGGGCTGGACCGAAAACTACCGGTTGTCCCTGGCTGGCGTGGCAGGCATCATCGTCGCCATCGGCCAGACGGCAGACTCGTTCATCGTCTACTTCGAGCGCATCCGTGATGAGCTCCGTGAGGGACGCGGCCTGGTGTCCGCCGTCGAAAACGGCTGGAAGCGGGCCAAGCGGACCGTCCTTGCCTCCAAGGCCGTCAACCTTCTTGCGGCCCTGGTCCTGTACTTCGTGGCTGTGGGCAACGTCCGTGGCTTCGCCTTCACGCTGGGGCTCACCGCCATCGCCGACCTCATTGTGGTGTTTATGTTCACGCACCCCACGCTGCAGCTGCTGGCGCGTACGAAGTTCTTTGGTGAGGGCCACCGGCTGTCCGGCCTTGACCCCAAGCGCCTGGGCGCTGTACCGCTCTACCGCGGTGCGGGCCGTATCCGTACCCCCGAAGACAAGCCCGCAGCAGTGGTCCCCGCCAAGAACGCAGGTGCGGTAGCCGAGGCAGAACGCCGGATGACCATTGCCGAACGCCGGATGGCGCAGAAGCAGGAGCAGCTCGCAGGCTCCTCGAAGTCTGCAGCGAAGGAGAACAAGTAATGCCAAGCTTCGCTAATTTCGGCAACGAGCTCTATACGGGCAAGCGCTCCTACAACTTTGTGGGCGCCAAGAAGATCTGGTTCCTCATTGCGGCGGTAGCCGTTGCCCTGTCCATCCTGATTCCGGTGGCCAAGGGCGGGTTCAACCTCGGCATCGAGTTCCGTGGCGGCTCCGAATTCACGGTCTCGAACGTAAAGACCACTGACGCTGCGGTGGGCGAAAAAGCCGTTACCGATGTGGTGGAGGGCAGCGTGCCGCGCGTTGCCAACGTGGCGGGAACCACTATGCGGATCCAGACCGACAAGCTCACCGATGACGAGACCCTCCGGATCAAGGAGGGCCTGACCTCTGCCTATGGCGTTACGGACAACGAGGTGACGTCAACCTTTGTGGGGCCGACATGGGGTGCTGACGTGACCAAGCAGGCACTGATCGGCCTGGTGATCTTTGTGCTGCTGGCCGCGGTGCTGATGGCGTTGTACTTCCGCACCTGGAAGATGTCGCTTTCGGCTATTGCCGGCATGGCCGTCACGATGTTTGTCACCGCCGGGGTGTATGCCCTCAGTGACTTCGAGGTCACCCCGTCCGCCATCATCGGGTTCCTGACTGTCCTGAGCTACTCGCTCTACGACACGGTGGTGGTATTCGACAAGATCCGCGAGAACACGGCGGACCTGGACGCATCAACCCGGCGCACCTTTGCCGAGGAAGTCAACCTCGCCGTGAACCAGACCCTGGTCCGCTCGATCAACACGATGATGGTTGCAATCCTCCCCGTAGGTGCCATCCTGTTCATCGGCGCAGGCCTGCTGGGCGCGGGAACGCTGCGCGACCTCTCGCTTGCGTTGTTCGTTGGCATCCTCATTGGAACTGCGGCCACCATCTTCATCGCCGCCCCCATGTATGCCTGGCTGCGCCAGAACGAGCCCGACCTGGTGAGGCAGGCCAAGCGCGTGGAGCACCGCCGGGCCGAGTCCTCTTCAAGGTCGGGATCAACAGCGGTGGAGCCGGCCCAGGCCTGAGCCGTCTCCGGGGCCGGGCAGTGTCAGAACCTTGACGCTGCCCGGCCCGTCCTGTTTTAAGAGGCCGGTTTAATAAGTCCGTGGCCTGAGGAATAGACTGAAGTAATTAAACGGTGGTGAGGGGTGCTTCATTGGAAGAACGTTCGGCGTCGGTGCCAACGGCACAAGGAGATAAAAGTCCCGCCGGTCTGCAGACCGGAGTGGCCGCTTCCGCGCGCTCAGGTTCTTTGGTCCCCGTGGACAACTCCGGTTCCCGCCCCACGTTCCCAGGCCGGCGGGAACGCACCCGCTCCAGGCTCGCCCGCCTGACGGGACGTGGCACTGCAAATTACTCGCCCATCCTCGAGCCGCTTCTGAGGACCGTCAGGGCCAACAATCCCAAAGAGGATTTCGACCTGATCCAACGCGCTTTCGACGTGGCGGAACAAAGCCACCGGGGGCAAAAGCGCAAGAGCGGTGATCCCTACATCACCCATCCGGTGGCAGTGGCCACCATCCTCGCCGAACTGGGACTGAGCGGAACCACCCTGGCGGCGGCCCTCCTTCACGACACCGTGGAGGACACCCCCTACACACTTGCCGATCTGAAGCGTGACTTCGGCCCCGAAGTGGCCATGCTTGTTGACGGCGTGACCAAACTGGACAAGGTCAGCTTCGGGGAAGCAGCCCAGTCCGAAACTGTACGCAAGATGGTCGTGGCCATGGCCAAGGACATCCGCGTGCTGATGATCAAACTGGCGGACCGGCTCCACAACGCCCGCACATGGCGCTTTGTCTCCGCCGAATCTTCGGCCCGCAAGGCCCGGGAAACCCTGGAAATCTTCGCCCCGCTGGCCCACCGCCTGGGCATGAACACCATTAAGTGGGAACTCGAGGACCTCTCCTTCGCTGCCCTCTATCCGAAGGTGTACGAAGAGATTGTCCGCATGGTGGGGGACAGGACGCCTGAGCGGGAAAAGAGCCTGAGCGTCATCCGGGACCAGATCACGGAGGATCTCCGCACCGCCAAGATCAAGGCAACCATTACCGGCCGCCCCAAGCACTACTACTCGATTTACCAGAAGATGGTGGTCCGCGACAAAGACTTCGACGACATCAACGACCTCATGGGTGTCCGGGTCCTGGTGGACTCCGTCCGGGACTGTTACGCGGCTCTCGGCTCTATGCATTCGCGCTGGAACCCGCTGCCCGGCCGGTTCAAGGACTACATCGCGATGCCCAAGTTCAACATGTACCAGTCGCTGCACACCACGGTGATCGGTCCCGGCGGCAAGCCGGTGGAGATCCAGATCCGAACCCACGAGATGCACCGCCGCGCCGAGTACGGCGTCGCCGCGCACTGGAAGTACAAGGACCAGCCCAACCGCACGGCTGTTGGCCCCGGCAGCCCCCGTGACGGCGACATGGGCTGGCTGCGGTCCCTGGTGGACTGGCAGCAGGAAACCTCTGATCCCGGCGAGTTCCTTGATTCGCTGCGGTTCGAGATCAACGCCCGTGAGGTGTTCGTTTTCACCCCCAAGGGTGAGGTCATGGCCCTGCCGGCCGGGTCCACTCCCGTGGACTTCGCCTACGCCGTGCACACCGAGGTGGGACACCGGACCATCGGCGCCCGGGTGAACGGGAAACTGGTTCCGCTCAACAGCGAATTGAACCACGGTGACTGGGTGGAGATTTTCACCTCTAAGGCCGAAGGTGCCGGACCCAGCCAGGACTGGCAGCACTTCGTCAAGAGCGCCAGGGCCCGCAACAAGATCCGTCAGTGGTTCAGCAAGGAACGCCGTGAAGAGGCGATCGACCGCGGCAAGGAACTGCTGACCCGGGCCATGCGGAAGCAGAATCTTCCGCTGCAACGCCTGATGACACATGAGGCCCTCGCCGCGGTGGCCCAGGAATTCAAGTACGTTGACATTTCCGGCCTCTACGCCGGTGTGGGCGACGGGCATACCTCCGCACAGTCGGTCATGGAGAAGCTGGTCGAAAGCCTTGGCGGCAATGAGAGCACCGATGATGACATCACCGAAGTCAGCGTCCCCACCCAGGTCACCAAGGCACGGTTCTCCGATTCCGGCGTTGTGGTCCGCGGCGTCGGCGACGTCTGGGTAAAGCTCGCCCGTTGCTGCACTCCCGTGCCGCCTGACCCCATCCTCGGTTTTGTCACCAGGGGATCGGGCGTGTCAGTGCACCGCACGGACTGCACCAACATCTCGGACCTGAAGGACCAGCCGGACAGGATCGTCGACGTGGACTGGGCACCGACGCAGTCCAGCGTGTTCCTGGTGGAGATCCAGGTGGAGGCGCTGGACCGCAAATCGCTGCTCTCCGACGTCACGCGTGTTCTGTCCGAAAACCACGTCAACATCCTCGCTGCCAGCGTCCATACCTCCACGGACAGGGTGGCTATCTCAAAGTTCGCCTTTGAGATGGGGGACCCCAAGTACCTGCACCACGTCCTCAGTGCGGTCCGCCGCATTGACGGGGTTTTCGACGTCTACCGCACCACCGGGAACAAGCGCCGGACCTAGCCGGGCCAACTTCTCCAATGCGGCTTTTTTGTGGGGAACACGCGGGCTCGCCTCTATTGCAAGAACCAGCAGGCGCAGGCGCACGTCGTTCTGCGGGCGGGCGAGCAGCCCCTCCAGGGTGGGGATGGCGCGCTCGGCCTCCACGTGGAGGGCAATGTCGAGTGCAGTCCGGAGGGGACTGGACACCATCAGGCCGCCGAGGCTGACGACGTCGAAGGGGCCAAGCTTCACCTCATGCAGGGTGCAGCCCCTGGTGTTCCGTAAGCTCGATACCCGCCGTTTGGAGTCCACCAGGAGGGCCAGCCGGTCCGGCTCGCCGGCGCAGCCGTAGATCCACGCCGCGGTCATCCGGCCCGCTACTACCCGCTGGCGCACGGCCGCTGGCACGGCTCCCGCTGCTGCGCGTGCTCGCAGCTGCGGAGAAGCCTTGGCTCCCGGGACTGTGTAGCCGTGTTGGTGGAAACGTTCCAGCAGGCCGTCCGAGGCTAGGGTTTGTAACTCCGGAGAGGCGAAGGGCATGCCGGGAGCGTACAACTCAGGAAAACGGGGTGCTGCTTCTCCACCCTGGACATGGTCCTTGCCGTGGGTGGCGGAGGGAGGAGGTGAGGGAATCGCCATTCATCCATCCTGCCGCCGCAGCCCTTAACAGGCACAGGCCCGGTTCCGGGTATGTGGATAACCGGAGCCGGGCCTGCCACGAGCGGCCGCCTGATGAGTCAGGCGGCAGGCTTAAGACAGTTCGCTGGCCGAGCGCTGGATCTGGTCGAGCCAGGCCTGGCGTGCTTCCAGGGCCTCCTGTGCAGCTTTGATCTTGCGCTGGTCGCCGGTTTTTTCGGCCTTGGCCAGATCATCCTGCAGTCCTGCAATAGCGGACTCCAGCTGGGAGAGGGCGCTGTTGGTGCGTGCCTTCCGCTCGGGATTGGACCGCTGCCACTGCTCTTCTTCAGCGTGCCGCACTGCATCCTCTACCTTCCGCAGTCCAGCCTCGATGCGGCCCATGTCCGCGCGGGGGACCTTGCCGGCCTCTTCCCAGCGGTCACGAACGGACTGCAGGGCCTTCTTGGCAGCTGTCAGGTCCTTCACCGGCAGGATTGCGTTGGCCTCTGTCAGGAGGGCTTCCTTGACCGTGAGGTTTGCCGCGTACTCCTGGTCGATCTCGTCATTGGCGGCCTGGCGGTTTGTGAAGAAGACGTCCTGGGCGGCACGGAATCTTGCCCACAGGGCGTCGTCGTCCTTGCGGCTGGCCCGCGGTGAGGCCTTCCACTGGTCCATCAGGCGGCGGTACTCGCCGGCGGCGAAACCCCAGTCAGTGGAGGTTGACAGTGCCTCGGCTTCGGCGATCAGCTTCTCCTTGGCGGACTTGGCAGCGGAGTTGTTGCTGTCCAACTGGGAGAAGTAGGCGCGGCGGTGGCGGTCGAAAACGGTGCGGGCTGCGCGGAACCGCTTCCACAGGGCGTCCTCGTTGCTGCGGCCCAGCCGGACTCCGCTCTTCTGGGCAGCCTTCCAGCTCTCGAAGAGTTCATTCATCCTGGAGCTGGAGGTCTTCCACTGCGTCTGGGCCGGATCCTGACCGGAAATCTGCTCGGCTTCGGCCACAATCGCCTCGCGGGCGGCGAGCTCAGAGGCGCGGACGGCGTCATGCTCAGCCTTCTCCGCCTTTTCCAGTTCAGCGATCTGGGTGGAGAGCTTGTCAAGGCGCGCCTCGGCCGACCGGAGGTCGCCCACCATGTTGCGCTCAGCCAGCTGCTCGCGAAGGTGCGTGACGGTCTTCTGCATGTCGGTGCTCGGAGCCTTGGAGCTCACGCGCTGCTCGAGCAGCACAATCTGGGCCACGACGTCGTCGTACTTCCGGGCGAAGTAAGCCAGGGCTTCGTCATCGCTGACGTCCGGGTACTGGCCCACGGGGTGCTCGCCGCCGTCGATGTTCAGGAAAACGTGTCCGTCGCCCTCAACGCGTCCCCATTTTGAGGCTTCCGCCAAGGACGTGGAGGGGACTGCGGCGGCCGGTGCTGCCACAGGTGCGGCGGCGGGCTTGGGGCGGGAGGCGAAGGCGGCCGGGGAGGGCGCGGGGCGGGGAGCCGGAGCCGGGGCACTGCTTTCGGGTGCGTTTTCCACGGGGCTTTCCGCTGCCGGCACGTTGCTTTCCTGAGCGTTTTCCACGGGGGCTTCCGCTGCCGGGGCACTGCTTTCGGGTGCGTCCTCCGCAGGAGCTTCCGCTGCCGGGGTGGTGGTTGCTTCAGATGCTGCCTCGTCGGCGGCGGGTGCCGCCGTCCCGGTCAGGTCTGTTGCTGTTTCGTCGGATTTCTGACTGTCTGTCACCGCTAAAAGTCTTTCGCTTGAAGGAAAATACTCAGGTCCTGCGCCGCAGCTCCGTGGCCGGGCCTCCTACTTCAGAGAAAACGAGTCTATCGTGACTGGTTCCACAGGTGCGCCGTCCGTGTCGCTGCTGCCCGGCGTAATTCCGGCAGCAGCTATCTTCGAGACCACATCGAGGCCGGATGTCACCCTTCCCACCACCGTGTAGCCGCCGGCGGAGTCGGCCGGGATGACTGTGTCCTTGTAGACGATGAAGAATTGTTTGCCGTTCCCAAAGGCGTTGTTTCCCGTGCGGGCGACGGCCACAGTTCCGGCCCGATAACTATTGTCAGCGGGGGTGTTCTCCAGGGGTCCCCACGTGTAGGCAGGATCGCCTTGGCCCTCAGGGCCGGAGGCGCCGCACTGCAGCACCCCGAAGGTCTCACCTGTGGTGAGTCGGTGGCACGTTTTCCCGTTGTAGTAGCCCTCGTCGCTGAGGGACTTGAAGACAGCGGCGGCCTGCGGGGCTTTCGCACCGTTCAGCTCCACAGCGAGGGCAGAACCGTTGATGACCAGGTCGCCGGTGAAGGTTTTGCCCGCAGCCGTTTCGGCAGCCGGGATATTCGGGCCGTTGGTCGCCTGCGCCGTGGGACTTGCAGATGCGGAGGCGGACGGGCTGGTCAGCCCCGCCTCGGCGGCGGCGAACTCCTCTTCGGTCGGGTTCCCGGCAAAAGCAGTGAGCTGGAGTACGACGGCGAGCACCACGGCGGCGGTTCCGGCACCGGCGGCAATGATGTTGTCGCGCCTGCGCCGCTTCTCCTGGTCCCGCCGCAGTTCGCGCTTGGCTTCCATCTGCTGGATGCGACGCTTTGCTTCGCGGGCGCTGCGTGAACTGGCCGCCAAGGGTCCTCCTTATGTGTCGGGCTGCTGCACGTCGTGGCGCAAGGCCCCGGGCGCAGTTGTCTGACGGCCTAGCCTGCCGGTCCGCCGCATTAGAGATGCTGGCGGATGACGCATAAACTGACTGCCGCACATAGTTTATGCATGACTGGCTGGACTCCCGCCGTTCCTGGCCCGTTTCGGGATGCCGGGCAAGTCCCAGGCACTTCACCAATGAGGAGAAAATCCACCATGGCACGCACCGCCTCCCTGTCCGGATTCCCCGAGTGGCTTCCCGAGGAGCGGCTGGTGGAGCTGCATGTGCTGGACACGCTGCGCCGGGTGTTCGAGCTGCATGGTTTCGGTTCCATCGAGACCCGGGCCGTGGAAACAGTGGGGCAGTTGCTGCGCAAGGGTGAAATCGACAAGGAAGTGTACGGTCTCAGCCGCCTCCAGGAGGACGAAAGCGAGAACCCTGTCAAGGGTGGGAAGGCCGATCCGCACGCACTTGCCCTGCACTTTGACCTCACGGTCCCGTTCGCCCGGTACGTGGTGGAAAACGCCGGCTACCTCGCCTTCCCCTTCCGGCGTTACCAGATCCAGAAGGTATGGCGCGGTGAGCGTCCGCAGGAGGGCCGTGCCCGTGAGTTCACGCAGGCGGACATTGACGTGGTGGGGGACGGCGACCTGCCTTTTCGGTATGACGTCGAGATTGCGCTGGTGATTGCCGAGGCCCTGAGCGCCCTTCCCATCCCGGACTTCCGCCTGCGGATCAACAACCGCAAGCTCGCGGAGGGCTTCTACCGCGGCATTGGGCTGGAGGACACGGCCGGCGTGCTGCGGAGCATCGACAAACTCGAAAAGATCGGCCCGGACAAGGTGGCTGACCTGCTGAAGGCGGAGCTGGGGGCCACAGATGAACAGGCCCGGAAAGCCCTGCAGTTGGCTGCGATCCGCACCGAGGACACGTCCTTTGTGGCACAGGTTCAGGCGATGGGCGTCAGCAATGAGCTGCTGGATGAAGGCCTGAATGAGCTGGAACAGGTCATCGAAGCGGCTGTTCAGCGTGCCCCCGGCAAGGTGGTGGCTGACCTCAGCATCGCCCGCGGCCTGGACTACTACACCGGCACCGTGGTGGAAACCGTTTTGGTGGGCCACGAGCAGCTCGGCTCCATCTGCTCTGGCGGCCGCTACGATGCACTGGCTTCAAAGGGCAACCGGAAGTTCCCGGGGGTGGGCCTTTCAATCGGCGTCACGCGGCTGGTCTCCCGCATCCTCAGCCAGGATCTGGCCAAGGCTTCACGCTCCGTTCCCACCGCCGTGCTGGTTGCCCTCACCTCCGACGACAGCTGGAGTGCGGCGCAGGACGTAGCCGCCCAGCTCCGGAGCAGGGGAATTGCCACGGAAGTAGCGGCAAAGGCCGAAAAGTTCGGCAAGCAGATCAAGTTCGCTGACCGGCGAGGCATTCCCTTCGTCTGGTTCACGGACGACGACGGCACCCACCAGGTTAAGGACATCCGCACCGGCGAACAGGTGGTGGCGTTCCCGGAAACCTGGACACCGGCGCCCGAGGATCTCGCCGTCCAGGTGGCGGCAACCAACCAAGTGGCCCCAGCAGCCGTTTAGCCCGTCCGCCCCGCCGTGCGACGCTAGCGGCGGAGGCGCAGCACCAGCAAGCGTCCCGCCACGCCAATGGCCAGGACCGCCGTCATGGTCAGCACGGAGGCCGGGGGAAGCGTGAAGGCCAGCAGCAGGCAGGCAACGAAGCCGACCGCGTTCAGCCACTTGGGTGCGTACCCCGGGTGCGGCTTCAGCGTGTAGGCAGAGGCGTTCGCTACGGCGTAATAAACGAGCACGCCGAAACTTGAAAAGCCCACCACAGTCATGACGTCGGCGGTCAGCAGAAGCAGGATAACGACGGCGGCCACGGCGACTTCCGCAACGTACGGAACAGTGTGCTTTCCGCCCACCCGGGCCAGCGGCCGGGGAAGGTCCCGCTCACGCGCCATGGCCAAGGTGGTGCGGCCCACCCCGGTAATGAGAGCAAGGAGCGCGCCCAGGCACGCGGCTGCTGCACCCGCCTGCACTACCGGCGCGCCGGCCGACAGTTGTGACTGCAGCACGGCTTCCAGCAACGGGGTCTGCGTGGCCGCCAGTTGTCCGCCGGGAAGGTGGTTGAGCAGCAGCAGCGCCAGCGCCAGGTAGATGGCGAAGGCGGCCGCCAGCGCGGCAAGGATGGCCCGCGGGATGGAGCGGGACGGGTTCTTGACTTCCTCTCCCAGCGTGGCGATGCGGGCGTAGCCGGCGAAGGCGAAAAACATCAGGCCGGCAGCAGGCAGCACCCCGCCAGGCCCTCCCGGGGAGCCTGGCGCCAGTGTGGCCGCAGCCGGATGCGGTCCAACAATCGCCGCGACAGCGACGAACACCAGCGTGGCCAGCACCACGCACAGCAGGATCCTGGTCAGCAGGGCCGTCCGGGTGATGCCCAGCAGGTTGACCACCGTTAATGCCACCACCGCCGAGATGGCCACAGGTACCGCGTAACCGCCGGCCGCATAGGTGCCGAACGTGAGCGCCATCGCCGCGCATGAGGCGGTTTTCCCGGTGACAAAACCCCAGCCCGCCAGGAACCCTGGCCACTCGCCGAGCTGTTTGCGGCCATACACGTAGGTTCCGCCGCTCGTGGGATATTTCGCGGCCAGTGCAGCGGACGCCACGGCGTTGCAGTACGCCACAGCCCCGGCAACCACCACCGAAAGTACCAGGAGATTCCCGGCCAGCGCGGCGGCGGGCGCGAAGACGACGAACACACCGGCGCCCAGCATGGAGCCGAGTCCGATGGTGGTGGCATCGAAGGTGCCTAGCCTTCGTTGCAGTTGCTGATGCGCGATCATGCGGTGACAGTCCCTTTGCAGCGGGTAAACTCGAACGGAATCGTTCCCTGAACGATCCTATTTAACTTTGCTGTTATCTTCCCGCTGTTACCCCCGCAGAAAGGCGTGCTGTGCTGCGCACACATGACCTCGGATCCCTTCGTTCCGAGCACATTGGACAAACCGTAACCCTGGCTGGCTGGGTGGGCCGCCGTCGTGATCACGGTGGCGTGGCCTTCGTTGACCTGCGCGATGCTTCCGGCGTGGCACAGGTTGTGGTCCGCGAGGAAGAAGTTTTCCATGGCCTGCGCAACGAGTATGTCCTACAGATCACCGGCACCGTCTCGAAACGGCCGGAGGGCAACGAGAACCCTGCCCTGGCCACGGGCGAGATCGAGGTCATGGCGGACAAGGTGGTCATCCTCAACACTTCTGAGCCCCTGCCGTTCCAGATCGACGAGCACGTTGAAGTGGGCGAGGAAGCACGCCTGAAGCACCGCTACCTGGACCTCCGCCGGCCCGGCCCCGCCCGTAACCTCCGGCTGCGGTCAGAAGCAAACCGGGTGGCCCGTGAACTGCTGCACCAGGATGGCTTCGTAGAGGTTGAAACCCCCACGCTGACCCGTTCGACGCCGGAAGGCGCCCGCGACTTCGTGGTCCCTGCCCGCCTGGCCCCGGGTTCGTGGTACGCCCTGCCGCAGTCCCCGCAGCTTTTCAAGCAGCTCCTGCAGGTGGGCGGCTTCGAAAAGTACTACCAGATTGCGCGCTGCTACCGCGACGAGGACTTCCGTGCCGACCGCCAGCCGGAGTTCACCCAGCTGGACATCGAAGCCAGCTTCGTGGACCAGGACGACATCATTTCACTCGGCGAAAACATCGTTAAGGCACTGTGGAAGCTGATCGACGTCGAGATCCCGACGCCGATTCAGCGCATCACGTACGCGGACGCCATGGCCCGGTACGGTTCGGACAAGCCCGACCTCCGCTTCGGCGTGGAGCTGACCGAGCTCACCGGGTTCTTCAAGGACACGAACTTCGGCGTCTTCAAGGCTCCGTACGTCGGCGCCGTCGTGATGCCGGGCGGTGCCTCCCAGCCGCGCCGCACCCTGGACGGCTGGCAGGAATTCGCCAAGCAGCGCGGCCACAAGGGCCTTGCATACGTCCTGTTCAAGGAAGACGGCGAGCTCGCCGGTCCTGTCGCCAAGAACCTGACCGACCAGGAGCGCGAAGGCCTGGCGGACGCCGTAGGTGCCAAGCCCGGTGACTGCATCTTCTTCGCTGCAGGCGAGAAGTCCGCGGCCCGTGCCCTCCTCGGCGCTGCCCGTGTCGAAATCGGCCACCGCACCGGCCTGATCGACCCCAACGCCTGGGCCTTCTGCTGGGTGGTGGACGCGCCCATGTTCGAACCGGCAGCCGCAGCGGTGGCGTCCGGGGATGTGGCCGTTGGCGCGGGCAAGTGGACGGCTGTCCACCACGCTTTCACCTCGCCCAAGCCCGAGTTCCTGGACACGTTCGACCAGGACCCGGAGTCGGCCCTGTCCTACGCGTACGACATCGTCTGCAACGGCAACGAAATCGGCGGCGGTTCCATCCGTATCCACGAGCGCGATGTCCAGGAACGGGTCTTCGAACTGATGGGCCTGGACCGGGAAGATGCCCAGACGAAGTTCGGCTTCCTGCTGGAAGGCTTCAAGTACGGCGCCCCTCCGCACGGCGGCATCGCTTTCGGCTGGGACCGCGTGGTGGCACTGCTGGCAGGTGTTGAGTCCATCCGCGACGTCATCGCTTTTCCAAAGACCGGCAACGGCTATGACCCCTTGACGGCGGCCCCGGCCCCGATCACGCCGCAGCAGCGCAAGGAAGCAGGCGTGGACTTCAAGCCGGGTGCCAAGCCCGCCGAAGGCAAGTAAGCATTACCCGCGTTACCTGAAGGCCTTCCCGGCAGGGAGGGCCTTCAGGTTTATCCGAAGACAGGAGACCCCATGGTGCACAGCCTTCCGGGTCCGCCGGCCCGCGCCTATGAAGCGCTAATGGACGCGGCCTGGCCCGCCGTCGAGCGTCACGATACGGGGGAGTGGGTCCTTCGTGCTGCCGATGGGGTCACCCAGCGGGCCAACTCGGTGTGGCCGCGGGACACCGCGGCGGAACCGCCGGATGCGCTGCGCGGGGCGGTTCAGTGGTACCGGCAGCGGCGGCTGCCCCTGATCTTCCAGATGACGGACACGCCTGCCAACTCCGGCCTGAACGCTTTCCTGGACGAACAAGGGTTCACCCGCCAGTCGGAAACGCTGATCATGGCCCTGCCTGCCGGGGCGGAGCCGGTGCCCGCAGCGGCTGCTGGGAAAGTCGACATCCTGGACCAGCCGGACGAGGAATGGCTGGACCTTTGGTGGAGCGTGGACGGCCGGGGCGGCCACGCAGAACAGGAAACTGCGCGGAGCATCCTGACGGGATGCCGTGCCCTTTATGCGCTCGTGAGGGACGACGACGGCGGGCCGGCCGCCGTCGGCCGGCTCGCCCAGGTGGACGGTACGGGCGGGATCTACTGCATGGCCACGTCCCCGGCCCACCGCCGGCGGGGGTTCGCTTCGCTGGTGCTGCAGGCGCTCCTGTCCGAGGGAACCACCCTCGGCCTGGACCGCTTCTGGTTGCTGGTCACCGCAGCGAATCACGCCGCCCAGCAGTTGTACGGCCAAGCCGGGTTCAAGGAATCGGGCCGGTACCTCTACCGCCAGCAGCGGCCCCGGCGTCCGCTGACGGGCTGCTGACACCTTCCTTCATGGCGCCGTTTCGACGGTTCCCTGCCCGCTCGACGTTCCGCCGCATCGAATCCGCAGGGAACCGTCGAATTGGGCTGACGGAAGCAGGGGCGGTCGAGACAGCTAGGACGCCGGGGGATCGCTGACCTGGATCCGGACCGCACACGCATCCGCCGCCGCCTTCTTCAGCACCGCGGCCTTGGGGTTCGGAACGTCAAGGTAGGCCAGCCGCGGGAACTTCGAATAGTCCCGCAGGGCCGGGTGTTCAAGGACAAGGCCCGCCAACGCCCTGTCGCCGCCGGGAACCACGTATTCGAAGGACCCGCTGCTGAACACCCGAAGCGTTTGCTCCGCAACAGCTTCCACCAGTGCGTCCGCCTGGTTGGACCGGCGCCGGGCAAACCGCTGCTGGGACTGTCCGCCCGCTGCCGTCCGGGACTGCACGTAGGTGGAGCCCACTTTCGACGCCAGCACCAGACCTTCGCTTGCCACCGCCACGCCATAACCTCCACGCCGGACCAGCAAAAGGCCAAGCCGGCGCGGCTGCGACGCGAGGGACGCGAGTCTTTCCAAGGCGTCCGCGCCGCGGCCTGGACGGCCGTCGCTGGGCCACGGAGCCTGCAGGAGCGCTGCGGCGCCGTCGTCCGCCAGAAGGCGCAGGCCGTCGTCGTCATCCCTCACCTGATACCCGCCGTGCCCCGCCCCGAACCTCTCAACCCAGCCGCGCAGGCGGCTGCCCGGGACGAAGGCGGTGCGGACGGAGGAGGGCCGCTGCCCGCCGGCGGGGCTATGTGCGGACATGCGGGAATCCTTCGCTGAACGGCGGCAGCTTCCGCGCGGAAGCACTGGATGAACTGGAAGTAGCCTATCTATGTGGAAGATCTCTTTGGGCATGGACCGGGCAATGATGACGACGACGACGGTCCCGTTGCCGTGGACGGCGCTCCCTCCAGCGCCGGTGCCAAGCAGCGGAGCCCGCTGGCCGTGCGGATGCGGCCACGTACCCTGGACGAGGTGGTGGGCCAGCAGCACCTGCTGGGCCAGGGCTCGCCGTTGCGGCAGCTGGCGGCAGGCGCGGACGCAGCCGGACCCGCAGGCCCCACTTCATTGATCCTCTGGGGCCCTCCCGGCACGGGAAAGACCACCCTGGCCCACGTGATCGCCAGGGGTCCGGGCCGTAAGTTCGTGGAACTTTCGGCCATTACCGCCGGGGTCAAGGATGTGCGGCGGGTGATGGACGACGCCCTGACCGCCCGGGACCTCTACAAAACCACTACCGTTCTGTTCCTCGATGAGATCCACCGCTTCAACAAAGCCCAGCAGGACGCGCTGCTGCCCGGGGTCGAAAACAGGTGGGTGGTCCTGGTGGCGGCAACAACCGAGAACCCCTCGTTCTCCGTGGTGTCACCGCTTCTGTCCCGCTCCCTGCTGCTGACCCTCAAGCCCTTGACCGACGCTGACATCGAAGGGCTCCTTCAGCGGGCCGTTGTGGACAACCGTGGGCTTGGCGGCAAAGTTAAGCTCGACGACGAAGCCCTGGCACACCTCGTCAGGCTTTCCGGCGGCGACGCGCGGCGGGCCCTGACGGCCCTGGAGGCCGCGGCGGGAGTGGCGTTCGGGGATGCGGACGACGCCGGTGAAGGGGTGGTTCAGGTGGCGCTCAAGCACACCGAGCGTGCCCTGGACGTGGCCGCAGTCCGCTACGACCGGGCTGGTGACCAGCATTATGACGTGGCCAGCGCCTTCATCAAGTCCGTCCGCGGGTCCGATGTGGACGCCGCCCTTCATTATTTGGCGCGGATGCTCGAAGCAGGGGAGGACCCTCGCTTCGTCGCCCGCCGGATCGTGATCTCTGCGGCTGAGGATGTGGGCATGGCTGATCCCACCGCCCTGCAGACCGCCGTGGCGGCAGCCCAGGCAGTGCAGCTGATCGGGATGCCCGAGGGGCGGATCGTCTTGGCGGAAGCCGTGGTGCACCTGGCAACGGCGCCCAAGTCCAACGCCGCATATATGGGCCTCAACAAGGCCGTCGCCGACGTTCGTGCCGGCCTGGGGAACGGCATCCCCGCCCACCTCAGGGACGCGCACTACCCTGGTTCCAAGCAGCTGGGACATGGCCTCGGCTACAAGTACGCCCACGACGCTCCGCACTCAGTGGCCGCGCAGCAGTACCCGCCGGATGACCTCGTGGGGAAGGACTATTACCAGCCAACGGGCAACGGCGCAGAGCGGGACATCGCGGTGCGGTTGGAGCGGCTGAGGAAGATCGTCAGGGGCAAGTAGCCACCGTGCTAGGATTGATGTTTGTCTGGCAAGGTCCGGGCGCCCAATCACTGGAACTTTTCCGCTTGGTTGTGCCCTGAACCCAGTAGCAAAAGGCAGCGGTTGGCCCATGCTCTCCATGATGGAGGCCAGTAACACTGACACACCGCAGATATTGGAAGGACACAAGTGGCTAACAACACTCGTGCTCGCCGTCAGGCCCGCCTCTCGCGGTCCCTCGGCATTGCTCTGACCCCCAAGGCCGCCAAGTACATGGAGCGCCGCCCGTACGGCCCCGGTGAGCATGGCCGTGCCCGCAAGAAGCAGGACTCTGACTACGCCGTACGTCTGCGCGAAAAGCAGCGCCTGCGCGCCCAGTACGGCATCCGCGAAGCACAGATGACCCGTGCCTTCGAAGAAGCACGCCGCACCAAGGGCCTGACCGGTGAAAACCTCATCGAACTGCTCGAAATGCGTCTTGACGCCCTGGTCCTGCGTGCCGGCTTTGCCCGCACCATCGCCCAGGCCCGCCAGCTGGTTGTGCACCGCCACATCATGGTTGACGGCATCCGCGTTGACCGCCCGTCGTTCCGCGTCGGCGAGGGCCAGCTGGTCCACGTCCACAGCCGCAGCGAAACCATGGTTCCGCTCCAGGTTGCAGCAGCCGGCGCCCACCGCGACGTCCTGCCGGCCGTTCCGGCCTACCTGGACGTCAAGCTGGAAGCCCTGCAGGCTCGCCTGGTCCGCCGCCCCAAGCGCTCCGAGGTCCCCGTGACCTGCGAAGAGCAGCTGGTCGTCGAATTCTACGCACGCTAAATTTCAGCAGCGTATCCAAAGAAGCCCGTGGCAAGCGCCGCGGGCTTCTTTGTATGTAAGGTACTTGGGGGACATCTGCGGAATGCGCTTTACGACGCATCCGCCGGGTGGAACGAACCACGGAATTTCGAGGAGATGAACGTCTATGTCTGGTGGCGATATTGCCGGCCTGATCGCTGCCGGAGTGTTTGCGCTCCTGGTGCTGTTGCTTGCGGTGCCCATCCTGAAGCTGGGCAAGGTCCTGGACGAGGTCCGCACGTCCATCCGGTCCATCAGCGACGGCGCCACACCGCTGATGGACGAGGTCACGGCCACCGTGTCCACCACCAACCAGCAGCTGAAGAAGGTGGACGGCATTTCTTCGAACGTCTCCGACGCTTCAGCTAACCTGTCCGCACTGTCCTCGCTGGTTGCCGCCACCGTTGGCTCGCCGCTCATCAAAGTGGCAGCGTTCAGCTACGGCGTCCGCACCGCGCTGGCCAACCGCAAAAAACCCGCCGCCGGCCGCCGCAGCCGCTGAACCCCGGAGAACTTAGAATGAAACGACTTGTCTGGATGGGAATCGGCGTGGCGATCGGAGTCATCGCGTTCCGCAAAGTCACTGAGGCGCAGGCCAGCATGCAGTCCACACTTGGTCCGCAGGGCCTGAACCGGGCCGTGGGCCGGCTCGCCGACGGGGTCTACGACTTCGCCGACGCCATCCGCGACGGCATGCGTGAACGGGAAACGGATCTTCGAGCCGCCCTTGGGGTGGAATCCGGAGAACTGGTCCGCCGCTGACCCGGCAACCGGCCGGGCCGCAGCCAGGCCGGCCTTATTGAACAACCGGCAGCAACCGTGCCCACGGAACTGCCAAGCGAACGAACTTCCACGCACGTGCGTGGACCAAGAAGGGTAAGTAAACAGCTCATGAAGTCGCAGGAGATCACTAAGCGCTGGGTTGACTTTTTTGTCAGCAAGGGCCACACCGCGGTTCCCTCCGCATCGCTGGTCTCCAGCGACCCCTCGCTGCTGTTTACGGTCGCCGGCATGGTTCCGTTCATTCCCTACCTCACGGCCCGCGAAGAACCTCCCTACTCCCGCGCCACCAGCGTGCAGAAATGCATCCGTACCGGCGACATCGAGGAAGTGGGCAAGACCGCCCGGCACGGCACCTTCTTCCAGATGTGCGGCAACTTCTCCTTCGGCGACTACTTCAAGGAAGACGCCATCAAGTTCGCCTGGGAACTGCTGACCAAAAACGTGGACGACGGCGGCTACGGCCTTGCGCCTGAACTGCTGTGGGTGACGGTTTACGAAGAGGACGACGAAGCCAAGGAACTCTGGCTGAAGAACACCGGTGTTCCGGCCGAGCGTATCCAGAAAATGGGGAAATCGGACAACTACTGGCACACCGGCCAGCCCGGACCCGCCGGTCCCTGCTCCGAGATCTACTACGACCGCGGCCCCGCCTACGGCATTGAGGGCGGCCCGTTGGCTGACGAGAACCGGTACATCGAGATCTGGAACCTCGTGTTTATGCAGTACCAGATCGAGAACGTCCGTTCAAAGGAAGACTTTGATGTTGTGGGCGAACTGCCCAAGCGCAACATCGATACCGGCCTTGGCATGGAACGCCTGGCCATGATCCTGCAGGGCGTCGAGAACATGTACGAGACCGACCAGGTCCGTCCGGTGATCGACAAGGCCGCGGAGCTCTCGGGCAAGGACTACACGTCAGCGGAAACGCCTGACGATCCGCACCACACGGACGACGTCCGTATGCGCGTGGTGGGCGACCACATCCGCTCGGCGCTGATGCTGATTTCCGACGGCGTGACCCCCTCCAACGAGGGCCGCGGCTACGTCCTGCGCCGGCTCATCCGGCGTGCCGTACGATCCATGCGCCTCCTGGGCGTGGAACAGGCCTGCCTGCCGGAACTGCTGCCCGCCTCACGGGATGCCATGAAGGGCGTCTACCCGGTGGTGGACACCGACTTTGCCCGCATCAGCCGCATCGCCTATGCAGAGGAGAAGGCGTTCCTGCGCACCATCGCCTCCGGCACCGCCCGGCTTGAGGACGCCGTCAAGGAGTCCAAGGCCGCCAACAAACCACTTTCCGGCGCTGACGCATTCGCCCTGCACGACACCTACGGGTTCCCCATCGACCTCACGCTGGAAATGGCGGAGGAGGCCGGGCTCCAGGTGGATGAGGCAGCATTCCGCAGCTTGATGCAGGAGCAGCGCACGCGTGCCCAGGCCGATGCGAAAGGCAAAAAGGGCGGCCATGCCGATCTCAGCGCCTTCCAGGAGATCCTCGCCCAGGGCGAGACGGTCTTCACCGGTTATACCGAGCTCGACGGCGAGTCCCGCGTCCGGGGCATCCTCACGGGAGGACGGCCGGTACAGCAGGCGTCCACAGGCGACGAGATCGAGCTCGTGCTCTCGGAGACCCCGTTCTACGCAGAGGCAGGCGGACAGGCCGCCGACACTGGCCTGATCACCGGCGACGGGTTCGTCGTCGAGGTCCTCGATGTCCAGCGTCCGCTGAAGGGCCTGAGCGTCCACAAGGCGATTGTCCGTGAAGGCGAAATCGGCTCGGACTCGCTGGTTCGTGCCGCCGTCGACCGCGAACGCCGCCACGCCGCCGAACAGGCCCACACCGGCACGCACATTGTGCACGCCGCGCTGCACCAGATCCTCGGGCCGGAAGCTACCCAGCGCGGGTCCTACAATAAGGCCGGCTACCTGCGCTTCGACTTCGCCTGGGGCGAGGGCCTGAGCACTGCCACCCGCTCGGAAATCGAAGAGGTCTCCAACCTCGCCATCCGGAACAACTACTCCGTGGAGACCAAGGTGATGGGACTGGCCGAGGCCAAGGCCCTGGGAGCCATGGCCCTCTTCGGCGAAAACTACGGGAGCGAAGTGCGCGTCGTGGAGATCGACGGCGCGTGGTCCCGTGAGCTGTGCGGTGGAACGCACGTTGCAAACACCTCGCTGATCGGCAGCCTCTCGCTCCTGGGTGAACAGTCGGTCGGTTCAGGAAACCGCCGCGTCGAGGCGTTTGTAGGCATGGAGGCATTCCGCCACCTCGCTGCTGAGCGTGCCCTGGTGACCGAACTGACCGACCTGCTCAAGGTCCCGTCCGGCCAGCTGGCCGACAGGATCGCCGCCACCCTTGCGAAGCTCAAGGCTACGGAGAAGGAGCTCGACAGGCTCCGCAAGGAACAGCTCGCTGCTTCCGCCGCCCAGCTCGTCAACAGCGCCAGGGACGCCTCCGGGGTCAGTGTTATTGCCCACGACGCCGGGCAGGTCAGCGGCGCGGACGACCTCCGCGGCCTGGCGCTGGACCTGCGGAACCGTTTGGGCTCCACCGCCGCTACGGTGGCTGTTGCCGGCGTCGCGAACGACCGTCCCATGATCCTGGTGGCAACGAATGAAGCCGCACGGGAATCCGGCGTCAAGGCAGGTGCCCTGGTACGGCTGGCCGCCGGGATCCTCGGCGGCGGCGGTGGCGGCAAGGACGACGTTGCCCAGGGCGGCGGAACGGACGCCGGCAAGGTGGCCCCCGCCCTGGCAGCCGTCGTGGACGCCATTTCAGGCCGATAAACCTCCTATGACCAATCCTTCTGCAGCTGGCGCCAGCCCCCAGGGCATCAAACTGGGGGTCGACGTCGGCACCGTCCGGGTAGGCGTGGCCATCTGCGACCGCGACTCGATCCTGGCCACGCCTTACAAGACGCTGGACCGGAATGCCAAGAAGAACTCCGACGTCCGGGTCATTGCCAACCTGGTCGAGGAACTTGGCGCGGTCCAGGTCATCGTGGGCTTGCCCCGGACCATGAAGGGTGAAGAGCACGCCTCCGCGAAAATGGCCACCGAGTACGCAGAACTGCTGGCTGCAGAGCTGTCGGCACGGGCTTTGGCCGTGCCGGTGAACCTGGTGGACGAGCGCCTCAGCAGTGTTACAGCCCACCGCAACCTGCACGAAGCTGGCATGAGCAGCCGGAATCACCGTAAAGTAGTTGATCAGGTCGCGGCGGCAGGTATCCTCCAGCACGCCCTCGACATGCAAAAAGCCAGGGGAGCGGATGTCGGCCGACGCGTGACCGCGCCCTCCCCTTCCGTTGACCCGGGGGTCAGCAAAGTGGATGAGAGTGTCCACGTCACCCCGGTCACGGACCAATCTTCAAATGATGGAAGGCAACAGTGAGTCCTGCCAATATTGATGACGCTTCCGGCCCCTTGGACGCCGGGGCAGCGAGGCCGCTGACCCGCAAGGAACTCCGGGCGCGCCAAAAGACCTCTGACACCGGACTCCAGGGCGCCGTGCCTGAGCAGGCTTACGAAACGGGGCACGACGTTCCGCCGCCGCCCTCCGGGCCGCCGGCCGTCGTCGCGCCTCTTCCAGAGGTCCCCGGGGAGCAGGCTGTTCCGGCCGCTCCACAGGCACCGCCGTCCATCCAGCACCTTCATCATGAGGAGCCGCAGCTCCCGGGGCAGCGACTGGAAAACGACCAATATGACGACGACGACGGGCAGCACGTTGGCGTGCACCACGGGGACGAGCAGCGTCCCGGGGTTCAGCATGACGGCGTCCATCACAACGACGCCCACGTTTCCTACCCCGAGCCTGCCCTCGCCGGGCACCGCCATGCAGCGGATGGGCACTACGACGACGATGCCCACTATGCCGAGGGGCACCACTACGAGGAGGGCGTGCACCACGACGACGCCCTCCACCACGAGGGACACTATGACCAGGGGCATTACGGCGATGCGCACCACGACGCCGGGGGCAACGAGTTCCTGCCCGGCGCGGCAGCGCCTGTAGTGGCCAAGCCGTCCAGGAAGGTCCGCCGGCGCCGCAGGTTGTTGGCGCTGTTCCTCACGCTTGCCGTTTTCGTCACGGCTGTCGCTGTCGGGGCCCAGTTCCTGAAGCCGCTGCTAGGCAACGACAAGCCCAGCGACTTCCCGGGGCCCGGCTCAGGCGAAGTCACGGTCACTGTCGAGAACGGGGAAGGAACCCGTTCCGTCGCCAGCAAGCTGGAGGGAGAGCGTGTCGTCGCGAATTCCGACACCTTCCTCCAGGCTTTCACCGCCTCCGGCGGGGTACTGGCCCCGGGCGACTACACCTTCAAGACCGAGATGAAGAACACCGACGCCGTCAACGTCCTGCTCGGCAAGGACCAGGCCAAGGTGATCTACTTTGCCCTCAGCGCGGGCCTGCGTATCGATGAGTCCCTGCAGGCGATTTCCGAAGGCTCCGGCATCTCCATCCAGGATCTGCAGGCCCTGAGCAACCAGCCGGCCCAGTTCGGCCTTCCCAAAACTGCCAAGAACCTTGAAGGGTACCTGGCCCCGGGTGAGCACCGTTACCCACTCGGCACGTCGGCGAAGGACATCCTCCAATCGCTGGTCAAGACCACCGTGGACGAGCTTGAGTCCCAGGGCATCACAGATCCGGCCAAGCAGTACAGGGCCGTCATCGTGGCCAGCATCGTGCAGGCCGAGGGCGGCCAGGCTGAGTACGGTGACGTGGCCGGTGCAATTTACAACCGGCTCAAACCCAATGACCAGACCAACGGGTTCCTGCAGGTGGACTCTGCTGTCACCTACGGCCTGGGCACCAAGAGCTACAACTTCACGGACGAACAGCGCCAGGACAAGTCCAACCCGTACAATACCTACGCGAATCCGGGCCTGCCCCCTGGCCCCATCGGTTCTCCGGGAAAGGCAGCCATCGACGCTGCTGCCAAGCCCAAGTCCAACGACTTCCTGTACTGGGTAACCATCAACCTGGACACCAAGGAAACGAAGTTCTCCCGGACGCTGGCTGAACACAACACCTACGTGGACCAGTACAACGCCTGGTGCACGGCGAACGTTGGCCGCTGCGCATGAGCCTGCGGGCAGCCGTCCTGGGCCACCCCATCAGCCACTCAAAGTCTCCGGCACTGCATCACGCGGCGTACAGCCAGCTGGGCATCGGCATCAGCTATACGGCCATCGATGTCACTGAACAGATGCTGCCCTCGTTGATGCGGCAGCTCCGCGACCAGCCAGGCTGGCGCGGCCTGTCCGTCACCATGCCCTTGAAGTCCGCCATGGTCAGTGAGGTGGACGAAGTGCGCGGTGTCGCGCGGACCTTGGGCGTGGTGAATACCGTAGCTTTCGAGAAGCACGGGAGCGGTTCCCGGGCCATCGGGTTCAATACGGACGTCACAGGAATCGTTAACGCCGTTCGCCATGCAGGCGGGGGGACGCCCGTTGAGCCCGTTATCTTGGGCGGGGGCGGGACGGCGGCCGCTGCTGTTGCAGCCCTGACGGAACTGGGAGCCGGCTCGGCGCTGCTCTTCGTCCGTGATCCCTTCCGCACCCCCGAAGTCCGCGCCGCCGCAGAAAGCCTTGGCCTCTCCCTGGAGATCCGCCCCCTCACGGAGGCGGCGGAACCAACGGCCGCTGCCGACGTCGTTATTTCCACCCTGCCGCCGCGCGCGGCAGACGGGCTGGCGGCAGAAATTGCGGCACTGAAGACTTCCACGTCCGGCGTTCTGCTGGATGTGGCCTACGATCCCTGGCCCAGCCTCATTGCGTCAGTGTGGGAGGCCGGCGGCGGCGCCGTGGTGCCCGGCCTCGAAATGCTGCTGTACCAGGCCGTGGAACAGGTGCGCCTGTTCAGCCACCTCGAAGAAGAAGTTAACGCATCTGTCATAGATGTGATGTGTGACGCAGTCGGCCTTCCCCGACGGGCGTTGTGACCGCCATACGTGGCAGGATGGAAAATATGTTGCGTTGGTTGACTGCCGGTGAATCCCATGGCCCGGCCCTGATGGGAATTATTGAGGGCGTCCCCGCCGGTGTGGAGATCACCAGCGGGCACATCGCTGATTCACTGGCCCGCCGCCGCCTGGGCTATGGCCGCGGCGCACGCATGAAGTTCGAACAGGACGTTGTGACCATCCTCGGCGGCGTCCGGCACGGCCTCACGCAGGGCGGCCCCGTGGCCATCCAGGTGGGCAATACGGAATGGCCCAAGTGGGAGCAGATCATGTCGGCCGATCCGGTTTCTGCCGAACTGCTCGCCGACCAGGCCCGCAATGCACCGCTGACCCGCCCCCGCCCCGGGCACGCCGACTTCACCGGGATGCAGAAGTACGGCTTCGACGAGGCCCGGCCCGTCCTGGAACGCGCCAGCGCCCGTGAGACTGCCACCCGCGTGGCCATGGGCACCGTCGCCGCGCAGTTCCTGAAGCACCTCGGCATCGAACTTGTCAGCCACACCGTCTCCATTGCAACGGTCACGGTACCCGAGGGGCGTCCGCTGCCGGTTCCCACGGACGTGCTTGCCCTGGACTCGGATCCGCTGCGCTGTTTTGACCGGGAAACCTCAAACGCAATGGTGGCCGAGGTGGACGCGGCGCACAAGGAGGGCGAAACCCTGGGTGGGGTGGTTGAAGTCCTCGCCTACGGACTCCCGCCGGGTCTGGGCAGCTACGTGCACTGGGACCGCCGGCTCGATTCCCGGCTCGCCGCAGCACTGATGGGCATCCAGGCCATCAAGGGCGTGGAGGTCGGCGACGGCTTCCTGACCGCCGCACGCCGCGGTTCGGCCGCCCACGACGAAATCGTCAGGGATTCCAACGGGCGCATCGTCCGCACCAGCAACCGGGCCGGCGGCATCGAAGGCGGCATGAGCATCGGCGACGTCCTGCGCGTCCGCGCGGCCATGAAGCCCATCGCCACGGTGCCCCGTGCGCTGAAAACCATTGACGTCAGCACCGGGGAAGCCGCGAAGGCGCACCACCAGCGCTCGGATGTCTGTGCTGTACCGGCGGCCGGCGTGGTGGCTGAAGCCATGGTGGCGCTGGTCCTGGCCGAGGCCGTCACCGAAAAGTTCGGCGGCGATTCCGTGGCGGAGACCGCACGCAACATCAAGGGTTACCTGGACAGCATTCCGGCGTCCCTGGACTCGATCGGCCAGTAAGTGCCCCACAGCAACAAAACCGCGTCCCTGGGCCGTCCGGTGGTTCTCATCGGGCCCATGGCCGTGGGTAAATCCGCCATCGGGCAGCAGCTCGCCCATCAGCTCGGTGCCCCGTTCGTGGACACCGACGCAGTCATCGTGGCAGCCCATGGATCCATTTCCGAGATCTTCGCCGGACGCGGCGAGCACGCCTTCCGCGAGATAGAAGCGCGGACGGTGGCGGACGTCGTCGAGGCCGCGGAAGGCACGGCCACAGTCATCTCACTGGGCGGCGGTGCTGTGCTTGATTCCGGAACCCAGCAGCTGATCAACAGGTGCACCGTGGTGTATCTGGAATGCGACGCCAGCACCGTTGCGGGCCGCATCGCCCGGAATTCGGGGCGGCCGCTGCTGGCGGGGGACGCGATGGGCCGCTGGACGGCCATGTTCGCCACCCGGAAACCCGTCTACGAACGGCTGGCAGACATAACCCTGGACGTGCGGCATGGCTCGGTTTCCGAGCTCGGACGCCGTCTTGAAGCAGCACTGCGGGACTACGCAGCTGCCCAACAGGAAGTTGAAAAGTGAGCGCGGAATCAACAGTCATCAAAGTCACCGGCGAATCCGCCGCTAACAACTACGACGTCGTGGTGGGCCGGGGGCTGCTGGGTGACCTCTCCAGCCTGCTCGGTGAGCGCGTCCGGCGGGTCCTGGTCATCCACCCGCGTGCCCTCCGGCTCACGGGCGACACCGTCCGTGACGAGCTCGCGTCAGCAGGTTTCACCGCCCTGACAGCAGAAATCCCGGACGCCGAAGAAGGCAAGCACATCCAGGTAGCCGCTTTCTGCTGGCAGGTGCTCGGGCAGAATGATTTCACCCGCTCCGACGCGATCGTCGCCGTCGGAGGAGGCGCCGTCACGGACCTGGCCGGCTTCGTCGCCGCCACCTGGCTGCGCGGCATCAAGGTCATCCACATGCCCACCAGCCTGCTCGGGATGGTGGACGCATCCGTGGGTGGAAAAACCGGCATCAACACCGCCGAAGGAAAAAACCTGGTGGGTGCCTTCCACCCGCCCGCGGCCGTGCTGGCAGACCTGGACACGCTGAACACCCTGCCGAAAAACGAGATCATCTCCGGAATGGCAGAAGTCATCAAGTGCGGTTTCATCGCCGACCCCGCCATCCTGGACCTCATCGAGAAGAACCCGGAAGGGGTGGTCGATCCGGAGTCGGCCGTCCTTCGGGAGCTCATTGAGCGGGCCATCGCCGTGAAGGCAAAAGTTGTCTCCGAGGACCTCAAGGAATCCGGGCTCCGGGAGATCCTGAACTACGGGCACACGCTGGGCCACGCCATCGAACTGGTGGAACGCTACTCCTGGCGCCACGGCGCCGCCGTCTCCGTCGGCATGATGTTTGCCGCCGAACTCGCCCGCAGCGTCGGCAGGCTCAGCGACGTCGACGCCGACCGGCACCGCACCATCCTGGACGGACTGGGACTCCCGGTCACCTACCGCCGGGACAGGTGGCAAGGCCTGCTTGACGGAATGCGCCGGGACAAAAAATCCCGAGGCGACCTGCTGCGCTTCGTTGTCCTGGACGGCGTGGCGAAGCCCGGCATCCTGGACGTCCCGGACACCTCACTGCTGTTCGCCGCCTACCAGGAGATTGCCTCCTGATGCACGGCGACATGGAAGGCACAGCAGACTGGCCGGACACCGGCTTCCCGGGCATCCGCATTAACCCGGAAACCCTGCTGCCGCAGATCGTGAACGAGGACGCCTGCCGCCAGGCGCTGGCGGTGTCCACGGACCCCGCCGACCACATCTTTGTCCTGCTGGTGGAAGGGCACTCGGCGGAGGCGGCGGAACTGCTGGCCGAAGCGCGTTTCAAGGATCCCGAATCCTTCAGGCTGCGGGCGTTCGAGGCCGAAGTGCTTCGGGTTTCGAACCGGCCGGACCGTGCCGTGGAACTGTTCCGGCAGCTCCTCGCCGAGGTGCAGGGGACGCCCCGCGAAGCGCTGGTCCTGCAGTTCCTGGGCAAGACCCAGTACACAGCGGGCCAGACATCCGCGGCAGTCGAATCCTTCGCCCGCGCCCTGGACCTCCGGGTGGCCGAGTCGGCCGACGCCGCCCTCATCTACTCATCTACAGTGGCGCTGCAGCGTGCCAGGGACGTCCTGGACCTGGCCTGCTGACGGAGTTCGCCTGGCCGTCCCGAAAGGGGCCAGGGATTAACCCGGTAGAATGGTTCTTGAATTTTTTTCGAAGACCCGATTTTTGACAAATACGCGCTGGCAGGCCGATTGGCTGGCCTGCCCGGCATACAACGTCTGACAACGCGACCAGACAAAGAAACCAGAGGAAACCAGTGGCAACCACTAACGACATCAAGAACGGAACGGTCCTGAAGCTCGAGGGCCAGCTCTGGAACATCATTGAATTCCAGCACGTCAAGCCGGGCAAGGGCGGCGCTTTCGTGCGTACCAAGATGCGCAACGTGATGTCCGGAAAGGTCGTGGACAAGACGTTCAACGCCGGGCTCAAGATAGAGACCGCCACCGTTGACCGCCGCGATTACCAGTACCTGTACCAGGACGGCGCGGACTTCGTGTTCATGGACACCTCCGATTACGACCAGATCACGGTTTCCGGCGCTACCGTCGGCGACGCCACCAACTTCATGCTCGAAAACCAGATGGTCAACATCGCCATCCACGAGGGCAACCCGCTCTACATCGAACTGCCGCCGAGCGTCGTGCTCGAAATTACCTACACCGAGCCTGGCCTGCAGGGCGACCGCTCCTCCGCCGGCACCAAGCCCGCCACCCTGGAAACCGGCTACGAGATCCAGGTTCCGCTGTTCATCGAGAACAACACCAAGGTCAAGGTTGACACCCGCGACGGCAGCTACCTCGGCCGGGTCACCGAGTAGTGAGCGCACGCGGTAAAGCCCGTAACAGGGCCCTGGATGTTCTTTTCGAGGCCGAGCAGCGTTCGGTTTCAGCCTTCGACGTGCTCCGGGCACGCCGTGAGAAGACCGACCAGGTGGTCAACCCGTACACCCTGGAAATCGTTGAGGGTGTGCTGTCCCAGCAGGCAGCGATCGATGAATTCCTCGAAACGTACTCGCAGGGCTGGACCCTTGAGCGGATGCCGTCCGTGGACCGCATCATCCTGCGGATTGGAACCTGGGAGCTCCTCTACAACGACGACGTCCCGGACGGCGTGGCAGTGAGCGAAGCAGTGGCACTGGCCAAGACGCTTTCCACCGACGAGTCGCCGCAGTTCATCAACGGCCTCCTGGGCCGCCTGCAGCAGCTGAAGCCTTCCTTGCTGGCTTAGTGTTTGCAAAACGCGAAGGGCTGGCCTACCACCGTGGAGGCCAGCCCTTCGCAGTTAACTCAGCGGGCGACGGCGTCCCGCAGGGCAAGGACGCGCTGCAACTGCTGGCGCTCTTCAGCCTGGTGCACTTGGACGTCGCGACCGCTCAGGATGCGCTGGCGGGTATTCGCCAGCTGGGTGGCCTCCTTCAGGAACTCCTTCATCTGCCGCTTTTTGCCGTAGCTGCCCGCCCAGTTCAGGGCTGTACGCCGGCCGCCCAGCGTCGCCAGCAACTCCACCTCCGCAGGGGTGAACCACCCGGCGGCGGAATATTCGAGCAGGCGCTGGCGGGTCAGCCGCTTTTCCGCAACACGCAGGAGGATGATGCCTGCGACGGCGAGGAAGAAGATGGGAACCTGCACCAGGATGTAATCCACCAGGAAGCCCTGGCCCATGCTGTTCCAGCGGTTATGCAGGAACATGGCCGGCAGCAGCCCCACGAAGAAAGCAGCTACCGAAGCGCCTGAATGCCAGCGCCGGGCGGCGAAGCCCATAATGAGCCCGGTGGTGCCGGTGAAGATCGCGTGGGCGAAGGGGGACATGACACCGCGGAGGAAGAACACCTGGGCGAAGTCGCTGGCCGGGTCTGCCGATTCCGCGATGGCCCTGCCGAAATACAGGATGTTCTCCGTGAAGGCGAAGCCACCGGCGATGGTGAACGCAAAGACCACGCCGTCCACCGGTCCGTCGAAGTGCTTCCTGGCCAGCAGGAGCAGGAGCAACAGCCCCAGTGATTTGGCGAACTCCTCCACAATCGGGGCCTGCACAGTGGCCATGTAGGTCTGCAGGTCGGCTCCGTCCGACAATTGGAACCCCAGCACGAAGAACGGCTGGATGAGCAGGGTGACGGCGATGGACACCGCAGCGCCCCAGGTGAAGGCGAAGTACAGGAGCCGCTTTGGCTCGGGTTCCCACTTGTCGATGACGTACACGGCCAGGAGCACCACCGACAGGGGAATGAGCGAGGCCAGGAATCCCACTATGAACCCCGCCGGTCCCGTGTTCGAGAGCAGGAACGGCACCACCAGGAACAAGCTGAGGAAGGCCAGGACACTGCCGCCGATGGTCAGTCCCAGCAACCCGCCGCTGCGGGCCCTGCCGGCCCGGACCACCGTTCCCTGGACCTGCGGCGGCACCACCGTATCCACGGGGCGGCCCTGATGCCCCGGCGCGGACCGGTAGTTCTCCGGCAGCACGTGCCCCATCCAGCTTGGGTTGGCATCGCGGGGGAGCGGTGCGCCGGCTCCGCGATACGGATCTTCGGGTTGCCCGGACGCCGGGTAGCGGGGATGCATCGACATACCCGAAAGCCTAGGTGGCTCCCGCCAAGGGTCCAAGGATCCCGGCCACGAGCCGCGGGAGTGTGATCATCAACGCGTCCTCCCGGCACGGGTCCCGCCGGGCCCGTGTGGTAATTTTGGAACGCACATGATCCTTTTTTAATTCCGTCCTGTGAGGCGGGGAAAGGGGAGACGAGCGTTGACTTCTGTCACCAGCGCACCGGTTCCAGCCAGGGTTGTCCTCAGCCAGGCGGACATAGACCGGGCCCTCACTCGTATCGCCCATGAGATCCTCGAGGCCAACAAAGGTTCCCAGGACCTCGTCCTGCTCGGCATTCCCCGCCGCGGTTACCCGCTGGCCGCGAGGCTTGCCGAAAAAATTGCCGCCGCTGATCCCGGCGTGGATGCCGCCGCGATCGTTGGCCAGCTGGACGTCACGATGTTCCGCGACGACCTCTCGCACCAGGGCACGCGCCCACCGTACCCCACCAAGCTCCCGCGAACAGGCATCGATAACAAGGTGGTTGTCCTCATAGATGATGTCCTGTACTCAGGCCGCACCATCCGTGCCGCGCTTGACGCCCTCGTCGACCTGGGCCGGCCCCGCATCGTCCGGCTTGCTGTGCTGATCGACCGCGGCCACCGCGAGCTGCCTATCCGCGCTGACCACGTGGGCAAAAACCTGCCCACGTCATCCGCGGAAAAGGTCCGGGTCCGGCTCGAGGAAACTGACACCGCCCCGGGCGGCACTCCGGTCAATGAAGTAGTCATCGAGGGCCGCTCGTGAAGCACCTGCTCTCCACTGACAACCTCAGCCTCACCAACGCCATCCGCATCCTCGACACCGCCGAGGAAATGGCAGCCGTGGGCGACCGCGAGGTCAAGAAGCTGCCCGCCCTCCGCGGCCGCACCGTGGTCAACCTCTTTTTCGAGGACTCGACCCGCACCCGCATCTCCTTCGAAGCCGCTGCAAAGCGGCTCTCGGCGGACGTTATCAACTTCGCCGCCAAGGGCTCCTCGGTCTCCAAGGGGGAGTCCCTCAAGGACACTGCCCAGACGCTGTCCGCGATGGGTGCCGACGCCGTCGTGATCCGGCACTGGGCTTCCGGCGCTCCGCACCGGCTGGCCGCGACCGACTGGATCGACGCCGCCGTCATCAATGCCGGCGACGGCACCCACGAGCACCCCACCCAGGCGCTGCTGGATGCGTTCACCATGCGCCGGCACTGGGCACGCCTGGCCGGCACCGGTTCCGAAGGTGCCGACCTGAAGGGCATGCGCGTGGCCATCGCCGGTGACGTCCTGCATTCCCGCGTGGCCCGCTCCAACGTTTGGCTCCTGCGCACCCTTGGGGCCGACGTCACCCTCGTGGCGCCGCCCACGCTGCTGCCCATCGGCGTCGAAAAGTGGCCCTGCAAGGTGAGCTACAACATGGACGAAACCATCGAGCACGGCGTTGACGCTGTAATGATGCTCCGCGTCCAGGGTGAACGCATGAACGCCTCCTTCTTCCCGAGCACCCGCGAATACTCCCGCCGTTGGGGCTTCGACGACAACCGGCTGCGCGCGCTGGACGCACTGGGCATGAAGGACACCATCATCATGCACCCCGGCCCCATGAACCGGGGCCTCGAAATCTCGGCGGCCGCTGCCGATTCCCCCCGCTCCACCGTCCTGGCCCAGGTGCGCAACGGCGTTTCCGTGCGCATGGCCGCCCTTTACCTGCTGCTCTCCGGGGACACCCGCGAACCAGCGGCCGCCCCCGACCTGGCGTATACCGGCACCCATTCCACCAAGGAGAGCAACTGATGGCAGGCAACACCGGTACCTATCTGATCCGCGGGGCCTCGATCCTGGGCGGCGAGCCGGCCGACCTGCTGATCCGCGACGGCGTGATCGCCGAAACCGGCACCGACCTTTCGTCTGAAGGGCAGGGCAGTGATGCCACCGTCATCGACGGAGCCGGCCTGGTGGCACTGCCGGGCATGGTGGACGTGCATACGCACCTCCGCGAGCCGGGCCGCGAGGACGCAGAAACCGTCGAGACAGGCACCCGCGCTGCGGCCCTGGGCGGCTACACCGCCGTGCATGCCATGGCCAACAGCACTCCCGTGGCCGATACCGCGGGCGTGGTGGAACAGGTGTACACCCTCGGCCAGAAGGCCGGCTGGGTGGACGTGCGTCCCGTGGGCGCCGTGACCGTGGGGCTGGCCGGCGAGCAGCTCGCCGAGCTCGGTGCCATGGCCGATTCCCGCGCCAGGGTCCGGATGTTCTCCGACGACGGCATCTGCGTCCACGATCCCGTCCTCATGCGCAGGGCGCTGGAATACGTCAAGGCGTTCGACGGCGTGGTGGCCCAGCACGCGCAGGAGCCGCGGCTCACGGCGGGCGCCCAGATGAACGAGGGCGAAGTGTCCGCGGTGCTGGGACTCGCCGGCTGGCCGGCAGTAGCCGAGGAAAGCATCATCGCCCGCGATGTGCTGCTGGCCCAGCACGTCGGCTCACGGCTGCACGTCTGCCATGTTTCCACGGCCGGTTCGGTGGAAATCATCCGCTGGGCCAAGGAGCGCGGCATCAACGTCACGGCCGAGGTCACCCCGCACCACCTGCTGCTCACCGACGACCTGGTCCGCAGCTATGACCCCGTGTTCAAGGTCAACCCGCCGCTGCGGACCGACGCCGACGTCCAGGCCCTCCGTGCAGGCCTCGCGGACGGCACCATCGACGTCGTGGGTACAGACCATGCACCGCACCCCAGCGAGCACAAGGAATGCGAGTGGGCGCAGGCCGCCATGGGCATGACCGGGCTGGAAACGGCCTTGTCAGTCGTGCAGCACACGATGATTGAAACCGGTCTGTTGACGTGGGCCGATTTTGCCCGGGTGACCTCAGCCGCCGCAGCAAGGATCGGCCGCCTCGAGGACCAGGGCCGGCCGCTTGAAGCAGGGCAGCCAGCCAACGTCATCCTCGTGGACCCGGCCGCGCGCTGGACGGTTGAGCCGTCGAAGATGGCAACAATGGGCCGGAACTCCCCGTTCAAGGGCATGGAGCTGCCCGGCAAGGTTGTTGCCACGTTCTTCAAGGGACACCCCACCGTCCTCGACGGAGCCCTCAACACCCCGTACCCGCACGCCGCTTCCGTGGGCGCCGCCTGATGGACACCCAGCTGCTTTCGCTGGTCATCACGCTGGCCCTCATCGCGGCAGCGTTCGGCCTCATCTGGATGGGTTGGCGGAACCGCCTGAAGCGCCAGGCCGACGTCGAACAGTTGCCTTCGGTGCCCGAGGCGCCGGGGGAGCCGCACGCCAGAGCCGGGGGGCAGTACGTCGCCTCTACCACCGGCGGTGACTGGCTGGACCGGATCGCGGTGCACGGGCTCGGCATCCGGACGAATGCCACGCTGGGGGTCTACCCGCACGGCGTCCTCTTTGACCGTTCCGGAGCGCCGGCGCTGTACATCCCCGCCGCGTCCCTCACCGGAGTACGGCTGGACAGTGGCATGGCCGGAAAGTTCGTTGAAAAGGACGGCCTCCTGGTCCTTTCATGGGTCCACGGCAGCCACGAGCTGGACACCGGCTTCCGGACCCGCCGCGCGGAGGACAGGAACGTTGTTTTCGCAGCACTTCAGGAATTGATTTCTTCGGCCCCCGCGGCTGAGGCCAATAGTGGAAAGTAAAACAGTGACAACAAATACAGCAGTAACAGCCCCAGTTTCCGCTCCTGTATCAGCTCCCGCTGCGCTGGTGCTCGAAGACGGCCGCATCTTCCGCGGACGCAGCTACGGCGCCACTGGAACTGCCCTGGGCGAAGCAGTCTTCGCCACCGGCATGACCGGCTACCAGGAAACCATCACGGACCCGTCCTACGCCCGCCAGCTGGTGGTCCAGACGGCACCGCACATCGGGAACACCGGTGTGAACAATGACGACGCCGAGTCCCGCCGCATCTGGGTGGCCGGCTACATCGTCCGCGATGCCGCCCGGCGCCCGTCCAACTGGCGCTCCGAGCGTTCGCTGGACGAGGAACTGGTAGAGCAGGGCATCGTGGGCATCCAGGGCGTGGACACCCGCGCCATTACCCGCCACCTGCGCGAGCACAAGACCATGCGCGCCGGCATCTTCTCAGGCGAGGCCGCCCAGGCCACGGACAAGGAACTGGTTGACACCGTGCTGGCGAGCGCCCCGATGGAAGGCGCCCGGCTGGCCGAGGAAGTCAGCGTTGACGAGGCGTACGTTGTGGAACCGAAGGACCACGGCTGGGACGGGGACGCCCGCTTCAGCATCGCCGCCGTCGACCTCGGCATCAAGGCGATGACGCCGGTGCGGTTCGCCGAGCGCGGCGTCCGCGTCCACGTGCTTCCCGCCACCGCCACCCTGGATGACGTCAAGGCCGTCAACCCGGACGGCTTTTTTATGTCCAACGGCCCCGGCGACCCCGCCACCGCTGACACCCAGGTCAACCTGCTCCGCTCCGTCCTGGACGAAAAGCTGCCCTACTTCGGCATCTGCTTCGGCAACCAGATCCTGGGCCGCGCTTTGGGCTTTGGCACCTACAAGTTGCGCTACGGCCACCGCGGCATCAACCAGCCCGTGATGGACCGCCGCACCGGCAAGGTGGAAATCACCTCCCAGAACCACGGCTTCGCGGTGGATGCCCCGCTCGACGGTGCCACCCAGGCCCCCGAGGAACGCTACGGGCGCGTCGAGGTCAGCCACGTCAGCCTGAACGACGACGTCGTGGAAGGCCTCGCGTGCCTGGACATTCCCGCTTTCTCCGTCCAGTACCACCCCGAGGCAGCAGCGGGCCCGCACGACGCCGCCTACCTGTTCGACCGCTTCATCGACCTGATGGAAGGTACGCGGGACGGCAGGACCGCGAATCTGTCCAAGGACCCGGTGGACTCTGCGCATCCCGCGCAAGCGGACAACAACAGTGCAGGCTCGGCAATGCCGATAAATTCCGACAACAAGACTGAGGACAAGAAGTAATGCCGAAACGTACAGACCTCAAGAGCGTCCTCGTCATTGGTTCCGGCCCGATCGTCATCGGCCAGGCCGCCGAATTCGACTACTCCGGCACGCAGGCGCTGCGCGTCCTGAAGGAGGAGGGCCTGCGGGTCATCCTGGTGAACTCGAACCCGGCCACCATCATGACCGACCCCGAGTTCGCCGACGCCACCTACATCGAGCCCATCACCCCCGAGGTGGTGGAGAAGATCATCGCCAAGGAACGCCCGGACGCGGTCCTCCCCACCCTGGGCGGCCAGACGGCACTGAATACTGCCATCGCCCTGGACAAGAACGGTGTGCTCGAGAAGTACAACGTGGAGCTTATCGGCGCCAACATCGCCGCCATCGAACTCGGCGAGGACCGCGAAAAGTTCAAGGGCGTGGTAGAGCGCTGCGGCGCCGAGTCCGCACGCAGCCACATCATCCACACCATGGACGAGGCCCTCAAGGCCGCTGTTGACCTGGGCTACCCGATGGTGGTCCGCCCCTCCTTCACCATGGGCGGCCTGGGCTCCGGCCTCGCCTACAACGAGGACGACCTCCGCCGCATCGTGGGCCAGGGCCTGCAGTACAGCCCCACCAGCGAGGTGCTGCTCGAAGAGAGCATCCTCGGCTGGAAGGAATACGAACTCGAGATGATGCGGGACAAGAACGACAACGTCGTGGTGGTCTGCTCCATCGAGAACTTCGACCCCGTAGGCGTCCACACGGGCGATTCCATCACGGTGGCTCCCGCCCTCACCCTTACGGACCGTGAATACCAGCGGCTGCGCGACATCTCCATCGCCGTCATCCGTGAAGTGGGCGTGGACACCGGCGGCTGCAACATCCAGTTCGCCATCGATCCCGCCACCGGCCGCGTGGTGGTCATCGAGATGAACCCCCGCGTGTCCCGCTCCTCCGCGCTGGCGTCCAAGGCCACCGGCTTCGCTATCGCCAAGATCGCCACCAAGCTCTCCCTGGGCTACACGCTGGATGAGATCCCCAACGACATCACCCAGAAGACCCCGGCGTCCTTCGAACCGACGCTCGACTATGTTGTGGTGAAGGTCCCGCGCTTTGCGTTCGAGAAGTTCCCGGCGGCGGACAACACCCTGACCACCACCATGAAGTCGGTGGGCGAGGCCATGGCCATGGGCCGCAACTTCACCGAGGCGCTGCAGAAGGCGCTGCGGTCGCTGGAGCAGAAGGGCTCCCAGCTGGACTTCAGCTCCGTTCCTGAATGGGAAGTGGCTGAGCTGATCGAGAAGGCCAAGCGCCCGACGACGGACCGGCTGCACCAGGTCCAGCGCGCCCTCCTGGGTGGCGCCAGCGTGGAGGACCTCTTCGAGGCCACCAAGATCGACCCCTGGTTCCTGGACCAGCTCCAGCTGCTCAACGAGATCTCCCGCGAGATCCGCCAGGCCGGAGCGCTCACGGCAGACATGCTCCAGCGCGCCAAGCGGCACGGCTTCTCCGACGAGCAGATCGGCGCCCTGACGCACAACTCTGAGGCCGTGGTCCGCGGCGTCCGGCAGGCGCTGGGCATCCGCCCTGTCTACAAGACCGTGGACACCTGCGCCGCGGAATTCGCCGCGTACACGCCGTACCACTACTCCGCCTATGACGAGGAGGACGAGGTGGCGCTGCACTCCAAGCCGTCCATCATCATCCTCGGCTCCGGCCCCAACCGCATCGGCCAAGGCATTGAGTTCGACTACTCCTGCGTCCACGCCTCCATGGCACTGCGCAAGGCCGGCTACGAGACGGTGATGGTCAACTGCAACCCGGAGACCGTCTCCACGGACTACGACATCTCCACCCGCCTGTACTTCGAGCCGCTGACGCTCGAGGACGTGCTGGAAGTCATTGCGGCGGAGGAACGCACCGGCGGCGTGATGGGCGTCTTCGTCCAGCTCGGCGGCCAGACTCCCCTCAAGCTGGCACAGCAGCTGGCGGACGCGGGCGTGCCCATCCTCGGCACTTCCCCGGAAGCCATCGACCTCGCCGAGCACCGCGGGGCGTTCTCCCGGGTCCTCGACAAGGCCGGCCTGATTTCTCCGAAGAACGGTACAGCCGTGTCCTTCGAGGACGCCAAGAAGATCGCCGACGAAATCGGCTACCCGGTCCTGGTCCGCCCGTCCTACGTGCTGGGCGGCCGCGGCATGGAAATCGTCTACGACGAGCCCAACCTGTCCCGCTACATCGCCAACGCCACCGAAATCACCCCGGACCACCCGGTGCTGATCGACCGCTTCCTGGAGGACGCCGTCGAAATCGACGTCGACGCGCTCTTCGACGGCACGGACATGTACCTCGGCGGCATCATGGAGCACATCGAGGAAGCCGGCATCCACTCCGGCGACTCCGCCTGCGTCCTGCCCCCCATCACCCTGGGCACGAACGTCCTGGAGCGGGTCCGCACGGCAACCCGTGCCATCGCTGAAGGCGTGGGCGTCCGGGGCCTGATCAACATCCAGTTCGCCCTGGCCTCCGACGTGCTGTACGTCCTCGAAGCCAATCCCCGTGCTTCCCGGACGGTGCCGTTTGTATCGAAGGCCACCGGCGTGCAGATGGCGAAGGCGGCTGCCCTGATCGGCACCGGCGTGACCATCGGCCAACTCCGCAGCGCCTACAAGATGCTGCCCGAGGCGGGCGACGGCTCCACGCTGCCCCTGGATGCCCCGGTTTCCGTCAAGGAGGCAGTCCTGCCGTTCAGCCGCTTCCGCACCCTTGAAGGCAAAGTTGTTGACTCCCTGCTCGGACCGGAAATGCGCTCCACCGGCGAAGTCATGGGCATCGACAAGCACTTCGACACGGCGTTCGCCAAGAGCCAGGCGGCGGCCAACAACGCCCTGCCCACCGAAGGAAAGATCTTCGTTTCCGTGGCCAACCGCGACAAGCGCTCGGTGATCATGGGCGTCAAGCGACTCTCGGACCTCGGCTTCGAGATCGTCTCCACCGGCGGTACTGCCGATGTCCTGCGCCGCAACGGCATCCAGGCCACGCCGGTCCGCAAGGTGGCAGAAGGCAGCAGCGCCGAAGGTGAAGGCACCATCGCCGACCTTGTGATTGCAGGCGAGATCGATATGGTCTTCAACACGCCCTCCGGCGGCGAAGCACGCAGCGACGGCTACGAACTGCGCGCCGCTGCCACGTCGATCGGCATCCCCTGCATCACCACGGTGGCCGAATTCAACGCCGCCGTCCAGGCGATCGAGGCCATGCGAACCTACGAATGGTCCGTCACCAGCCTGCAGGAGCACGCCGCGGCTCTGGGAGAATCCCAAAAGGCAGCGTCCCAGAAGGCGGCCCTGCAGCATGCCTGAGCAGGTATCAGGCGCCGGCCGGGAGTCCTTTGGCTCCCGGCTTGGCGCTGCCATGGCCGCGCGTGGCCCCTTGTGCGTGGGCATTGACCCGCACCCGTCCCTGCTGACCGGCTGGGGACTGAATGACGACGTCGACGGCCTGCGCGCGTTTTCCCTGACAGTCCTCGACGCGGTGGCTTCCCTCGCTGCCGCCGTCAAGCCGCAGGTGGCGCTTTACGAGCGCCACGGCTCTGCCGGAATGGCTGTCCTGGAGGAAGTCCTTGCCATCGCCCGTGACGAAGGTGTGCTCACCATTGCCGACGCAAAGCGCGGGGACATCGGCTCCACCATGGCAGCCTACGCCGATGCGTGGCTCCGCGACGGCTCGCCACTGGCGGCTGACTCGGTCACGCTCAGCCCTTATCTTGGCTTTGAATCGCTGCGCCCCGCCTTGGACCTCGCGGCTGAAACCGGGCGCGGCGTCTTTGTCCTCGCCCTGACGTCCAACCCCGAGGGTGCCTCGGTACAGCACGTTGGGGGAGCGGACTCGGTGGCGCGACGGATCGCCCTCGCGGCCGGCGGCGAAAACCGGCGCTACCCGGGCGGGCTCGGCTCAGTTGGCCTCGTGGTCGGTGCAACCGTGGGCTCTGCCCTCGCGGACCTCGATGTGGACCTCGCCGCCATGCACGGGCCCATCCTGGCACCGGGACTGGGAGCGCAGGGCGCCACGCCGGCCCATCTGCGCGCCACCTTCGGCAGCGCGTACCCGCAGGTGCTGGCAACTTCCAGCAGGGAGATCCTTTCCGCCGGCCCGCAGCCGCGGGCATTGCGGGAGGCCGCCCAGCGGACGCTTGACGGGTTGCGGAGCGAATAGCTGCCGTTTCGCTTCGATGCATTGATTCGGGCAGCACCAAAGGGTAGTTTCAGGACATGTCCAACGGCGGCCGCCGTGGACGTAACCACCCAGATCCGGGGGTGTCCCACCATGGTGCTGCGACCCTTATCCGCATCGGAACGAACTGATGCCTTGAACAAGGCGGCGGCAGCGAGGGCAACACGGGCGGCGGCGAAGGAAAGCCTCAAGAACGGCGCGCGGTCCGCAGCCGACATCATCAATTCCGCCGTGGAGGACGACGCCATGGCGCGGATGAAGGTTTCGGAGCTGTTGGAGGCGCTTCCGGGCGTTGGCAAAGTCCGGGCCGCCGCCATCATGAAGCAACTCGGTATTGCGGCGTCCCGCAGGCTGCGCGGCCTGGGCGTCCACCAGCGCCGGGCGCTGGTAGATTTTATAGACGAAAACTAGCGCGGATACCTCCGGCGCTTTCCCCGAACTCCGGCACCAAAGGAATACGTGAGTAAAAAACCTGGACTGACAGTCCTCGCTGGTCCGACGGCTGTTGGCAAAGGCACCGTGTCCACCTTCATCCGGGACAACTACCCCGAGGTCTGGCTGTCCGTATCAGCCACCACCCGCGCACCCCGGCCGGGCGAAGTTGACGGCGTCCACTACTTCTTTAAGGCCAAGGAGGACTTCGAGAGGCTCGTCGCGGAGGGCGAGTTCCTTGAGTGGGCAGTAGTGCACGGCCAGAACACCTACGGAACGCTGAAGAGCACCGTGAACCAGGCCATCGCCGAAGGCCGGTCGGTGCTGCTGGAGATCGACCTGCAGGGCGCGCGCCAGGTCAAGGCAGCCGTTCCGGACGCCCAGTTTGTCTTCCTCGCGCCGCCGAGCTGGGACGAAATGGTCCGCCGGCTGGTGGGCCGCGGCACGGAAACACCCGAGGAACAGCAGCGCCGGCTGGAAACCGCTAAACTGGAGCTTGCTGCTGAACCGGAGTTCGACCATACCGTCATCAATGACGACGTTCGCCGGGCAGCGGACGAGCTAGTTTCACTCATGGGGCTGACCCCGCATCCGCACGGAACGCCGGAACGGTCAGCCCGCTAGAATTTGGAGAATTCGTGTCCACGAACCTTGAAGGCATCATCAACCCGCCGATCGACTCGCTGCTCGAAGCAGCAGATTCCAAGTACGGCCTGGTGATCTTTGGTGCCAAGCGTGCTCGTCAGATCAACGCTTACTACGCCCAGCTGCACGAGGGCCTGTTCGAATACGTCGGCCCGCTGGTAGACACCAAGCTGAACGAGAAGTCGCTCTCGATCGCCCTGCGCGAGATCAACGAAGGCAAGCTGGTTTCCACGCCGATCGAAGCTGCAGAGTAATACCTGCCGCCTGAGGTGCTGTTGACGGAGGTCACGTGCGCATAGTCCTCGGAGTCGGGGGAGGGATAGCCGCCTACAAGGTGGCATCGCTCCTCCGGCTTTTTACTGAAGCCGGCCATCACGTCACAGTGATCCCCACCGAGGCGGCCACCCGCTTCGTTGGCACCGCCACATGGGAGGCGCTGTCGGGAAATCCGGTCAGCAACAGCGTTTTCGACGACGTCCACCAGGTCAATCACGTCCGCCTTGGCCACGAAGCCGACCTGGTGGTCATCGCCCCGGCCACCGCTGACCTTCTGGCCAAGGCAGCCACGGGGCAGGCCGGGGACCTCCTCACCAATACCCTCCTGATGGCCCACGGCCCTGTGCTGTTCGCCCCGGCGATGCACACCGAGATGTGGCAGCACGCTGCCACCCAGGCCAATGTGGAAACACTGCGGAGCCGCGGCGTTGCCGTCCTGGAGCCGGCAACCGGCAGGCTGACGGGCTCTGATTCCGGCCCGGGCAGGCTGCCCGAGCCTGAGGTGATTTTCGAGGCCGCCATGGCCTTGGTCCAGGGCCAGGCGGACTACCAGCTGCCGCTGGCCGGACGGACCGTCACCATCAGCGCAGGCGGAACCCGTGAGCCCCTGGACCCGGTACGGTTCCTTGGCAACCGGTCCTCCGGCAAACAGGGAGTGGCGCTTGCCGTCGCCGCCCGGAACGCCGGCGCCACCGTCCGCCTGCTCGCGGCACATATGGAAGTTCCGGCGCCGGCGGGCGTGGAAGTGGTCCCCGTGGAGACTGCCCTGCAACTGCGGGAGGCAGCGCTGGCAGCGGCGGCCGATTCCGACGTCGTGGTTATGTCTGCCGCAGTGGCCGACTTCCGCCCCGCAGAGGTCTCGGACACCAAAATCAAGAAGCGCGATGACAGCGCTGACCCGGTCATCACGCTGGTCCGCAACCCGGATATCCTGCATGAATTGGTGGAACTGCGGAACAGCGCCGGCCACGGAAAAGGGCAGCAGCTGATCGTTGGCTTCGCAGCCGAAACAGGCGACAGCGACGGCGACGTACTGGCCTACGCCGAAGCAAAGCTGGAGCGCAAGGGCTGCGACCTGCTGGTGGTTAACCATGTGGGCGCGGACAAGGTCTTCGGGCAGGACACCAATTCCGTTGTCATCCTTTCCCGGTCCGGTGCCGAACCACAGGAGGCGGCCGGAACCAAAACGGAAGTTTCGGCGGCCATCATCAGCCGGATCGGCTTTGAACTGAATCACGTTTCGCCCCGCGCCTGAAGTGTTCCAGGCCACGTTCGCTTAGCACAGGGACATCTGCTGACGTCTCCTGCGGGGAGGACGGATCACAACCAGTAAGGTAGTTGAGTGACTTTACCGCTGCATCTTCCCCAGTCCCACGCGGCCACGCCCTCCGCGCTCCGGCTCTTCACCTCCGAGTCGGTCACCGAAGGCCACCCGGATAAGATCTGCGACCAGATCAGTGACGCCATCCTTGATGCCCTGCTGGACAAGGACCCGGAATCGCGCGTTGCTGTGGAGACCATGGCCACCACCGGCCTGGTCCACGTGGCCGGTGAGGTCACCACTGACGCCTACGTCGAAATCCCGCAGATCGTGCGCGAGACCATCCTGGGCATCGGCTACGATTCCTCGGCCAACGGATTCGATGGCGCCCGCTGCGGCGTCTCCGTGTCCATCGGCCAGCAGTCCAACGACATCGCCGGCGGAGTCTTCAACTCCCTTGAGGCCCGCGAAGGACGCCAGGAGGACGACTATGACCTCCAGGGCGCCGGGGACCAGGGCCTGATGTTCGGCTACGCGAGTGACGAAACACCCTCCTACATGCCGACACCGATCTGGCTGGCGCACCGCCTCTCCGAGCGGCTCACCGAGGTCCGCAAGTCGGGGGAGCTTGCTTACCTCCGCCCGGACGGCAAGACCCAGGTAACCGTCGGCTATGACAAGGACCTGCCGGTCTCCGTCGAAACCGTGGTCATCTCCAGCCAGCATGCCGAAGGCGCAAGCCTCGAACAGCTTCGCGCAGACCTCGCCGCCATCGTCATTGAGCCGGTTCTGGCAGGCGCCAACCTGGACATCTCCCGCGCTGCGAACATCCTGAACCCGGCTGGTGAATTTGTCATCGGCGGTCCTGTTGGCGACGCCGGCCTGACCGGGCGGAAGATCATCGTTGACACTTACGGTGGCATGGCCCGCCACGGCGGCGGCGCCTTCTCCGGCAAGGACCCGTCCAAGGTGGACCGCTCTGCGGCTTACGCCATGCGGTGGGTTGCTAAAAACGTTGTTGCCGCCGGCCTGGCCAAGCGCGCCGAGATTCAGATCGCTTACGCCATCGGCCAGGCACGCCCCGTGGGTACCTACGTGGAGACGTTCGGCACCGAAACGGTTGACCCGGCCCGCATCAGCGCCGCCATCGCCGAGATCTTCGACCTCCGCCCCCGCGCCATCATCGACGCCCTGGACCTGAAACGGCCCATTTACGCCAAGACAGCCGCCCACGGCCACTTCGGCCGTGATGATCCGGACTTCACCTGGGAGCGCCTGGACCGTGTTGATGATCTGAAGGCGTTCTTCAACGCCTAAAGGGCCGGCGTCCGGCTCCAGCAAAAGGCCGGCACCTGCAGAAATGCCGGTGCCGGGTGGAATGTCGGTGCCGGGTGTTTTACTTGCCAGGTCCACCCGGTGATGCTGAACGGAGGTAACCGAAGTGGTTGCTGACAATTCCGCACAACCTGCACTGGATCTTCCGGGAGCCGTGCAGCCGTCCCTTTTGCAGGGCTTCCCGTCCCGCCACCAGCCCATAGGCCGGCAGTTCGCGGACCACCTGCCGGTGGCCAGGGTGCTCGTGGAATCCTCCCTGCCCCACCTGGACCGGCCCTTCGACTACGGTGTTCCTGCCGCCCTCGATGAGGATGCGCAGCCCGGCGTCAGGGTCAAGGTGAAGTTCAACGGCCAGGACCTCAGCGGGTTCATCATGGAACGGGCGGCGGAATCCAACGCCGGACACACCCTGTTGCCGCTGGCGAAAGTTGTTTCCGCGGTTCCCGTCCTGGCGCCGGAGATCCGCGACCTTGTCACCGCCGTCGCCGCCCGTTACGCGGGGACCGTCAGCGACGTCCTCCGTGTTGCCGTTCCTCCGCGGGTTGCGCGGCTCGAAAAGACGTATCCGCCTTCCGCGGAGCCCGAAGCGGAAAGCCCGACTGAACCCGCCGGCGGCGCAGCGGACCCTTCCGCGGACAGTGCGTGGACAAGCTACCGGAACGGTCCTGCCTTCCTGCGGCATCTGAAGGACGGCGGCTCGCCACGGGCGGTGTTGAACCCACTGCAGGGCTACGGCTCCGCCGGCTGGCCGCAGCTGTTGGCCCAGGCCATTGCCGCCGCCTACGCCTCCGGCCGGGGAGCCGTAGTGGTAGTGCCGGACAACCGGGACCTGGACCGGCTTGAAAATGCGGTGGAGGCTCTGCTGCCGGACCAGGCCGTAGCCCGCCTGACGGCCGAGGACGGACCCACACCCCGGTACCAGAACTTCCTGCGGGTCCTGGCCGGAACCGCCCGCATCGCCATCGGGACCCGGTCCGCTGCCTACGCTCCGGTCAAGGACTTGGGGCTCGTGGTGTGCTGGGACGACGGCGACGACCTCCACATCGAGCAGCGTGCGCCCTACGCCCACGCCCGCGAAGTCCTGCTCCTGCGCGCCGAACAGGCAGGGGCGGCCTGCCTGATGGCCGGGCATGCCCGCAGCACGGAGGTCCAACGGCTCGTCGAGACAGGTTGGGCCCTGCCTGTCGAAGCCGACCGCACGGTGGTCCGCCGCACCGTCCCGCGCGTGGTTAATACGGCGGACAGCTTTGAGCAGGAGCGGGATCCGCTGGCCAGGATTGCACGCCTTCCGGGCGCTGCGTGGCGGGCCGCCAAGGAAGGTCTCGAGCGGGGGCCGGTCCTGGTGCAGGTGGCCCGGGCCGGCTACGCGCCGTCGCTGGTGTGTGACAGCTGCCGGGAGCCGGCACGGTGCGGTGCCTGCCAAGGTCCGTTGGCTGTGGCCGGGGCCAGCGGAACCTCCGCCCTGCCCCAATGCCGGTGGTGCTCCACCCCTGCACCGGACTGGCACTGCACGCACTGCAACGGCCGCAAACTCCGCAGGGGCGCAACAGGCGTGATCCGCACCGCCGAGGAGCTGGGCCGGGCCTTCCCGGGTAAAACCGTCATCACGTCCTCGGGCGACCAGGTCAAGGCACACGTCACCAGCGGCAAGGCCCTGGTGGTGGCTACGGTGGGAGCCGAGCCGATAGCAGAAGGGGGATATGCCGCCGCCTTGCTGCTGGACGGGGATTCCCTGCTCCGCCGGGAGACGCTGCGGGCGGGTGAAGATGCTGTGCGCCGCTGGTTCAACGCCGCGTCCCTGGTGCGGCCTGGCGCTGAGGGAGGCCTCGTGGTGGTTACCGCAACGGACACTGGCGCAGTGGGCGCGCTGCTGAGATGGGATCCGGCAGGCTACGCCCTGCGTGAGCTTTCCCTCCGGGAGGAGCTGCAGCTTCCTCCGGCGGTGCGCATTGCCTCAGTCACAGGCCCCCGCGACGCCGTCCAGCATTTCTCAGGTGCAGTGTCGGCGCAACTGGAACAAACCGGCTTCCTCCTCCGCACTGCAGGCCCTGCGCCTCTTATTCTCACCGGCCCGCCCTCCACCCGCGGCCCGGCGGAGGATGTCCGGACGCTCCTGTTCTTTCCTTATGGCCAGGCCGCGGCGGTGACCCGTGTCCTGCGCGCAACCCGTTCCGCGACGGCCGCAAAGCGGAGCGCGGAACCGGTCCAGGTGCGTCTGGACGGGGTGGACGTACTGTAGCGGGGCCTGCGTGCTGCTGCGCTCCGCGTCACTGCGCTTGTTCGCCGCGGCGCTGGTTAATTTTGCCTCCGCGCTGCGCGACGATGTCGTGGGCCACGTCCACCAGCTGTCGGGCAGACTCATCCCAGTTGAACTCCCCGGCACGTTCGACGGAACGCCGTGAGGTTTCCTCCCACCCCTCCCGGTCCTGCAGCTTTTTTACGGCTTCCGCGAACTGCCGGGGCGAGGCAGGGTCAACGTAGCTGGCGGCATCGCCGCCCACTTCCCGGAAAATGGGGATGTCGCTGGCGATGACCGGTGTGCCCAGGGCCATGGCCTCGACGAGTGGCAGGCCGTACCCTTCAGCCCGCGAAAGGCTCACCAGTGCGGTGGCGGTTTTCAGGAAGGAGGCGTACTCCTCGTCGGTGACGCCGTTATGGAAGACCACGCGGGCTCCGGGGGGAACGAGCTTCTCCAGTTCGGCGCGCCGCTGCGGGGTTACCCGGCTAAGCAGGTGCAGCGTGAAGCCGGGCAAGTCCGCCATGCCGGCCACCATGGTTTCCACGTTTTTGTACGGCATGAATGAGCCCATGTACACGAGGGAAAGTTCGGCACCGGCTTCCGGGACGCGGGGCTCCTGGGCCGGCTGCGGCGCATTGCTGATAATCCGGACGGGTTTGCCCGTGAGCCGGTACTTGGCGATCAGGGCCTCAGTGGTCCGGCTGATGGTGGCGACGACGTCGGCCCGGTTGAGGAGCAGGCGCTGGGGCCAGTATGCCTTGTGGTAGAGCCGCCAGAGCAGCCGCACAGGCGCGGGCAGGAAACCCGGGGGTGCCGGGTGCTCGTAATAGATGAGGTCGTGCAGGGTCAGGACCAGCCCGTACTTGCGGCCCCAGGTGCCCATCGTCTGCATCGGGCAGACCACCACGTCCGCACCCAGCGGATTGATCCTGCGGGCAACGAACAGTTCCGCGGGGGAGAGGGGGCTGTTAATCAGCGTGTGCGGAACATCCGGCAGCAGGGCGAGCTGGCGGATGTCGGAGATCAGCATGGAAACATCAGCGATCTTCGAAGTGGCCGCGATCAGGCTGGCGCCGTAGCGGCTGATGCCGTCGTGGTGGTCGGTCCTGGTAAAACGGGCGTCGATGACAATCTTCACGCGGGGTGGTCCTTCAGGAAGCGGCGGATGTAGCCGGCCGCGGGCTCCGGCGTCTCGTAGTGGATCAGATGGCCAACGCCCGGAATGACCTGAAGTTCGCCGTCGGGCAGCAGGGCGGCGAGCCGGTGCTGGTCCGGCAGCATGGCAATCTCGTCCTCCTCACCGGCGATGAGCAGCACCGGCAGGGTCAGGCTGCCGGCCACCTCGGCCACATGGCTGCTGACGGAGGCGGTGAACGATTCGAGGAGGCTGTCCCGGCTGGCAAACGCACTGAAGTAGGCGTGGTGCTGGCCGTGGATGAAGCGCCGGAGGTCCCGGTCGCCCGTCTTGGCCATGGTTTCGCTCATCACCCGGACAATCGCGGGGCTGCGCAGCAGGGCAAGCCCAAGCGGGCGGGGCAGGCGGGCGGCAAGCCGGTAGTACAGCACGGCCAGCCTTGTCATCACTCCTTTGGGACCTTCCAGCGCAGGCGCGGCGATGGGGTTGATGAGGACCAGGGGATTTACGGCGCCGGGATGGGCGGCCACGAAGTGGGCGGCAATGATGGATCCGAAGGAGTGCCCCAGCAGAACGGTGTCCGGCCCCAGGCCGAGGGCCGCCATGAACTCGGTGATGAACGCGCCGTAGCCCGGCACTGTGTGTTCACCGGACCCAAAAGCGTCTGAGCTGCCGAAGCCAGGCAGGTCCGGCATGATGATCCTCATCTCCGGAAGCTGATCGGCCACGCGAAGGAGTCCGTGGTGGTCGCCGCGGAACCCGTGGATCACCAGGATGGTCCGGGTCCCAGGGGTCACCTGCACAGGCTCATAGGTCCAAAAGGCCACCTTCCCCCCTGCAAGCTGCAGGGATGAGTCGCGCGTACGGCCTGCCAGTTCCGGGCTGAAGAAGGCGGGCGCGGGGGACTGCCCCGGGGATGTGGTTTTCATACAGATCCTAATTGACGTTATCCGGGTGGGAACCGGTGCGCTGTCCGCGGTCCAGCCCGGCGAGCGCATCCATGTCCCTGGCCGAGAGCTCGAAGCCGAAGACGTCCAGGTTTTCCCGGATGCGCGCCTCGGAGCTTGCCTTGGGGATGGCAATGTTTCCCAGTTGTATGTGCCAGCGGAGGATGATCTGCGCCGCTGTCCTGCCGTGTTCGGCGGCGCATGCCTGAACGACCGGGTCGGCCAGCACGTGTCCGCGGCCCAGGGGGCTCCACGCTTCGGTCCTGATCCCGAGGTCATCGTGGATCTTCCGCAGTTCCTGCTGCTGGAGCCAGGGGTGCAACTCGATCTGGTTGACCGCAGGTGTTACCTCTGCCGTCTGCAGGAGCCGGTCAAGGTGTGCAGGCTGGAAGTTGCTGACACCGATGGCCCGCACCTTTCCCTCCCGGTAGAGCGTCTCCATGGCCCGGTAGGTTTCGGGAAACAGTCCGCGCCGGGGGCAGGGCCAATGGATGAGGTACATATCCACGTAGTCGAGGCCCAGGTTGACCATTGAGCTGTCGAACGCACGCAGGGTGGCGTCGTAGCCATGGTGGTCGTTCCATACCTTGGTGGTGACAAAGATGTCCTCCCGGGCGGGTGCAGGGAAAAGTTCACCGGAACCGCCGCTGCCCGGCTGCGTACCGGGCTCGGAACTGATGCCGCGCGCCACCCCCGACTCGTTTCCGTACATGGCAGCGGTATCGAAGTGGCGGTACCCGGAACCGAGAGCCATGGCAACGAGTCCGGCCGCATCGGATGACGGCACCTTGTACAGGCCGTAGCCCAGTTGGTCGATCAGCACGCCGTTGTTCAGGCTCAGCCGCGGGGAGATCCTCATAGCCATGACTCTACCTACTTGCCACAGCCAGCCCCTCCAGTCCCACTAAGCGCCGCGCGGTGGCTTCGTCGAGGATCAGGTCCGTAGCGAGGCGCGCGGCCAGTGCGCCTTTGAGCCCGTTGATCTTGGAGACCCCGGAAACCACGCAGATCCTGCGGCGGACCTGCCGAAGTTCGGCGAGGGCCGGGCCGGTGGACCGTTCATTGAGGACGATCCCGTCCGAGGAACCGTCAGCACGGAAGAATACGGTTGCGACGTCGCCCACGACGTCGGACGTCGCCAGGGTGGTGAGGTCGCCCTCGTCCAGATATCCGCCGGCATAGACGTGGCTGGGGTAATCGGCGTCCACTGATCCGACGCCGAAAATTGCGATGCTCATCTTCGCCTGGAGTTCAAGAATGCGCTGCACGCTGCGTTCATTCCACATGGCCGTTTTGGTGGCCGCGTGGTCGAAAAAGGCGGGTACCGGGAACTGTTCCACGCGCGCACCGTAGGCACTGCCGAAGCGGCGCATGATGTCGCTTGCGTAGGTAATGCCTGTTGTGTGCATATTGCCGGCACCGTTCAACTGCACCACCACGCTGTCGTGGGTAATCTTCCTCGTCAGGTGCCGGCTGACGGCGCTGAGGGTGGAACCCCAGGCGACGCCGATTATCGCATTGGAATCCACCAGCGGACCGATGGTGCGGGCCGCCTGCATCGCCACCCGGTCCAGGGTTTCAGCCTCATTAAGTGTTTCCACCACGGGCACAACGTGGGCGTCAACCCCGTACCGGCGGCGGATCAGGCCCTCAAGCTCCGGTCCGGTGTCCAGGGGGTTGCGGATCTGGACCTGGACCAGTCCAGAGTCCCGGGGCCGAGGATAAGAGGCGTGAAACTGTGGAGCGGGATGTGCGCAGCTCGCGGGCGATGGCGTCCATGGTGAGGTCCTGCAGGTAATACATTTGTGCAGCTCGAAGGGCGTCAGCATGCCGGGAAGGGTCCACGGGAACTCCGTTCTGCACGTTTGTGCATATCGCTTGACTCCATTTTCCATTACTCCAAACAATAGTTGAGAACGGTGGATCACTTAGCTGTGTCCGCGCCACACAAAGCCCAAGGGAGTTGTTTTGGGACCCAAGGATTTACCTGCCCGCCCGGGAGCACCAAAACCGGGAACCGAGCGCGCATCAGTGCACAACCTGCGGCTCCGTCCGCATGCCAAGGTGCTGGTGGTGGGTGGCGGGATCAACGGGGTGGGAACTTTCCGCGACCTGGCCTTGCAGGGAGTGGACGTTGCACTCGTGGAACGCGGTGACTACTGCCAGGGGGCCAGCGGAGCGTCCTCGCACATGATTCACGGCGGCATCCGCTACCTCGAGAACGGCGAGTTCCGGCTGGTCCGGGAGTCAGTGGTGGAGCGCAACCGGCTGCTGCGGATCGCACCGCACTACGTCAAGCCCCTTCAGACCACCATCCCCATCTTCAGTACCTTCTCGGGAGTGCTTGCGGCCCCGCTGCGTTTCCTCACCCACAAGCAGCAGGGGAAGCCCAAGGAGCGCGGCGCCTTCCTCATCAAGCTCGGACTCAGCCTGTATGACTCGTTTTCCCGCGACGGCGGCACGGTGCCACGGCACCAGTTCAGGGGCCGCCAACGCGCCCTCGCAGAACTTCCCGGCCTTCGTCCGGACGTCAAGTATGCGGCCACCTACTTTGATGCTTCCGTGCACAACCCCGAGCGGCTCACGCTCGATGTCCTGCAGGACGGCGAAAAAGCCGGCCGCGCATCCGGTACCAATGCCCAGGGCAGCACCGCCCGTGCCAGCAACTACCTGTCACTGATATCCATGACCGGCGAGCCCAACCGCGGCACCGGCAGGGGCAGCACGGTCAGGCTGCGGGATGAGCTGACCGGTGAGGAGTTCAATTTCACCGCGGACGTCATCGTCAACACCACGGGCGCCTGGGTGGACCTCACCAACGAAGCCATGGGAAGAACCTCCGCGTTCATGGGCGGTACCAGGGGTTCGCACATTGTGTTGGACCACCCGGAGCTCCTTGCCGCCTGCCGGGGACGTGAAATCTTCTTCGAGCACACCGACGGCCGGATCGTCCTCATCTATCCCATGGGGGACCGCGTCCTGGTCGGCACGACGGACGTGGACGCCGACATGGCCCAGGACGCCGTCTGCACTGACGAGGAAATCGAGTACTTCTTCGAACTCATCGGCCACGTCTTCCCGACCATTGCCGTCAAGCGCGAACAGATTGTCTACACGTTCTCCGGTGTGCGGCCGCTGCCCCGCCATGACGCAACCCAGCCCGGATTCGTTTCACGGGATTACCGGATAGAGCGCCAGGGCCCGGGAAGCAGCACCGCCGGGGCGGGCGCCGTCGTTATGAGCCTGGTTGGAGGCAAGTGGACCACCTTCCGTGCACTGGCTGAACACCTCACCAACGACGTCCTCGCCGAACTCGGCATGCAGCGGAAAGTCTCGACGGCGCAGCTCGCCATCGGCGGCGGCGCCGGCTTCCCCGCGGACGAGTCAGGCGTGCAGAAGTGGATCAAGGAGCACATGACGGACGGCCGCGACGCGGACCGGACCGCCGGGTTGCTGACCCGGTACGGAACGCGGGCGGAATCGGTCATGGCACACCTCGATGGCGGGCCGGACCGCCTGCTGCACTCCACCCGCGAACTCAGTGTCCGTGAACTGGAGTTCATGGCGTCCCATGAGCAGGTTGGGCACCTCGTGGATGTCCTCATCCGCCGCACTTCCCTGGCCTTCCGCGGCCTTGTGACGGGAGAGCTGCTCAACGAGATGGCGGACGTACTCGCCGTTCCCTTGGGGTGGGATTCCGCAGCACGGGCAGCCGAGATCCGGCACGCGCAGGATGTGCTGCAGCGGTTCCACCGCGTAGAAACGCACAGCCTGGTCGCATAGGACAGGCTGGCCGCCGGGGCGCTGGACCGCCCCGGTCCACGGTCCTTCAACCCGCGAAGGACTGACAACAGAAAATAGAGGAGTCAAAGATGTCTCTTGGAATTGTTTTCCTTTCCGAAGTCTTCGGAACGGCGATGCTGACCCTGCTGGGTTGCGGTGTCGTCGCCAACGTTGCCCTGCGGGGAACCAAAGGCAACAGCGGCGGGTTCCTGATGGTCACCTGGGGATGGGGTGTTGCAGTTTTCGCGGGTGTCTATGTGGCCGCGAGGTCCGGCGCGCACCTTAACCCGGCGGTGACGCTTGGCCTGCTCGCAAACGGAGCCGAGGAATACGCCCCTGACGTTCCCGTGGATTTCGCGTCAACGCTGACCTACATCGGCGGGGAACTTCTGGGCGCGTTCCTCGGCGCCGTCGTTTGCTGGCTCGCCTACAAGCAGCATTTCGACGCCGAGGAGGAAGTTGCCAGCAAGCTCGCCGTTTTCTCCACGGGCCCGGCCATCCGTTCCACCCCGTGGAACCTGGTCACCGAAATCATCGGCACCTTCGTACTCGTGTTCGTTATCCTCACCTTCGGCGGGACGCCCTCCGGCCTGGGACCGCTGGCCGTTGCACTGCTGGTTGTCGGCATCGGTGTATCCCTCGGCGGCCCGACGGGCTACGCCATCAACCCCGCCCGCGACCTCGGTCCGCGCATCGCCCACGCCCTGCTGCCCATCAGGGGCAAGGGCTCCAGCGACTGGGGCTATTCCTGGATTCCCGTGGTTGGGCCGATTGTCGGCGGCGTCCTGGGCGGCGTTGTAGCGCGGCTGGTCCCGATCATTGCCACAGCAGCAGCCTGACCTCCCACCTAAGCCACTGCCAAAAACAGCACCGACACAGACAAGGACGTCACCATGAGCCAGTACGTAATCGCCATCGACCAGGGAACCACCAGCACCCGCGCCATCATTTTTGACCACAGCGGCAGCATCGTCTCCTCCGGCCAGATGGAACACGAACAGATCTTCCCCAAGGCGGGGTGGGTGGAACACGATCCCGCCGAAATCTGGAACAACACCCGCGAGGTCATCGCCTCCGCCCTCTCCAAGGCCAGCCTGACGCGGCATGATGTTGCCGCCGTCGGCATCACCAACCAGCGCGAAACTGCCGTGGTGTGGGACAAGACCACCGGCGAAGCCATCTACAACGCCATCGTGTGGCAGGACACCCGCACCCAGGACATCGTGGACGAGCTGGCGAGGGACGGGGGAGCGGACCGGTTCAAGCAGAAGGTCGGCCTTCCGCTGGCCACCTATTTCTCCGGCACCAAGATCAAGTGGATCCTGGATAACGTGGAGGGCGCCCGGCAGAAGGCTGAAGCGGGCGACCTGGTCTTTGGCAACACTGACGCCTGGGTCCTGTGGAACCTCACCGGCGGGGTGGACGGCGGTGTCCACGTCACCGATGTGACCAACGCGTCGCGCACGCTGTTCATGGATCTGGACACGCTGCAGTGGGATGAGGAAATCCTCGGCATCTTCGGCGTTCCGCGGTCCATGATGCCGGAGATCAAGTCCTCTTCCGAGGTTTACGGCACGGTCCACACCTCGCAGCTTCTGCGCGAGGTTCCCGTGGCGGGCATCCTCGGCGACCAGCAGGCAGCCACCTTCGGCCAGGCCGCGTTCCAGACCGGTGAAGCCAAAAACACCTACGGAACCGGCTGCTTCCTGATCTTCAACACCGGTGAGGAAATCATCCATTCGAAGAACGGGTTGCTGACCACGGTCGGCTACAAGCTCGGCGACGCGGCACCCCACTACGCACTGGAAGGCTCCATCGCTGTCACCGGCTCGCTGATCCAGTGGCTGCGGGACAACCTGGGCATGATCAGCAGCGCCCCGGAAGTGGAAACCCTCGCTGCGTCCGTCAAGGACAACGGCGGCGTGTACATCGTCCCGGCGTTCTCCGGGCTCTTTGCACCGTATTGGCGTTCCGACGCCCGGGGCGCAATTGTGGGTCTCACCCGGTTCGTCAACAAGAGCCACATTGCCCGGGCAGCGCTGGAAGCCACGGCGTTCCAGACCCGCGAGGTGCTCGACGCCGTCAACGCCGACTCAGGCGTTCCGCTCTCGGAGTTGAAGGTCGACGGCGGCATGGTGGCCAACGATGCGCTGATGCAGTTCCAGGCGGACATCCTTGGCGTTCCCGTGATCCGGCCGAAGGTGGTGGAGACCACCGCCCTGGGCGCGGCCTATGCCGCCGGCCTCGCTGTCGGTTTCTGGAAGGACCTCGGCGAACTGTCCTCCAACTGGTCCGAGGACAAGCGCTGGGAACCCCAGCTGGACCAGGCCGAACAGGACCGCCAGATGCGGCAGTGGAAGAAGGCCGTCACGAAGTCCATGGATTGGGTAGACGCGGACGTGCGGTAGATCCTCACGACTCCCAAAAAGGGCCAGAGACTCCCCGCCCGTCCCCTGCTGCTCCCAACACTCGCAAGCTCGTGTCGGGGCCCTCGCAGCAGTGGGCCCCTCACGAGTGCCCACCACACCATGGCGGGGGAGCCTCTGGCCCTTTTTGTTCACCGGGTCAACTTGGCCCTCGTGGCTGTGAGGTTAGGGGGCCGCCTCCCTTGCTATTTCTCTGTGCCGCCTTCACAAGCGGCGGGGTTCCTTAGCGGCAGTCCCCGTGGGTTTCGATGGTGCCTGCGTTGCCGTCTACTGTTACCAGTTGGCCTGTTCTAAGGACTTGGGTGGCGGTGCCTGTTCCTACTACTGCCGGGATGCCGTATTCGCGGGCTACCAGGGAGGCGTGGGCTGCCAGGTTGCCTCCGTCCGTGACCACCGCTGCCGCCTGGGCGAACAGCGGAGTCCAGGCTGGTGCTGTTGCCCTGGTCACCAGGACCTCGCCCGGTTGGAACTGTGCAAAGTCCCCGGGGCCTTCGACGATGCGGACCCGGCCCCTGGCCCGGCCGGGGCTTGCGGGGTGGCCCACCAGCGCGCCGTGGGGAAGATTGGCTGTGCTGCGGGCCGTGTTGGCCACCCGGTCGAAGGTGTTGCCGAACATCGGAAGCCCGCCAAGCACCAGCGGCGCGGCCAGTTTCCGTTGGCGAAGCCAGTCCTGCCGGCGTCCAGCTACATTGTCCTGCTGCGGCGGCGCGTCGAGCCGAAGATCCTGTTTTGTCAGGAAGTAGACGTCGTCCGGGCTGTTGATGATGCCCGCCTGTTCCAGCTGCTTCCCAATTTCGGCGGCGCAACGGCGAAGCAGCGGCCAGCCCAGGGTAAAGTCCCGCACCTGTTCCTCCCGGAGCAGGGCATAGTGCTGGGCAACCGCAAGTAAACGGTCGAACCGGCGCAGCCGGCGGGAGTCCTCGAGGATCGAGCGGCAAGCCTCCTCCGCTGCCCGCCGTCGATTGGCCGCGGCAGCAGCGGCGGCGGCACTCCGGAAGTCACCAGCGGACGGGACCGCAGGGCCTGGCTCTTCGCCCGCCGTAGGGTGGTACCAGTCGAGGCTGTAGACGGCGTGGTCGACTCTGGCCGGCAACGCCGGGGCAAGGCCGCCGAGCAGCACCTGGTAGCCGCCGCCGTCGTACAGTCCCTGCTCCTGCCGGGTGGCTAAGGCGGGAGCAAGGTGCCTGCGCCAGAATCTGGCCAGGACCAGCTCCATTTTCCAGGCCGCCCCGCCCGTGGCGGCGAAGAACCAGAGATACTGTCCGGCCGCGCGCGCCACTTGTCCAATGAGGTCCATCCGCCCGGCCAGGGTTGGCGGCAGCGGGACACCCTTGTAACTGTCCACCAGCCTGCGGTAGGCAGGGAGGCGTTGGCTGCGCCATTCCAGCTCAAGGTCCCGCAGGACGGCGCGGTCTGCACCGGCAGGGTCGATCATGGGGCGGACCACCGAGGTGAAGAAATAGGGCAACGAGCGCGGCGCGCCGCCAAAAACCAGGTGGGGGAGGGGCCCGGGGTGTTGGCGGGGCCACGTAGTACCAGCCATTCACTGTGGCATTGCCCATGGGAACCCGAAGGCCCGTCGAGCGGAAAACGGCATCGTTGTAGGCGGCATCCATGCAGGAAATGATCCAGTCCATAAAGAGCGGTGTAACAGGTTCCGGCAGCCATTCACCGAGCCGGAAGTTCCGAAGCCAGGCGCCCTTTCCCGGGGCCCGCCACACCGCCGGTTCCGGAACGGCTGTCATCGGACGCGCCTGCAGGACCTGGACACGCCCGGAACGGTCCATCGCCCACTCCACGTCCTGCGGGCAGCCGAAGTGCCGGGCGACGCTGCCTGCCAAGGCGGCGGCCGCCGTCGCGCTTTGCCTCGTCAGCACAGATCCTGGCGGCGCGGCAGCAGCACCACTCCTGCGGCTGACCCGTCCACTCCGCGCCAACCACTCCTCGCCGCGCTCCCGCCCTCCCACCAGACTTTCCCCGAGCCCCTTCACAGCGGAAATCACCGTCTCGTCCCGGGCTCCGGTCAAGGGATTCGCGGTGAAGGCAACGCCGGCAGCCGCGGCGTCCACCATCTGCTGCACGAGGACCGCCATGGTCCCGACGCCGGCGGGAGCTGCGTCGCCAGCGTCCGGCAGGGCGTCCGGATCGGCGTGTAGTACAACATTTGCGTGGTCGGCCGGCCGCAGGCGGAGGGATTCTTGGTAGGCCCGGACACGGCCGGCGTCAGCCGAACCGAAACAGCGGATGATGGCTGACGGAAGGTCTCCGCCCGGCACGTCCAGGTAACTTTCATACATCCCGGCGTAGGAGGCACCGGGCAGGTCTTCGGCCGCGGCCGAGGAGCGGACCGCGTACGGCCCGGGGCCGGCCATGAGGGCGGCGGCCTGCAGCTGGCGGTCCCACGCATCCTGGTTGTCTTCCGACCGGGCGTCAAAAGCCGCGCGTGTGACGACGAAGCCGGGAGGAACGGGAAACCCTGCGGATTTCAGTTCGGACAGGGCTGCGGCTTTGCTGCCGGCCTCCTCCCGCGTCAGGGGAAGAGGTCCGCCCAGGCGCGGAAAAAGGGCGCCTCCAGAGGGGCCGGCACTGAAAGCAGCACCGGCGTCATCGCCCAACTCATCACCAGAGTCATTGCCCAAGGAGCCACCTGCCGGGAACGTAGCTGGATTGCCGGCTCAAGTCTAGTGACGCAGGGCGCCGGCGGTACAGGTCAGCCGCTCAACGTCCTGGCCCCGGGGTGCGCTAAAGTGGTTGCATGCGTGCGATCCTTCTGCTTAGTTAGCCGCCCGGCATCCGAAACAACGGATAACCGTGCGGCAGCCCCTCCATGGAGAGGGGCTTTTGTGTGTCCGGGCTTGTTTCCGGGCCGCGGCAGGAGGATCAGGCCGTTATGGCAGCACAGATGCCGTAACAGAACAGAAGAGGGCAGCAGTGGGCGTTCAGCCGGAGACAGAGACCGGAACAGCAGCAGTGTCGGCGGAGGTGCCCGAGGAGGGTACGTACAGTTTTGCCGCAATGGAGGCCAAATGGCCGCAGGTGTGGGAAGACCTCAAGGTCTTCACCCCTGTCGACGACGGGTCCCGGGAGCGGCGTTACGTGCTGGACATGTTCCCCTACCCGTCCGGGGACCTGCACATGGGGCACGCCGAAGCGTTTGCCATGGGTGACGTCGTGGCCCGTTACCTTCGCCAGCAGGGCTACGACGTCCTGCACCCGATCGGCTGGGACTCCTTCGGCCTGCCCGCCGAGAACGCCGCCATCAAGCGCAACGCCCATCCCAGTGAGTGGACCTACGCCAACATTGACACGCAGGCCGCGTCCTTCAAGCGCTACGCCATCTCCGCTGACTGGTCCCGCCGGCTGCACACCTCGGACCCCGAGTACTACCGCTGGACCCAGTGGCTGTTCAAGCGCTTTTACGAGCGCGGCCTGGCGTACCGCAAGGATTCACCGGTCAACTGGTGCCCCAAGGACCAGACCGTGCTGGCAAACGAGCAGGTTGTCAACGGCGCCTGCGAACGCTGCGGCACCACCGTCACCAAGAAGTCCCTGAACCAGTGGTACTTCAAGATCACCGAGTACGCTGACCGGCTGCTCGATGACATGGATGAGCTGCGGGGCCACTGGCCCGAGCGGGTGCTGGCAATGCAGAAGAACTGGATCGGCCGTTCCGAGGGTGCGCACGTCAACTTCGTGATCGAAGGCGACGGCGGCAAGCCTGCCAAGGACGTCACGGTCTTCACCACCCGTCCCGACACCCTGTACGGCGCAACTTTCTTTGTCGTTGCCGCGGACGCGCCGCTCGCCGTCGAACTGGTTACGCATGAACACGCGGCTGCCCTGGACGAATACCGTGAGCAGGTCAAAGCGCTCACCGAAATCGAACGCCAGTCCACGGAACGGGAGAAGACGGGCGTCTTCACCGGCCGTTACGCCGTCAACCCGCTGAACGGGGAGAAGCTGCCTGTGTGGGCAGCTGACTACGTCCTGGCCGACTACGGCACGGGGGCCATCATGGCCGTGCCCGCCCACGACCAGCGCGACCTCGACTTCGCGCGGAAGTTCGGCCTCCCGGTACGTGCCGTCCTGAACACCGGCGAGGAAGACCCCGCAGTGTCCGGCACGGCCACCGCGGGGGAGGGCACGCTGATCAACTCCGGGGACCTGGACGGACTGCCCAAGGCTGAGGCCATCCCGGCCGCGATCGCCATCCTGGAACGCCAGGGCACCGGAGAGAAGTTCGTGAACTTCCGGCTGCGCGACTGGCTGCTCAGCCGCCAGCGGTTCTGGGGCACCCCCATCCCGATCATCCACTGCCCGTCCTGCGGCGAGGTTCCCGTGCCTGATGAGCAGCTGCCCGTCACCCTGCCGGCAGACCTCCGCGGCGAGGACCTGTCGCCGAAGGGGACGTCCCCGCTGGCTGCCGCAGAGGCCTGGGTCAATGTTGAATGCCCCAACTGCCACGGACCGGCCAAGCGCGACACCGACACCATGGACACCTTTGTGGACTCGTCCTGGTACTTCCTGCGTTTCGTCTCCCCGGAGTTCACGGAGGGTCCCTTCGACCCGGCGAAAATTAACGACTGGATGCCGGTAGGCCAGTATGTGGGCGGTGTGGAGCATGCCATCCTGCACCTGCTCTACGCCCGCTTCTTCACCAAGGTCATCCACGACCTGGGCATGATCGACGCCGACGAGCCGTTCAGCGCCCTGCTCAACCAGGGCCAGGTCCTTAACGGCGGCAAAGCCATGAGCAAGTCCCTGGGCAACGGCGTTGACCTCGGCGAGCAGCTGGACAGGTACGGCGTGGATGCCGTCCGGCTCACCATGATCTTCGCGTCGCCTCCCGAAGACGACGTCGACTGGGCCGATGTTTCGCCGTCGGGCTCCGCGAAGTTCCTGGCCCGCGCGTGGCGGCTGGCGCAGGATGTCACCAGCGAACCCTCTGTTGACCCCGCATCCGGGGACCGCACGCTGCGCTCGGTCACGCACCGCACCATCGCGGACGCCGCGGCGCTGCTGGACAACAACAAGTTCAACGTGGTGGTGGCCAAGCTGATGGAGTTGGTCAACGCGACCCGAAAGACCATAGATGCCGGTGCCGGCGGGTCTGATCCCGCGGTACGGGAAGCTGCCGAGGCGGTTGCCGTCATCCTCAGCCTCTTCGCGCCTTACACCGCGGAGGATATGTGGAACGTCCTGGGCCACCCGGCCTCGGTGGCGAACGCCGGCTGGCCGGCCCACGACGCGGCCCTGCTGGTACAGGACACCGTCACCGCGGTGGTTCAGGTCCAGGGCAAGGTCCGGGACAGGCTTGAGGTCTCGCCCGACGTCTCCGAGGACCAGTTGCGCGAACTGGCGCTGGCCTCGGACAACGTCCAGCGCGCCCTCGACGGCCGCGGCATCCGCACCGTGATCGTCCGCGCCCCTAAACTGGTCAACATCGTCCCGGCATAGGCCGGACCGGGCCGCCGGAATCCTCCGGCGGCCCGCTGTGACTCCAGGAGGCCCCTTTGCCCCACCGCGACGCCGCCGCCTGGCCCTGGGTCCGTGCACGCCTGCTGGCCCGCCGCCGGCAGGAAATTCCGGCAACCCAGCCGGACGCCGTCGTACGTACTGCTGTGGTGACTGATTCTGCCGCCGCGCTTCCCGCCGACTGGGCCGCCGGCCTGAGTGGCGACGGACGGCTCACCGTCATTCCCATGCCGGTGATGGTGGGCGAGGAGATCTACGGCGAGGGCGAAGACGATATCTCGGAAACCATTGCGCTGGCCCTGGCCAGCGGGATTTCCGTGAAGACCTCCCGGCCCTCGCCCGGTCAGTTTGAACAGGCCTACGCGGCAGCGCAGCGCAGGGGTTTTGAAGCGGTAGTGTCCGTGCACATCTCGGGCGGCCTGTCCGGCACGGCAGACGCCGCGCGGCTTGCGGCCGGCAGGGTGGGCATACCCGTGGAAGTGGTCGATTCCGGAACGGTCGGCATGGCCCTGGGGATGGCCGTCCAGGAAGCTGCGCGCGTTGCCGGCGAAGGCGCCGATGCGGAGGCAGTGGCTGCCGCTGCCGCCGGCCAGGCAGGCCGGACCAAGGTCTATTTCTACGTTCCGAGCCTCGAGCAGCTCCGACGCGGAGGGCGGATCGGCGCGGCTGCTTCCTTGTGGGGCACGATGCTTGCTATTAAGCCCATCCTCGGTGTCGATGGAGGAAAGATCGTTCCGTTGGAGAAGGTGCGCTCAGCCGTCCGGGCAGTTGCCCGGCTGGAGGAGATTGTGGCCGCGGATGCTTCTGCCCGCACCGCTTCTGCGGACGTGCGCCTTGCCGTCCACCATTTCGGGAACGCAACGGAAGCGGAGGGCCTGGCCGAACGGTTGGCCGCTGCCCTGCCGCAGTGCCCTCCTGCTCAGATCAGCTCCCTTCCTGCCGTACTTGCTGCCCATGCGGGGCTGGGCGTTCTCGCCGTCATTGTGGGCGATAACTTTGCCGTGCACGACGCCCCCTGACCACGTCCTTTCCACATAGCGGCCTTTTGCCCTGTTGCCTGCTGTGACTTGTTCTTAGCGTGGGGGAATGTCACGCCGCGATGCTGGAGCAGCAGGTGAACGGGCGCGCCACGCCAGGTCCCGGCTGCAGGCTACCCTGGGGGACAACTCCCGTGGGCTGCTGCTTGGGGACGACGACGGGCCCTCCTTCGAGTACCGGGGCACTGACGGCGGGGAAAAAGGGAGCCGTGCCCTTACGGGGGAAGGTCCGGCCAGGGCCCCAATCGACGTGGGGCCCGCAGTTCGCTGGCGCCTCAGTTTTCGGCTGGGCGTGCTCCTGGGCGTCCTTGCGGTGGCTGCCGGTGCCTGGTTTTGGTGGCAGGCGGAGTCCGGCAGGCCGGAGGTCCTGCCGCTCAGCGGCGTCAGTCCCGGAACCGCCGACCCAACAGCCGCGGACAGTGCCTCGGGGGAGGAGGACAGCGGTGGCGGCAGCCGTGCGGGTCGCGAGCCCGACGCGCAGGAAAGTGCACCCTCGGGCAGGGTTGTGGTTCACGTCGCCGGGTCGGTGCTTCGGCAAGGAGTGGTGCAGTTGCCGGCCGGCAGCCGGGTGCACGAGGCCATTGCCGCGGCCGGAGGGGCCGGGCCCCGCGCTGACCTGAACCGCCTTAACCTCGCCGTGGTTGTGGAGGATGGACAAAAGATCTATGTCCCGCAGCAGGGCGAACCGCTGCCAGCCGGCTCTGGGGATCCAGCCGGGTTGGTGGCCGGGGATTCCCCGGACGGAACTGCCGGAGGGCCGGCAGGATCGAAAATCAACCTGAACACCGCCGGGGTGGAGGAACTGGATGGTTTGCCGAAGGTGGGCCCTGTGCTGGCACAGCGGATCGTGGACTGGCGCAAGGAACATGGCCTGTTCAAGGCGGTCGAGGACCTTGACGCCATTGACGGTGTCGGTCCAAAGATGCTTGAAGCATTGCTGCCACTGGTGACCATATGACACGACGGCAAGGTGCAATGATGACGATGGGCGTCGGGCGGCGACATGGATAACAGAACAGCGGGGACGGGGTCGAGCCCCTGGAGCCGCTATGTAGAGTCTGCAGTCCGGGGGCATGCGGCCGGCGGGCAGGACGCGCAGCAAGCCGGCGCCATGGAACGGCCGTCAGCAACCGGGGAGGGATCGGGGAAAGGTACCCCGGTACAACCGCACCGGACGCTGCTGGGCCCCGCTGGCCCTGCCGGTCGCCCCGGAAAAAGCCTCGAACAGGTTTGGGTTTCGCAGTCTGCCCGATTCCGGGAGGGCGCCAGGAAAGCGCGGCAGGACGCAGACCCGGCCAGCGGCGGAACTCCACGCCGTCGCACTGACGTCCGGCTGGCGCTGCCGGCCGTGCTCGTCTGGAGTGCCTCCGTCGCCGGGCTCTGGCTGCCCCCAATGGCACTGGGCGGCCTTTGCTGCGCACTGCTCGTCCTTTCAGCCCTGCTGCTGCACCGTACCGTGAAATCCCGCACCCGCCGGGCGGCGAGGCAGGGCACCAGCAAACCGGCCCGGCGCAGCTTCCTGACCACTACCGCCGTCGCCCTCCTCCTTGCCGCGACGACGGCAGCACATTCGGCGGTGGCAGCCACCCAGCGGCACGACGGTCCCCTCGCTGCCGCCGTCTCTTCGGGAAAGTCAGTAGTAGCCATACTGGAAGTGGCAGGAGCGCCCCGTGCGCTGACTGCACCCAACCAAGCCGGCCCGCCTGCACGCTGGTCCGTACCTGTATGGACGCGGGACGTCAGTACCGGCGGTGTTGTGCTGCGGACCCGGGCCCAGCTGCTGGTGGTTGGCGGCGGCGGTTGGGGCACTGTGGTGCCCGGCCAGCTGGTCCGGGCAACCGGAAAGCTTCGCTCCGCGGATCCCGGGCGGGAGGAGGCCGGCATCCTTACAGCGTCCTCCGGACCAGGACAGCCGGCTGGTCCGCCAGTCTTGCAGGGAGCAGCCAAGGAACTGCGGGAACGGTTCGTATCCGCTGCCTCTTTCCTGGCCCCGGATCCCCGCGGCCTGCTTCCGGGAATGGTCACCGGGGATACCAGTGCGCTCGATGAGGGCTTGAACGCTGCCATGAAAAGCGTGGGTATGACCCACCTGACGGCCGTCAGTGGGGCAAACTGCAGCCTGGTCCTCGGCGCGCTGCTGCTGTTGTGCCGGCGTTTCCGCTTGCCCCGGCTGGCTTCGGCTGTGCTGGCTGTGGCGGGCCTCGGGCTGTTCGTGCTCCTTGTTGGGCCGGATGCGAGCGTCCTGCGGGCAGCAGTGATGGGCGCGGTGGCAGTACTCGCCCTGGCGGGTGGCCGGTCCGGGCGTGGCCTGAGCTTCCTGTGCCTTGCCGTGATCGGCCTCCTGCTGGTTGACCCGGGGCTGGGATCGAGTTTCGGGTTCCTCCTGTCCGTCCTGGCAACATTGGGGATCATCGTCCTGGGCCAGCGCATCATGGCGTGGACCCCGGCATTCATTCCGCGCTGGGCAGCGGCTGCGGTGGCTGTTCCCCTGTCCGCCCAACTGCTGTGCGGGCCGGTGATTGTTGTGCTGCAGCCCCAGTTTTCCACCTACTCGCTGCTGGCCAACGTCATTGCGTCGCCGCTCGTGGCACCCGTGACGCTGCTGGGGACAGCTGCCGTGCCCCTGGTGGTGCTGGCCCCATGGGCAGGAACACTCCTGATCGCCGTGGCGGGCACGTTCAGCGCGGGGGTGGCGGCGACCGCCAGGTTTGCCTCGCAGCTTCCCGGCGCGGCCCTTCCCTGGCCCGAGGGTATGGCGGGCATGCTGACCATGCTGTTCCTGTCAGTGCTGACGCTCGTGGCTGTCGCGGCCGTGGTCCGCCCGCACCGGCTCATTCGGTGTGTGGTGGCTTTGCATCAGCGCACCGTTTCCCTGATCGAAGTGCTGGAGCGGAACGCGGCCGGAGGGTTACCGCGCCGCAGCCGGGAGCCGCTGCGCAGGTCCGCTCCGCGAGTGTTGCCAACGCGCGGTCCCGGCTTTGACCGGGCCGCCGGACATGGCAGGCTGGGATACTGCACAAAACTATCCGGAAGGAAGCCCCGATGGCCGCTGCGCAGAAACGTGCAACCCGTTCGCCGGCGTCGAACGGCCCCACCTGGCGCGACGTAACCCCGGCTGCGGTCGTCCTGGTCACCGGACCTGAAGAATACCTCGGCATCAGGGCCATGGACCGTGTCCGCGCAGAGGTACGGGCAGCCGCCCCGGACGTTGAGGTCAGCCGCATCAACGCCGCGGCCTACGAGGCGGGGACCCTGCTTATGCAGGTCAGCCCGTCCCTTTTCGGCGAAAGCAAGCTCATCGAAGTCGAGGCTGTTGAATCGATGAACGACGCTTTCCTCGCCGACGCCCTTGCCTACCTCGGCCATCCGGAGTCCGACGCTGTCCTGGTGCTGCGGCACGGCGGGGGAGTGCGTGGCAAGAAGTTGCTCGATGCGATCAAAAAGGCCGGCTGGCCGGTGGTGGACTGCCAGCCGCTCAAAAAGGACGCGGACAAGGTGGCGTTTGTCGCCGCCGAGTTCAAAGCTGCCGGGCGGAGGATCGAGCAGGACGCCGTGCAGGCGCTGGTCAATGCCGTTGGAGCGAACCTTTCAGAGCTGGCGGCGGCATGCAGCCAGCTGATCGCGGACGCCGGCACGACGGTGACCACCGACATCGTTGACCGCTACTACGGCGGACGGATCGAGGCCACGGCCTTCAAGGTGGCCGACGCCGCCATGGCAGGAAACGGCCCGCTCGCGCTGTCCACTCTGCGCCATGCCCTCGCCACAGGAGCTGATCCCGTTCCGCTCGTAGCCGCGCTGGCGGCCAAGCTGCGGACCGTGGCCCGGGTGGCCGGCGCTTCGGGTTCTTCAGCCCAGATAGCCGCTGACCTTGGGATGCAGCCTTGGCTCGTTGAACAGGCTCAGCGGGACGTCCGGCGCTGGACGCCGGACGGCTTGGTCCGCTCCATCCAGGCAACCGCGGAGGCTGACGCCCAGGTCAAGGGCCTGTCCCGCGATCCTGTCTACGCCGTGGAACACGCGGTTACGGTGATCGCGATGTCCGTCCAGGGCAGGTAATCCGCGCCCGCGCCAGGCAGGCACCCGAACAAGCGGCGTAACCGGAAACCGCACCCCGGTGGTTAAAGATGTGTGGCCGGTACCAACCGGTACCGGCCACAACCATCAGTTCGAGGAACTGGAAACCTTACAGTGCGTTGACCTTCTTGGAGATCGCCGACTTGCGGTTAGCTGCGTTGTTCTTGTGCAGAACACCCTTGCTGACAGCCTTGTCCAGCTTGCGGCTGGCAGCAACCAGGGCAGCAGCAGCTGCATCCTTGTCCGTGGACTCAACGGCGGTGTTGACGGCGCGGATGGCCGTCTTCAGCTCGGACTTGACTGCGTTGTTGCGCAGGCGTGCCTTCTCGTTGGTGAGGATGCGCTTCTTCTGGGACTTGATATTCGCCACGTGTGAACTCTCTTTTTAATGCGGAAATGGTCTAGAGGGCTTTCAGATTGGCCATTGACTGAGCGGCGTGGGGATACCTATGGCGGCCAACCATCAGTGGCCGTCGACCTGCACGGACACACAGCTATAAAGAATAGCAGGTCAGGCGCAGGGCTGGCCATTTGGGCAGCTAACTCCAGCCGTGTCGCCGGCGCAGCCCATCAGCCACCCGTTCAAACCGTTCACGGTCCAGCACGGCGCCTTCCCGCCGGATGCCGTCCGGCCGAAGCTGAACAATTCGGTCCAGCCGGGCTTCGCTGGGCCGGCCCTTCCGGTCCCATCCGCCGGTGCCGATGTCCACATAGTCTGCTGATGCTCCCAAACCGGGCGTCCGGTCCTTACTGGTGAGCATCAGCCCAAGAAGGTACCCGCCGCTTTGGCCCACCAACAGCACCGGACGGTCCTTTCCGCGTGTGTGGTCCTCCTCGTAGGGGACCCAGGCCCACACCACCTCACCCGGATCCGGCTCGCCGTCCCGCTGCGGTGCGTAACGAATGGCGAACTGGCGTTGAAAGTCGCCGGGGTACTGTCCGGTCCCCTGACTGGCGGCGGAGGGTGCGCGGCGCGCTGGGCCGGGGGTGCCGGCCGGTGTGCTCCTGCCCGGCTTCTGCAGCACGCGAAGGCCGGCTTTGACGGCGTTTGCCAGAAATCGGAAGTTGATAGCCATCCAGCAACCCTAGCGTCGGCTTCCATCGCAGGCATGGAACATCAAAGGGCGCGTAATGCAGTGCCACCTGCCCGGACGTGGGACACTTGAGGTTCCAGATGTGCGGCGCGTCCGCAGGGTGCCCTTCGTGCGTCCTGGCGGCGCCCGCGTGAATGCCAACAGTAAGGACCCTGCGTGTCTCCCATGGCCCGCACCGCCCCGGTGCCCGCCGCGACAGATCCGGCCATCATTCGGAACTTCTGCATCATCGCGCACATTGACCACGGCAAGTCCACCCTGGCCGACCGCATGCTGCAGTTCACCGGCGTCGTGCAGTCCCGCGACATGAAGGCCCAGTACCTGGATCGCATGGACATCGAGCGTGAGCGCGGCATCACCATCAAGTCCCAGGCTGTCCGCATGCCGTGGGAACTCGAGGGCACCAGCTACGCGCTGAACATGATCGACACCCCTGGCCACGTGGACTTCACCTACGAGGTTTCCCGCTCCCTGGCGGCCTGCGAAGGAGCCATCCTCCTGGTCGACGCAGCGCAGGGTATTGAGGCCCAGACCCTCGCCAACCTGTACCTGGCCATGGAAAACAACCTCACGATCATCCCGGTCCTGAACAAGATCGACCTCCCGGCTGCCCAGCCCGAGAAGTATGCGGCGGAACTGGCCAGCCTCATCGGCGGGGACCCGGAGGACGTCCTGCGTGTTTCGGGCAAGACCGGAATGGGCGTTGAAGCGCTGCTCGACAAGATCGTCCGCGACCTGCCGGCGCCGGAGGGTGATGCGAATGCGCCCGCCCGCGCCATGATCTTCGACTCTGTGTATGACACCTACCGCGGTGTGGTCACCTACGTCCGCGTAGTGGATGGGATGCTGCATCCCCGCGAACGCATCCAGATGATGTCCACCCGGGCCACCCACGAACTCCTCGAGATCGGGGTCAGCTCCCCCGAACCCACCCCTTCCAAGGGCCTGGGCGTCGGCGAAGTGGGCTACCTCATCACGGGTGTGAAGGATGTCCGCCTGTCCAAGGTGGGCGACACCGTCACCAACCTCGCCAAGCCGGCCGCCGATTCGCTTCCCGGCTACGCCGATGCCAAGCCGATGGTCTTCTCCGGCCTGTATCCGTTGGACGGCACGGACTATCCCGTGCTGCGCGATGCACTGGAAAAGCTGATGCTCAACGATGCTGCCCTGGTGTACGAGCCGGAAACTTCCGCGGCGTTGGGCTTCGGATTCCGCGTAGGCTTCCTCGGACTGCTGCACCTGGAAATCACCCGCGAGCGCCTCGAACGCGAGTACAACCTGGACCTGATCTCCACCGCCCCCAACGTGGAGTACGAGGTAACGCTGGAGGACAAAAAGGTGGTCCACGTGACCAACCCCAGCGAATACCCCTCCGGCAAAATCTCCGAGGTCCGTGAACCGATGGTGTCTGCCACCATCCTGGCCCCCAACGAATTCGTCGGCGCCATCATGGAACTGTGCCAGAGCCGACGCGGCGTTATGGGCGGCATGGACTACCTGTCCGAGGACAGGGTGGAAATCCGGTACCGCCTGCCGCTGGCCGAGATCGTGTTCGACTTTTTCGACATCCTCAAGTCCAAGACCCGTGGCTACGGTTCCCTGGACTGGAAGGCCGACGGCGAGCAGGTGGCCGATCTGGTGAAGGTGGATATTATGCTCCAGGGCGAGCAGGTGGATGCCTTTTCCGCCATCACACACCGCGACAAGGCTTACTCCTACGGGGTCATGATGACCACCAAGCTGCGCGAGCTCATTCCACGCCAGCAGTTCGAGGTGCCCATCCAGGCCGCTATTGGCTCCAGGATCATCGCCCGGGAAAGCATCCGCGCCATCCGCAAGGACGTCCTGGCCAAGTGCTACGGCGGCGACATCTCCCGTAAGCGCAAGTTGCTGGAGAAACAGAAGGAAGGCAAGAAGCGCATGAAGATGGTGGGCCGCGTCGAGGTCCCCCAGGAAGCCTTCATCGCCGCCCTCACCACCGACGAGTCCAAGGACAAGGCCAAGAAGTAGTGAACAACGCGTCCGGCAACACCGGGGGCCCTTGCAATGCCTAGCACTCTTCCCCTCGGCGACCCGGCGCCGTCGGACGGTCTGCTGCCTGCCCAGGCAGTGGACGGTTCGGTGGACCGGGCGTTCGGACTGTATGTGCACATTCCGTTCTGCGCGGTGCGCTGCGGCTACTGCGACTTCAACACCTACACCGCAACGGAGCTCGGCGGCGGCGCCTCCCAGGACGCGTATGCCGGCACGGCTGCCGCGGAGGTATCGATGGCGGCCCGAGTGCTGGCCGAATCCGGCCTTCCCGCCCGGAAGCTGAGCACAGTGTTCTTCGGCGGCGGCACACCCACCCTGCTTCCCGCGGAAGATCTCGCACTGATCCTCCGGAGGGCCATCGAGCAATGGGGAATTGACGACGGCGCTGAGGTCACCACGGAGGCCAACCCCGATTCCGTAACGCCGGAATCCCTCGCCATCCTCAAGGACGCCGGCTTCACCCGGGTCTCCTTTGGCATGCAGTCCGCCGTCCCGCACGTCCTCAAGGTGCTTGACCGTACCCACACGCCCAGTCGGGTCCCGCAAGTGGTTCAATGGGCACGCGAGGCCGGCCTCGCAGTCAGCCTGGACCTGATCTACGGAACACCGGGGGAATCCCTCGCCGACTGGCGGTGCTCGTTGGAGACCGCCCTGTCCTACGAGCCTGACCACATCAGCGCGTACGCTCTGATCGTGGAGGACGGCACGAAGCTCGCCGCCCAGATCCGCCGTGGTGAGGTCCCCGGAATCGACGACGACGACCACGCCGACAAGTATGAGCTTGCCGACCAGTTGATCACCGAGGCAGGCCTCGGCTGGTACGAGGTCAGCAACTGGTCGCGCACCCCGGAGCAGGCGTGCCGCCACAACCTTGCCTACTGGCGCGGCGATGACTGGTGGGGTATCGGCCCGGGCGCGCATTCGCATGTGGGGGGAGTCCGCTGGTGGAACGTCAAACACCCCACGGCCTATGCCGGCCGCCTGGCGCAGGGACTGTCGCCCGCTGCCGGGAGGGAAACGCTGGATCCGGAAACCCGGAACGTGGAGCGGGTAATGCTCGAGGCGCGGCTGCAGTCCGGCCTGGAGGTTTCTGCCCTTGGCGCTGAAGGGCGACACCAGGTCGCAAGCCTGATCGCGGACGGACTGGTGGAACCGCACGCCGCTTTCTGGGGGCGGCTCGTCCTCACCCTCAAAGGCAGGCTCCTGGCGGATGCTGTTGTCCGCCGCGTACTTCCCGCTTAGATTTACGGGGAGCCGCCGAGGGGGGTGGTGGTCCTGGTGGAGCTGTCCCAGAGGCGGGCCTCGATGCATTGCCCTTCTGTCCGCCCATCCAAGGCATCCATGGCGGGGCCCAGCAGGTTACCGGGGATCCGGCGCGCGAGGGTGACGTGTGGCGTCCAGGCGTCCGGCAGGGTGTTTTCATAGGCGCCGGCACACCGCTGATGCAGCTGCGCGTGCAGTTCGAGCAAACCCGCCGCCGGCACAACCAGGCGGGCCAGCACGTACTTGCCGGGACCCGCGGGGAAGACCACCAGGCCGGAAAACTTGATGTCGAGCGGAAGCCCACCCCACAGATCCTGCACGGACCCGACGTCCAGAGCGGTGCCGGCGGCCAGCGTAATGTGCGGCCTGTTGCTCGGTGAGGTGTGCGCGGCAAGGCTCGGCAGCCCGGCTTCCGCGAGCCGGGCCCAGTCCGTTCTGATTGAAGAATCGATGGATTCTCCGAAGGTCAACTCGACGCTGCGCATGCACCCATCATGCCGGACGCTGGCGTCAGGTTCTTCCGGAAGGCCCGAAGCCTCCCTGCGCTACTTGATCCAGCGCAGGTTGTACGGGTAACGGTGCGGTTGGCCCTTGTTGACGTGGATGCCGGCGGCCACCGAGAAGCATGTCAGGCCGATCCAGATCAGTGTGGCGATGACGGCAAAGACGTTGCCGATCACAGGCACGAAGACCAGGATGTTGGCAACCACTGCCGCGATGGTGGGCGGCAGGCTGAAGTTCAGCGCTTCCTTTGACTCCTGCGCCGTAAACGGGCCGCGGTCACGGAAGATCAGGTAGATCAGCAGCGAAGGAACGCAACCCAAAATGCCGCCGAAGTGGGCCAGCGTAGCCCACTGCCGGTCTTCGCTTGCCGTCAGGGGCAGCGCATTCGCCGGAACGCCGTGGTACTCCGAACCGCCCTGGCCCTGGCTGTCCCTGTGATCACGCGCGTTTTCTGCCACAGTCTGTTCCTTCTGAAGTGCAATGGTGCTGACTAGGAGTGCCATGTCTGCTGCGGGGTCCTGCCATCGCAGACACCGCTGTACCAAGAATACTGGGTGCAGCGGTATTAGCTGACCTCACCCACCGGCGGGAGCGCTAATCCGGCCCGCCCAATGCTAGGGGACTGTGAGGAAATCAATGACTTCTTCCACCCTGCCCAGCAGGGACGCTTCCAGGTCGGCGTAACTGCGGACGGCTCCCAGCAGCTTCTGCCACCCCAGGCCGATGTCCTCTTTCGTCTCGTGCGGCCAGCCAAAGGCGGCGAGGACGCCGGTCTTCCAGTCCTGGCCGCGCGGCACTACCGGCCACTTCTCGATGCCAAGGACAGCAGGGCGGATGGCCTGCCACACGTCAACGTAGGGGTGTCCGACGATCAGCACATTCCCCGCAGCGCCGGGAGAGGCCATTACCGATCCGGCGATGCGGGACTCCTTTGAGTCGGGTACCAGGTGGTCCACAAGCACTCCCAGGCGCCTGCCCGGCCCCGGCCTGAAATCGGCCACGGCGGCAGCGAGGTCATCAATGCCGTGGAGCGGTTCTACGACGATGCCCTCCACCCGGAGGTCATCGCCCCACACCTTCTCGACAAGTTCGGCGTCGTGTTTTCCCTCTACCCAGATGCGGCTCGCCTTGGCAACCTGTGCTCGCTGCCCTGCCACACGGACAGAACCCGACGCCGTCCTGCCGCCTGCGGTGCCCGGCCCCGCCGGCAGCCGCGGGGCCGGGGGCATCAGGCGGATTGCCTGGCCTTCAAGGAGGAACCCGAATCCCAGCCGGAAGGACCTGGACTTGCCGCGGCGGTCTTCCAGTGCCACCACGTGCATTCCTCCCGACTTCTCCACCCGGGTTACCGCGCCAACCCACCCGGACTGGACGTCTTCCAGCACCATGCCACGCTCCACGGGCACCTCGGGCAGTTGCGCCCTGGCAGGTGCGGACAGGTCCTGGGCTCCCCAGTTCTGGTAATGCATGGAATCACTCCGCCTCGTGCTGGTCCTGGCCCGGAATTTCGCCCGGAGCGGTACCAATGCTAACAACGAGGCGAGTCATAATAGACTGTTAGCACTTAGGCATGTCGAGTGCTAACCCCTGTAGACACACGGTGCGGGCGGAACGGCTGCCCTGAACCCTTGATGGAGGTGGAGTGTGAGCGAGCCGCGCAAACTGGAAGTACTGCGGGCGATCGTGGAGGACTACGTCCACTCCCGCGAGCCGGTGGGGTCCAAGGCCCTCGTGGAGCGTCACCATCTCGGCGTTTCCAGCGCCACCATTCGCAATGACATGGCCGCGCTTGAGGACGAAGGACTGATTACCGCCCCGCACACCAGCGCGGGCCGCATCCCCACGGACAAAGGCTACCGGCTCTTCGTCGACCAGATTTCCGCGGTGAAGCCGCTGTCCCAGGCGGAGCGGCGGGCCATCCAGTCACTGCTGGAAGGCGCAGATGACCTCGACGACGTCCTGGAACGCACCGTCCGGCTGTTGTCCCAGCTGACAAACCAGGTGGCCGTCGTCCAGTATCCGCACGTTAACCGAGCACTGGTCCGACACATCGAATTCGTTCTCCTTGCCCCTCGGAAGGTGTTGGTGGTGCTGATTGCCAACAGCGGCAAGGTTGAACAGCGGGTCATCGACGTCGGGCAGGACCTGGCTGACGACGCGATCGCTGCGCTGCGCGGCCAATTCCTTGGATCCCTCGCCGGCACTCCCTTGGCCCAGCTTGGGCAGTCACTGCCCGCAGTGGTGTCCGGCGTAGCCCCCGGGCAGCGGCAGGCAGCCCAGGCGCTGGCGCACGGGCTGGAGGGCCTGGCCCACAGCAGCCGGGAAGACCGGATGGTGATGGCCGGCACGGCCAACCTGGCCCGTTCCAACGTTGACTTTCCGCTAAGCATCGGGCCGGTGCTGGAGGCGCTCGAGGAGCAGGTGGTGATGCTCCGCCTGCTAAGCGAGATGGCACAGGACCACCGCGGAGTGGCCGTGAGCATCGGCCGCGAAAACCCATACGACGGCCTGGCGGAGGCTTCCGTCGTCGCAACGGGCTATGGCCCGGACAGCGTCGCCAAGATTGGCGTGCTGGGTCCCACCAGAATGGACTACCCCACCACCATGGCGGCAGTCAGGGCTGTGGCCCGTTACCTGTCACGGATTCTGGGACCCTGACCACAGTTCAGCGCCCCAGGGCGCACAGCAGTGTATGCAGTTCGACTGCAGGCAGAACAACAAGGAAGAGATACTAACTTTGAGCAGCCACTACGAAGTCCTTGGAGTCGCACCGGATGCCACCGGGGAAGAGATCAAGAAGGCCTACCGAAAGCTGGCCCGGACCCTTCACCCGGACGTCAATCCCGGTGAGGATGTTGCGGACCGCTTCAAGGCAGTGACCCATGCCTATGAAGTCCTCTCGGATCCCCAGAAGCGGCGGGTCTATGACACCACCGGAAACGAAAACGGCACGGACAACGGATTCGGCGGGGGAGCGTACGCCGGGCAGGGCTTCGCCTTCCAGGACATCTTCGACACCTTCTTTGGCGCGGGCGGCACTACCGGTCCTGCGTCGCGGGTCCGGCGCGGGCAGGATGCGCTCATCAGCGTCCGGATCGAGCTCCGCGACGCCGTGTTCGGAGTCAACAAGAAGCTCGAAGTGGACACGGCGGTGGTCTGCCCCACCTGTGAGGGCTCATGCTGCCAGCCCGGAACCCACCCCGAGCGCTGCGATATCTGCGGCGGCAGCGGCCAGGTCCAGAGGGCCGTGCGTTCAATCCTTGGCCAGGTCATGACTGCCGCTCCGTGCGGCACCTGCGAAGGTTTTGGAACCGTTATCAAGGACCCGTGCAACGAGTGCAGCGGACAGGGCCGCATCCGCAGCCGCCGTTCCCTGACCATTAAGGTTCCTGCCGGCGTCGCCACCGGGACACGCATCCAGCTCTCGGGCCAGGGCGAAGCAGGTCCCGCCGGTGGCCCCGCCGGCGATCTCTACGTGGAGATCCGCGTCAACAACGACGCCACGTACGTCCGGGAAGGTGACGACCTGCACGCCACCCTCAACATCCCCATGACAGCAGCCGCCCTGGGCACCGACGTGACCCTCGAAACCTTCGACGGGGCCCAGGAGATCGATGTGAAGGCCGGCACGCAGTCCGGAGAGATCATCACCCTGCGCGGCCTGGGCGTCACCCACCTGCGCGGGTACGGCCGCGGTGACCTGAAGGTCCATCTCCAGGTCGAGACGCCCGCCAAGCTTGATGCGGCGCAGGAAGACCTGCTGCGCCAGCTCGCCAAACTCCGCGGCGAGCAGATCACGGAGGGAAAGCTTGCTGCCAGCGGCGGCATGTTTGCCAAGCTCCGGGACCGGCTCGGTAACCTGTAGCGGTGAGCAACCCGGTCTTTTTCACCGCGCCCGGGTCCCTGGACCGGATGGTGCCGGACGGCGTCTTTATCCTGGAGGGAGCCGAGGCGCGGCACGCGGTCACGGTTAAGCGGCTCTCTCCGGGCGAGGCGGTGGACATCGTTGACGGCGCCGGTACACGGATGAGCGGCAAGGTTACAGCCGCTTCCTCCTCCGGACTTGAAGTGGCATGCGCGTCCGTGGTTGTTGAGGACCGGCCACTCACCAGGCTCGTGCTGGTCCAGGCCCTGGCCAAGGGCGACCGGGACGAGCTTGCCATCGAGACGGCCACCGAACTGGGGATTGACGCCGTTATTCCCTGGCAGTCCGAACGTTCCATCGTGCGGTGGAAGGGTGACCGGGCAGCCAAGGCACATGGGAAATGGCAGTCCGTTGTCACCGCCGCCGCCAAGCAGGCGCGCCGGGCCTGGATACCCGAGGTGCGGGCCGCCGTCGACACCGCCGGCCTCGCCGCCGCCGTCGAGACGGCAGCCCTGGCCGTTGTCCTGCACGAGGACGCGGTACGCCCCTTGCGGGCGGTCCTGGAAACATGGCTGGAAACGGGCGCTGCTGAAGCTGTGCGGGAAGTATTCCTGATCGTAGGACCCGAGGGCGGCATCAGCCAGCGTGAAGTTACCCGGCTGTGCGGCCAGGGTGCCGTGACGGCCCTCCTGGGGCACCATGTGCTGCGCTCATCAACGGCCGGTCCCGCCGCCGTCGTTCTTGCCAGCGACGTTCTGGGCCGCTGGGCTGCGCCGGTACTTTGAGCTGCAGTAACAGCGGGGGCTAGCGGACCCTGAAACTCCGGGTGTCTTCGTTGCCGTCTTCCGGGCCTTCCGGATTTGAGGTCTGGGCCACCCGGAGCTCGAAGTCACCCTCAGGCAGGGTAAGGGCGAGGGTGAACACTCCCGCCTGGGCCGGATCCGCGGCTGCCGTTGTTTCCCCGGTCAGGAAGGGTGTCTTGTTCCCGTCTTCCTCGGACCGCAGGATCTGCCAGCGGAGCTTGCCTCCCGGCACTGTGCTTCGCCCGGTGATCTTGACACTGCCGTCGCCCACTTCCACGTTTTCCTGGGGGTCTATAATCCAGACGGGAGCCACCAGTCCCGAGGTGCGGGCCATGAGGGAACCCAGCTGTACATGGTTGAAGGCGACGTAGTCGGTGTGTCCGTCCACGAGGATCCGGACCCGGATCTGCTGCCCGGAGTCGATCAGCCCCGAGCTCGCGGCCGCCGCGGTGGCTGTATACACCAATTGCTGGATGGCCCGGGCGGCCATATCGGCGTCGAGGTTACTGTTGAAGGCATCTTCCGAGACGTCCACCGTGATGACGTCCTTGCCGGAAATCGAGGTGGCCAGCTGGCTGGGGTTCTGCCATGGGGTAAAGAAGTCGGGATCCAGCGGCTTTTCGGACATCATGGCGCGCAAGGCCCGCGTCACGGGATTCTCCTGCTCGGGAACGTCCCGGAACTCCCGGTAAAGGAAGACATTGCTGTCGCTGCCGCCGATCCAGTAGACGGGTGCCTTATTGGAGGACTGGGTGGTTTCCAGGGGAGCGCTCGTGGAGGGGGCGCCGGATGTGCTTCCCGGGCCGGCGGGGCTGGCGGACAGTATGCCGGTGGGGGCCGGGCCCGGTTCGGCGATGCAGCCCGCAAGGGCAGGAATTACCACCAGGAGACCGGCAAGGACCGCCGAACGGGCGCCGTTGAAGGCTCCTCGGGCGCGGCGGGGCGCTGCGGTTTCCGGCAACTTGATTGCCCTGTCCTTTCCTGGTCGTTTAGGCCGATCCCCGGTCGGCCCTGGTGCTCCAGCATCAGGCTGGATTTCCAGCATCGCACAGCCACGGGAAGCATTCGTGCCGGGCTGCCCCGAGCCGTCCAACTGCAACTGGAACGATATAAGGCCGATATGAAGTTGATACCTAAGACGGGACAGGCGTGGTGCCCGTGCCGGAGCGGACGCAGCGCGTTGGTGCGGTATGGGGTCAGGAGTGCCTGCTGGCGTAGGATGGAAGGTACCGCTGGAAGCGACGGCAGCAGCCGCCGCAAACCAGCCAACAGCTACTGTTTCGACATCGAGGGGATCACAGGCCTGCGGGCCAGCACTATGACTGAATCAGCTAACGGAAAGCGCAGGCTTGTCACCGGCGAGGGCGCAGCAGGGGAGTTTCCCCACACACTCCCTGGCGTCCGTACCGAAGTAGTCCTCTTCGACAATTCCGACCAGATGGTTCAGTCGCTGGGCAGCCACGACGAGGCGTTGCGGTTCATTGAGGAACAGTTCCCTGCCGTCAATTTCCATGTCAGGGGAAACGAGCTCTCCATCAGCGGTCCGGCGGCGGACGTGCCGCGGATCATGCGGCTCCTGCACGAGGTCCGCGGACTCGTTGCCCGCGGTACCGTCATCAGCCCGGCCGTGCTGCAGCAGCTCGTGGCCCTTCTGCGTACCCAATCCCTGCAGAATCCCGTGGATGTGCTGACCCACGACATCCTGTCCAGCCGCGGCAAGACAATACGTCCGAAAACGCTGAACCAGAAGAATTACGTTGACGCCATCGACGCCAACACCGTCATCTTCGGAATCGGGCCCGCCGGAACCGGCAAGACCTACCTGGCGATGGCCAAAGCGGTCCAGGCCCTGCAGCAGAAGGAAGTGAGCCGGATCATCCTGACCCGCCCGGCAGTCGAAGCTGGGGAGCGGCTTGGTTTCCTTCCCGGCACGCTGAGCGACAAGATCGATCCTTACCTGCGTCCGCTGTACGACGCCCTGCACGACATGATGGATCCGGAATCGATTCCGCGGCTCATGGCGGCGGGGACCATCGAAGTCGCGCCGCTGGCCTACATGCGTGGCCGTACCCTCAACGACGCCTTCATCATCCTTGACGAGGCGCAGAACACCACGCCCGAGCAGATGAAGATGTTCCTCACCAGGCTTGGCTTCGGATCCAAAATGGTGGTCACGGGCGACGTCACGCAGGTGGACCTGCCCTTCGGCACCCGGTCCGGCCTGCGAATTGTGGAAGAGATCCTGCAGGGCATCGACGACGTGAACTTCTCCGTCCTGGACGCGGCCGACGTCGTCCGGCACCGCCTGGTGGGCGATATCGTCAACGCCTACAGCGTCTGGGATGACGTCCAGCGCAGCCGGGTCAAGCATTCCGCAAGCCGGGAAAAGCGGGGGGAACACGCGTGAGCATCGAGGTAAACAACGAGTCCGGCATCCAGGTGGACGAATCGCAGCTTGTTGCTCTATCCAGGTACATCTTCGAACAGCTTTACATTCATCCGCAGGCCGAGTTGTCCATCCTCCTGGTGGACGAGCCCGCGATGGAGAAGCTTCACATTGAGCTGATGGATGAGCCCGGCTCCACTGACGTGCTGTCCGTGCCGATGGACGAGCTGACTCCGGGCACCCCGGACCGGCCCACACCCCAGGGCATGCTCGGAGACATCGCAGTGTGCCCGCAGGTTGCCACTGTCCAGGCCGGCAACGCAGGCCACTCGCTGCAGGATGAAATGCTGCTGCTGACCACCCACGGCATCCTGCACCTGCTGGGCTACGACCATGCCGAGCCTGAGGAGAAGGCCGAGATGTTCGGCCTCCAGCGCGAACTCCTGTCCGGCTTCACCGGCAAAGAAGCGCCCGCCGAGACCACCCAGTGACCCCTTTGCTCCTGGTCGCGATGGCCTTGGCTTTCCTGGGCATTGCGGCAGTACTGACGGCGGCTGAGGCCGCCTTCAACTTCCTCCCGCGGCACGACGCTGAAGAAGCACTCCTGAAGAGCCGCGGCACGGCCATGCGCCGGATCCTGGCGCAGCCCGTGGCTCACATCCGGGCGCTGCGGTTCTGGCGCATCTGGTTCGAGACGGCCTCCGCGGTCGCTGTCGCTGTCCTGCTGTACAGCCTGCTCGACAACATCTGGCTGGCCGGGCTGGCTGCAACGGGCATCATGGCCCTCCTGGGATTCGTCATCGTAGGCGTTTCTCCCCGCCAGCTCGGAAGGCTCCATTCGGCCGCCGTCGTTCGCTTCACCGCACCGATGATCCGTTTCCTCACCTGGGTGCTGGGACCCATCCCTAAGTGGCTCGTGGCCTTGGGAAGTGCTGCAGCCCCTGGCGCGCCCGGCGGCGATGAGGCGTTCTTCAGCGAGCAGGAATTCCGTGAGCTCGTGGAACGGGCCAGCGAATCGGACATGATCGAGGACACCGAGGCCGAGATGATCCAGTCGGTCTTTGACTTCGGCGACACCCTGGTCCGGGCCGTAATGGTGCCGCGCACAGACATCCTCAGCATCGAAGCAGGCTCAAGCCTGCACCGCGCCATGTCGCTCTTCCTGCGCTCGGGGTACTCCAGGATTCCCGTCATCGGGGAAGACACGGACCATATCCTCGGCATCGTCTACCTCAAGGACGTAGCGGCCGTCCTCCACGAGCTGGCCCCCGGTGAGGAGCCGCCCCTGGTGGATTCGCTGGTCAGGGAGGTGCGGTATGTGCCCGAATCGAAGCAGGTCAGCGACCTGTTGCGGGAGTTGCAGAAGGAATCCACGCACGTGGCCATCGTGATCGACGAGTATGGCGGTACCGCCGGACTTGTCACGCTCGAGGACCTGATCGAGGAGATCGTGGGCGAAATCGTTGACGAGTATGATACCGAAAGCGCCGAGGCCGTGGAGCTGGGCGACGGCTCCTACCGCGTGAGCGCCCGGATGAGCATCGATGACCTCGGTGAGCTTTTTGACATTGAGCTCGACGACGACGAGGTGGACACCGTGGGCGGCCTCCTCGCCAAGGCGCTGGGCCGCGTACCCATCGTCGGCAGCAGCGTGGAAGTTGACGGGGTCTCGCTGCGCGCCGACAGGCTTGAGGGCCGACGGAACCGTGTCAGCCACATCATTGCGGCGCAGGTTCCAAAAGTAGACACTGACCTTGAAGACCTCCTCCAGGAGGCGGAAGCAACCCAGCAGGGAGTTCCACGTGAGCAAGAAAAATAAGGCCGCAGGCGACGAGGATTTCGGCGGCTTCCGGGCAGGGTTTTCCGTCCTGGTGGGCCGCCCCAATGCCGGCAAGTCCACGCTGACGAACGCGCTGGTGGGCAAGAAGGTGGCTATTACCTCCGCCAAGCCGCAGACCACCCGCCACACCATCCGCGGGATCGTCCACCGCGAGGACGCGCAGCTGATCCTTGTGGACACGCCGGGCCTGCACCGTCCCCGGACCCTTCTGGGCAAGCGCCTGAACGACCTCGTAGCGGACACGCTCGCGGAGGTGGACGCCATCGGGTTCTGCCTGCCCGCCAACGAAAAGATCGGACCCGGCGACAAGTACATCGCCGCCCAGCTCGCCGCTGTTGGCCGCCAGCCTGTTATTGCCATCGTCACCAAAGCGGATCTGGTCGACCGGCAGGCACTGACCGAGCAGCTGCTTGCTGTGGCTGCGCTTGGGCGGGAAGTGCTGGGGGAGGAAGGCTGGAAGGACATTGTTCCGGTGTCGGCCGCCGACGGCTTCCAGGTCAAAACCGTAGCTGACGTACTGATCAGCCACATGCCGCCGTCGCCCCCGCTGTACCCGGACGGCGAGCTGACCGACGAGCCGGAAGCCGTTATGGTCGCCGAACTGATCCGGGAAGCGGCGCTGGAAGGTGTCCGCGACGAACTGCCGCATTCACTGGCGGTGGTGGTCGAAGAGATCGTGCCCCGGGAGGACCGTCCGGACGATAGCCCCCTGCTCGATGTGCGCGTGAACCTTTACGTCGAACGCCCGTCCCAGAAGGCCATCATCATCGGTAAAGGCGGCAGCCGGCTGCGTGAAGTGGGCACGAACGCACGCAAGGGAATTGAGGCGCTGCTGGGGACCCGCATCTACCTTGACCTGCACGTGAAGGTGGCAAAGGACTGGCAGCGGGATCCGAAACAGCTGGTCAAGCTGGGCTTCTGACAGTTTGATACGTACGGCCGCGGGGCCGGTCCGGGGATTTCCCAGCCTGGACCACTAAAATGGACCGAATTCGGAATCTAGAGGAAGGTTCACCACGTGGGGCGAGGCCGCGATAAGCGCGAAAACGGAGCTGACGTGTCAGCAGGGGGACCGGTATCCCGGCACGCGGAGGATGGCACCGTTGGGGCCGCCCGCCACCTTGGCCCTCTCCGCAGGATGCCGCTGTGGTTGAAAATCACCACAGGCGTGCTGTCGGTGGCCCTCGTGGGAGCCCTCGCGTTCGCGGGATTCTGGTTTTTGCGTCTCCAGAACAACATCTCCAAGGCTCCGTTGAATGCGGGCGGTGTAAATGCCGAACCGGTCAGCGGAGCGACCGGGCGGATGCAGATCCTGATCCTGGGATCGGACACCCGCGACGGCAAGAACGCCGGGTACGGCACCGCGGACGATTCGAAGGGCTATGGCAAATCCGACGTCATGATGCTGATGGACATTTCCGAGGACAACAAGCGCGTCAGTGTCATCAGTTTCCCGCGCGACCTGCTGGTGGACATTCCCGAGTGCACGGACGGGCAGACCAATAAGACTTTTCCCGCCCGCAGCGGTGTGATGATCAACGAAGCGATGAACGAGGCCGGTATTGGCTGCGCCGTTGACACCGTCAACCAGCTGACTGGACTGGAAGTGGACCACTTCATGATGGCGGACTTCAATGCGGTGAAGGAACTGTCCAAGGCAGTGGGCGGCGTGGACGTATGCATCAGTGACGCCGTCCATGACCCTGATTCCGGACTCCGGCTCCCCAAAGGCACGTCCGCGGTAGAGGGTGAGATGGCCCTCGCCTTCCTGCGGACCCGCCACGCATTTGCCGACGGCGGCGACCTGGGACGCATCCGGGCCCAGCAGGGGTTCCTGTCCTCCCTGACCCGGAAGATCAAAGATGAGGGAACCCTGTCAGACCCCGGCAAGATGCTGAGGATCGCCGATGTCGTCACGCAGAACCTGACGGTGGACGAGGGACTCGCGTCAGTTCCCAGCCTGCTCACCATCGGTAACCGGCTCAAGGACATCGACATCAGCAAGGTCGCGTTTGTGTCGGTTCCCACCACGCCCGCCCTTATTGACCCGAACAGGCTCCAGATGGCCGAACCGGCCGGTTCCCAACTGTTCGCCGCGATGCGGAACGATATTGACCTGACCGACCCCACCGCGCCGGCCACCCCTGCGCCCTCAAAAACCACTGCTCCACCCACGGCGGCTCCCAGTGAAACGGCCCCTCCGCTGCCGCCCTACGACAAGGCGATCCAGCCTGTTACGGTGGCCAACGGCAGCGGCGTGCCAGGCCGGGCACAGGAAATTGTGCAGGCCCTGATCGCCGGCGGATTCACGCAGGCGGCACAGTTTGAGGCGACGGCCGTGGAACAGTCCGTTGTCTACTATGGCGCCGACTATAAGGACGTTGCTGTTGACGTTGCCGCGAAGCTTAAAATCCCGGCGGCGCAGGTGCTGCCGGCTCCGGCAGTGTCGGGCGTCCAGGTTTACCTGGGTACCGACTTCACGTCCGGGGCCACCTACGGCGGCTCTGTGGCGCTGCCGAAAGACATCGTCAACCAGACAGCCGGAGACGCCCGCTGCCAGCAGGCCAACCCGTTCCTCATCGTGCCCAGCTAGCCGAGACTGCGTCTGGGCGATTAATAAAGTGGGGCCCGCCGTACGTCAGAACGGCGGGCCCCAGTTTTGTTCTCACCAGATGCTGACGCGCTCCTCCGGTGGCATCCACATGCCGTCCTGGTCGGTGACCTCAAAGGCGCCGTGGAAGGCGTCCAGGTTCTTTGCGATCGCATTGGTCCGGAACTCGTTGGGCGAGTGCGGGTCCGTTGCCAGCCTGCGGATGGCCTCTTCGGTCCGGATCACCTGCCGCCAGCCTGCTGCCCAGGACGCAAAGAAGCGCTGGTGCCCCGTGAGGCCGTCCAGGATCTCGGGCTCCTTGCCGTCGAGACTGATCAGGTACGCCTTGTAGGCGATGGCCAGTCCGGCGAGGTCGCCGATGTTTTCGCCCAGCGTGAGGCGTCCGTTGACGTTATGTCCTGGTGCAGCGTACGGGGAGAGTGCATCGTATTGCGCCACCAGTTTGGCGGTGAGCTTTTCGAAGGCCTGGCGGTCCTCGTCGGTCCACCAGTTCCGCAGCGCCCCGCCGCCGTCGAACTGTGACCCCTGGTCGTCAAACCCGTGGCCAATTTCGTGCCCGATGACTGCCCCGATGCCGCCATAGTTCACTGCGTCATCCGCGTCCGCAGTAAAAAACGGGGGCTGGAGGATCGCCGCCGGGAAGACAATTTCGTTCATCATGGGGTGGTAGTAGGCGTTGACCGTCTGCGGGGTCATCAGCCACTTGTTGCGGTCCACCGGCTTGCCCACCTCATCAAGGTGCCGGTCGACGTCGGCATTATGTGCCCTTTCCACGTTGCCCAGCAGGTCGGTAGGGTCGATGTCCACCGCGGAGTAGTCGATCCATTCTTCCGGGTAACCGATCTTCGCGCGGAACCCCTCCAGCTTCCGCAGTGCCTCGGCCTTTGTGTCCTCGCCCATCCAGCCGACGGCGGTAATACTCCGGCGGTATGCCTCAATAAGGTTGGCGACGAGCGCCTGCATGCGGGCCTTGTGTGTTTCGGGGAAGTGCCGCGCGACATAGATCTGACCCACCGCTTCGCCGAGGCCGCCTTCCACGACGCCCACGCCGCGCTTCCAGCGGTCCTTGTTCCGCGGGGTGCCGCTGATGGTGGTCCCGTAGAACGCGAAGTTGGCGTCAACGAAGGCCGAGGAGAGGTAAGGGGCTGCGGCGCTGACGACCCGCATGGCGAGCCATTCCTGCCAGTGGGCCAGCGGCTCGGACTCGAGAAGGCCGGCTGCGCCGTCGAAGAACGGGGGAGTGCTCACCACGATCTCCTGCCGCTTCTCCTCATCAATCCCTGCAGCGTCGAACCAGATGGGAAGCAGCGGGAACAGGGCGGAGGCTTCGTCCGCGGTCTTCAGGTTGTACGTCTTTTGCGGGTCCCGGAGAGTGACGTTGTCCCAGTGGTGGGACGCCAGCCTGGTCTCGAGCGCTACCACCCGCCCGGCAGCAGCATCCGCGTCCGGAATGCCGGCCAGGCCGAGCATCGTCTTGACGTGTGCGCCATAGGCAGTGACCATCGGTGCGAACTTTTCTTCGCGGTAGTAGGACTCGTCGGGCAGTCCGAGACCGCCCTGGCCGGTGTAAAGAAGGACCCTGTCCGGGTTGCCGGCGTCCGGAGCGGGATAGATGTAGAAGAGTCCGCCTACATCAGCCCGGAACAGGCGGCCTGCGAGGGCAACCAGGTCCGTCACGGAAGTGGTGGCAAAAACGTCTGCAAGCCGCTGGCGGACCGGTTCCATGCCCTTGGCTTCGACTGCGGCTTCGTCCATAAAGCTGTTGTAGAGGTCGCCGACCTTCTGCTCGATGCCGCTGGCGGCCGCGCCCTTCGCCGCTGCTTCTTCGATGATGTCCCGCACTGCGATTTCAGAACCATCCCGCAAAGCGGTGAAGGTGCCCTCGAGCGGCCGGTCATCGGGAATTTCGGTAGCCTTCAGCCAGGCGCCGTTCACGTGCTGGTAGAGGTCATCCTGCGGCCGGACGGTGTTATCAAAGGTGGACAGGTCGATCCCCGAAATGGGCACGAAAGCTCCTTTATACGCAGACGACGCCGACAAAATACCGGTCGGCGTCTGCATGGTGGACGTAACGGACGGTACTGCCCTTTCATCTTACGCACCCGTGTTACTCTCAAATGGTGCGTGCAGAGCTTCTTCTTCTTAGCTGCCGCGGCGAGGCCTCAGACGCGATCTAGCGCAAGGCCCACCCTCGCTGCGGAGTTTGTGTTGCCCGGCCACCCTTTCAAAGAAGAACCACAGAAAAGGCCCCGATAGTAATGCGAAACGCACAGAAGCCCTCCGGAATGCCCGCCCACCGCTACACCCCGTTCCAGGACCAGATCAAAGTTGAGCTGCCGGACCGCACGTGGCCGGACAAGGTGATCACCAAGGCCCCGCGCTGGTGCGCAGTTGACCTGCGGGACGGCAACCAGGCGCTGATCGATCCCATGAGCCCGGCCCGCAAGATGAAGATGTTCGATCTGCTGGTCCGTATGGGCTACAAGGAGATCGAGGTAGGTTTCCCGTCCGCGTCCCAGACGGACTTCGACTTCGTCCGCCAGCTCATCGAGGGCAACCACATCCCGGACGACGTCACCATCCAGGTCCTGACCCAGGCCCGCGAGCACCTGATCGAGCGGACATACGAGTCCCTGGTGGGTGCCAAGCAGGCCATCGTCCACCTTTACAACTCCACCTCCGTCCTGCAGCGCCGTGTGGTCTTCAACCAGGATGAGGACGGAATCCTGGACATCGCGCTTCAGGGTGCGCGGCTGTGCAAAAAGTACGAAGAGACCCTCGTGGACACGCACGTGACCTACGAGTACTCCCCGGAGTCCTTCACCGGCACTGAGCTCGAATATGCAGTGCGGGTCTGCAACGCCGTCGCCGATGTTTTTGAGGCTTCTGCGGACCGCCAGGTCATCATCAACCTGCCCGCCACCGTGGAGATGGCCACTCCCAATGTTTACGCTGATTCGATTGAGTGGATGAGCCGCCACCTGCACCCGCGGGAAGGCATCATCCTGTCCCTTCACCCCCACAACGACCGTGGAACGGGCGTTGCTGCCGCCGAATTGGGCTACATGGCCGGGGCCGACCGGATTGAAGGATGCCTCTTCGGCAACGGCGAGCGGACCGGCAACGTGGACCTGGTCACCCTGGGCCTGAACCTCTTCGTGCAGGGCATCGACCCCATGATCGATTTCTCCAACATCGACGATATCCGCCGCACCGTGGAGTACTGCAACCAGCTGCCCGTCGCCGAGCGGTCGCCCTACGGCGGGGACCTCGTCTTCACCGCGTTCTCGGGCTCGCACCAGGACGCCATCAAGAAAGGCTTCGAGGCCCTCGAACGGGATGCAGCCGCTGCTGGCAAGGACGTCTCCGATTTCACCTGGCAGGTCCCGTACCTGCCGGTTGATCCCAAGGACCTGGGCCGCAGCTACGAGGCTGTTATCCGGGTGAACTCGCAGTCCGGCAAGGGCGGCGTTGCCTACCTGCTCAAGAATGAGCACAGCCTGGACCTCCCGCGCCGCGCCCAGATCGAATTTTCCGGTGTTATCCAGAAGCGCACGGACACGGTGGGCGGCGAAGTCAGCGGGGCGCAGCTGTGGCAGGTCTTCCAGGACGAATACCTGCCCTCCGGCAAGACGGACGGACAGTGGGGCCGTTACTCCCTGGGCTCCGTCAGCACCGAGACGGATGACGACGGCGGCATGACGCTTCACGCCGCCCTCACCGTGGACGGCGTCCAGGTCCGCCGCACCGGCACGGGAAACGGCCCCATCGCCGCCCTGCTGAGCATCCTCCGCGAAGACGGCATGGATGTCCGGGTGCTGGACTACAGCGAGCACGCACTTTCCGAGGGAGGCAACGCGATGGCAGCCGCCTATGTGGAGTGCGCAGTGGGGGAGCGCGTGCTGTGGGGTGTCGGCATTGACGCCAACACCAGCATGTCTTCCCTGAAGGCTGTTATTTCTGCCGTGAACCGGGCTGTCCGGGACGCCCAGGCCTGACGCGCTAGCCGAAAACGCGCTTGTTGTGCCGCCGGATCCCACGGCGGCACAACAGCACCCCGCCCGGTGGTCCGGCAGGCCAGTGCCCGCAAAGGATGGGAAGATAAAGGCGTGGCCCAACCCTCTTTCGCTTCCCGCGCGTACCGGGACGACGCCGTCGTGCTCCGTACCCACAAACTGGGGGAGGCGGACCGCATCATCACGCTGCTGACCAAACACCACGGCCAGGTCCGTGCTGTTGCAAAAGGAGTCCGGCGCACCAGCAGCCGCTTCGGCGCGCGCCTTGAACCCTTTATGGTGGCGGACCTGCAGCTTGTGTCCGGAAAGACGCTGGACATCGTGACCCAGGCCGTGGCCAAAGGGGCCTACGGCGGAGACATCGCGTCCGACTACGGCCGCTACACCGTGGCTGCCGCCATGACGGAGACGGCGGAGAAGCTCACCGACGTTGACGGCGAATCCGGAACCGCCCAGTACAACCTGCTGGTCGGCGCCCTGGCGTCGCTGAGCCGGAACGAACACGCCGCCGGGCTGATCCTTGATTCCTACCTGCTGCGGGCACTCGCCACCGGCGGTTGGGCGCCCAGCTTCACGGACTGTGCCCGCTGCGGGCTGCCGGGCCCGCATAATGCCTTTTCCGCCCCGGTGGGCGGTATGGTCTGCGGCGGGTGCAGGCCGCCGGGGTCTCCGGCGCCGGCGCCGGAAACAGTGGTCCTGCTCGCGGCGCTGCTGACGGGGGACTGGGCTGCGGCCGATGTTTCCCTGCCCGTGCACCGCAAGGAAGCCGCCGGCCTGGTGGCCGCTTACCTGCAATGGCATCTTGAACGAGTACTGAAGTCCCTCAAACATGTGGAGCGCAGCTGACAGTGGCCCTGGGAAAAAAGAACAACGCACCCCGAAAGCGCAGCCAGCCGGTGGTTGCCCCGTACCCGCATCCCTCAGGCGCGGTGGCACCGTCCATCCCGGCGGAATTCATACCCCGGCATGTCGCGATCGTCATGGACGGCAACGGCCGGTGGGCGAACCAGCGCGGACTGCCGAGGATAGAAGGCCATAAGGCCGGCGAGCCTGCCCTCCTGGACGTTATGGCCGGGGCCATTGAGCTGGGCATTGAGTACGTCAGCGTCTATGCCTTTTCCACGGAGAACTGGCGCCGCTCCCCGGAGGAAGTCCGCTTCCTGATGGGATTTAACAAGGATGTGCTGCGGAGGCAGCGGAACCAGCTGGACGAGTGGGGCGTACGGGTCCGCTGGTCCGGCCGGCGGCCCCGGCTCTGGGGCTCGGTGATCCGGGAACTTGAAGAGGCTGAAGAGTTCACCGCCGGCAACAGCACCTGTACGTTGACCATGTGTGTTAATTACGGCGGCCGGGCAGAGATCACGGACGCCGTCTCAGCCATTGCCGCCGAAGTTGTTGCCGGCAGGCTCAAGCCCGGTGCCATCACTGAACGCACCATCCAGAAGTACCTCGATGAGCCGGACCTTCCGGACGTGGACCTGTTCCTGCGCAGCTCGGGGGAGCAGCGGTTGTCCAACTTCCTGCTCTGGCAGTCCGCCTATGCCGAGTTCGTGTTTATGGACACGCTGTGGCCCGACGTCGACCGCAGGACATTGTGGGCGGCGGTGGAGGAATACGCCCAGCGGGACCGCAGGTACGGCGGCGCAGTGGACGCGGCGAAGCCTGTCAACGGGGCGGGCCCGGCGCAGTAGCACGGTCTGGAACATGGCCCCTTCAGGGCTGTCGCGGACTTTCTCCGTCCGCCAGGTCCCGGTCGGCCAGGTCCCCGTACGCGCGGAGCCAGCGCGCCAGCCGCGCATAGGCGTCGGCACGCACGGCGGCGGGGGAGAGGAACACATCGTGCAGGGCACCCTCGATCCGTTCGACCGTCACTGTGCGGCCAAGGGTGAGGGCCCGGGCAGCAATGACGTTGACGTCCAGGACGGCGTCAGTTCGGCGCATTTCTTCGGACCAGAAGAGCCCGTTCGCGCTGCCCCGGGACAGCATCACCAGGATGGGCACCTCGATGTTGAGGCCGCGGGCCACCTTCGTGTGGCCCGCGAGTACCGCACTGAGCCAACCGGCGCGCACCGGGAACGCCATGGGTGGACGGTAGCGGTCATCGAGCGTCCATTCCCCGTCCGCGGAACTGCTGATGGTGCGCCAGTAGAAACCCCGTTCCGGAAGCCTCAGCACAGCCTCGGGTCGGAGACGGGCCACCGGTCCCACCATGCTTGAGGCCGCACGCCGGACCAGCGCGCTGCCATGCATCTCCAGCCATGGGCTGTTAAGGATAAGTTGCGACACCGCCCCGGGATGCCTGCTGGCCCACAGCGCCGCTACCAGCCCTCCTGTTGAATGCCCCATCAGTGTCAGCGGCGGGGCAGCACCCTCCTGGCGGATCAGGCGCCCCGCCATCTCAATCTCGGCGTCATAATCGGCGAGGTTGGAAACGTAACCGCCCGGAGACTCCGGGCGCAGGCTGCGGCCGTGGTTATGCATGTCCAGTGCATAGAAGTCGTAGCCGGCCGAGGACCAGAAGCGGGCAAGGTCGGTGTTGAAGAAATAGTCGCTCCAGCCGTGCAGGAAGAGGACCGCCCTGCGGGGCCCGGACGACGGGAGGACTTCCGCTGCGGCAGGCCGGAACCGTACAAGGGTGGCAGTCCGCTCCACACCGTCAGTTCCGGCGGCGGTAAAGGCATGGAACTCGAAGTCCTCGCCCAGGATGTCCCGCTGCCATTCCATGGCTTTATGCTATTCCGCCATCGGAACAGTCTGCGTCATTTTGATCTGTGCTCATTTTGGTGTGTGCCAGCCAAGACGGAAGACTGGAGGCATGCGCGTTTACCCCACATTCTTCAGGCTGGCCTTTTCATGGATGGACGCCGAGCGCGCCCACAAAATCGGCTTCAAGGCCATCAGGTTGGCGCACCGCTCCGGCGCAGGCAGGGCACTCGAGAAACTGACGGCACCCGCACCGTCGCTTCAGACCACGGCCTTCGGCCTGACCTTTCCCTCGCCCTTCGGTCTTGCGGCAGGCTTTGACAAGGAAGGCCACGGGATAGAGGCGCTGAGCCAGCTCGGGTTCGGCCACGTCGAGGTGGGCACCATCACCGGCCAGGCCCAGCCGGGCAACGAAAAGCCGCGCCTCTTCCGCCTGGTGCAGGACCGTGCCGTGATCAACAGGATGGGATTCAACAACGACGGCGCCTCCGCGGTTGCGCCGCGACTCAAGGCAGCCCGTGCAGGACTTCAGCGCAGGCACCCCGCGGTGCGTCCTGTCATCGGCGTCAACATCGGCAAGACGAAGGTGGTTGAACTGGCGGATGCCGTGGAGGACTACCTCGTGAGTGCCCGCAGCCTTGCGCCGGCCGCTGACTACCTCGTGGTTAACGTCAGCTCGCCCAACACACCCGGCCTTCGGCTCCTGCAGGACGTGGAAACGCTCCGGCCGCTGCTGACCGCCGTCGGACGGGAGGCCGACCGGGCAGCGGGCCGCCACGTTCCCCTGCTGGTGAAGATCGCCCCGGACCTGAGCGACGAGGACATCGACGACGTCGCCCGTCTTGCCCTCGACCTGAAGCTGGACGGCATCATCGCCACCAACACCACCATCGGCAGGACAGGGCTGGCTTCCCCGGCGGAGCAGGTGGAAAAGTGCGGTGCGGGCGGGCTCTCCGGTGCTCCGCTCAAACAGCGCTCCCTTGAAGTGCTGCAAAGGCTCAAACAGGTGACCGGGGACGCCCTTACCCTGGTCGCTGTGGGCGGCGTAGAAACAGCGCAGGATGTCCAGGACAGGCTCGATGCCGGGGCAACCCTGGTCCAGGGCTATACCGCTTTCCTCTACGAGGGGCCGTTCTGGGCATCCCGCATCAACCGGCAGTTGGCGAAGAACCGGCGTCCCTAGGGCAGCGCGCGCTGGAGCGGCTACGCCCGTTCCACGGGCCGGCATCCGGCGCCCGCTGAGCTGCAACGAAACCCCGGCGGAAAATCCGCCGGGGTTTCGTTGTCTGTTGAAGTGGGACGCAGGCGTCAGGCCGGGTACTGTCCGCGCTTGACCTGCGGCTTGGGCAGCCGCAGCTTGCGGAACTGCAGGGAGCGCATGGAGCCGTACCAGACGGTGCCGCGTTCCACCTCGCCGAATTTTTCGGTCAACCGCTTGCGGAGCTTGCGGGACAGGATGAAAACGTCCACGAAGACGGCCAGGAACATCACCCAAAAACCGCCCAACACATAAATCATCAGGTCGCTGGACGCCGGCACCACCAGGGATACCAGGACAAATACCAGGGCGCCGAACATCAGGTATTCCCCGAGGCTGAACCGGGCGTCCACATAGTCACGGGTGAACCGCTTCTGGGGGCCCTTGTCGCGCAGCGGCAGGAACTTCTCATCACCGGTGTCCAGGGCCTGGCGCATCTTGAGCCGCTGGTCCTGGATGACCTGGCGCTCGGCGGCCTTTGACGCTTTGCGGTCCTCCGGCACCAACGGGCGCTTGCGCGCGGCCTCCTGGGCCTTCCGGGTTGGCGTAGGGGCTCCCTTGCCGGCTATGCCGTTCTGCCGTGCCGCAGCTTCCGCTGCCAGCTGGTCTGCTATTTCCTGCGCCGAGGGCGCTTCCTTTTTACGTCCGAACACCTGACCAGAATACCTTGCGGGACGGCCTGGCCCTCCTGCCCGAGGCCAGGGCTGCCACGGCCTTGAATGTGACGAGGGTAATGTTTTGCCATGACCTCATCTGCAACGGCTACCCCCGACAATATTGACGGCCCCACACCTTTGGGCCTCAAATCAAACCCGGTCACGGAAGACCTCCGGGCGGCAATCGACCGCTCATATGACGCCACGCTGGCCCGCCTTAAGGAACTGGTCGCAATTCCGGGGATCGCCTGGCCCAGCTTTGACCGGGCGCCGCTCGAACGCAGCGCCGAAGCCGTGGCAGAGCTCCTCCGCGCCACGGGCCTTGAGGAGGTGCAGATCCTTGGCTGTAACAAGCCGGACGGCACTCCAGGCGGCCCCGCCGTCGTCGCCCGCCGGCTTGCCGCGGAAGGCAAACCGACCATCCTGCTCTACGCGCACCACGACGTCCAGCCTGCGGGCGACGAGGGTCTGTGGGAGACTGCACCCTTCACCGCTGTCGAGAAGAACGGGCGTCTCTACGGCCGCGGCGCCGCGGATGACAAAGCCGGCATCATGGCCCACATCGCAGCCTATGCAGCAGTCTCCGAGGTTCTGGGAGCCGGACTGGGCCTCGGCGTGACGTTCTTTTTCGAAGGCGAGGAGGAAGCAGGCTCTCCCACGTTCCGGCCTTTCCTGGAGGCCCACCGGGAGCTGCTCCGCGCTGATGTCATCGTCGTGGCCGATTCCAGCAACTGGAAGGTGGGCGTTCCGGCCCTTACAACAAGCCTGCGCGGGCTGGTGGACGGGACCATCGAAGTCCAGGTCCTGAAGCACGCGGTCCATTCAGGGATGTTCGGGGGACCTGTTTTGGACGCTCCCACCCTGCTGTCCCGCCTGATCGCCACCCTCCATGACGACGACGGAAACGTCGCCGTCCAGGGGCTCGTCGCCTTCGACAATGCGACGGTGGATTTCCCGGAGGCCGACTACCGCGCTGATGCATCAGTGCTCGACGGCGTCCGCCTCGCCGGCTCGGGCAGCATCGCATCGCGCCTCTGGACCAAGCCGGCGCTGTCCATAATCGGGTTTGACGCGCCTGCCGTGGATGTAGCTTCGAATACGCTGCTGCCGAGGGCACGGGCCAAGTTCAGCCTGCGGCTGGCACCGGGGCAGGTCCCCGAAGAAGCGATGGAGGCCGTCCGCAGGCATGTGGAGGCGCACGCTCCCTTCGGTGCCAAAGTCACCTTCACGCCTGGAGAAAGCGGCAACCCGTTCCAGACGGACACTTCCTCGGCCGCCGCCGGGCTGGCAATGTGGGCGCTGGGCGAGGCGTGGGGTGTTCAGGCAGTGGAGACAGGAATCGGCGGGTCCATTCCGTTCATTGCCGACCTCACGGAGCTGTACCCGGACGTGCAGATCCTGGTGACTGGTGTGGAAGACCCGGACTCCAGGGCGCACAGCGCCAACGAGTCACTGCACCTTGGTGATTTCCGGAATGCGATCCTCGCGGAAGCATTGTTGCTGTCCCGCCTGAACGACGGACTCTAGAAGCCGGGGGTACTGAAGCGGCGGCGCTTTAGGGCGGCGCTTTAGGCGATAGCCCGGGAAGCGGCCCGGCGGGAACAAGGAAGGGCCTTCCATGGTTACGTCAGGAGTTAGAGCTACAGGTGCGCCACGCGTAGCATGTAGCTATAGCCCATACCGAATCCGTAGGGGCAGGCACCGCCGTCGCGGCGCCGCCAGACCGTCCTAAGAAGGTAGGCCAATGAGCACCGCAACCAATGAGAACAGCACCCAGACCACCAGCGCGGCCAGTGAGGAACTTCCCGTCCACGAGGTCAACCTGACCGACGTCGCGGCGGGCAAGGTCCGCAGTCTTCTCGAGCAGGAAGGCCGCACGGATCTGCGGCTCCGGGTTGCTGTGCAGCCTGGCGGCTGCTCAGGACTGATCTACCAGCTCTACTTCGACGAGAGGCTCCTGGACGGAGACGCTGTCCGGGACTACGACGGCGTCGAAGTTGTTGTGGACAAGATGAGCGTTCCCTACCTTAGCGGTGCCAGCATCGACTTTGAGGACACCATCGCCAAGCAGGGCTTCACCATCGACAACCCGAACGCCGGCGGCTCCTGCGCCTGTGGAGACTCCTTCCACTAAGCCGGTTATTTCGCCCGACGCCGGCGCCGCGCCTCTTGCCGTTCAAAACGGATGGAGGCACGGCGCCGACGTGTGGGCGAAACGCCCGGGGGAGCGGTAAGCTCTACACCGAGTAGTAAAACTTTTAGTGTGCCCGCGGCGCCGATGGCTGCCCGGACAACAGCAGCAACAAGTAGGAAGGGCCGTCTGTGAGTTCGCAGAACCGAACCGGCAGCCGACGCAAAACGATCACCACGATCACAAGCTTGGCAATTGCCGGCGCGTTGGTTTTGACCGGATGTTCGCCAGAGGTAGAGAAAGGGTGGCTGCCCACGGAACGTGGCACCACCAGCAACAGCGACCGCATCATGGACCTCTGGGTCAACTCATGGATCGCCGCCTTGGCTGTGGGCATCATTACCTGGGGCCTGATCGTTTGGTGCCTCGTGGCCTACCGGCGCCGCAAGGGCACCGTGGGCTTCCCGCGCCAGACAAGCTTCAACCTTCCGCTGGAAGTGTTCTACCTGACCATTCCGCTCTTTATGGTTCTGGTGTTCTTCTACTTCACGGACCGTGACCAGCAGGCCATTGATGACCGGTCACAGCCCGCCGACGTCGTTGTCGATGTCCGCGGCAAGCAGTGGGCCTGGGACTTCAACTACAAGGCCGGCGACGTCATCGAAGAAGACGTCCACGAGGCAGGCGTCCAGGCGCACCTGACCGGCAACACGATCGACAAGGAACAGCTCCCCACGCTGTACCTGCCCGTCAACAAGTCGGTTGACCTCGAACTCAACTCACGGGACGTGATCCACTCTTTCTGGGTTCCCGCCTTCCTGCAGAAGCGCGACATGATCCCGGGCAAGACCAACTACATCCGGTTTACCCCCACTAAAGAGGGCACCTACGACGGCAAGTGCGCCGAGCTCTGCGGCGAGTACCACTCGGAAATGCTGTTCCGTGTCAAGGTGGTTTCGGAAGCTGAATTCCAGGCACACCTGGATGAGCTGAAGGCCGCCGGCAATACGGGCCTCCTCGGTGTGGAGTACGACCGCAACCCGAACCTGAACGAAATTAAGTAAGGGGAGCGACGTGGCTACGTACACTCAATCCGCACCCACCGGAGTTCTCACAGCTCCAGTGGTTCCCAAGTCCAAGGGACGCATCGTCGTCAACTGGATCACCTCCACCGACCACAAGACCATCGGGTACATGTACCTGATCGCCTCGTTTGTGTTCTTCTGCCTTGGCGGCGTTATGGCGCTGCTCATCCGCGCCGAACTGTTCGAACCCGGCATGCAGATCCTGCAGACCAAAGAGCAGTACAACCAGCTGTTCACGATGCACGGCACCGTGATGCTCCTGATGTTCGCCACCCCGCTCTTCGCAGGTTTCGCGAACGTGATCATGCCACTGCAGATCGGTGCGCCCGATGTTGCCTTCCCGCGGCTGAACGCCCTGGCTTTCTGGTTCTTCCTCTTCGGTTCCACCATCGCGGTATCCGGCTTCATCACCCCGCAGGGTGCAGCATCCTTCGGCTGGTTCGCTTACGCTCCGCTGTCCAACACCACCTTCAGCCCCGGCATTGGCGGGGACCTGTGGGTGTTTGGCCTGGCGCTGTCCGGGTTCGGAACCATCCTCGGTGCCGTCAACTTCATCACCACCATCATCTGCATGCGCGCACCGGGCATGACCATGTGGCGCATGCCGATCTTCACCTGGAACACCCTGGTCACGGCCATCCTGGTGCTCATGGCCTTCCCGCCGCTGGCCGCTGCGCTGTTCGCCCTGGGTGCAGACCGCCGCTTCGGTGCGCACATCTTTGATCCGGAAAATGGCGGTGCAGTTCTCTGGCAGCACCTGTTCTGGTTCTTCGGCCACCCCGAGGTGTACATCATCGCGCTGCCGTTCTTCGGCATCGTCTCCGAGATCTTCCCGGTGTTCAGCCGCAAACCGATCTTCGGTTACAAGGGCCTGGTTTACGCCACCATCGCGATTGCTGCCTTGTCCGTGACGGTGTGGGCCCACCACATGTACGTCACCGGCGCGGTACTGCTCCCGTTCTTCGCCTTCATGACCATGCTCATCGCGGTTCCGACGGGCGTGAAGTTCTTCAACTGGATCGGCACCATGTGGCGGGGCTCAATCACGTTCGAGACCCCCATGCTGTGGAGCATCGGGTTCCTGATCACGTTCCTCTTCGGCGGCCTCACCGGCATCATCCTGGCCTCCCCGCCGCTGGACTTCCACGTCTCTGACTCCTACTTCGTGGTGGCACACTTCCACTACGTGGTGTTCGGCACCGTTGTGTTCGCGATGTTCGCCGGGTTCTACTTCTGGTGGCCCAAGTGGACCGGCAAGATGCTGAACGAACGCCTGGGCAAGATCCACTTCTGGCTCCTGTTCATGGGCTTCCACGGCACCTTCCTGATCCAGCACTGGCTTGGTGTGGAGGGCATGCCCCGCCGGTACGCCGACTACCTGGTGGAAGACAACTTCACCTGGATGAACCAGTTCTCCACGGTTGCCTCATTTGTCCTCGGTGCTTCCCTGATTCCGTTCTTCTGGAACGTCTACATCACCTGGCGCAGTGCCGAAAGGGTGCAGGTAGATGACCCCTGGGGCTTCGGTGCCTCCCTGGAGTGGGCCACGTCCTGCCCACCGCCGCGGCACAACTTCACCTCGCTGCCCCGGATCCGTTCCGAACGGCCAGCGCTGGACCTTCACCACCCCGAGCTTCGACAGGTCCACACCGTCGAGTCACCGGCTCCCGCGGCCTCCACGCTCGGTAACGCCGACCAGAAGGACACTGCACAGTGAAAATTGAGTCATGGATCTTTGGTTCCGGAGTCTTCTTCTTCGTACCTGTTTCGGTGATTTACGGCTTCCTCACCGACTGGGGTGAGTGGGTCGGTATCCTCGGAATCCTCCTGGTCGGCGGCCTGGCCGGCATGATCGGCGGATACCTCGGTTTCACGGGCAAGCGCGTCGGCCTTCGCCCTGAGGACCGCAGCGATGCGGAGATCCACGAGGGCGCCGGCGAGCAGGGGCACTTCAGCCCCTGGAGCTGGTGGCCGCTGGTCCTCGGCCTGGCTTGCGCCACAGGTTTCCTGGGCCTGGCAGTAGGTTTCTGGATCGTGTACATCGCGGCCGGCCTGGCGGTTGTGGCACTGATCGGCTGGGTTTACGAATACAGCCGCGGCGATCACGCCCACTAGCTAAAACGAGAACTACGACGACGGGCCCCACCTTTTGGTGGGGCCCGTCGTCGTAGTTCCTGTTGTTGTTCCGTGCCTGATGCGTGGACCGGCAAGCCGGGTACGAGCCACAGACGGAACGGCGCCTTAGGCGGCTTTTATTCGGCCCCCTGTGACTCCAGCAGCTCGCCGAGCGCCCGAAGGGCCTCTTCAGCCCTGGCCTCGCTCAGGGTGGTGCTGAGCGCCGAATCCTCGATGCCCAGTTCCACTTCGCAGCCATGATGGAAGTCCGCCGTCATCACTTGAAGAAGCGAGCGGGCATCCACGCCGCCGGTGCCCGATTTGGTGATGGTCACGGGAAGGCCTGTATCAGTCACCGCCCTGACGAATAGTGCTGCCGGGCGTGCGTGCAGTCCGATAGGGGCTGTGACCACGGCCTTGTGTGTTGGCAACGGGACTCCTTCTTCATGACGGCCCCATCCGTCTCGTGGATTTTCCTGTCCAATATAGCGGGCTGAATGGCGGTTCCCCGAATAAGCACGGGCACTGGCAGCCGGTGGTCTAGACCTGCCCTAAAATAGCAGGGTGAACTCAAACCCAGGGGAGACGAGCCGTGGCAGCTAGCACCGCGGCGATCACCGGCGAAATCGACCGTACCAGCGGAACCGCGATTTATGTCCAGCTGCGCGAGATCCTCCGCACCTACATCGCCGAATCGTGCCGGCCGGGTTCCGCGCTGCCTTCTGAGCGCGACCTCGCCGAGCGGTTCGGCCTGGCGCGGATGACCGTGCGTCAAGCTATTGATGCGCTGGTAGGGGAAGAAGTCATCGAGCGCGTAGTGGGCCTTGGCACCTTCGTGCGCCGGCCAAAGCTGGACCTCCAGGTGAAACTGACCTCGTACAGCGAGGAGATGCAGCGCCGGGGCATGGTTCCTGCGGCGAAGGTTCTCAGCTTCGAACAGATCGGCGCCAGCGCTTTCCTGGCGCGGGAACTCCAGCTGGATGAGGGAACGCCTTTGGTCCGTTTCCGGCGCCTGCTTTTGGCCGACGGTGAGCCCATGAGTGTGGACGAGAACTTCATTCCTGCCCACCGTGTTCCCGGCCTGCTGGACGGGGAGCCGCCCACCTCGCTGTACAACGTGCTGAGCGAACAGTACGGCCTGGTGATGGAGTGGGGTGAGGACATGATCGAGGCGACCGCAGCTTCCCCGTCCACGGCACGGCTGCTCAACGTCGAAGTCGGCTCACCGTTGCTCAAGATCCAGCGCCACGCATTTGTTGCGCGCACAATGGTGGACTATTCCGTCTCTTATTACCGTGCCGACCGGTACAAGCTGTGGGTCCCGTTGCAGCGCCCGGGTGCGCGGCGGTCCCGTAACCACTGAGCACCGCTTTGCAGGGACCATGAGTCACGTCGCGCGCCACACCAGCCCCTGCCGCAGGGTGGCGGGAACACGGAAGGCCCGGTCCTACTGGACCGGGCCTTCAATGATTGTACGAAGCTTTGTGCCTAGTGGCTCAGGCTCTTCGCTGCCTCAGGAGCTTCCACTGCTGCGTGGCCGTGGCCGTGGGCCGCTTCCAGCTCGGCGGGGGTAGCCGGTGCAACACGGTCCTCGAAGAACCACTTGGAGAGGAACGCGCGGCGCTTCTCCTTGCGGGTTACTACACCGTGCTCGTTCGGTACAGCCGGAAGAACGGTCGGTGACTCGAAGCCCACCAGCTTGTAGCGCTTGTACTCGTCCAGCGGTGCATGCACCTCGATGAATTCCCCGTGCGGGAGGCGGACAATACGTCCGGTCTCGCGGCCGTGGAGGGCAATCTCCCGGTCCTTGCGCTGAAGGGCCAGGGCCACCCGCTTGGTGACGAAGAAGGCGATGAACGGGCCAATGATGAACAGGGTCCGCAGCCAGTAGGTGACGTCGTTAAGTGATACGCCGAAGTGGGTGGCGATGAGGTCGGAACCTGCAGCGGCCCACATCACGCAGTACCAGACGAACCCGGCCATACCGATGGCTGTGCGCGTCGGGGCGTTACGGGGACGGTCCAGGACGTGGTGCTCACGGTCGTCCTTGGTGATCCAGCGTTCAATCCACGGGTACATAAACATCACGGTGAACAGGATGCCGGCCGGCACGAGGGCGGGCAGCAGGACGTTGAAGCTGAAGACGTGGCCGAACCACACCTGCTCAACTTGCCAGTTTCCGAGAGTCCCCGGCATCAGGCGCAGGGCGCCGTCAACAAAACCGATGTACCAGTCAGGCTGGGTTCCCGCGGACACGGGGGAGGGGTCGTAGGGACCGTAGTTCCAAATCGGGTTGATCGTGAAGAAACCGGCCATCAGTGCCAGGACACCGAAGACGATGAAGAAGAATCCACCGGCCTTGGCAGCGTAGACGGGGCCCAGAGGGTAGCCGACCACGTTGTTGTCGTTGCGGCCGGGGCCGGGGTACTGGGTGTGCTTGTGCACGACCACCATAAAGAGGTGCAGGACGATCATCAGCAGGATCAGTGCCGGCACCAGCAGGATGTGCAGCATGTACAGGCGGCCGATGATGGCAGTGCCCGGGAACTCTCCGCCAAAGAGGAAGAACGAGATGTACGTGCCGACGATCGGAATGGACTTGACTACGCCGTCGATGATGCGCAGGCCGTTGCCGGAGAGCAGGTCGTCGGGGAGGGAGTAGCCGGTGAAGCCTGCGGCCATCGCCAGGATCAGTAGGACGCTGCCCACAACCCAGTTCATTTCACGCGGCCTGCGGAAGGCCCCGGTGAAGAAGACCCTCAGCATGTGCACGGCGATGGAGGTAACGAACAGCAAGGCTGCCCAGTGGTGGACCTGGCGCATAAACAGGCCACCGCGGACGTCGAAGGAGATGTCCAATGACGAGTTGTACGCCACGGACATTTCAACGCCCTTGAGCGGCACATAGGAGCCGTCGTAGTGCGTCTCCGCCATGGACGGGTCGAAGAAGAATGTCAGGAATGTGCCGGAAAGCAGCAGGATGACAAAGGAGTACAGTGCCACTTCGCCGAACATGAAGGACCAGTGGTCCGGGAAGACCTTGCGGCCGAATTCACGGAGGATTCCGGAACCGCCAACACGCGAATCGACGAAGTCGGTGAACCGGCCCGTCTTGGTTTTGGCGACGAAAGCGGGCTCAGCTGTTGACGCTGCGCTCATGCATATCACGCTCCCAGTAACTTGGTCCTACAGGTTCTTTGAAGTCGCTGGTGGCGACCAGGTAGCCCTCGTCATCAACTGCGATGGGCAGCTGGGGGAGAGGACGGCTGGCAGGGCCGAAGATCACCTTGCACTCTTGCGTGAGGTCAAAGGTGGACTGGTGGCACGGGCACAGCAGGTGGTGCGTCTGCTGCTCATAGAGAGCAACGGGGCAGCCAACGTGGGTGCAGATCTTGGAGTAAGCAACGATGCCGTTGTAGCCCCAGTCCTCGCGGCCCGCAGAGGGGTTCAGCGATTCCGGGTCCAGGCGCATGAGCAGGACAACGGCCTTGGCCTTCTCGTTGAGCTTGCCTTCGTGAAGTTCGTTCAGGCCTTCCGGAATGACGTGGAATGCCGAACCGATGGTGACGTCCGAGGCCTTGATGGGCGTCCCGTCAGGGTCACGGGCGAGGCGCTTGAGCTTGCCTTCAGCAGGCGCCCACAAGGTGTGGGCCAGCTTGTTGTCCGGGCGCGGTCCGAGGTCGCCGAAGATGGCGACCGCCGGAAGCGGCGCGAGCGCAACTGCACCCAGAAGGGTGTTCCGGATCAGCGGACGGCGCTTGATGCCCGTCTCTTCCACGATGTCGTCGACGATCCGGACTGCCGCCTGGCGGTCCTCTTCGTAACGGATGGCGTGGCGCTCTTCGGACACTTCATGGTCCGGCATCAGGGCCTTGGCCCAGTGCACGATGCCGGTACCGATGCCGAGCATCGCGAATGCAGTGCCAAGGCCCAGCAGCATGTTCTGGAGCCGGATGTTGGCAATGGTTGAATCAGCACCGCCCAGATCAATGGCAAAGTACGCCACCAGGAAGATCAGGGTTCCAACAACAGAGATGCCAAATAGTAAGGCGACCTGCCGTTCTGCCCGCTTTGCGGCCTTCGGGTCCGTGTCAGCCAGGCGCAAACGGTGCGGAGGAATTCCAGGGTCCTGGAACTTCTCCACCTCATTCTGACCAGCCGTAGCTACGGTGCCCGAGTGGTTCGGACTGCCGTCACTATGGTTGCCCATAATTCGCCTCATCCTTCTCTCGTCCCGGCGGGTGCCGGGTTAGTTTCTAATATCAAACTGCTGACTGATCAGCAGAAGTTGTACAGCCGTTCGCTAAGGTCTAGGACGTCCGGGAGGTCAGCCAGATGGTGAAAGCGATGATGACGCCAAGACCTGCGACCCAGACGAACAGGCCTTCGGCCACGGGGCCGAGCGAACCAAGCTCAGCGCCGCCGGGGGAACCTGTGGTTTCGATCTGCTTCAGGAAGGTGATGATGTCGCGCTTGCCTTCAGGGGTGATGTTGGAGTCACTGAAGACCGGCATGTTCTGGGGGCCGGTGACCATGGCCTCGTAGATGTGCTTGCCTGAGGTATCTTCCAGTGCGGGTGCGAACTTGCCCCGGGTCAGCGCACCGCCGGCGGCAGCAGCGTTGTGGCACATGGCGCAGTTGGTGCGGAAGAGTTCGCCACCGACGGCGGCATTGCCCTTTTCATCGAGCAGGCTTTCCTCAGGGATTGCCGGGCCGGCACCCAGGGATGCAACATAGGCTGCAAGCTGGTGGGTCTGCTGATCGTTGAACTGAACGGGCTTTTCCAGGGCCTGGGGGCCGTTCATCTGCATGGGCATGCGGCCGGTTCCCACCTGGAAATCAACAGACGCGGCGCCTACGCCGACGAGGGACGGGCCATCAGGTGAACCGCTGGCACCCATGCCGTGGCAGGTGGCGCAGTTGGCGGCAAACAGCTTGCCGCCCTCCTCCGCGTCATTTGCGCTGAAGGTGGTGGTGGAAGCCTTGGCCTCGTTGACGGTGGTGGCTACGGCGTACAGCCCACCAGTGATGAGGAGCCCCATCAGAAGCAGCGCGATTGCTGCCAGTGGGTGACGCCGCTTTTGCGAGAGTGCCTTCACGTGGTGGTTCCTTTATTCGATCCTGCGCCGGCTCCTGGAGCCGCTACCTGAAATTCTGCCTCTTGTAGAAAAAGAATCAAAGCTGGCTACTTGAGTACGTAGATGACCAGGAAGAGGCCGATCCAGACGACATCCACGAAGTGCCAGTAGTACGAGGTGACAATTGCAGACGTTGCTTCGAAGTGCCCGAACTTCTTCGCGGCAAAGGAACGGCCCATGATCAGGAGGAAGGCCACCAGACCGCCGATCACGTGGAGGCCGTGGAACCCGGTGGTCATGTAGAAGGCTGAACCGTAGGCGTTGGAGGAGAGCGAGACGTGCTCGGAAACCAGCATCGCGTATTCCGTGGCCTGGCCGGCAACGAAGAACGCCCCCATCAGGAAGGTGAGGGTGAACCATTCGTTCATGCCCCAGCGGGCGAACTGGAAGGCCCCTCCGGTTCGCCGCGGCTGCAGCCGCTCGGCGGCGAAGACGCCCATCTGGCAAGTGAATGAACTTGCCACGAGGACGATCGTGTTGACGAGCGCAAAGGGGAAGTTGAGCTTGGCTGTCTCAGCCGCCCACATTTCACCGCTCGTTGAGCGCAGAGTGAAGTACATGGCGAAGAGACCGGCGAAGAACATCAACTCGCTGGACAGCCACACTACGGTTCCAACGGAAACCATATTGGGGCGGTTCAGCGTGGGGTGCGCCGGGGAACTGGGGGCATGGGTCGCAGATGTCACATAGACATTATGTCTGTAAAAGTCCGTGCTGCCCAACGCAAACCGCCTTTTGCGAGGACTTTTTCTACAAAGACGCGAAATCGCCCCAAAAAGTTCCTCCGACCGTTCACATTGGTCACGCCCGGCCATCCCTCGATAGCATCAGCAGGTGACTTCACAGGCATCTGCAGCGTCGGCGGACAACACTTGGCCGCGGCTGATCTCCGCACTGATCAATGGCAAGGACCTCACGGCGGACAGCACCGCCTGGGCCATGGACACCATCATGTCCGGGGAAGCGACGCCCGCACAGATTGCGGGATTCCTGGTCGCCCTGAGCGCCAAGGGTGAGACCGTTGCGGAGCTCTCAGGCCTGGTGGATGCCATGCTTGCCCACGCTAATCCAGTCTCAATCACAGGTGAGAAGCTGGACATCGTCGGGACGGGCGGTGACCAATTGAACACAGTCAACATCTCCACCATGGCGGCGCTGGTGGCTGCCGGAGCAGGCGCCAAGGTGGTTAAGCACGGCAACCGGGCGGCGTCGTCGTCGTCCGGTTCGGCAGATGTGCTGGAAGCCTTGGGTGTCCGCCTTGACCTGTCCATCGAACAGGTGGCGCGCAACGCGGAGGAGGCAGGAATCACGTTCTGCTTCGCCCAGGTGTTCCACCCGTCCTTCCGCCACACCGCCGTACCGCGGAAAGAGCTGGCCATACCTACAGCCTTCAACTTCCTCGGCCCGCTGACCAACCCAGCCAAAGTCCAGGCCTCCGCAGTGGGGGTTGCCAACGCCAGGATGGCGCCGCTGGTGGCGGGTGTCCTGGCCCGGCGTGGAAGCCGTGGCCTGGTGTTCCGCGGAAACGACGGGCTCGACGAACTGACTACCACTGGTCCCTCTACCGTATGGGAAATCCGCGACGGCGCTGTGGCTGAGATGACCTTCTCGCCGTCGGACCTCGGAATCAAACCGGCAACCGTGGAGCAGCTCCGCGGCGGTGACGCGCAGGCCAACGCCGCCGTGGTCCGCGAGGTCCTCGCGGGCAAGGAAGGTGCGGCACGCGATGCCGTTCTCCTGAATGCCGCAGCCGGCCTCGTGGCATTCGACACCAGTGCAGACGGTCCGTTCCCCGACCGCATGCAGAAGGCATTCAGCCGTGCAGCCGAATCCATTGCGACGGGCGCTGCCGCGGCCGTCCTCGAGAAATGGGTGTCGCTGACCCGCCGGTAATTCCCGGCTACTGCTCGAAGCCCAGGGCGAAGGCTGCGTCCAGATCGTGCTGGGAGTACGCGCGGAACGCGATGTGCGTTGTTGTGTGCACCACGGCAGGCACCTTGGACAGGCGGTCCGCAATCACGTCCGCCAGGTCCTCATGCCGGGGCACCCTTGCCACCGCAATCAGGTCCCATTCGCCGGTGACCGAGTACACCTCGCTGATGCCCTCGATCGCCGAGATCTCCTCAGCCGTTTCAGGAATGCGTGCAGCGTCAGTCTTGATCAGAACGAATGCGGTGATCACGATAAATCCTTCCGGATCTGTTGCGCCGTAGCAGAGCCCGGCAAGCTTTCAGTGCTGCCAGCCTATTACATCCGGGCGCGCTGCCGGCCGGCCCTCCAGCCACCCCCGGCTAACTTTTCTCATGCGCTTCTCAGCCGCCTGGCCCCTGCCCCTGCCCACGCCAGCCGCCACCCCACCAGCAGCAGCCCCAGGCTCAGCAACGCCACGATGATAAACGGCAGCACCACGGTCTGTCCGGTCAGCAGGCGGAGTACCATGCCCCCCACCAGGGCTCCAAGCCATACCGCCAGCCCGGTCCGGTGGACGGACAGCGGGTTCCGCCATGCCCTCGAAACCAGCCATCCAAGCGCTGCCCCGGCCAGGAAGGGCCAGGCGGTCAGCAGGACGCCGGTAACCACGTCGCCGCGCTGGTGCGCATCACGTCCGACGGCGGCGAACACCAGGATGAGCACGGCGTCGGCAATGGCTGCGGCGGCTATGTGGGATCGCGGAGATGAAGGAAGGGGCCGCTGAATCGAAGGCGTCATGGCTTCGAGCCTAGCAACGGGAGGGGCTTCCGTACGGACCCTTGCCCGCTCCTCGATGATTGGGCAGGCTGGACAGACAAGGGACGGAAGGAGGCACCGTGCGGTTGATTCAGGTTGCCCAGCACGTGGAAGATCTCCGCCGGGCAGCTGCGTTTTACGCCGAACTTCTGGCGGTGCAACCCACTGCGGTGTTCGATCCGCCCGGCCTTGTCTTCTTTGACCTGGAGGGCGTGCGGCTGCTGCTGGAACCGGGCGCCCCGCGGGCTCTCCTGTACCTCCACGTTCCTGATGTGAGGGCGTCCGTGGACGAACTCCAAGCCAGGGGAGTGGAGGTGGTGGATGCGCCGCAGGTGATTTACAGCCATACCGACAGCCGCCTGGGACCGGCAGGTACGGATGAGTGGATGGCATTTGTCCGGGACAGCGAAGGCAACACGCTGGGACTCGTCAGCCAGCTGGCTACAGGACACCCGGCCTCCGGAGGGCCCGGCGCCTGAAACCCCGGTGCCTGAAACCCAGCGTCTGATTACCGTTGTCCAGCCGTGGCTTGAGCACTAGGCTCAAGCCCGAAGGGAGCAACTATGCCAAGCACCATCGGGACATGCCTCTGGTTCGGGAACCAGGCGGAAGAGGCCGCACAGTTTTATACCTCGGTGTTTGATGATTCGAAGATATTGAACGTTTCGCGGTTTGGCGAAGGTGCGCCGGGTCCGGCAGGCCAGGCCATCGTCGTCGAGTTCGAGCTGCAAGGCCGCGGTTTCACGGCGCTCAATGGTGCGCGGGGCTCCAGTTTCACCGAGGCTGTTTCGTTTGTGGTCAATTGTGAGGACCAGGACGCTGTGGACCGCTACTGGACTGCACTGGCCGACGGCGGCAGCGAAAGCATGTGCGGCTGGCTCAAGGACCGCTTCGGAGTGTCCTGGCAGATCGTTCCGTCTGTACTGGGCTCCTTGATTGCGGGGCACGATCCGCAGGGTTCGCAACGCGCGATGCAGGCGATGCTGGGAATGCGAAAGCTGGACATCGGCGAGCTGCAGAAGGCATACGACGGCTGACGTCGGCGCTGCTGCTTATGTCTGAATACCCGCTCCTGTCCGGGCAGTGCTCCCGGACACCTGGCGGTAGCATCAGGTCAGATGAATAAACCGCTGTGGATTTGCTGCCTCCTCGGCGCCGCCGTCGGAATCACTTTGGGCCTTGCCGTTTTCGACAGTCCGTTTATCGGCTTCGCCGTGGGATTGGGCGTTGGTGCTGTTGTGGGCGCTGCAATCGGGCCGCGGCGCTGAACGTCACTTTGAATTCCGGGCCGGAAGCTACGAGCCGGGTGCGATAGCCGGTTCGCAGTTCCACAAACCCAGTCCACTCGCCAATGCGTGCCAGGTTCATCCCGGCGGCTGCAGCGTTCCGCGGTGTCATTGAAAGTTCGACGGCGGCGCCGTGCTCCCAGCGTATGTCCACGGTGATACCTGGCCGGGCAACCAGCCCGCTGACGCTGCCCGCGGCAAAGTCCGCCGGGAGCGCAGGCAGCACGTGCAGTTCTCCCGCGTGGCTCTGCAGAAGCATCTCCGTGACTGCTGCGATGAACCCGAGGTTTCCGTCCACCTGGAAGGGCGGGTGCGCCGCGAATAAATTCGGATACAGGCCGCCGGAGTGGTTCACCGCCGTAGTGGCGACGGGCCTGAACATAAGGCGCAGCAAATCCGCCACCCGGCCGCGCTCCCGGAGCCGGGCTTGGACGCACAGTTTCCAGATCAGTGACCAGCCGGTGGAATCGTCGCCCCTGCGGTGGAGCGTTGTATTGATCGCTGTCCGTAGGTCATCGGTCAGGGGAGCGCTGCCGGGATAGGCAAAAACCAGGTGGGATATATGCCGGTGGTCCGGTTCAGCTTCGCGGAGTGCTGTACCCCACTCAAGGACTGCGCCGCCGCCAACGGCAGGGGGACCGATCCGCGCCCGGGCAGCAGCAGACCCACGCACCACCGGGTGGTCTTCTTCGCCTACTTCCTCCGCCAAGGCAAGCACAGTGTCAAAGAGCCAGGTCAACAGCGCCCGGTCCATACCGCTGGAGGTGGTCACGGCTGCCCTGCCCTGTCCGCTCAGGTAGCAGTTTTCGGGGGAGATGGAGGGGCTTGTCTCCAGGGTGGCGCCGCCGTCGTCCAGCAGCCAGTCGCACGCGAACTCTGCCGCCCCCAACGCCAGCGCCCACAAGCGCCGCAGCTCGTCCGGGGTGGCTGATCCGAAGCGTCGCCGCTCATCGAGATGGCAGACGAGCCACACACCAGCCATCGCCCATTGGGACCAGCTGGCGTGGCCGGAGGTGGGCGACGTAAACGCCCACTCGTCGGTGTTGTGGTGTGCTGCCCAGCCTCGGGTTCCGTAGAGGATTCTTGCTGTGGTGCGCCCTCGGTCTGCCAGGGCCTCCACCAAGTCCAGCAACGGCTCATGGCACTCCGCAAGGTTGGCGGCTTCGGCCCCCCAGTAGTTCATCTCGGTGTTGATGTTCAGCGTGTAATTGGAGGACCACGGTGGCTGCAGTTCGTCATTCCAGATGCCCTGCAGCGTTGCCGGCAGGGTGCCGGGCCGGGAGGACGATATCAGCAGGTACCGTCCGTAGTTGAAGAGCAGCGCCACGAGGCCGGGATCAGCTGCCGGAGCGCCGCCTGGCTGCTTTGCGGCGTGCAGGATCCGCAAATCCGTGGGCACCCGCGGGGCGGGGACTTGCCGGTCAGGGCCGGGCTCAAGGACTAAGCTCAACCGGTCATACAGAGCCCTGTGGGCGTCCTCATGTTCCTTGCGCAGTGCGTCAAAACCACGTTCCAGGGCGGCCGAGGCCCGGACAGAGGCCTCGGCGGCGCATTGCGAGGCATTGCCGCGCGGGGGCTGGCCGGGAACCGTGAATGAGGTGCTGGTGGCCAGGACGAATACCAGTTCGGTGATACCGGTGAGGGCACCTGATGCACCCTCGCCATCATTGCCTGCGGCACCGGGTTGCCCGTTGTGGGACAGGGCCAGAACGGCCGCGCCCTCAAGCTGAGTTCCTCGAAAGGCCGAGGGAACGGGCACGGGGTGTGTGTCGAAAGTACTTACTTGACATAATGTAGATTATCGGCGTTTCTGCAGGTGAGGTGGGAGGGGCAGGAATGTGCCCACTGGCAGGCAAAGGCAAGCGCACCCGCAACCTCAGCCGAAACCCATGAATCCGCAGGTCATTGTCTTATTCCGGTTGCTCGTTAAGAATGAGTCAATGACGGTCTATGTTCGATCACTGGAAACTGCAGTTCCGAAAACGATTCTGATCCAAACAGAAGCCCGTGAGGTGTTTGCGGCCCAGCCAGGCTTGACGAGGCTCGGCTCACGCCTGGTCAACACCTGTTTTGATTCCGCTGCCATTGATACGCGCTTTACCGCCGTGGACGAACTTACAACGGATTCCCGCTCCGACGATCCGCAGTTCTTTGATCCTGACACCGGCCTGCTGCTGAACCCCAGCACAAAGGTCCGCAACGACATCTTCGGCCGCGAGGCAACAAAACTCTTCGTGGAAGCCGCCCGTGCAGCAGTCAATGCCGCCCCGGAACTGGATCTACTTGACATAACTCATCTTGTGACCGTGTCCTGCACAGGCTTTTTCAATCCCGGCCCCGACTACAAAATCGTCCGGGAACTGGGCTTGGATCCTGCCGTCCAGCGCTACCACCTGGGATTCATGGGCTGCTATGCCGCGTTCCCCGCACTCCGGGCCGCAAAACTGTTCTGCGAGGCCGACCCGCAGGCCGTGGTCCTGGTGGTGTGCGCCGAACTGTGCTCCCTGCACGTCCGCACCTCAAACGATCCGGACACCATTATGGGTTCAGCCCTTTTCGCCGATGGCGCGGCGGCCGCCGTCGTCACTGCACGCAGCGGATCGGAGGAAAAGTCCCTGCTCCAGCTTGACCACTTCGAAACCGTGCTCACACCGGTTGGCGAAGACTCGATGGCGTGGAACATCGGCGATCACGGATTCGAAATGATCCTGGGGAATTATGTCCCGCACATCATCGATGACCACATCGTGGGCGCCCTGCAGCCCCTTCTTGCCCGGGACCCGGGACTGGAGGCACTCCCCTACACGTCCATCCGGCACTGGGCTATCCACCCCGGCGGACGGAGCATCCTGGACAAAGTTCAGGCCCGGCTAAGTCTCACCGACGAGCAACTGGTACCGGCACGCGAGACGCTGCGCAACTTCGGAAACATGAGCAGCGCCACCGTGCTGTTTGTCCTCAAGCACATCTTGGAACAGGACCCGGAGGACGGGGACGAACGCATCTGTTCCATGGCCTTCGGCCCGGGACTCACGGTGGAGACTGCGCTGTTCACCAAACTCCGTCAGGCTGCGGCCGCGGACCTGGGCCGGGTGCCCGGACACGCCGCGGCAGAAGTACCCGTATCCTGAGCCCCTTGGACCTGCTGATGCGGCAGCGCGCCGTCAAGGCCGTGGAACTGATGGACGACCCGGACTGCGACGCCCGGCGCCTGCAGAACACCTACCGCCAGTTTGGAGTGGTCAACCGCGCACTGTCCGGGTGGCGGAGGCTCTATGTGCGGGAGCTTCGTCCCTTGATGGTCGCGCACAAGACTCCCGCCACGCTGTTGGACATCGGCTCCGGGGGCGGCGACCTCGCGCACCTGCTGGCGGGCTGGGCCCGACGTGACGGACTTCCGCTGCGTGTTACCGGCATAGACCCTGATGCGCGGGCCACCGCCTATGCGCGGGGGCGTCCGCCCAAACCTGGTGTCGAGTTCCGGCAGGCGCACAGCGCCGATCTTGTCCGGGAGGGCGGACGCTTTGATTTCGTCATTTCAAACCATGTCCTGCACCACCTCTCGGCGGACGAACTTCAGCAGCTGCTCGCCGACTCGGCAGCCCTTTCCACCAGGAAGGCGCTGCACAACGACCTGAGGCGCAGCCCCGCCGCGTACGCGCTCTTCTCAGCCGCCGCGCTGCCATTTCCCCATTCCTACATCCGGAAGGACGGACTGACGTCCATTCGCAGGAGCTACACGCCGGCCGAACTGGCCGCCCTCGCTCCCCCGGGCTGGCACGTCGAAGCGACCACCGCGTTCCATCAGGTGCTGGCCCTGCGCAGGACCTGAAATGGCAGCGGCAAAAGACGTGGTGATCATCGGTGGGGGTCCTGTGGGCCTCTACCTGGCTGCCCTGCTGCTTCAGGACGGCATCAGCGTCAAGGTTCTTGAACAGAGGCAGGCCCGGAACCTGCACTCCCGGGCCATCGGCATCCATCCGCCGGCCCTGGAGGCTTTGGAGCAAGTGGGGATTGCGTCGTCCGCAGTTTGGGAGGGGATAAAAATCCGCGAAGGTCTGGCGGTCAGCGGCGGAAAAACTGTAGGTATCATGCCATTTGCGGCGGCTTCGGACACGTACCCGTTCGTGCTGGCCCTGCCCCAGTTCAGGACCGAACAGCTGCTGGAGGAGCGGGTCCGCCGTCTGGACAGCGGCGCCCTGGTCAGGGGCGTGCGGGCCACTGCACTGAAGGACGACGGCGGGTCAGTCACCGCCGTCGCGGAACCCGCCGGGGGCGGCAAGGGAGGAACGGCCGCCTTTACGGCGTCCCTCGTAGTGGCGGCAGACGGCGCCCGGTCGCCCATGCGCGACCTCTTAGGGGTGCCGGTGTGCCGGAAAATTTATCCTGACCATTACCTCATGGGCGATTACCGGGACGCGGGGCTTTACGGGGAACGGGCGGTGCTGTTCCTTGAATCGGGCGGAATCGTTGAGTCCTTTCCGTTGCCGGGCGGAATACGGCGGTGGGTGGTGCGGCTGGGAAGCCCTGCCGGTACTGCCGGGCCGGATGAGTTGGCACAGCTGGTCCTGCGCCGAACCGGGATCCTCCCGGATGCCGGCACCAACACCATGGTGAGCGCCTTCAGCGTCCGTTCCACCGTCGCCAGGAGCATGGTGGCGGGGCGGGTGTTCCTGCTCGGCGATGCTGCCCACGAGATCAGTCCCATTGGTGGCCAGGGCATGAATCTGGGCTGGCTGGATGCCCGGGCCCTCTCCCCCCTCATCCGGGCGGCATTGGCCGGCGGAAGCTTGGACCACATGGATGCGGAGCTCAAGGAGTTCCAGGCACGGCGGCAACGGGCGGCGGCAGTGGCCAAACGACAGTCCGAAATCAACATGATGCTGGGACGGCCCCTGCCCCGGCCGTTATTGAGCCTCCGAAACCTGGGGATGAGCGCCGCTGCTGCCACTCCGGCGGTCAACCGATGGGTCGCGCGGCGCTTCACCATGCAGGGGCCGAAGTTCGTGTCCGGCCCGGCCGCTAGGCTTTCCCCATGAGCCAAAGCCTGCCTGAGACCGCATACACTGCAGAGCAGATCCGCGAAAACGTGGAGCTCATACTCTCAGCCGGCGCTCTCCCGCCCATCGTTCAGGCAGGCCATCCGGCGCTCAGGCAGCGCGCCGCCGCCTTCGACGGGCAGCTGTCGGACGACGAACTGGAGCGGCTGATTACCCTGATGCGGCAGGTGATGCACGAGGCTCCGGGCGTTGGGCTGGCAGCGCCCCAACTCGGAATACCGCTGCAGCTGGCCGTCATGGAGGACCAGTACGACGTCGACCCTGAGGCTGCTGCCCTCCGCCGCCGAAGCCCCCTGGACTTCCTCGCCGTCCTGAACCCCCGCTACACACCGCTGGGCCCTGGCGTTGCGTCCTTCTACGAGGGCTGCCTCTCACTCAACGGGCTTCAGGCCGTGGTGGCCCGGCACGAAAACGTGCTTCTTGAGTTCCAGTCCCCCGACGGGGCCGCCATACAGCGGGAGTTTTCCGGCTGGCAGGCCCGGATCGTGCAGCACGAAACAGATCACCTGCAGGGTGTGCTGTACGTGGACCGCGCCCAGCTTCGGTCCCTGAGCAGCAACGCCGAATACGCCGCCCACTGGGCCGAGCCAGGCATCAGCAAGGCGCAGCAGGGGCTCGGTTTCGACTCCGGCCCCGCCGGCATCAGCGCCCGCTGACCTTGCAGCGCACCCTGCGCCGGAAAGAACCGGATGTGGGAGCCATAGGATGGTTGCCATGCCCTCCACCACCGACCTTTTACTGCTGTGCCCGGTGTGCCGGGAACCGCTGGAACTTCTGGCTGCTGCCCCGGCGGGTCAGAGCCGGCTGGCCTGCCGTGCCGGCCACAGTTACGACGCCGCTCGCCAGGGCTACTTCAACCTGCTGGTCGGGAAGGGCACTGCCTTCGAGTCCGACACTGCTGACATGGTCCAGGCCCGCTCCGACTTCTTGGAGGCGGGGCATTACCGGCCTCTGGCAGCTGCGGTGGCGGCCGCCGTCGTGCCCTGCCTGTCCGAAGAACGCGCCGCGGTCCTGGACGCCGGAACGGGAACCGGACACTACCTGAGGGCGGTGCTCGACGCTGCCGCGGCACAGCACCGGCGCCCGGTGGCTGCCGTAGGCCTGGACATCTCCAAATTCGCCCTGCGCCGGGCCGCACGGCTCAACCCCGAGGCTGTGAACCTGGTGTCCGATGTCTGGCAGCCATTGCCGCTGGCAGACAAGTCGGTGGACGCCATAACGGTCATATTTGCACCCCGCAACGCCGCGGAATTTGCGCGGGTCCTGCGGCCTGCCGGACGGCTGGTGGTGGTCACACCCCGGACCGGTCACCTCGCTGGCATCGCCGCGGTCACCGGAATGCTCGGCATCGAGGAAGGCAAGGAAACCCGGCTGGCCGAAGCGATGGGCAGCCATTTCGACGTGGAAACAAGTACCGACATAGAGATTCCGCTGGCACTGACCCGGCAGGAAGCGGCAAGTCTCGCTTTTATGGGGCCGGCGGGCCACCACCTCCGGCGGGAGGACCTTTCGAAACGACTGGAGAGCCAGCCCGAGCCCGTTCAGGCCCGAGCGAACTTCCGGCTGACGGTGTTCCGGCCCATCAAACCCGCTGCGACGTAACGACTTGGCCACTATCCCCGCACGACCGCTGAGAGCCAGCCCACAGCGGACGGGGCCGCACTAAGATTGGAGGACAGTTACTGGCGGGTGCGCGCGTTCGGCTCCCCGTAGCGAAGGGGGAACACGTTGTTCGAATGGCTCGGGGAAAACTGGTGGGCGTTGTGGCTCACCGCCTTCCTGGCGTTTGCCGTGATCGAGATGATCACGCTTGACCTGTTTTTTATCATGCTCGGCGGAGGAACCCTGGCCGCACTGGTAGCGGACTTCGCGGGCGCCGACCTCTGGCTGCAGATCGTGGTCTTCTGCGTGGTGTCCCTGCTGATGATCGCCTTCGTCCGGCCAGTGGCCCTGGCGCACCTGAAGAACAGTCCGTCTGAGCAGCGCACCAACGTGGACCGGCTCATCGGTGAGCAGGCCGTGGTGATGGAGCCCGTGACGTCCGACGGCGGCCTGGTCAAGATCGGCGGAGACATCTGGACCGCCCGCTCTGCAGGCGGCGTCCTTCCCGCCGGCCAGAAAGTGGTGGTTTCCGCCATCGACGGGGCCACGGCAGTGGTAACAGCGCCGCCGGAAGCAGCAAGCCAGTCCTGACACAGCCTGAACAAATGGGGAACAAGGAGATGTATGGATAACGCAGGAGGAACTGCATTGGCCATTGTGCTGGTGGTCCTGATCGTGTTTGTGATAATCGTGCTGGTGCGGTCGGTGCGGATCATTCCGCAGGCGCGCGCGGGCGTGGTTGAGCGGCTGGGCAAGTACCAGCGGACGCTTAATCCAGGGCTGACCATCCTGATTCCGTTTGTTGACCGGCTCCTGCCGTTGCTGGATCTCCGTGAGCAGGTGGTCTCGTTCCCTCCGCAGCCGGTGATCACCGAGGACAACCTGGTGGTTTCCATCGACACCGTTGTCTACTTCCAGGTCACGGACCCGAGGGCCGCCACCTACGAGATCGCCAACTACATCCAGGCAGTCGAACAGCTCACCACCACCACGCTGCGCAACGTGGTGGGCGGGCTGAACCTTGAAGAAGCACTTACCTCCCGCGACCAGATCAACGGACAGCTGCGCGGGGTCCTGGACGAGGCCACCGGCCGCTGGGGCATCCGTGTCTCCCGGGTGGAACTCAAGGCGATCGACCCGCCCCACTCCATCCAGGACTCCATGGAAAAGCAGATGCGTGCAGAGCGTGACCGCCGGGCCGCCATCCTGACTGCCGAAGGCACCAAGCAGTCAGCCATCCTCACTGCCGAAGGCCAGCGGCAGGCGTCCATCCTGGCCGCGGAAGGCGACGCCAAAGCGGCCATCCTGCGGGCTGACGGCGAGGCGCAGGCCATCCAGAAGGTCTTTGACGCCATCCACAAGGGCAACCCGGACCAGAAACTGCTGGCGTACCAATACCTGCAGACCCTTCCAAAGCTCGCGGAGGGTTCTTCCAACAAACTCTGGATCATCCCGAGCGAAGTCGGCGAGGCCCTGAAGGGGATTGGCAACGCTCTTGGCGGAACAAACCCTGATCCTGCCGTGGCGGGACTGTTCGACGAAGTGGGAACCAAAACCTCCGAGCCTTAGGTCAAGGCCGCGAAAGGCACAGTGAGGGGATCCGCAGCTGCTGCGGATCCCCTCAATTTTGGCCGGGGCGGTATGACACCGGTATAATTGGGTATTTGTCCGGCAGGAGCAATCCGCTGGAACAACCCAGCTTCGCAATGCGTTGAATCTTAAGATGCAGCACAGAGCACACAGTAGTCCGGAGGTGCTTCTTAGCCACCGGCTAGCGCGGGGTTCACTCCGCCAACCGACCAGAGGGAGAAAACATGAGCGATCGCAGCCTGCGGGGCATGCGCCTTGGTGCGCAGAGCATGGAGACCGAGTCCGGAGTCGAGCCGGCTCCGCGCCAGCGCGTCGAGTACCGGTGCGAGGACGGCGAGCAGGTCTTTGTTACGTTCTCCTCTGAAGCCGAGATTCCCCCGGTCTGGGTTTCCAAGACCGGCAAGGAAGCGCTCCTGGTCGACGGCGAACGCCCGGACACCAGCAACGATAAAGCTGTCCGCACGCACTGGGACATGCTGCTGGAACGCCGCTCACTTCCGGAACTGGAGCAGATCCTCGAGGATCGTCTGACCATCCTGCGCGAACGCCGCGGAGAACGCCGCTCCGCATAAAACTGTCGAGATGCATCAGGGCCGTCCCCCACACTGTGGGAGACGGCCCTTGCTTTTGGCGCTTTATCGGGACGTGGCGGCGGGAGCGCTCACGGCTGTGCGGGCGATTTTTTGCGGGTGAGGGTGTTCCAGCGGGCTTGGAGTCCCCACTTGGTGACGTTGACCATTGCCTCCACCACGATGTTGCCGCTCATTTTGGAGGCGCCGAGTTCGCGCTCCACAAAGGTGATGGGCCGTTCCTCGATCCGCAGGCCCATGCGGGACACCCGCCAGGCGAGGTCCACCTGGAAGCCGTAACCGACTGAGTCCACCTGTTCCAGGTTGAGCTTTTCCAGCGTGGTCCGGCGGAACGCGCGGTAGCCGCCGGTAACGTCCTTGATCTTCAGGCCCAGCATGAGGCGGGCGTACGTGCTTCCCACCCGCGAAATGGCCTGCCGGTACAGCGGCCAGTTGACGACGCTTCCGCCGGGAACCCAGCGGGATCCCATGGCAAGATCGGCGCCCTGGTCAATGGCTTCGAGGAGCTGGGGAAGTTGTTCGGGCTGGTGGGAACCGTCCGCGTCCATCTCCACGAGGACGTCGTAGCCGGCGTCGAGTCCCCACTTGAAGCCGGCGATGTAGGCGGCGCCCAGGCCTTCTTTGCCCTTCCGGTGCAGGACGTGCACCTGGGAGTCTTCGGCAGCGATTCCATCTGCGAGCTGGCCTGTGCCGTCGGGGCTGTTGTCATCCACTACCAGCACGTCCGAGGACGGGACGGCTGCGCGGAGCCGCTGCAGGGTGATAGGCAGCGATTCCAGCTCGTTGTAGGTGGGGATGATGGTAAGGACGCGCACAGATGGCCTTCCTGGAGGGAACAGTCGGTGCACCCGCTCACGAGCGAAATCGCTGGCAGGCGCAGCTACCCATTATAGGGCGGAGGGCGCGGGGGTCAGGAACGCAGGGCGGGGTTGGCGTGCAGCTCCAAACCGTCCCTTACAGTCTGCAGGCAAACCGGGTCGGAGCCGGTGTCCAGCGCAGGCAGCAACGGTGTGCGGGCCCTGGGGTCGGTGCTCCACGACTGCACCCTGCCGTCGGCCACCTGCACCATCAGCTCCTCGACCTCCCAAACAGCGAAGCTCGCGGGAGCTCCGGGGACCAGCTGGCCCGCCATGGGATTGTGATACCTGGCTGCCCGCCAGCCGGCACGGGTGTGTCCCAGGAAAGCCGCGCGAGCCGAAATCCGCTCGTCTTCATTGTGGTGCTCAAGGCAAGCCCTGACGCTGGACCAGGGGCGCAGCGGCGTCACGGGGCTGTCACTGCCGAAGCAGACCGGAACCCCGGCAGAGTACAGGCTGGCAAACGGGTTCATGGCCCTGCTCCGCTCCCCCAGCCGCTTCTCGTAGAGTCCTCCCGGGCCACCCCAGGCAGCGTCAAAGGCCGGCTGGGCACTAACGGTCACGGAGTAGCGGGCAAGCGTTGCCACGGCTGCTGCGTCCACCATCTCCACGTGTTCAAACCGGTGGCCGGCGGCCCGGATCCTTTGCTCCCCCACCTCGGCGGCCGCCAGCTCCAGGGCTTGTAGTGCGGCATCCAGCCCGGCATCACCAATGACGTGGAAACCGCCTTGGATTCCGGCGAGGGAACAGGCTGCAAGGTGGGCCGCTGCCTCCTCGACACTCAGGTACAGGCTGCCGGACTCGTCCGGGGCGTCGCTGTAACCGGACCTCAGGGCCGCCGTCCGTGATCCTACGGACCCGTCGATGTTCAGGTCTCCTGCCAGGCCCCGGACGCTGACGCCCAGCTGGTCAAGAATGCTGCGGGCGTGTTCTTCCGATGTGGCCAGTTCACCCCAGTAAGGCAGTACCTCAGGAGCGGGGGTGTCCCCGTTGCTGTTCCAGCTATCCGCCACCCGAAGATCCTCCGCACCCCCGATGTGCGGCGCTCCGATCTCTGCCACTGCCACGTAGCCGTTGGCGGCGGCCTCGGCCAGGGCGCGGTCTTGGTGCCGGCGGAGCACCTCTGCCGGGAGCCGGCGAGTGGCCTGCCGGGCCGCCGCGTGCGCGGCCCCCCGGACCCTTGCGCCGCCGTCGAAACCATCAAGCCCGCGGAGGCCGGCGGAGGCTGCCAGGGACGTCGAGACCAGGGCAGAGTGGACGTCAACGCGGGACAGGTAGACAGGACGGCCCCCTGCAGCCCGCTCCAGTTCCTCCGCGCTGGGCAAGGTGGCGTCGGCCCAGGTGGTGTCATCCCAGCCGTGACCCAGGACCGGGCCGTCGCCGGGCGCGACGGCCACGGCGGCCAAAAGGTCTTTTGCCGACCTCAGGTCCTGCAGGGCCAGGGAGTCCAAGGCGATCCCGGTTTCGGTCAGGTGCATGTGTGAGTCCACGAAACCGGGGGCAACCAGTGCGCCGCGGAGGTCAATGACCTCCATGGAGCTGTCCTGGATGGAAGATGCTGCCTGTTCCGATCCCACCCACGCCACCGTGTCTCCGTCCACCAGCATGGCCGTGGCAAAGGGGTCAGCGGCGGTGTAAACGGAGCCGTTGCGGTAAAGCACCGGGCTGGTTTTGGAGCGGGATCCGGGCAGGGCTTCGGGATGGGGCATAGGTAAGCAAAACTCCTGGAGATAGGAAGGCCGGCAGCAGCAGGCGGTGGGTCAGAGGACGGAAGAATAGGCCACAACGCCGCGGCGGACCAGCGAGATGGCGTCGGAGCAAAGGCGTGCGAGACGTGGGTCCAAACCGGGAATCTTTGCCAGTTGGTCCAGCAGGTCAACCACCTGCTTGACCCAGCGGACAAAGTCCCCCGCTGCGAGGTCCGTACCGCTCAGGACGTCCTGCAGGTGCCGGCCACGCGCCCACTTGTAGATCGGCCACACCAGGCCCAGCTCGGGCTCGCCGGTCAGCGGAAGCTTGTTTTCCTCTTCCGTATCCTCAAGGGCGGACCATTCCCGGACAACGATGTCCACCGAGGTCTCCAGGGAGACACTGGGCATCCTCGGCCGCATGCCGCGGTCCTCGCGCTTGGCCTGGTACACCAGGACGCTGGCGAGGGCTGCGACTTCCACGGCGTCCAGGTCATCGAAAGCGCCCAGCCGGAGGGACTGGGAAATCAACAGGTCCTTTTCGCCGTAGATCCGCCTCAGCCTGTGCCCGTCGGGGCTGATCATCAGCCTGCCGTCCGTGGTCGGTTCGAGGTAGCCGTAGGAGGACAGGACATCGCAGACCCGGTCGAAGGTCTTGGCGATGGTGTTGGTGCGGCCCTGGATCTGCCGGACCAGCCCGTCCGTCTCCCGCCGGAGCTTCCACCAGCGCTCGGACCAGCGTGCGTGGTCCTCCCGTTCGCTGCACCCGTGGCACGGGTGGCCGCGGAGGGCGCGTCGAAGGTCCGCGATGCGCTTCTCCTGGTTGGGCAGGGACGTGGCGAGGCCGAAGTCGTTGTTCCGGTTATTGCCCGGGGCCGGCGGGCGGTTCTCCCGCAGCGCGTTCCGTGCGGAAGATGCGAGGTCACGCCGGGACTTGGGAACCTTGGCGTTGAAGGACTTGGGGATGCGGATGCGCGTCACCGGCGCGATGGGACCTTCGAGGTCATCGGTCCCCGATGCGGCGCAGCTGGTTGTCCAGCGTCAGCACAGCTGGCCGCGGTTCCCGGCTGCTGTGGTCCGAACTCAGCACAATGGCCGGTCCGGGAGCCCGTCCGCCCGGGACATGCACTACGTCACCCGGAAGCAGGCGGGCCAACGAGTCGTCGCTGAGTGACTTCCGGGCGCGTGACTTGGTCCGGGAGGTCGCGTTTTCGGCGTCGGACAGCTCCCGGCGCAACCGGGCGTACTCGGTAAAGTCCCCGAGGTGGCAGGTCATCGATTTCGCATAGCCGGCCAGCGATTCCTCACGGCTGCGGACCTGCTTGGCCAGGCCCACCACCGAGCGGTCCGCCTGGAACTGGGCGAAGGAGGATTCCAGAATCTCGCGTGCCCTGGCCCGGCCGAACTGGGCCAGGAGGTTAATACTCATGTTGTAGGTGGGCCGGAAGCTCGAGTTCAAGGGGTAGGTGCGCCGTGACGCCAGGCCGGCCACCGCCGTCGGGTCCGTTCCCGGCTGCCACAGAACCACGGCGTGGCCTTCGACGTCGATGCCCCGCCGTCCGGCACGGCCGGTCAGCTGGGTGTACTCCCCCGCAGTAATGTCCACATGGGCTTCACCGTTGAACTTGTCCAGCTTTTCGAGCACCACGGAGCGCGCCGGCATGTTGACGCCGAGGGCAAGAGTTTCCGTGGCGAACACAGCCTTGACCAGGCCGTCCGCGAAGAGCTTCTCCACGACCTCCTTGAAGGTGGGCAGCATGCCGGCATGGTGCGCCGCGAAACCGCGAAGCAGTCCGTCCCGCCAGGTCCAGAAGCCCAGGACTTCCAGGTCGTCCGGTGGAATGTCATGGCCGGCCTCGTCAACGCGCTCCGCGATGATCCGCTGCTCCTTTTCGGTGGTGAGCCACAGTCCGGAACCTACGCACTGGGCAACGGCAGCGTCACAGCCGGCCCGGGAGAAGATAAAGGTAATGGCCGGGAGGAGGTCCATGCGGTCAAGGCTTGCGATGACCTGCGGCCGGCTGGCCGGGCGCACTCCGCGTTCGTCGCCGCCCCGGCCCGGGCGGTCATTCCCGCGCCTGCCGCGCTGGCCGCGGCCGCCGGGACCACCGGGCCCAGACCTCGCGCGGAAGCTCTGCATGCTTTCACTGCGGGCAACGGTGAGGAGGTCGGGATTAACGTCAAAGCCCCGGCTTGTGGAAGCTGCCTTCCTGGAGTCCGGCTGCGCTTCGTCGGAATCCACCGGCGGAGCGATTTCGTCGAAGGTGGTTTCCCCGGCAAAGAGGTCCATGATCTGCCGGCCTACCATGACGTGCTGCCAGAGCGGCACAGGCCGGTGCTCGGAGACAATGATGTCCGTATCGCCCCGGACGGTATCAAGCCAGGCGCCGAACTCCTCGGCGTTGGAGACGGTGGCGCTGAGGGAGGCCACCTGCACTTCGCTGGGGAGGTGGATGATGACTTCTTCCCAGACGGCACCGCGGAACCGGTCTGCAAGGTAGTGCACCTCATCCATCACCACGTACCCCAGGTCGCCCAGGGTCGCCGAATCGGCGTAAAGCATGTTGCGCAGGACTTCAGTGGTCATTACTACCACGGGAGCATCGCCGTTGATGCTGGTGTCACCGGTCAGCAGGCCTACGCTGTCGGCTCCGTACTTGTCGCTGAGCTCGGTGAACTTCTGGTTGCTCAGCGCCTTGATGGGTGTGGTGTAAAACGCCTTCAGGCCGCGTTCGAGGGCCAGATAGATGGCGAACTCGCCAACAATGGTTTTGCCGGCCCCCGTAGGAGCTGCAACCAGCACGCCCCTGCCCTCCTGCAGGGAGAGGCAGGCTTGCCGCTGGAAGTCATCGAGTTCGAAATCGAGGGTGCGGGAGAAGGCTCCGAGGTATGTGGCTGCCTCTGCCCTTCGTTCAGCGCTGAGACGGTACTTTTCCGCCGGCGTGAGCTCTTCAGGATCGCTCGGACCGGTAGAGAATGGCCTGGGCTGGAACGAACCGTCGGTGGAGGACATACCCCAAGCCTAACGGGCGCTTAGAGGTTCTTCAGCTCACTGCCCGGGGTGGCGACGTCCGCTGTTGCCTCGGTTTCCGCCATCCGCTTGGCCTGCCGGCGTGCCCTGCGCTTGTCGTTCATCAGGCAGACCCCGATGGCGGCGAAAAAGAGCACCAGCAGCGGGCCTGCAAGCATAAACATGGAGATGGCGTCAGCGCCGGGGGCCGCGATGGCCGCCAGGACAAACACCAGGAACACGGTGATGCGCCAGGCCTTGAGGATGGTTTGGCCGGAGATAACTCCGGCCATGTTGATACCTACCAACACGACGGGGACCAGGAAGGCTATGCCCAGCACCAGGACCATGCGGGTCACGAACTCGATGTAGGTGCGCGCATCAATCACGCTGGACGAACCGTCCGGCGTGAACTGGGTCAGGGCCCTGACCACCTGCGGCACCACAAGCCACCCCGCCCAGATACCGGCAAGGAACAGCGGGACGGCAGCGGCCATGTAGCCCAGTGTGTAGCGCCGCTCCTTGGACGTGAGGCCCGGGGTGATGAACGCCCACAGCTGGTAGATCCAGATGGGACTCGAAATGACCACCCCGATGAGGAGCGACATCTGAAGCTTGAAGTCGAACGGAGAGGCGATGGTACCGAAGTTGATCGCCGAGAGCCCGCCGGTCTGCTGGGAGATGCGGTTGACCGGATCAGCCAGCGCCTTCAGCAGCGGATCGTAAAGTATCCAGCCTCCGATGCCGCCAATGACGACGCCGATAGCCGACTTAATCAGCCGGTTCTTCAGCTCTTTGAGGTGGTCCCAAAGAGCCATCCGCCCCTCGGGGTTGGCTTTACGGGCCCGCGACAGTGCCACTGGGGGTCAGGCGCGGTTCGACGGCGGAACGTCAGTGCCGTCGGTCGGCTCGCCGGGCTTCGCCTGGGGGTGGTTCACGATGGTGCCTTCCACCGGGCCTGAGGCGTCAGTGGACTCGGTCTTGCCGTCGTTCTTCATTTCCTTGACTTCGGACTTGATGATCCGCATTGACTGTCCGAGGCTGCGGGCCATGGCCGGAAGCTTGGGTGCGGCGAAAAGAAGCAAAGCAACAACAATGATAATTACGATGGGCCAGGGGCCATCAAAGAGTCTTCCCACGGGAAATCCTTTCGTCTAAGTACATTTTACTTCTAAGTGAAGTCCAGATCGCCGAGTGCCTGCGGCTGGCCCCGGTCCGTCTTGCGCTGCACTCGTTTGAGGCGGCGTTCTTCCCGTCGGAATGACTTGGATGCTTCGTAATCATGTCGCATGACGGTCGGGGAGGCAAAAACTGCGGAACCAGGGTGCGCCTTCGCCGGATCCGGGTCTGTGGCGGGCTGCTCAATGGGGCCCAGTTGCCCCAGCTTGTCGCCTGCGGCCCCCAGATCCTTGAGGGTGGCCATGATCTGGCGGAACAGCCGGATGCCCAACAGGACATAGAAGAGCAGTGACACCGCAACAAGCGCCACCCATATCAGGATCCAGGACCACCAAGGCATGCTGAGAAGTCTAACCGCCGTATCTGGCCAGCGCCGCCGCCAGCCAGGTGCGGGCCGCGTCGGCAAGCTCCGCGGGCGCCAGGATCCGGGCGGAACCGCCATGCTGGGCCACGAACATCGGAAGCCATGCCGTGTTGCCGAACCGTATCTCAGCCACCAGCCCGCCGTCGTCGAGCTCTGCGGTGCGTTCCGCGTAGTAGTCGTCCGCGAGCCCCCTCCCCTGCCGGGTGAGCTGGACGGTGACGATCGTATCGTCGTCCTTGGCGGTGAAGAGTTTGGCCGGAACCCCCTTGGCGGGCGTGGTCCCTGCCGGCACGGGCCGGCCATTCGGGTGGATGTCCTGAACGCGGTCCAGGCGGAAGTTCCTCAGCCCTTCCACGGAGTGGCAATAGGCCTCGAAGTACCAGATGTTGTCCAGGGAGTAGAGGCGCAGCGGGTCCACGTCGCGTTCCGAGACGCTGTCCCGCTGCGGAGCCAGGTACCTCAGGCGCAGCTGGGACCCCGACTCGATGGCCTGCCGTACGGTGGCGTGCGTTGCGGCATCAGCAGGCGCCACTTCCGGCCCGGCAAGGGAGGCTGCACGTAGCCCCTCCTCGCCGGCGGCCGCCAGGAGCTTAAGCGTTACTGATTCCAAGGCGCCGCCCTCTGCTACCTCCGGCAGGCTGTTCAGCGTCTCCAACCCGGCCAGGAGGGCGCAGGCCTCCTCCACGGTGAAGCGGACAGGTTGGGTCAGGTCCAGGTCCTGGGTGATGTAGACGTGGTCGTCCTCCCACTGGATGTCCAGCAGGTCGTCGGGGTATCCCTCCGGCAGGCCGGAACAAATGAGGATCTGCAGATCATCCTCCAGTTCCTTCCTGCTGATGCCGAAGCGATCAGCAACATCCTGAATGTGCAGGCCCTGATTGTGCACCAGGAAGGGCACCAGCTGGAGCATCCGCTTGAGCTGGTCCTCCGAGGTGCGCGCGCGGACGGGACGGGCGGGCACAGCCGCGAACTGGAACTGGGGAACGGCGGCGGCGCTGAAGTCAGCTGCGGCGCGGAGCCTGCGCCGCACGGCATGGGCCAGTTCGGCGGGAGCCGCGGCCAGGGCGTCAGGGCCATAGGACGCCAGCTCTTCAGCCATGACCTCCGGGTCCCGGTACTGCAGGCTGATCCGCTCGTAGCCGGCTTCGGGTTGCTGGAACGGGGTATTGTCCTTGGCAGCGTCCGGCGCATTGCCACTTTCAACGGCGCGGCGGCGCAAAGCCAGCAGGCGCCCCTCCCGGACGTCCACGACGGCGGTGCGCAGCGGCAGCTCCGGCAGGCGGTCCAGTTCCTGCCGGATGTTGAAGTCGCGCGGGGGCGTGAATTCCTCCCGTTCAAGGGTGGTGACCGCACTGGTGAAGCGGGAGAGCCGGAAATGGCGGGGTGCCTTCCGGGCCCGGTCGTAGCCCGCGAGGTACCAGTGCCCGAAACGGCTTCCCAGGCCCCAAGGCTCGACGGTCCGTTGTTCCTCGGTTCCGGTGCTGCCGGCAAGGTAGGTGAACGCGACGGGGTGCTTGGCATGCATCGCTGCAACCAGGTCGTCGAAGGCCTGGCCGGCGGGCTTGATCCTGGGTTGGACCCCGGCGGGCAGTTGGACGTCCGCCATGGCACCGGACGCCTGCAGCTTCCGCAGCGCACTCTGGGCGGCTGTGCCCAAGGCTGCGCGCTCCCAGAGTTGGGAGGCCAGGAGAAGTACTGTCCACTCCTCCGGTCCGAGCTGGACGTCCGGCAGGCGGTTGGATTCCTTGCCGATGCGGTAGCGGGTGGTGGCGGGGTCATCCTCGCTCCAGCCCAGGTCGGTCAGGGTTTCGACGTCGAACCCGAATTTGCGAAGGTCGCTTTTGTCCCGTTCGAACATGCGGCCGAAGGATGCCTCATTGCCGGGGGTGTCACGGTAGATCGTTTCGCGCAGTTCACTGCGGCGCAGGCCGTACCTGGTGTTGAGCAGGGCGATCAGCAGGTTCAGGAGGCGTTCAGTACGGGATGCGGACACCCTCGTTACGTTACTAAACTCCGTGCCGGAACGCAGGAAGCGCGGCAGCAACAGGATGTGATGGTCCTGTTCCTGCCGCGCTCCTGGCGGATTGCTGTGCCTGTGGTCAGCGAACGCCCACGAGGTCAACCACGAAGATCAGGGCTTCGTTGGGTTTGATGGCTCCACCGGCGCCCCGGGAACCGTAGGCAAGCTCGGAGGGGATTTCGAGGCGGCGGCGGCCACCTACCTTCATGCCCAGGAGGCCCTGGTCCCAGCCCTGGATGACCTGGCCGACTCCGACGCGGAAGTCCAGCGGCGCACCGCGGCCCCAGGAGGCGTCGAATTCTTCACCGGTGGACCAGGCTACGCCCACGTAGTGGGTGGAAACCGTGTCTCCGGCCGTGGCTTCGCGGCCGTCGCCTTCGATGAGGTCGGTGATGACGAGTTCCGTGGGGACATCGCCCTCGGGGAAATCGATTTCGGGCTTCTGGCGGTCAAAATCGCGCTGTCCAAAAGACATGGTTGCTCCTAGGTGTTTGGCAGATGATGTGCTGCTGTTGGATGCCGCGGCGGGGGCCGGGCCTGTTGCCATTGTTGCTACTTGGCTCCGAGGATGTCCACTACGAAGACAAGGTCGCCCTTGGCCTCGCCCTGGCCGGCATCGCCGTAGGCCAGGTCCTTGGGGATGACCAGCAGGACGCGTGAGCCCACGGTCTTGCCGGCAAGGCCCTGGGTCCAGCCCTTGATGACGCCGGTCAGCGGGAAGCTCGCAGGCTCGCCCCGGTCAAAGCTCGAGTCGAATTTTTTGCCGCCCACGAGGGTGACGCCGACATAGTTCACTGTCAGGGTGTCAGATTCCTTAACGGTGGCGCCGTTGCCCTTGATGAGGTCCTGGGATACCAGCGCGGTGGGAGCGGCGACACCCTTGACGTTGATCTCGGGGATGCCGTCTTTCTCGGTGACGGTAGGCAGGCCGGCGGGCGGGGTCACCGTTTCACCTTCGGGCTTCTCCAGCGCAGGGGTTACGTCCGAAGCGGAAAGCACCTTGATAATGAGGAGCTGCGTGGGCTCGGTTGCGGCTGACGGGCTCGGGCTGGCACCGCCGGAGGGGCTGGGGGCAGCAGCAGCGGCCCGACCGGGAACGGCGAGGGCAAGGCTGGAACCGACCTTGGCGCCAACTAATGCGTTGTAAATGACCTCGCTGCCGGTTTTCAGTTCCTCGTTGAGCTCCAGGGGCTCGGGCTCCCTGGGGAAGGTGTCCTCGAGCGTGGATCCGTCCGTGGCATTCAGGGCAAGGATGGAGATGTTGGCAATTTGGTTTGCCTTCACCGCCTCGCCGTCACCCTCGGTGACCACTTTGATGGTGGGTTCAGCGACTTCGAGCGGCTTGGCGAATTCCACGCCGGGAGCTTTTTTGTCCCCGTTGTCGGTCAGTTTGAGGGAGTCGAACTTCGCAGTCTCACCAGCAGACTTGCTGGTGGGCTCCGACTCTGTTGTCGAACCGCCACAGGCGGTCAGCATCAGCAAAGCGGGAAGAAGGAGTGCTAGTAGTCGGCGCACGTAAGAGAACTTTCGTCGGGGCAAGATGGAGGCGGTGATCCGCAGCTCGGCGGGCGGCACCGCGTGCAGGCCCTCGAAAGGGCTCTATCCAGAATAGCCCCTGAAGCTGGGTGTCAGCCCATAGAGTCAAGAAGGGCATCCACGCGGTCATCGACGCTGCGGAACGGATCCTTGCACAGGATGGTCTGGTGCGCCCGGTCGTTCAGTTTCAGGTGCACCCAGTCCACGGTGTAGTCCCGGCCCAACTCCTGCGCCCGCCGGACAAAGTCGCCGCGGAGCTTCGCGCGGGTGGTCTGGGGCGGCGCGTCGACGGCGTCCTTGATGACCGTGTCGTCCACGATGCGCCGCACGGCCCCACGGGACTGCAGCAGGTAGTACAGGCCGCGGCTTCTGGAGATGTCGTGGTACGTCAGGTCGAGCTGGGCTATCCGTGGGGCGTCCAGGCCGAGGCCGTGACGTTCCCGGTATTTGTCCATCAACTTCTTCTTGATGGCCCAGTCGATCTCGGTGTCGATGCCGCGGGTGTCGCCGCTTTCGATCGCCTTCAGCGTGCGTTCCCAGAGGTCGAGGATCACCGGAACGTGGGGGTTGTGGGGGCCGTGTTCCTTGACGAACGCTGTTACTTTTGTGAGGTACTCCTGCTGGATCTCCAGTGCGGTGAGTTGGCGTCCATTGGCGAGCCGGACCAGCGCCCGGCCGCTGAGGTCGTGCGAAATCTCGCGGATGCTGCGGATGGGGTTTTCCATCCGCATGTCGCGCATGATGACTCCGGCCTCGATCATTCTCAGGACGAGGTCCACCGTGCCCACCTTCATCAGGGCAGTGGCTTCAGACATGTTGGAATCGCCGACGATAACGTGAAGCCTGCGGTAGAACTCGGCATCCGCGTGCGGTTCATCCCGGGTGTTGATGATGGGCCGGGACCGGGTGGTGGCTGAGGACACGCCCTCCCAGATATGGTCCGCCCGCTGGGAAAAGGCGAAGGTTGCCCCGTGCGGCGTTTTCAGGATCTTCCCGGCGCCGGCGATGAGTTGCCTGGTGACCAGGAAGGGGATCAGGATCTCGGCCAGCCGGGAGAACTCTCCCCGGCGGGGAATAAGGTAATTTTCGTGACTGCCGTAGGAGTTCCCGGCGGAGTCCGTGTTGTTCTTGAACAGGTAGACGGTGCCGTTGAACCCCTCGGCGGCGAGGCGTGCCTGTGCCTCGTCCACGAGGTCGTCGAGGATCAGCTCCCCGGCCCGGTCGTGGGCGATCAACTGCGCGAGGTCGTCACACTCGGCCGTGGCGTACTCGGGATGGGACCCAACATCGAGGTACAGCCTGGAGCCGTTCGTAAGGAAAACGTTGGATGAACGGCCCCAGCTGACCACCTTGCGGAAGAGGTACCGGGCCACCTCCTCCGGGGCAAGAGGCCTCGAGTCGGGGCTGGAATAGGAGATCCCAAATTCCGTTTCGATGCCGAAGATTCTCTTGTCCATCTGTCCTCCTAGGCCAGCAGTGCAGTGATATCCGCGTCATCAAGCCGGCGGAAGGCGCGCCGCGAGCCGCGCGAGGTCTGGGACGACCTGTACAGGACGGCAACTTCCACAGCCTTCGGGGGAAGGGCCTTCGGCTGTTCGCCGCTCTCGGCCGCCGGAACCAATGCCCCCATTGCAAGGCGCAGGGCCTCGGCAAAGCTCAATGAACTGCGCCAGCCGTCCTCAATGGCTGCGGACACCTTGTCTGCTTGCCCGCCCATCACGACAAACTGGTGCTCGTCGGCGATGGAGCCGTCGAAGGTCAGGCGGTAGAGATGGTCCTCCGCCTGGGTAGGACCTACCTCCGCTACTGCGAGTTCAACCTCGAACGGCTTCTGCTCCGCGGTGAACACGGCGCCGAGGCTTTGTGCATAAACACTGGCGAGGCCGCGGGCGGTAACGTCCTCCCGGTCGTAGGAGTAGCCCCGGACGTCCGCGTACCTGACCCCGGCCTGCCGAAGGCTCTCAAATTCGTTGTACTTCCCGACGGCGGCGAACGCTATCTTGTCGTAGATCTCGCCAATCTTGTGCAGGGACGGCGACGGATTCTCGGCCACCAGCGCAATGCCGTCGGCGCAACTGATGACAGCAACGGACCTGCCGCGGGCTATGCCCTTCCGTGCGAAATCCGCACGGTCCTTCATCAGTTGTTCAGGCGATACGTAAAACTGCTGGGTCATGTCAAGCCTCCCGTCCGGCGCTGGTGCGGGCTTCGATGACAGTATGCGCGGCCGCGGCGAGCACGTTTTCGGCAACCCGCCGTGCCCCGGCCCGGTCCACGGTGTAGATGACCGGCCATAGCTGACGGACTGTGTCCGGTCCTCCCGTGGCGGAATCGTCGTCCGCCGCATCGTAGAGGGCTTCGACGGCGACGGAGACCGCTTCCGCCTCGCTCAGGTTTGGCCGCCACAGCTTCTTCAGGGCTCCACGGGCAAAAACGGAGCCGGAGCCGACCGTATGGTGCTCGTGTTCCTCGTACCGGCCGCCGGTGACGTCATAGGAGAAGAGCCTTCCCACGCCGGCGCCGGTATCGAACCCGGCGAAGAGCGGCACAACGGCGAGTCCCTGCATGGCGAGGGGCAGGTTGCCGCGGATCATCGCTCCGAGCCTGTTGGCCTTACCCTCCAGGCTAAGAAGGGTGCCCTCAATCTTCTCGTAGTGCTCGAGTTCCACCTGGAAGAGACGGGTGAGGTCAATGGCTATGCCGGCAGTGCCCGCGATGCCCAGGACGGAGTAACGGTCGGCGGGAAAAACTTTCTCAATGTGCCTGCTGGCGATCACATTGCCCATGGTGGCCCGCCTGTCCCCCGCCATCAGCACCCCGCCGGCGTAGCTCATGGCCACAATGGTGGTGGCGTGCGGAACCTGCAGCGGCGCGGTTCCGGGCGCAGCGGACTGAACTCCCCTGTTGTACGGCAGGAGTTCGGGCCGGTCCCGCTGCAGATGTTCCGTAAAGGACGAGGTGGCGTTGGCGGCTACCTGGTGGGCGGTTGATTCCTGCACTCATGCACTCCTTGAACGTAATTCTTCAACGTCGGTACAGATTCCGGCCGTCCGCGGCTTCCGCCACCTGCCGGGTCCCGGTTACTGACCGCCCTTTTGGACGAATGCGCGTACGAATTCCTCGGCGTTGGATTCGAGAACTCCGTCGATCTCGTCGAGGAGGTCGTCCACGCCTTCGGTTGATGCTGATGCCTGCGCTTCAGGCGGCGCCGGCGGGGCCTCGGGAATGTCCTCGTCGACCTGGCTGTCGCGCGATTGCGGCTGCTGCTGCTCCTGGCCTGCCATTGTTACCTCTCCCTTTCCTGCCGTCGGATCCGGCGGATCCTCCGATATGCCCATCCTGCCACGATGCAGGCCGTCCGGCGCGGTTTATGCCGCAGGCGGAGCGCTGTTGTGTCCCAGGAGCTCCGCGAGGAACGGGCCCGCTTCCCGGTAGCGCTGGAACAACGCTCCGGTCAGGGCTTTGGTTCCCCGAAGAGGCTCCCTGGTAGGCACTCGCTGGAGCCTGCCGTAGCCCGGGACGTCGAAGATCACTGAGTCCCAGCTGGCACCTACTACGTCCTTGCCGAAGTTGCTGATGCACTTTCCGCGGAAGAACGCACGGGTGTCCGGCGGCGGCTCGCCCACGGCAGCCGCTATGGCGCCGTCGTCGACAATCCTGTCCATGCGGTTCCTGGCAAGGAACCGGTAGTAGAGGCCCTTTTCCGGCCTGATGTCCGCCCACTGGAGATCAATGAGCCCGAGCCGGGCGTCGTTCCACGCCAGGCCGTCGCGATCCCTGTAACCCTCGAGGAGCGAGAGCTTGGCCAGCCATTCCACCGAGCTGGCCGCCGCGGCCTTGTCGCTGTCCAGCTGCGTAAGTACGGTGGCCCAGCGGTCCAGGACGTCATGGGTGTGCCCGTCGCCGTCGATGGCATCACCGACACCTGTATCCTGCGCCAGCTTGGCGGCTGCTTCGTGGTACATCCACTGGAGGTCGAGTGCCGTCACGCGACGGCCGTCCAGCAGCCGCATGGTTGCGGTGAGGGACGTATCGTGGCTCACCGTTTGGAGGGCGGCCACCGGCTCGTAAACCTCAATCTTTGGCGCGAGCCCCGCCTCGATGAGGCTGAGGACCATGGCCGTGGTCCCGAACTTCAGGTAATTAGAGACCTGGCTGAGGTTGGCATCGCCAATGATGACGTGCAGGCGGCGGTATTTGTCGGCCGTCGCGTGCGGCTCGTCCCGGGTGTTGATGATGGGACGGCGGATGGTGGTTTCGAGGCCCACTTCTGCCTCGAAGAAATCGGCCCGCTGGCTGATCTGGTAGCCAGGGGTGGAAGCGTCCTGGCCGATCCCCACCCTGCCGGACCCGCAAAGGATCTGGCGGCTGATGAAGAATGGCGTCAAGCCGCGAACGATGTCCCCAAACGGAACGGAGCGGGGCATGAGGTAGTTTTCATGTGACCCGTAGGACACCGATTTGTTGTCTGTGTTGTTTTTGTAGAGGTTCACCTGTGGCAGGTCGGGGTCCAAGGCCAGACGCCGTACTGTTGCCAGCGCAACGAGGTCACCCGCGGCGTCCCACGTGACGGCATCATGCGGGTTCGTCACCTCAGGGCTTGAATACTCGGGGTGGGCGTGGTCCACGTACAGCCTGGCACCATTACCCAGGACCATGTTCATCAGGAGGGTTCCGGACTCATCCTGCCCGTCGAGCTCCAGTTCCTCCCTGCCGTAGGCCAGTGCCACTGCTTCCGCGTCCAGCACCGGCGGCTGGTCGGTCAGCTGGCTGGGGTGGGCCGAGCCCCTGTCCACTGTCCAGCCCCTCGCGTCGTGAAGGGGCTCTTCGTCGGTGTAGTCCCACCGCGTTTCCGCTCCGCCGGCGGCACGCTGGCGTGTCACCTGGGCATAGGCCTGGACCACCCGCGCGCTCATCATGGTTGCGTTCGCCGACGGGGCGGACGGGGCATGGATCCCGTATTCGGTTTCTGCTCCCATGACACGCATGGCCCCGCCCGCGGGGAGGGCGCCCCCGGCGGCGGGCTCCGGCGCAGCCGTCACAGATACTGCCCTGTGGTGGGCATCGTTTCGATCGATTTTCCAGGCTCCTGGCCGGCCTTGCCCTGGACGATGGTGCGGATGTACGTGATCCGCTCACCCTTCTTGCCGGAGATCCGGGCCCAGTCGTCCGGATTGGTGGTGTTCGGCATGTCCTCGTGTTCACGGAACTCGTCCACCACGGCCCGCAGCAGGTGCTCGATCCGCAGCCCCTTTTGGTGCGTGGTGAGCAGGTCCTTGATGGCGTACTTCTTGGCCCGGTCCACCACGTTCTGCACTACGGCACCGGAGTTGAAGTCCTTGAAGTAGAGCATTTCGGTGTCGCCGTTGGCGTACGTGACTTCCAGGAACTCATTTGATTTGTCCGTGGAGTACATGGCTTCCACCGTGCGCTGGACCATTGCGTCCACCGTGGCCTGGACGTCGCCGTCGTGCTCTGCAAGGTCAGACTCGTGGAACGGCAGATCCGTGGTGATGTACTTGTTGAAAATGTCCGCAGCAGCCTCGGCATCCGGGCGGTGGATCTTGACCTTAACGTCCAGCCGGCCGGGCCGAAGGATGGCCGGATCAATCATGTCCTCCCGGTTGGACGCGCCGATGACGATGACGTTGTCCAGCCGCTCCACGCCGTCGATCTCACTCAGCAGCTGGGGCACGATGGTTGTTTCGACGTCGGAGGAAATGCCGGTGCCGCGGGTGCGGAACAGCGAATCCATCTCATCAAAAAACACCACTACGGGGCTGCCGTCCGAGGCCTTTTCGCGGGCGCGGGAGAAAATGAGCCGGATATGGCGCTCCGTCTCGCCCACATACTTGTCCAGGAGCTCGGGGCCCTTGATGTTGAGGAAGTAGCTTTTCAGGTCCACGTTTCCGGAGCGTTCGGCGGCACGGGCGGCAAGCGAATTGGCAACGGCCTTGGCGATGAGGGTCTTACCGCAGCCGGGAGGGCCGTACAGCAGGATGCCCTTGGGTGCCTTCAGGCCGTGTTCCCGGTAAAGGTCCGGGTGCAGGAACGGTAGTTCGACGGCGTCGCGGATCTGTTCGATCTGGGGCCCCAGTCCGCCGATGTCCTCGTAGGTGATGTCCGGGACCTCCTCCAGGACCAGGTTTTCCACCTCCGACCGCGGCACTTTTTCAAGTGCGTAGCCGGTCCTCGAGTCGATGGAGAGGGCGTCGCCCACCCGGAGCTTTTCGGCCAGGAGGGCACCGGAAAGCCGGACCACCCGCTCCTCATCGGCACGCCCCACCACGAGGACGCGGTCGGAGCCGAGCATCTCCTTGAGCGTGGCCAGCTCGCCTGCACGCTCGTAACCGAGTCCGGCGACGACGAGGAGCGCCTCGTTCAGGAGGACCTCCTGGCCCACGGCCAGTTGGTTGATGTTCACCAGCGGGCTGATGCCCACGCGCATTTTCCGGCCGGCGTTGAAGATGTCCACTGATTCTTCAGTGGCGGCCTGCCCGCTGCTGCCCGACGAGGGCTGCCTGCGCGGGTTCAGCTGAAGAATGGTGCCGAAGCTGTAGGGAGGCTGTCCTTCCTGGTCCAAGGCGTTTTTCAGCCGAAGGATCTCGGCCTTCGCGGCCTCAAGCATCGTAACCAGCTTGGTGTTGTTCTGCGTTGCCGCAGCCAGCTGGCGGTCGATGTGCCTGAGCTTGTCCCTGAGGATGTTGACCTGGCGGTCCGCAACCGAGAGGTCGTTGGCGGCAGACTGCTCTGCCGGTGTACGTCCGGAGTCCTGGTTTGGCGTCTCCATGATGTATCAGCCCCTTCCTGCGCTTCTATTAAGACCTTAGTCCCAAGATGGCAGGTAGGGAGGGAGACTCCCGAAATATGGACTAGTTCGTGATCTCCGGGGTGTCCTTGACGTTGGTGCCCGCTATGGCATCGCGGGCGGCGCGCCGAAGCTTCTTGTCGGAGACCAGCCGCTCCCCCACAGCACCCGGCGTCCAGGCGTTGACGTCCTCTTCGTTGAAGTCTGTCTTGGAGGGGCGCCGCTTGACGGAGATGCCGGTGACGCCGTCGGCCAGCCGGCGCGTGACCAACAGGAACCCCGTGTGGGCCACCATGCGATGGTCCGGGCGGACGGCAAGGCCCTCGAGGTGCCAGCCGCGGACCATGGACTCCCAGGCGTCGGGCTCCGTGAAGCGGCCGTCTGCGCGGATGGCCTCGGCCGTCCGGGAGAGCTGCGTGACGGTAGCCACATAGTTGATCCACACGCCGCCCGGCGCCAGGACTGTAGCCACGGCATCGAGGCACTCCCAAGGCGCCAGCATGTCCAGTACCACGCGGTCCACCGAGCCGGGCGCCTCGCTCCGCACAACTTCCTCCTGGAAGTCACCCAGGGAGATCTGCCAGGCGGGGTGCGGGCCGCCGAAGATGGTCTCTACGTTCCCGCGGGCGATGTCCGCGAACTCTTCACGCCGTTCAAAGGAGTGCAGGTAGCCATTGTCTCCAACAGCCCGCAGGAGGGAGATGGAGAGGGCGCCGGAGCCAACGCCCGCCTCCACTACCCGGGCGCCCGGGAAGATGTCGGCCATGGTGACGATCTGCCCGGCGTCCTTCGGGTAAACCACGGCAGCGCCGCGGGGCATGGAGAGGACGAAATCAGAGAGGAGGGGGCGGAGGGTCTGGTACTGCTGGCCAACGTTGTTGACGACTACTGACCCGTCCATCTTGCCGATGATTTCATCGTGGTTCAGGAAGCCGCGGTGGGTGTGGAAGGCGCCGCCGCTTTCGAGCGTGACAGTGTTCATACGTCCACGCTCGTCGGTCAGCTGGACGCGTTCACCTTCCCGGAAGGGTCCGCGGCGACGGGCAGCTCCCACCGGCTGCGAGCCGCTGCCGGCAACACCGGCTTGGGCTGCTGCTGTGGCTTCGTTGACGGCAGTTTCGCTGCTCATGATTTTCCTCACTCCTGTAAAACTGTTGCGCCCCCGCGTCAATGGCTTCAAAGACATTGTGGCTTCTGCGGCGGCAATGCACGACCGGCAGGTAACTCTACCGGTTCCGGCCCTGCGGTTGCCTACCGGGTTGCTGGCGCCTGCCCGTGATCGCGGACAATACGGCGTGCTGGGAGAGTAGCCCGGTAACCCTGCCGTTGTGGTCCACCACGGCGTAGTCCCGCCCTTCGAGCTGGGACAGGAAGTGGAGAAGTTCCTGCCCTTTCGACCATTCCGGCACATACGCGCCGGCGGCCAGGGCATACGAAACAGCAGTGATGGGAGTGGTCCCCGCCGCAGAGGCGGGAACCGATGCAAGCGCCGACGGATCAACCACGGCCTCTGGGCGTCCGTCAACACCGCAGACCACTACCGCGGTTGAGCCCGGTGGACCAAGCCGGAGGGCGTCCTGGACCGACGCAGTGGCAGGCAACCCTACGGCCGGCGTCGACAAGCCGGCCGCACTGACCAGGTGAAGGCGCCCGCGCAGCGTTCCCTGCTGAATGGCTGCCGAAGCACCCATCCACAGGAAACCGCCCACCAGGATAGTGATCATGAGCAGGCTGAACTCCGGCGATTCACCGGCAAGCAGCGGCCGCAGGATGAACCAGTAGCCGAGGGCAATAACGATGAGGCGTCCGCCCCATCCTGCTGCCACCGTCCCTTTGGCCTGGCTGCCGGTGGCTTTCCAAACGACGGACTCCACCAGCCTGCCCCCGTCCAGCGGGAGCCCCGGCAGGACGTTGAAGACGGCAATAAGGAAGTTCGCCCACATGAAGATGTTCGTGAGGATTTCGGCGACGCTGCCGAGGGTGGCACCGGTCAGCATCAGCCAGGCACCGGCGGCCAGGACAAAGTTGGCGGCGGGGCCGGCCAGTGCCACCAGGACGGACCGTCCGGGGGTGGCAGTGAAGCTTTCGAACTGCGTGTGCCCGCCCCAAAGGTTGAGCACGATTTTCTGCGTTGGCCACCCGTAGATCTTGGCCGTCAGGGCATGGGCCAGTTCGTGGACCAGGACCGAGATGAGCAGCAGGACAGCGTAGGCGAACGCGACGACGTAGGCGCTGGCACCAAGGGCCGGGTTGCTGCGGTCAAGTACCGGCCCGTAAACAATCACGGTGAAGGCAGCGATGAGGAACCACGAATAGGCCAGGACAACAGGAACACCGGCAATCCTGCCCAGCGGGATGCCTTCGCGGCGAACCGGAGCCGCCGTCTCAGTCATGGGAGCTCACCGGGACTCCCGCGGGTATTGCAGCGGACGGCGCCGCTGAGCGGGCCAGAACCAGGTCCTCGAGATCGGCCAGCGAGCGTTCCGCCAAGGACTCCCACAACGTGTACCGGCGGTCCGCCGGCAGCGGGACGATGTGGGGAATGGCAACGGTGGCCACGCCGGACGCCACTGCCGCCGCCACGCCGGGTTCTGAATCTTCCAGCGCCACGCAGTGGTGGATGCCCAGGTCCGGGTCCTCCTGCTGGAGCAGTTCCACCGCTTTCAGGTACGCCTCGGGGTGCGGCTTTCCTTGCGTCACGGTGTCCCCGGTGACCACCACCTCGAAGTACGGCCGCGGCAGGCTGGCCACCACTTCCCGGGCGAGCGGCCCCTCGGACATGGTGACAAGGGCGCACCTGACACCGGCAAGGTGGAGGTTTTCCAGGAGTTCCCGGGCACCCGGGCGCCACGGCACGCTCTTCCTGACACTGGCCACTACTTCAGCGGTGAGGGTGTCGATGATTTGGCGGATCCCGAGATCGACGCCGGCCTGCTGGAGGAGGCCGGCGGAGAACGTCAGGGACTGTCCTACCAGCTGCATGGCCTGTTCATGGGACCACGTCCCGCCGTGAGCTTCCACCAGCGCATGTTCAGCCGCTATCCAGTAGGGCTCCGTATCCACGATGGTGCCGTCCATGTCCCAGAGGACGGCTTTGAGCGGGGAACTGGAGGCTGGCAATCGCATGCCCCCAGTCTACGGGGACAGTCTGGACGGGGGCTGTGGCTACGCCCTCGGCGAATACAGCCGGGTTTGCTGCCGTTTGGCCACAGTCAGGCGCACTTTTCGGCGCTTCATTCAATGCGAGACCCTGCTCCTTGGACGTAGGGTGAAGAAATGAATAGCTTCGAGGGAGACACCACCGAACCGGGTGCCGTACCCGCCCGTGAGCGGTTCCTGCAGCCTGTGGCTGACGGGCAGCGCGTCACAGTGATGCTGGCCGCCTTTGAAGGCTGGAACGACGCCGGCGAGGCCGCAAGCGATTCACTGCGGTACCTGAACAAGCTGTGGGGCGGCAAGAAGGTGGCCTCCATAGACGCCGATGAGTACTACGACTTTCAGTTCACCCGCCCGACTGTCCGCCGGAACGCCGCGGGCGAACGCAAGATCAAGTGGCCCTCCACGCGGATCTACAAGGCCAGCGCGCCTGGTTCGAACGTGGACGTCATTTTTGTCCAGGGTACCGAGCCGTCCTATAAATGGCGGGCCTACACCGCCGAACTCCTGGTGCACGCAGAAGCGCTGAACGTTGACTACGTTGTCCTGGTGGGCGCCCTGCTGGCAGATGTACCGCACAGCCGGCCCATTCCGGTGAGCACCTCATCGGACGATGCACCACTGCGGGAACGCATGAACCTGGAAGCATCCCAGTACGAAGGCCCGGTAGGAATTGTGGGAGTGCTTTCAGAAGTCGCGCTCCTGGCGGGCATCCCCACGGTCTCGCTGTGGGCGGCCGTCCCCCATTACGTGGCCCAGGCGCCGTCGCCGAAGGCGCAGCTGGCCCTCCTCCACCGGATAGAGGAGCTCCTGCAGGTTCCGCTGGACACCCATGAGCTGGCTGAGGAAGCCGACGCGTGGGAACGGGGCGTGGACGAATTGGCCACCGAGGACCCAGAGATCGCCGCCTACGTCCGCCAGCTTGAAGAGGCAAAGGACACGGCAGACCTTCCGGAAGCGACCGGCGAGTCCATTGCCCGCGAGTTTGAGCGTTACCTCAAACGCCGCGGGCAGGACAGGCCGTAAGGCGCCCGCTCCCGCGCCCGCCCGCCGGAGGAGGCCCTTACGCAGAAGGCTCCCCTGCACCAGTCGCCTTGACCGGCGGCTTGGTCAGAGACGGATGCCGAGAAGGGCGTCGACGGCGTCCCGCACCAATGCCTGATCCTCACCGCTCGCAGGGCCGGCGGCAGAGTTGGACTGGCGCGCCCAGCGGGAAACAGCCGCAAGCGCGGCGGGTGCGTCAAGGTCGGAAGCCAGGGCAACTCGCATCTCTGCAATGAGGGCTGGACCCGAGCCGGCGGGAGCGTGGCCGAGTGCCGTGCGCCATGCGGCAAGATCGGCTTTGGCGGCCTCGAATCCTTCGTCCGTCCAGGACCAGTCCGAACGGTAGTGGTGTGCGAGGATGGCGAGCCGGATGGCCGCCGGGTCCTCCCCCGCTGCGCGCAGTTTTGATACCAGCACCAGGTTGCCCTTGGACTTGCTCATCTTTTCGCCGTCCATGCCCACCATTCCGGCGTGGGCGTAGTGCTTGGCGAGCGGGACCCCGGCGAGTGAGTATGCGTGGCCGGCACCCATTTCGTGGTGCGGGAAGATCAGGTCCGAGCCGCCGCCCTGCACGGTGAAGGGTGAGGGCAGGTATTTCTGCGCAATGACCGTACATTCGATATGCCAGCCGGGTCTGCCTGGTCCCAGGCTCCCGCCGGGCCAGCTCGGCTCGCCTTCCCGCTCCACCCGCCACAACAGCGGGTCCAGGGCCTGGCGCTTCCCGGACCGGCCGGGGTCACCGCCTCGTTCGGCGAAGAGCTCCAGCATCTCGCTTTCCGAGAGGCCGGAGATCGATCCCAGGGACCACGCGTCCGGTGACGCGGACTGCTTGCCCGCTGCTTCGACGTCGTAATAAACATCTCCGTCGGGCTCCCCGTTGGTGCCCTGCACCTTGTAGGCCAGCCCCAGGCTGACGAGCCGTTCCACCTCGGGCACGATCAGGGAGATGGATTCGACGGCGCCCACGTAGTGGTCGGGGGCGAGGACGTTAAGTGCCTGCATGTCTGTCTGGAACAGCTCGATCTGGCTTGCCGCCAGGTCGCGCCAGTCCACGCCCGTGGCCGTGGCGCGTTCCAGCAGCGGATCGTCGACGTCGGTCACGTTCTGGACATACGACACCTCATGGCCGGCGTCGCGCCACACCCGGTTGAGGAGGTCGAACGCCACATAGCTTGCAGCGTGGCCCATGTGCGTGGCGTCGTACGGCGTGATGCCGCAAACGTACATGGAGGGCCGGCCGTGCGTTTCCAGGGCCACCTCCCGGCCTACGGCGGTATCGAACAACCGGATGGCTGGCATGCTGCCGGGCACGTCGGGAACAGGGCGGGAGATCCAGGATTTCACACGCCAAGCCTAGTGCTAGGCACTGATGACATTGAAACCGAGGAGGAGGTACAGGGCGAGGCCCAGGAAGATCCGGTACCAGACGAACAGGCGGTAGCTGCGGGTGGAGACGAATTTCAGGAACCAGCCGATGATGATGTACCCCACCACAAGCGCGATTACTGTGGCCAGGGCTGTTTCCGGCAGTCCGTAGGGGCCGGTGATGCCCTCCTTGGTGACGGTTTTGTAGAGCTGGAAGAGCCCGCTGCCGAACACCGCGGGAATAGCCAGCAGGAACGAGTACCGTGCGGCCGCTTCGCGGGTGTAGCCCATCAGGAGGCCTGCGGTGATGGTGCCGCCGGACCTGGACACGCCGGGAATGAGCGCCATGGCCTGGGCGAAGCCGTAAAGGATGCCGTGCTTGTACGTCAGTTGGCTGAGGTCCCGGTCCTGTTTGCCCACTGCGTCCGCGACGGCAAGGAACAGGCCGAACACAATCAGCATGGTGGCGACGATCCACATGCTCCGGAGCACTGACTCGATCTGGTCCTGGAACAGCAGGCCCAGGACAACAATGGGCAGGCTTCCCAGGATCACAAGCCAACCCATCCTGGCGTCAGGGTCCTGCCTGGAGACTTTTCCGGCGAGGGAACCGGACCATGCCTTCACAATCCGGACGATGTCCCGCCAGAAATAGATCACTACCGCTGTTTCGGTGCCCAGTTGGGTAATGGCGGTGAAAGCTGCACCGGGGTCGGCGGCATTGGGCAGAAACTGCCCCACGATCCGCAGATGGGCGCTTGATGAGATCGGTAGAAATTCGGTCAGTCCCTGCACAAGGCCCAGCAGGGCCGCCTCAAACCAGTTCACGCTAAGACCCTACGGCATGGGCAGTGCTGGTTCTGCCCGTAAGCTTGCTGCTATGCAGCAGCGTTACGTCGGCAACAGTGGATTGCGAGTTTCCGCCCTATCCCTTGGCACCATGTCTTGGGCCGGCGAGACCGACGAACAGGACGCCTCGGAACTCCTGCGCACCTTCCTGAACGCAGGCGGCCGGCATGTGGACACGGCTGCCTCCTATGCCGACGGACGGTCGGAGGCAATGGTGGGGTCGATGCTGGGCGACGTGGTGGCCCGCACGGAGATCTCCATCTCCACCAAAGCGGGACTGACGACGCCGGATGGGCGCCGCGGCGTGGACACGTCACGGAACGCAATGCTCACCGGCCTGGAGGCCAGCCTGGCCAGGCTGGGCACGGACTACGTGGACATCTGGTTCGCTGAGGCCTGGGACGGCAACGTGCCCCTGGAGGAAACTCTGTCTGCGTTGGAGTATGCCGTCCGTACCGGCAGGGCCAGGTACGCCGGAGTGTCAAATTTCAACGGCTGGCAGACGGCCAAGGCCGCGGCCATTGCAGGCTTTCCCCTCGTCGCCGCCCAGGCCGAATACTCGTTCCTGCAGCGGCGGCCGGAAGCTGAGCTGATTCCGGCAGTTGAGGATGCAGGCCTGGGCCTGATGGCATGGGCGCCACTGGGGCGTGGGGTGTTAACCGGGAAGTACCGCGGCAGCATCCCCACCGGTTCCCGGGGAGCATCTGCAACGGAAGCCGGCTACGTGGAGCCTTACCTTGACGGGAAGGCGTCCAGGACCGTCGAGGCGGTGTGCATGGCGGCCAAGGGACTGGGCCGGAGCCCCCAGGACGTGTCTCTGAGCTGGCTGCTGTCCCAGCACGGGGTTGCGACGGCGATCGTTGGCCCGCGTACGCCTGCTCAGCTCAAGGAGATCCTGGATGCGCAGCTGTCGCCGCTGCCGCCTGAGATTGCCTGCGCCCTGGAGGACGCTTCAGCCCTGGCCTAGGGCTGGTCACAACGTCCGCGGTGCCGCTGCCTGTCAGACGTTCCGGTCCTCGACGATTTCAAGGTCCTCGTCGTCCACGTCGCTTTCCTCTTCCTCGTCGTCCTCGTCATCAAAGACCTGAAGCGGCGTGACCTCGTTGTAGGCCTCGTAGAGTGCGTCCTCATAGACTTCAAAAGCATCGGCGACTGCGAAAAATGCCGCCTCCACGGAGGGGTCCCCATCTCCGCGGCGGTTCGATGCTGCTATAAGGTGTTCTTCCAAAGCGGTGGTCAAGGACTGAAGCGCGACACGCGGATCGATGCTCATGCCTTCACGTTAGCCGGAAAAGGACGAAAATGGAGAGCAAATGAAGGAACAATTTCTCACCAGCTCGGTCCAGCGGGAACGGGATTATGCGAAGCAGTACGAGTACCTTGTACTGACGGTCAGCCCTGTCGATTCACTGCACGAGGCCAGACGCCGCCTGGTGGAACACTCCGAGTACGGCAAGTGGGAGCTGCAGCGCAGCAAGCTGTATGTCGGTGGCGGCAGGCGGTTCTGGCTCCGCCGCCGGGTGATGCAGGTCCAGCGGACCGTCTAGAGCGAAGGGTCCAGCGGGCCGTCCAGTCCTAGTCCTCAAGCGGCCCCAGCCAGGCGGTGGCCACGGTGTTGTGGGCGGATTCGTCGTCGGACGGATGGAACATGCCGGCCAGAACGTCCCGGTAGAGCCGTTCCAGTTCGGAACCACGGAAATAACTTGATCCGCCGCTCACCCGGATGGCCAGGTCAACAACGCGGCGCGCGGTCTCAGTGGCGTTGACCTTCAGGCCTACGAGTTTGGGGAACCACTGCGGACCGTGATCTGCGAGGGCGTCGACGTCGGCAGTTACGGAGGCCAGCTGCGGGTACAGGTTGTCCATGGCCATCGCGGCTTCCGCGACCTTCCAGCGGATGTCCGGGTCCTGTGCGTAGCTCCGTCCTCCGTTCTTGAAGGACGTCCGGCGCTTCACGGTTTCCACCCCGACTGCCAGCGCCCGCTCCCCCACGCCGGTGTAGACGGCGGCCAGCAGCGTCTCGAAGCACGCGAAAATGGCGAAAATCAAAGGATCGCGGTTGGGCCCTACGGGGAGCTTGCGGAAGATCCGGTTTTCGGGGACGTAAACGCCCTCCAAAACGGTGGTGTTGGACTGGCTGGCACGCATGCCCAGGGTGTCCCAGTCGTCGAGGACTCGGTTAGCCGGGTGTCTCCCGTGTGATGAAGCCGTGGACGAGTTCGCCTTCACCGTCCTTGGCCGACGAATCCTTGCCGAAGATCCCCAGCCGGGTCCACGCCGGCGACAGGCTGGTGAAAATCTTCGTGCCCGTGAAGGTGTAGCCGCCGGGCTGTGGCTCTGCCACGGTGCGGGAGTCGAAGAGGACCGCATCGTTTCCTGCCTCGGAGTTGCCGAAAGCGAAGATTTCGCCCTGGGCGGCTTCCTTCAGGACAAAGTCCAGGGAATCGTCCCCTCTTGCCTGAAGGACCTGCGCGACGCCGGTCCACACCAGGTGCATGTTGACCGCCAGAGCGGTGGCGGGGGCAGCTGCTGCCAGCCTCCGCTGGCACTGCGCCGCCCCTTCGAGCCCAAGTCCCTTCCCGCCGTCGGCCGCGGGGACAAAAAGCTTCAGGTACCCCGCCTCGGTGAGTTCCTGCAGGTCCTCGCAGAAAAACGCGTTGTCCCTGTCGTATCCGGCCGCCCGGCTGCGGATCCGCTCCAGGAGTGCGTCCGGCAGCACTTCTTCCGGCGTCATGGCCGCCCGCTCAGTAGTTGGTGAGCAGGGTGTTGAGCACCTTGGCGCCGAACTTGAGGGAATCGGCCGGGACGCGCTCGTCCACCCCGTGGAACATGCCGGTGAAGTCCAGCTCGTCCGGCAGCATCAGCGGGGCAAATCCGTAACCGGTGATGCCCAGCCTGCTGAGCGACTTGTTGTCCGTGCCGCCGGAGAGCGTGTAAGGCAGCACCTTGGCGCCGGGGTCCTCGGAGTGCAGGGCGTCGATCATGGAATCCACCAGGTTGCCGGCAAAGGGAACCTCAAGGGACACGTCGTTGTGCACATAGCTGACGTCCACCCCGGTTCCGGCCAGCTCCTTGACGATTTCCAGGACGTGCTCCTCCTGCCCGGGCAACGTGCGGCAGTCGATGAGCGCCTCTGCTGATTCGGGGATGACGTTGTGCTTGTAGCCACCCTTAACGAGCGTGGGGTTGGTGGTGTTCTGCAGGGTTGCGCCGACGAACCGGGCCACCGTGCCCAGCTGCTTCAGCAGGAGATCGGGATAGTCGGCGTCGAACTCCACGCCGGTAAGTTCCGTCACTCCGTCCAGGAACTGCCTGGTGGTGGGCGTCAGTTCGATGGGCCACTTGTATTCACCGATACGGGTCACGGCCGCCGCGAGGCGGGTCACTGCGTTGTCGGTGTTGATTTGTGAGCCGTGGCCGGCCCTGCCGTGGGCTACGAGGCGGAGCCAGGAGATGCCCTTCTCGGCGGTCTGCAGTAGATAGGTGCGCTGCCCGCCGATGGTCGCCGAGAACCCGCCCACTTCGGAGATGGCTTCGGTGGCGCCCTCAAAGAGCTCCGGGCGCTTGTCCACGGCGTAGCGGGCACCGTACGCCCCGCCGGCCTCTTCGTCCGCAAAGAAGGCGAAAATGATGTCCCGCTTGGGCTTTTTACCCGTGCGGGCAAAGCTTCGCAGGACGGCGAGGATCATGGCGTCCATGTCTTTCATGTCGACGGCGCCGCGGCCCCAGATAAGCCCGTCCTTCAGTTCGGCTCCGAACGGGTCCACGGACCACTGGTCCTTGAGGGCGGGAACCACGTCGAGGTGGCCGTGCACCACCAGGGCGCTGGCGGAAGGATCCTCGCCGGCCATCCGGGTAACTACGTTCGCCCGCCCCGGTGCTGACTCGAAAATTTCGGCCTCCATGCCAACTTCCTCGATGAGCCCTGCAGCGTATTCAGCCGCGGCCCGCTCCCCCGGCCCGGACCCGTCACCGAAATTCGAGGTATCGATCCGAATGAGTTCCTGGCAGATACGGACAACTTCATCCTCGGGCAGGACATCAGGCATGGAGGGCTCCTCATTGGGAATGACTGCTTGCAGGGCTTAATTGCTGCCCTCAGCCTACCTACTTGGCCCGATTCGATGTTTCGGGAAAGTTCGTGTTAGAGTTTTTCTCGCTGCTTCGGAGAAACGCGAAACGCTGAAAGGCGGAAACGGTCTCCGAAATACCACCTGCGCGGGTGGCGGAATGGCAGACGCGCTAGCTTGAGGTGCTAGTCCTCGAAAGGGGGTGGGGGTTCAAGTCCCCCTCCGCGCACAAACGGAAAGCCCCGGAAAATCCATGATTTTCCGGGGCTTTTTTGTGTTGGTGATCCCCCGGCGACGGACGGCTGGACCAGCACCGGCCACCTGCTGCTTGCTCTTGCTTATCGGACCTTGACCCCCAGTGGGCCGCATTCCTATGTTCCGGCGTTGATGAAGCCGACGATGATCGCGGTCCACCATGCGGCTTGCGAAATAGCTGCACCAAGCATCAGATGTATGCGTTGGCCCACGGGCAGCCCGCTGAACGGCGTGATGGGTGACAGCCTGACCAACCGGCGCATGAGCGGTATCAGCATCAGGCCATTCAGCGTCAACACCAGCACGGCAAAGAGCTTGGCCATCGTGAGGGGCGAGGCGAGGTTGGGCTCCAGGAAGATGCCTGTGATCATCATTCCGGCCAATCCGCCCCAGATCAGCGGGGTCGCTGCGCCGTCGAGTCGAACGGTTTCGCTCAGCGCCCGGCGTCCCAAAAGCCACAGAAACCCATGCCAATCCACCAGCAGCACCGCCCCGAAAGCTGCCACCATGGACAGGATATGCGCCGCCAGAGCAACAAAACGTACCGGGCTGGCGACGTCCATAAGGGTGGAAAGGTAGACGGTGAGGCCCCAAACAACGACGGCCACGGCAACGAGTGCCGTGACCTGTTTGCGGCTGGACTTTTCGGAAATGGGCCGTTCCAGGTAGTTCGGCGGCACCGTGATAGTCGAGCGCATTATTGACCCCGGTCTTCCTCTTCGTGCACTCCCCGCCTGCGCAGTTTTCTCCTGTCATCTCTACGACGCGCGGTGGGGCGTTTCGGTTCACCAGATTGTTATGCGGTATTTCTCAGCCAGCGGAGCGTCCAGGAGCACTTCCGCTATTCGAAGACAGCCTCCTGCCGTGCAGTCTCCGTCCTCGGCGCATAAGGAAGCCCCTGGAAATCATCGATTTCCCGGGGCTTTCTTGCGGCTGCATCTGCAGGACAGTGCCTGTCCTCAGTGCCTCTTGCCTGCTTCAGTACTTGTGATGTTGAAAGACCGATCAAACTTCACGGTCACAGGCGTTCCGTCCGCTTTCCGGATATGCGCTTCGTAGGCCGCACCATCTGCATCGGTTTCGACGCGGAGGACCGTCGCCCCTGGATTCGCGGCCTTCGCGGCCGCTTCCACGCGGGCGGCAGTGTCACCCGTCAGAAGCTCCTCCGTGATCCCGTTGGCCCGATGGGACCCTTTTCGATCGGAGGAGGACAGCGACGTTGAGGTCGATGCTCCGTCCGGAACCGCCATGGCGAGATACATGCCGCCACCTGCCACGGCCGCCGCCAGGGCAGCCCCGACTGCGACATTTCGAACTGTTTTCATCACACGCTCCTGATTCTGCGATCAGGCGCATCGTTGCTTCAGCTGACCGCTTGTCATTCCTGGCCATTGCACCCCAGCAATGCCTCAGCGCGGTTTATCCGGGTAGGGACACTGTGGATTCTACGCATGAGTGCGGGTGGCGACTAGGAGCAATCAGGCAACGTCAGAATGGCGAACAGCAGGGTACGAAGCGCGGACTGCGTGGGGGTTCCTGCGCCGCGGGTTCAGACGCATTCACGGAGAAGCCCGGCCCTGCCGGGAACCTCCACGCTGATGCCGAACAGGGCCTCCAAAGCTGCCGTGTACTCATCCTCACGACCCGCCGCAGCCAGTTCCCTGGCGCGGACCGTGGGCCCGTGGAGCAATTGCCGTACAACCCGCCGCAGGGCCGAGGCCGTTTCCTCGGCTGGAACGCCGTCCCCGTTCTGCCTTTTGACCCGTTCCACCTCCCGGTCCAGGACATCATTGAGGTGGTTGCGCAGGGCCACGATAGCGTTGTCGACGGCGCGGACCGACTCCTGTTCGTCAAAGCGGCGCGCTGCCTGCCGAACCATACTCCAAGCGAGCTGCAGCTCCTCGGCATCCGCGGGCGGAGCCGCCTGGCGCACGGTCTCCAGGGTTAGCAACTCAACGCCCCGCAGGTCAGCTACTTCGGGGTCGAAGTCGCGGTTGGGAGCAAGATCCAAAACGATAAGCCTCCCGGACACAGACTGCCTCGATGCCATCATCGATGTGCCAATGCGGGTCCCAGTGCCGCTGCAGCCGATAACAATGTCAGCCCCGCTGATGGCTCCCTGCAACTCTTCCGAAGTGAGTGCCCTTGCCGCGCGGGTAGCCGCGAAGGCCTCCGCCCTGCCTGAGGGAGAATACACCCCAACGGCCGTGCCCTGTCCCCTGCCCAGCAGTTCCATGACGCAAGCGGCATAGGACCCGCTGCCAATGAGGACCACGGACAGGTCTGAAAGTTCCGCCGGACCCAACCGGGAGACGGCCAGGTCGAGTGCCACCGAAGCTACCGATCTGCCGGCGGTGCTGATCCGCGTCCTGGCTCCTACGTCCTTTGCTGTGCGGGACGCGCTTTGAAACAGGCGGCTGAGGCAACCCGTCGCCGTGCCCGAAGCCTGCGCCTCGGCAAGGGCACGACGAACCTGGCCGATGATGTGGCGCTCACCCACCACGAGGGAAGCAAGGCCGCAACCGACAGCAAAGAGATGCTCCGCTACTGCGGGACCGGAGTGGTATTCGAACAGTGCCCGTAGGTCCGGCAGTGGAAGTCCGGAGCACTGGCTGATGGTACGCAGTACCTCTGAACACGCCGTCGGCAGGTCACTGGCGCCGGCAATCTCACAGTAGATTTCGAACCGGTTACAGGTGGACAGAACTACACAACCTGACACACCCGTACCGCGGTCAAGCAACTCCCGGGCAATGTGTGCGGATGCGGACTGCAGCCGGGCGGTGGAATCAGCCTGGAGGTATCTGTACCGCGCCGCAAGCACCACCAGGACCGGACGCCCGGTTTGGCCTTCAATTCCTGGCTCCGCAGGCGGAAAGTGTTCTGCCACTGCCGTTCCTTCCCAATGACAATGCAACTGTCCTGTGACAGGCTTCAGCATCTGCTGATGCACCAGCGTGATCTGGAGACCTTTGGGAATTCTTTAAGCAGCGCTTCGACCGCGTGTTTCCGGCGCACACGCCCGATCAGCCTGCCGGCGCTCTTCCACCCCTCGCCGCAATCTGCGCCGGAGTGCAATATGTCCTCATGGAGGAAATTTTTAGAGTAAGCCCTCAGGGCCCGGGCCACGTCGTCCTGCTTGGCGATTCTATCTTTGACAATGCCGCCTACGTGGACCGTGGTCCGGACGTCATCAGCCAAGTGCGGCAGGAACTGCCTGGCTGGAAATGCACCCTGCTGGCCATCGACGGGGACGTCATTACCGGCGTCGCCCGCCAACTCCACGCGCTTCCCGCCGACGCCACCCACCTTGTGGTGAGCGTCGGCGGAAACGACGCCCTTGGCTATGCGCCGTTATTGCAGGAGCGTCCGGGCTCGGTTGCCGAAGCCCTGCTCCTCCTTGCTGCCGGAAGGGACAGGTTCGACGCCGACTACCGGGCCATGCTGCCCGCAGTCCTGGCACAGGGCCTTCCGACGGCAGTGTGCAGCATTTACGACACACCCCCGTCAGAACCGAACCAGAAGGTCATTAAAGCTGCACTGTCCCTCTTCAACGACTCCATCACAAGGGCAGCCTTTGCCAGCGGCACACCGCTGATCGATTTGCGCCTCATTTGCAGTGAAGACGGGGACTACGCCAACCCCATCGAGCCGTCATCGCAGGGCGGACGGAAAATTGCGCAGGCCATAGCAACAATGGTCCAATCCGGCCGCCCCAACCACCACTCAGTGGTTGTCGCCGGACCTGCCCGGCCCACATCTGCTGCCCCACCAGACCAGATGGGTTGAGGAGAATCCCGTGGCGTTCGTGCCTAGTGCGGTCTTAGCCTGTGGGTCCCCGCTTGCCGGCTGCGTCCCGCCAGCCGGGAGCCGCGTGCCACCGGCCTGTACTTGACCCGGCGTCTTCCAGCCCGGTCCGCCCTCCGCTCCTGGCGGCGGGCCTTCCTCTCCGGCCGGTCTATGCCTGACAGCATAGCGAGGGAGCCAGCGATCCAAAGGAACGCCGTTGTTAACACCAAGGTAATCTCCAGCTCAGCGCCCATGACTAATCTTAGGACTTCGGGGCCCACGGCAAGAGCCCCAAAGTCGGCCGGCCTCCGGGCTGCAAACCCTGCCCTACAACACGCCCAGCCCCCGCACCGCAGCCAGAACATCCTGCACCGTGACCGCCAGGAGCGCGGGATCCGGCGCGACAGCGAAGGTGTCGCCCCGCCGCAGTTCAGCGCGGGTCAGGACAACGTGCGGACCCGGGGGCGGACCCCAGATCTCGGGGGGAGCCGGCCCGAACAACACCACCGACGGCGTTCCGTACGCGGACGCCAAATGCGCAGCTCCGGTGTCCGCAGAGATCACCAGGCGGGCCGCGGCAATGGTCGCGGCAAATTCAGCCAGGCCGAGCCTCCCTGCCAGAACCGCGTCCTCCGCAAGCCCCGATCGGCGGCACACATCCAGGGCCCGGTCCCTTTCACCGTTGCCGCCCGTGAAGACGACATTGTGCCCGGCCTGGTCAAGGGCGGAGGCGACCGCTGCAAAGCGCTCGGCGGGCCACAGGCGGCTGCCGTAGGCGGCCCCCACGTGCAGGACGGTGGCACCTGGAACGGGGCTGGGCACGTGCGGAGTGTTCAGCTGGATATCCAAGGGGTCCGCTTCGATGCCGTGCCATTCCAAGAGCTTCGCCCAGCGTTCCCTCTCGTGCAGTTCGTTCCGCCACGGCGGTCCGTCCCGGTACTGGCTCCGGTGGCCTATGGTCTGCCGGGCTTGCAACGCCTCGATCCGTCCCTGGCTTTCCGGTCCGCTGCCGTGCAGGTTCACTGCCACATCCACGACGCCGGGCTCCATTGCCAAAGGTTCGTCCAAACCGTGTGTAGGGAAAAGTTCGTACCCACCCACGAGCCCCAGCGCCTCCGAAAGCCAGCCCTGCGCCGCGTAGCGCAGCCGGTGTTCCGGGAACGTGCGCCGGAGCGCCTTCAGGGCCGGCACTGCGACGAGCAGGTCCCCGAGCTTTAACGCCCGAAGCACCAGGAGCTCAGGTTTTCCATCGTGCAGATCCATGGCTTCCTGTGCTGCCGCACTTTTTGCGGCGCTCATGGGTGCTGCCTGACTATCTCGGTGGCCGCGAGACTTCGGACATCCTCGTGCACGTCTCGCGCTTCAACGCCGGCCACCACAGAGTCGTCGTGGGCGCAGCGCGGGGCAGTCCAGCCCACCTGGGTTACATCTATGCCGCAGGTGGCGCAGGCGGTGACCCAGGAGGCGTGGATCCGGTGCAGGCTCCGCCCCAAGGCGCCGGCATTGATGACGTTGCCGGCCCAGAAGATTCCCACGGTGGGAACCCCGAGCGCCTGCGCGAGATGCCGCGGACCGCTGTCATTGCCGACTACCACCGCCGCACTCGCCAGCAAAGCGACCAAACCTCCCATGTCCAGTTCGCCGGCCAGCGACCGGACACGGCTTGAGGCGGCCAGTTCGACGATGCGGTCGGCAATGTCCTTCTCGCTCCCGTCCCCTACTACCACCACCTGGAAACCATCCGCGGCGCATGCCACAGCAAGTTCAGCGAACCGCTCAACGGGCCAACGGCGGCGGGGATCCGTAGCACCGGGATGCATCACCACCAAAGGCTGGCCGCCGTCGTCGACCGTTTGGGCAGGAGCGCGCAGTCCCTCTGCAGGCGCCAGCCGCGCCTCGAGATCGACGGGGAAGGCGCCGGCGAACCCGGCCACCTCAAGCGCCCGCAGGGGTTCGTGCTGGTAATAGAGGTACGGCACTGTCCGTTCCAGGCTCGCCGCGTCCGGCGTGCGCGTCCCCACCGTATGCCGGGCACCCAGCCGGAGCAGGAAGGGGTTGGAATACCGCCCGCCGCCGTGGATCTGAACCGCGAGGTCAAAGCGGCGTGCCCGCATCTCCCCGAAAAACCGGTCCAGCTCATCCTCGTTCTCCGCCCCTGGCCGGACACCTTCCGAAAAGGGCAGGACCTGAACCTCGTCCACCGGGCTCTTCGTGGCAGCGATCAAAGCCTCATGCGCCGGAGTGCCGAGAAGTGTGATGGAAGCCTCAGGGTATGCCGCCTTTAAAGCGGCAATGGCGGGAATGGCGAAAATCAGGTCGCCGAGGCCGCCGCCCCGCAAGACGACTATCCTTGATACTGACTCGAACTTATCCAGAACCGGACCAACGCCCGTGCCGGCCCGCCCGGCGCCTCCGAACTCTGCAGTGAGCTGCTCCACGTGTACCCCTTTGAATAGTGCGAAAGACCGCAGCGTTCGCCGCGACCTCCCTTGCCCGCGCAGCCACAGTAGGGTGATGAACCTTGAGGCCGCTTCGTTTAAACCTCTACCCAAACGGCAGTCAATATACTCCCGCTATTGGGGAATACCCGGATGATGCTGTACGTTTCATACGCGACAGACGAACCAAAGAAAAGAGAAGCACCTAAATTGGCAACCGATTACGATGAACTGCGTTCCGACGTCAAGGAATCGCAGGACAACTCTCTCGAGCAGCTCCAGTCGGCTAACGCTCCTGACGCGCGCAGCGTTGTCCTGGAGCTGGACGAAGCTGACGGCCTCGACGGCGCGGGCGTACCCGGCGGCGAGTTTGTCGCTGAGGAGCTCGTGGTGCAGGTCATCCCGCAGGCAGAGGACGAATTCACCTGCTACTCCTGCTTCCTGGTCCGCCACCGCTCGCAGATTGCGCGCCAGAAGGACGGCCACACCTACTGCACAGAGTGCGAAGGCTAATCAGGCAGTCAGGCGGGACGGCTCAAGCAGCCGCTCCCTCAACTGAGCAAAAGGCACGCCCGCCATTTGGTGGACGTGCCTTTCGGCTTTAGGCGAGCTTTTGCCGGACCAGCTGGCTCACTTCCTTGCCGTCAAAGCGCCCTGAAACCTTCGCGGTCACGGGCTTCATCACTTCGCCCATCTGCCGGGCCGTCAGCTCCCGGCCCTCAGCGCGGAGCCCTTCGATAACCTCGTCCACAATTGCCTCAACCTCCGCCAGGGACAGGGGCTTGGGCAGGTAGGACTCGATGACCTCCGCTTCGGCGATTTCCGCCGCCGCACGGTCCGGCTGCCCCGCTTCCGCATAAATGTCCGCCGTGTCCGGCGCTTCGCGGCTTCCTTCTGAAGCAGGGATGTCACCTGTGCGTCATCGAGCTGCACGGGCGTCTTACCTGACTTTTCACGGGTCTCAATCTCGCCCAGGACGTTCCGGACGGTGGTCAGCGCAGCCTTGTTGCGCTCCTTCATATGGATAACGACGTCGGCCTGCAGCCGTTCCTTCAAAGATGACACGTTTCCTCTGTTCCTGTGTTTCCTGTTGCATTTGGACGGGGCGGCCCACGGCGCCGCGTCAGCGTCCACCCATCCCTAGTACCGTAGGGGCTTATGGCTGAAATTGACCACTCATTCCCGGACACCTTTCGATGAACCTCCCGGATAACCCCTGGAACACGTTCATCAGTGCCTTCAGCCGCACAGAGGTTCCCGTCATTACGTTCACTGAACTGGTGCTGGCGGTCTGCATAGTGACTGCCCTCTCGATCCCCCGCCGGTCCTGGAAGTACGTTGGCCTGCTTGCAACTGCCACCCACGAGTTGGGACACGCCGTCGCGGCCGTCACGAGCGGCCAGCGGCTGTCCGGAATACGGCTTCGGTTCGACCACTCAGGCACCACCACCACGTACAGCCGCAGTAAACTTGCCACCGTGTGGTCCTGCTTCTGGGGCTATCCGGTGCCTGCCGTCGTCGGCGCTGCGTTTGTGTGGTGCGGGTTCAACGGCTGGGGGCCGGCTGCCCTTGCCGTCAGCACGGCGGCCCTTGCAGCCACACTGCTGTTCCTGCGCAACCCCGCAGGTTTCCTGATCACCTCCGCCGCGATCGCCGGCAACATAGCCCTCATTTTCCTGGTGCCGGCCGGATTTGTGGGCCACGTGTCCGTTATCCTGGGCCTGGTGCTGCTGGTGGGCGCTGTCCGGGACCTCATCAAGCTCACCCACGTGCACCTGCGGCGGAGGGACCGGCTTGCCAGCTCGGACGCCTACCTGCTGTACCGTGCGACGGCTATTCCTTCGGGCGTCTGGATTATCCTGTTCACGGTCCTCGTTGCGGGGTCCTGGCTGGTCGCCTGGCAGCCCATCTCTGCGATCCTGCCTCCGGGCGCTTAGGGTGGATCCATGAGCCAGGAAACGGAAAGCACCCACCAGACGGAAAGCGCCAGCACGACTGAGCACAGCACCCGCGGCGCCTATGTAACGGGCGGAGCGGAGTTCAACCGCGACACCAATTACATTGAGGACCGGATTACCTCAGACGGGAGACCGGGCCTCAACGGGGAGCCAGGTTGGCCCGCAGAGGCGGGACGCTACCGCCTCATCGCTGCCAGGGCGTGCCCCTGGGCCAACCGGACGGTGATTGTCCGCCGTCTCCTGGGACTCGAGGACGCCATCTCCCTCGGCCAGCCCGGCCCGACCCATGACGCGCGGTCCTGGACTTTTGACCTGGACCCCGACGGCGTTGATCCGGTCCTGCGGATCGAGCGCCTCCAGGAGGCCTACTTCAGGCGCTTCCCCGGTTATCCGCGGGGCATTACCGTACCGGCGGTCGTCGAGGTAGCCACCGGCGCCGTAGTCACCAACAACTTTCCGCAGATCACCCTCGACTTCTCCACGGAATGGGCAAAGTTCCACCGCCCCGGCGCGCCCCAGCTATATCCCGAGCACCTTCGGGAGGAGATCGACGCCGTCAACAAGCGGGTATTCACGGAAGTCAACAACGGGGTCTACCGCTGCGGCTTCGCTGGCTCGCAGGAAGCCTACGATTCCGCCTACGCCAGGCTCTGGGCCGCCATGGACTGGCTGGAAGAGCGGCTCTCCCGGCAGCGGTACCTGGTGGGCGACACCATCACGGAAGCCGACGTACGGCTGTTCACCACCCTGGCGCGGTTTGACGCCGTCTACCACGGCCACTTCAAATGCAACCGCCAGAAACTGAGCGAGATGCCGGCCCTCTGGGGCTACGCACGCGACCTCTTCCAGACCCCCGGCTTCGGCGACACCACCGATTTTGTGCAGATCAAGCAGCACTACTACATCGTGCACGAGGACATCAATCCCACCGGCATCGTCCCCGCTGGCCCTGCGCTCGGGGGTTGGCTCGAGGCCCACGGGCGTGAGTCCTTGGGTGGCCGGCCCTTCGGGGACGGGACCCCGCCGGGGCCTGTGAAGCCGGGAGAAGAAGTTGCCCCCGGACACGGAGCGCAGCACTGAAGGAAACCGCTTTCTGGCTAGACTGGCCGGATGCAGACATCTCAATGTTATGTAGCGCCCGGCTACGAAAACGTACTGGAGCTCTTCGAATCGTTCCTGGTTGAGGACCCGGACTACAGTGCGCAGCTCGCCGCCTACCATCACGGGAAGCAGGTGGTGGGACTCACCGGTGGACCGGACATGGATGAGCGGACGATAACCGGCGCCTACTCCTGCTCCAAGGGAGTGGCAGCCATGGTGGTGGCACTCCTGGTCCAGGACGGACTGATTGACCTCGACGCCACAGTTGCCCACTACTGGCCGGAATTCGCGGTCCACGGCAAGGACCGGCTGCTGGTGCGTGAGGCTTTGTCCCATCAGGCGGGGCTTCCCGGAGTGGAGGGCGGCTTTGCACTGGACGAGTTCACCACTCCCGGTGCTGCCGCCCGCCTGGCCTCGGCCCGGCCCGCTTGGCAGCCCGGGCGGCAGTTTGGCTACCACGCCCTGACCATCGGGATCCTCATGGAGGAGCTGTGCCGCCGCACGGCAGGAGAATCGCTGCAGGATATGTACCACCGGCGGATCCGGACTGCATTGGACATCGACTTCTTCCTCGGCCTGCCGGAGGAGCTGGAGCCCCGCTACCGGGATGTCCTGTATACCACTGACCCGCAACAGCCGTGGCTCGATCCGCTCAGCCTGGACGGCCTGAACAGCAACGCGGCAGTCAGCACCATTATGGAGCTCCCGAACATCCGGGCTGTGCGCGGCGCAGGCATGTCGGCGGCGGGCGGCGTGGGTTCCGCCGAGGGTTTGGCCAGGCTTTACGCAGCAGCCACCACCGGGATCGACGGCGCGAAGGCATTTCTGAGTCCTGCAACGGTGGAGCTGATGTCCCAGGAACAGGTCTGGGGACTGGACCGATCCTCCGGCCTGGACAACGCTTTTGCCGTGGTGTTCATGAAGCCGCACCCCTCCAGGAACTTTGGCAGTCATCGTGCTTTCGGACACGAGGGCGCCAACGCCGCCCTTGGCTTCGCGGACCCCGCCTACGGCCTGGGATTTGGCTACATTCCCCGGCGTGCGGAGGAGGGACGAACACCCGGGAAAGCCCACCAGCTGGCCGCCGCCGTGCGCCGTTCAGCAGCGGCCTTGTCCTGAACCTTCCTGGCAGGACGTCTTTCTTGCCCTCCTGACCAGCAGCTTTGTCCCCGGCCGCACAGGCGCCCTAGGGTGGATTGGATGGGCAATTCTCAAGCACGTCCGGCAGTCCGGTGGGCCAGGGGGACCCAGTACCTGAAGCAGGCAGTGGAAGGACTGTCCACGGCGTTCGCTGCACAACGCCTGCAATTGGCGGCCAAGGCTGCTCTGGCGGCCGGCCTGGCCTTCCTCATCGCCCCGGTGATGCCCGGGGCCGCAGCCAACTACCCCTACTACGCCCCGCTGGGAGCGCTGGTGGCCATGTACCACAACGTGGCCGGCTCGGTGCGGAATGGGGTTCAAGCCCTGGTTGGGCTCACCGTGGGAATTGGCCTCGCTGTCATCCTGGTGAACATCGCCGATCCCTCGCCCCTGACGGTGGCTTTGTTCATGGGTATCGGCGTGCTTCTGGGCGGGATAAGGGGCATCGGCTCCGGCAGTGACTGGATTCCGACGGCGGCGCTGCTGGTCCTCCTGGTGGGAGGCAACAACGCCGACGACTTTTCCTTTGGCTATCTGGTGCAGATGGGCGTCGGCGTTGGCGTGGGCATCGCGGTTAACTTCCTGGTTTTTCCCCCGCTGCACCTAAAGGCGGCGGCAGCGAGCCTGGACAGCCTCCGTCTTGCCCTCGGCCAACAACTGACGGACATGGGTGCAGCATTAAAGGAAGAGTGGCCGCCCGAGCATGAGGAGTGGTCCCGCCGCTCGGAGGAACTGGCATCAGCCACCGGCTCCGTACGGCACCTCGTCAAAGAAGCTGACGCCAGCCGGCGCGCCAACCCCCGGCGAAGGCTCCATCCCCGGGACATCGACGTGGACTACCGCAACCTTCGTCAACTGGAGCGGGTGACGTTCCATATCCAGGACATGACAGACGTGCTCTCCGACGTGATCTGGGAAAGCGATGTGCCGTACACCGTTCCCCTGCAGGACAATGAACCGCTTGCCGATGCCATTACGGCCACCGGAAATTTGCTTCGTTCCGTCAGCGATGCGGACACAGAGGAGCAGGAGGAACTTCTCAGGGCTGCCACCGCGGCGGTGGAAACCGCAATGGCTGCCACCGCCGCCCGTGAACTGGATGAGGGCGCCGTTCCCGCGTCCGAATCCATCATCCTCAGCCTTCACCGGATCCTGCGTGCTGTCCGGCCAGGTGCCGAGGGACCGCCGTCGTAAGAAAGGGGGCCTGGAAGGACCTCACGGAGCCGCTGAAATGCCGGCGGCCGGAGCGAGGATTCCACGCGGCGAAGTCCGAACGCTCCCATGTTCCCGCCGTGCCCTGAACCGTACTGATGTCCAGCGCAACCCGGCAGGGAAGGAAGACCGGCGCCTCGAAGTCCACGTCCCATATAAACGAATCCCCGCGGACGGCGCCAACGTCGGCGAGCGCCCTGGCGGCAAGGTACATGCCGTGGGCTATGGAGCGCCGCATCCCCAGCGCTTTGGCTGACAGCACGCTGAGGTGGATGGGATTGAAGTCACCGGACACCGCTGCGTAGGCCCTGCCGGTATCAACGCCCAGCTGCCAGAGTCCGGTAGGGTCAGGTGCCGTGAAGCCGGTCCGGACCGCGGCGGCTGAGGTCTTGTCGATACCCGGCAGGAAAACGCCCTTGGCGAGGTACGTTGACGTACCGAGCCAGGAAATGTCTGCCGTCCCTGCCAAGCGCGCCTCGGCCACCACGTCCACTTGTGTCCCTGCGCGGTGGCCACGCAGGTTTTCCACGTGCGCCGTGATGTCCAGGGCGTCGGTGAAGAGCACCGGCGACCTCTGCTCCACGCTGTTCCGCAGATGGATCATGCCCAGCAGCGGGAGCGGAAAGTCGTCCCGGTTCAGCACGCTCATCGCAAGCGGGAACGCCAGGGCATGGATAAAACCGGCCGGCAGGACGTCGCTGGCAGTTTCGCCGATGAGGTGCTGGTAGGCAGTGAGGTTCCCGACGTCCACCGTGACCCCGCGGACCTCGTGGCTCACGGCCGGGAGAACGGAGCCGTCATGCGTCCCAAGCAGCCGGCGCCGGGCGGCCTGGGCTGCCGCATTCAGGTAGAGCTTCGAAAGCGACGGCATCTCCCCCAGGATCACCGGTTGTGCGGGCATCATGCCCCCATCACATACTGTCCGCAGACCCGGAGTACCTCGCCGTTGATACCGCCGGCGGCGTCGCTCGCGAGGAAGGCGATGGTTTCGGCAACGTCGGTTGGCTCCCCGCCCTGCTGCAGCGAGTTCAGGCGCCGCCCCATCTCCCGGAGGACCAGGGGTACCTTGGCTGTCATCTCGGTTTCAATGAAGCCAGGCGCCACGGCGTTGATGCTTCCCCCGTGGGGAGCCAGCAGCGGCGCGGTGGCACGGACCATGCCCATGACCCCGCCCTTGGACGCCGCATAGTTTGTCTGGCCCCGGTTTCCTGCGATGCCGCTGGTGGAGGCGACGCAGACGATCCGTGGAGAAGCGCGGAAGTGTTCGGACGCCAAAAGCGCCTCGTTGATCCGGAGCTGGGCGGCGATGTTGATCTCAATCACCGAGTTCCAGCGGTCCTCATCCATGTTGGCCAGGAGCTTGTCCCGGGTGATGCCGGCATTGTGGACCATAATGTCCAGCCGCCCGTGCCGCTGGACGCAGTGCTCAAGGATCCGCTGTCCGGCGTCCTGCCTGCTGATGTCCAGCTGGAGCGCCGTCCCGCGGACCTCGTTGGCCACCGCTGCCAGCTGCTCACCTGACGCGGGGATATCCACCAGCACCAGGGTGGCCCCGTCCCGGTGCAGGGTCCTGGCGATTGCCGCGCCGATGCCGCGGGCTGCTCCTGTGACGACGGCGATCCTCCCCTTCAGGGGCTTGTCCAGGTCCTGGGGAGGCTCCCCCGCCGTGGAGACTGTGATGAACTGACCGTCCACAAAGGCGGAGCGGCCGGATAGGAAGAACCGGACTGCCTCCAGTGCCCCCGGACTCGCCGCCTGCACGTCCGGTGCCAGGAGGATGCCGTTTCCGGTGGCTCCTGCCCGCAGTTCCTTCGCCAGCGAGCGCAGGAACCCGTCCACTCCCTGGCGCGCGGCTGCTGCCGCCGGAGAGGTTGCGCCTGACGCCGGCCGGGACACGGTAATGGCGCGGCCGCCCGGAGCCAGGTCCCGGAGGGAGGCTGCCGCGGAAAGAATTGGCTTCCCCAGGTCTTCCGGCCGTTCCACCTCATCCAGCACCAGGATGATGGCGCCAAGCTTTTCCCGCGGAACGGCGTGCCGCCGGACGTCCAGATCCCAGGACAGCAGTGCGGCAGCCAGGCTGTCGGCACCGGCAGTATCTCCCTGGACCAGGATGGGCCCGGTGATCAACGGGCCACCGGGCTCGTACCGGCGCAGGACCGCTGGCTGTGGCAGGCCGAGCTTCTTGGCCACATTCCTGCCCAGGCCCTGGTTCACGAACTGTGCGTATTTATCTGTCATCCGTTCCCCCTACAGTGATTCGAGAATCGCAACGACGCCCAGGCCGCCGGCGGCGCATATCGATACGAGGCCCCGGGCAGGACGTCCCTCGGCGGCAGCCTTGTCATGCAGCATCTTGGCGAGTGAAGCAACAATCCGGCCACCGGTGGCGGCAAACGGATGGCCGGCGGCAAGCGAGGACCCGTTGACGTTCAGCTTTGAGCGGTCGACTTTCCCAAAGGCACCCGGCAGACCGAGCCGCGTCCGCCCGAATTCCTCGTCCTCCCAGGCGGCCAGCATGCTGAGGACCGTGGCTGCGAAGGCTTCGTGGATCTCGACGAAATCAAAGTCGTCGAGCGTGAGCCCATGACGGGAGAGCAGCCGGGGCACGGCGAACACCGGGGCCATCAGCAAGCCGTCTTTGCCGTGCACAAAATCCACCGCCGCTGCTTCGGCGTCCACCACGGCGGCGAGCTTGGGCAGGTCGCGGGCATCGGCCCACTCCTCCGAGGACAACAGGACAGTCGAGGCGCCGTCAGTCAGCGGTGTGGAGTTCCCGGCCGTCATGGTGGCGTCGGCGCCGAGGTTCTTCCCGAAGACGGGCTTCAGGGTGGCCAGCTTTTCCTGGGAGGTGTCTGCCCGCAGGTTGCCGTCGCGGGTCAGTCCCCGGTAGGGGGTGAGCAGGTCGTCAAAGAACTTGGCGTCGTAAGCGGCCGCAAGGTTCCGGTGGCTGTTCAGGGCGAGTTCATCCTGTGCCTCGCGCGAAATTTTCCACTGTGCTGTGGTCAGCGCCTGGTGCTCCCCCATGGACAGGCCGGTCCGCGGCTCGGACGTTCCGGGCGCCAGCGGTGCCAGGTCCTTTGGCCGCAGGCGGCTGAGGATCTGCAGCCGCTGTGGAAGGCTCTTGGCCCGGTTGAGGTCGAGGATTACCTCACGGAGGCCTTCGCTGACCACCACCGGCGCGTCCGAGGCGGAATCCACCCCACCGGCGATCGCCGAGTCGATTTGGCCCAGCTTAATCTTGTTGGTCAGCCCCACGACCGTTTCCAGGCCTGTGGCGCACGCCTGCTGGAGGTCGTAGGCGGGGGTCTCCGGGGAAAGGGCAGAACCGAGGACGGCCTCACGCGTGAGGTTGAAATCCCGTGAGTGCTTGAGCACTGCACCCGCGGCCACCTCCCCGATCCGTTCGTCCTGCAGGCCAAAACGTGCGATCAGCCCGTCAAGGGCTGCTGTCAGCATGTCCTGGTTCGAGGACTTGGCATAGGCCCCGCCCGATCGCGCGAACGGGATTCGGTTGCCGCCGACAATGACTGCGCGGCGGTGCACACGGGCGGCGGCAGCGGCGGAAGTCCCGGCCGCGTCAGGTCCGGTGGTGGGCTGTCCGTCAATGGACATGGGTATCTCCTCGGGTCACGTTCGGTTACCGATACCCAGCGTACCTGATACGCTGGGTATCGTGAACATCCAGCAAACGTCCCCCGCTGCCGCCGCGCCCGAAGAGCGGGCGCTCATCACGCTGGCAGAGCCACCGGGAGGAACGGCGCAGGGAGCTGATCAAGTCCGCACGCCGGGCGGTACACACCCTGGGAAGCGACGCATCCATGGAGGACATAGCTGCCGCAGCTGGGACGTCCAAGTCTGTCTTCTACCGCTACTTCGGGGACAAGGCCGGACTCCAGCAGGCAGTGGGCGAAGTTGTCCTCAGCCAAATGCAGCGGCGGATCCAGGAGGCTGCGCAGAGCGCCGTCACCCCGCGCGAAGGCTTGTTGGCAATGGTCACCGCTTATCTGCAGATGGCCAGTACGAGCCCCAACGTCTACACCTTCGTCACCCGGCATGCCGCTGAACCGGACAGCCCCCAGGACGCCGCAGCCGGCTCCGCTGCCCTAGGGCACTTCTTTGACGCCGTCGCCGACATGATTGCCACCCCGATGCGTTCCCACTTGGGCGATGGCAAGGAGGCCGTGATCGGATACTGGCCCAAAGCTGCGATCGGACTGGTGCGGAATGCGGGCGAACAGTGGCTCAGTACCCCTGACTCCGCAACGAAACCCGGGCAGGAAGCGATGGCACGGCAAATTACGGCTTGGCTGTGCGTCGGCATTGCCCCCGAACTGCCCAAGCTGTCCGTCCCGGACGCCTGATCCCGTTGCTTAGCCGCAGCACCATCAACCCACCTGTCAGCACCAACGAAGGACATTGACATGACTGAACTAGTGGACCGTCCCGCCGGAAACCGGCAACGCCCCGCCCCAACGGCCGCCCCCTCTGGAACGGCCCCGCGAACAGCCTCCGCGCAGCCGGCCGTCGACGTCGACGCGCTGGGCGGTCAGCTCCTTGGCAAGTGGGCCGCAACCCGGCTTCAAGCCAGGAGCCTCGCAGCACAGCCGGAGCTGCACAAGATCGAAGGGCTGGCGCATACCGAACACCGTGAGAGGGTCTTCGGGCAGTTGAAGTACCTCGTGGAGAACGAGGCAGTGCACCGCGCGTTCCCCAAGGCGCTGGGCGGCTTCGATGACCACGGCGGGAACATCGCCGGCTTTGAGGAGTTGGTGGTGGCGGACCCGTCACTGCAGATCAAGGCCGGTGTCCAATGGGGACTCTTCGGTTCGGCGGTGATGCACCTCGGCACCGCAGAACACCACTCCAAGTGGCTTCCAGGGATCATGAACCTGGAGATCCCGGGCTGCTTCGCCATGACGGAGACAGGCCACGGCTCTGACGTGGCCAGCATCGCCACCACCGCCACCTATGACCCCGCCACTGATGAATTCGTGGTGCACACGCCGTTCCGGGCAGCCTGGAAGGACTACATCGGCAACGCGGCCACGGACGGCTTGGGCGCAGTGGTGTTCGCCCAACTGGTCACCCGGGGCGTCGGGCACGGCGTCCACGCGTTCTACGTGGACCTGAGGGACCCTGAAACGAAGGAATTCCTGCCCGGTATCGGCGGTGAGGATGACGGCATCAAGGGCGGCCTTAACGGCATTGACAACGGCAGGCTGCACTTCACCAACGTCCGGATCCCACGCACCAACCTGCTGAACCGCTATGGCGACGTGGACAGCGACGGAAAGTACAGCTCCCCCATCGCCAGCCCCGGCCGCCGCTTCTTCACCATGCTGGGCACCCTGGTGCAGGGCCGCGTGTCCCTGGATGGCGCAGCCGTCGCCGCCTCCAAAGTCGCTTTGAAGGCGGCCATCCAGTACGCCACCGAACGCCGCCAGTTCAACGCCTCGTCCCACACGGAGGAGGAAGTGCTCCTGGATTACCAGCGCCACCAGAAGCGCCTGTTCACGAGGCTGGCCACCACCTACGCTGCCAGTTTCGCCCACGAGCAGCTGCTGGAGAAGTTCGACGACGTTTTCTCGGGCGCCCACGATACGGACGAAGACCGCCAGGACCTGGAAACGCTCGCTGCTGCGCTGAAGCCGCTGAGCACCTGGCATGCCTTGGATACCCTGCAGGAGTGCCGCGAAGCCTGCGGCGGCGCCGGGTTCCTGATCGAAAACCGCTTCGCGTCACTGCGGGCCGACCTCGACGTGTACGCCACCTTTGAGGGCGACAACACCGTGCTGCTGCAGCTCGTCGCCAAGCGGCTGCTGGCTGACTACGCCAAGGAATTCCGGAGCGTCGACTTCGGAGTGCTGGCCCGGTACGTCGTGGGCCAGGCCACCGGAGCCGCCATCCACCGCACCGGCCTGCGCCAGGTGGCCCAGTTCGTGGCTGATACGGGGTCGGTGCAAAAGGCCGCGATTGCCCTCCGCGATGAGGAGGGGCAGCGTGCGCTCCTCACCGACCGGGTGCAGACCATGGTGGCCGAGGCTGCGACAGCGCTCAAGGGTACGGGCCGGCTGTCGCAGGAGAAGGGCGCTGCCCTGTTCAACCGGCACCAAAACGAACTCATCGACGCTGCCCAGGCACACGCCGAACTGCTTCAATGGGAGGCGTTCACGGACGCGCTTCGCGATGTCACCGACCCCGGCACTAAAACGGTGCTGACCTGGCTGCGCGACCTGTTCGGACTTTCCCTGATTGAAAAGAACTTGTCCTGGTACCTCATGAACGGCCGCCTTTCCATGCAGCGGGGACGCACCGTGGGTGAGTACATCAACCGGCTGCTCGTGAAGCTCCGCCCGCATGCCGTGGAACTCGTTGATGCATTCGGGTACGGTGAACAGCACGTGCGGGCGAAGATTGCGACGGGCGCCGAGAAGGAACGGCAGGACGAGGCACGGACCTACTTCAGAAGCCAGCGCGCCAGCGGCCAGGCGCCCGTGGACGAGAAGGTGCTGCTGGCCCGCACCGCCGCAGTGAAGCGCAACTGACCATCACCTGACGGCAGGAATGACGACGGCGCCGCTCCCCTTGCGAGGGGGCGGCGCCGTCGTCGTTCCTTCAGAGCAGCCGGCTAGCTCTGTGCCGGAAGCACCGAGCGGTACACCTCGAGGGTTGTTTCGGTGATCGACTCCCAGGAAAAGTGCTGTTCGGCGCGCAGCCGGCCGGCCTGTCCCATGGCGCGGGCCCGCTCGGGGTCCGAGACCACCTCGGTGAGGGCGGCGGCGAATTCGGTGACGAACTTTTCCGGGTCAAGGGGCGTCCCGGTACCGTCGGTAACCTGCTCCAGCTCCACGAGGAGCCCGGTCCGGCCGTGCTCCACCACCTCGGGGATGCCGCCGGTGGCACTGGCCACAACGGCTGCCCCGCAGGCCATGGCTTCCAGGTTCACGATGCCCAGCGGTTCGTAGATGGAGGGGCAGGCGAATGCCGTCGCATGGCTGAGTACCTGGATGAGCTCATTGCGGGGCAGCATGCGTTCAATAAGGACAACGCCGGTCCGCTCCCGCTGCAGGTCCTCGATCAGGCGGGCAGTCTCGGCGGCCAGTTCCGGAGTGTCGGCCGCGCCCAGGCAGAGGACCAGCTGGACGTCGGCGGGAAGCTTCGCGGCAGCCCGCAGAAGGTAGGGAACCCCCTTCTGGCGGGTGTTTCTCCCCACAAAGACAACACTCGGCTTGTCCGGATCAATGCCCAGCGCGCGGACGGCGTCGCTGTTCTCGTCGCGGTTCCACAGCTCGACGTCGATGCCATTGTGGACAACCCGCACCTTGGCCGGGTCCACGTCCGGGTAGCTGCGGAGGATGTCCTGCCGCATGCCCTCCGATACGGCGATGATGGCCGCTGCGGCCTCGTAGGCGGTCTTCTCCACCCACGAGGACAGGGCGTAACCCCCGCCGAGCTGCTCGGCCTTCCAAGGACGGAGCGGTTCAAGGCTGTGGGCGCTGAGAACATGCGGAATCCCGTGCAGCAGGGACGCAAGATGGCCTGCCATGTTGGCGTACCAGGTATGCGAGTGGACCACGTCCGCGCCCTCGACGTCCGGGACGATCCGCAGGTCGACGCCTAGTGTCTGCACAGCCGCGTTTGCCGAACCCAGGTCCTCCGGCACGGAGTAGGAAGTCACCCCGGCGCCATGGTAATCGGCGTCGCGGGGAGCCCCGAAAGCACGAATCTGCAGGTCAACATGCTTACTAAGCACCCTGCTCAATTCGGCCACGTGGACCCCGGCGCCACCATAGATCTCCGGTGGGAACTCTTTAGTCACAATGTCTATTCGCACAAGCACCAAGGTAGTCCTTCACGCTTAACTGTTCTAGTGTGAAGGAGTCCGGGCATGCCGGACTGTCTTGGGGAGTTACGAAGGCGTACAGGAGCGACCAATTATGCCGTTGAACAAAAGAGTCCTGGCCATTGTCCTTGCAGGCGGCGAGGGAAACAGGCTGATGCCGCTGACGGCAGACCGGGCGAAGCCTGCCGTGCCCTTTGCGGGAAGCTACCGCCTGATCGACTTCGCCCTGTCCAACCTGGTGAATTCCCGTTACCTGCAGATCGTCGTACTCACGCAGTACAAGTCGCACAGCCTTGACCGCCACATCTCGGAAACCTGGCGCATGTCTACCCAGCTGGGCAACTACGTGGCCTCCGTCCCGGCACAGCAGCGGGTAGGCAAGAGCTGGTTCCTCGGCAGCGCCAATGCCATCTACCAGTCCCTGAACCTCATCCACGACGCCAACCCGGACATTGTGGTGGTGGTCGGCGCTGACCACGTGTACCGCATGGACTTCGCCCAGATGGTGGCGCAGCACGTCCACAGCGGCGCCAAGGCCACGGTGGCCGCGGTGCGGCAGCCGCTGCACATGGCCGACCAGTTCGGCGTGATCGAAGTGGACCAGGAGAATCCCCAGAAGATCGCCGCGTTCGTGGAAAAGCCCGCCACCACCCCCGGGCTCGCGGCCGACCCCTCACAGTTCCTTGCCTCCATGGGCAACTACGTTTTCGACGCCGACGCCTTGGTCGCGGCGCTGCACGTCGACGCCGAGCGGCTCGACACCAAGCACGACATGGGCGGCGACATCATCCCCTACTTCGTGAACCAGGGCGAAGCGGACGTCTACGACTTCACCCTCAACGACATCCCCGGCTCCACCGAGCGTGACCGTACGTATTGGCGCGACGTCGGCACCATCGACTCCTTCTACGACGCCCACATGGACCTCATCTCCCCGTTGCCGGTCTTCAACCTGTACAACTCCGAATGGCCCATCTACACCCGGCAAAGCATCTCCCCGCCGGCCAAGTTCGTCCGTGGGCAGAACAACACGGTGGGCACCGCGCTGGACTCCATCGTGTCCAGCGGTGTGGTGATCTCCGGTGGTGTGGTGGAAGGGTCCGTCCTCTCCAACGACGTCTACGTGGCCACCAGCAGCCGGGTCATCGATTCCGTCCTGATGGATAAAGTACAGATCGGCGAGGGCGCCGTGATCAACCGGGCCATCATTGACAAAAACGTGAAGGTGCCGGCTGGGGCTGCAATCGGACTGGACCCGGAGCTGGACCGCTCCCGCGGTTTCAAGGTCACAGAGTCCGGGATCACCGTCCTGTCCAAGGGCCAGGAAGTCCCCGAGCCCGGTGAAGCAGAGCGCAAGCTCGCGGCCGCCAACCTGCATCTGGTGCCCAACGCCGTCAAGGCCGCAGCGGAACAGTACCCGGACGTTCGCGAGTCCGTTGACAAGGTGGCTAAAACTCACGCTGCTGCAGCGGCGGAAACAGCGCCCAGCGCACGTATCTCCTGAGCGTGCCCGGGGTGCGCCCGGCAGGGCGCTCCCCTTCGGCCGGCCCTTCTCATCGTGGGGCCGGCACGCAGTCCCAGCCTGTAAAATTGGCCTAATGAGCTCCCCCGATCTGACGCCTGAGGAAATCCAGGCCTGCCTCAAGGTCCTCAACACGATCCACGCTTACGACGAGGAGCATCCGGACTACGTCTCGGTGCGCCGCGCCACCGGGAAAATGTTCAAGGCCGTCAAGCGGCACCGCCGTGTCACCAAGCGCGACCTGATCTCCGAGGCCGACCGCGCCGTGCTCGCCCAGACAGCCACCGCAGCCCCGGACCGGATCGACGACGAAACCCGGGGGAACAAGCTTGCCCCGTCCGCTACGGGCAAGGTTGCCGGCCACCTCATCCGGTCCCGTCCCTGCTACATCTGCAAGCAGCACTACACCCAGGTTGACGCCTTCTACCACCAGCTCTGCCCGGAGTGCGCCGCGTTCAACCACGGCAAACGCGACGCCCGCACCGACCTGACGGGCCGTCGCGCCCTGCTGACCGGCGGACGCGCCAAGATCGGCATGTATATCGCGCTCCGGCTGCTCCGTGACGGCGCCCACACCACCATCACCACCCGGTTCCCCAAGGACGCGGCCCGCCGCTTTGCCGCCATGGAGGACAGCGGCGAGTGGCTGCACCGGCTCCGCATTGTGGGCATCGACCTGCGCGACCCCGCCCAGGTGATGGCCCTGACCGACTCGCTCAACGAGGCCGGCCCCCTGGACATCATCATCAACAACGCAGCCCAGACGGTACGGCGGTCCGGCAACGCCTACAAGCCGCTGGTGGACGCGGAGGACGAACCGCTTCCCGCGGCACTCGAGCATGCCAACGGCGGCCCCGAGCTCGTGACCTTCGGCCACGCCCACGACAAGCACCCCCTGGCCCTGGCCAGCAGCGTCACCGAACATCCGGTCCTCGCCGGGGACGCCATCACCTCACTGGCGCTCTCGACCGGTTCCGCTTCGCTGGAACGCATCGCCTCGGGAACAGCGATCGACGCCGGCGGTCTGGTACCGGATCTGGCCACCATCAACAGCTGGACGCAGGTAGTGGACGAGGTGGACCCGCTGGAAATGCTCGAAGTCCAGCTCTGCAACGTCACAGCCCCCTTCCTGCTGGTCAGCCGGCTCCGCCCCGCCATGAAACGGTCCACAGCGCAGCGGAAGTACATCGTGAACGTCTCAGCCATGGAGGGCCAGTTCTCGCGCGCCTACAAGGGGCCCGGCCATCCGCACACCAACATGGCCAAAGCGGCTCTCAACATGATGACGCGGACCAGCGCGCAGGAAATGCTGGACACCGACGGCATCCTGATGACCGCCGTCGACACCGGCTGGATCACCGACGAGCGTCCCCACTTCACCAAGGTCCGGCTTATGGAGGAAGGCTTCCATGCGCCGCTGGACCTGGTGGACGGGGCAGCGCGGGTCTACGACCCGATCGTGATGGGCGAACACGGCGAGGACCAGTACGGGGTGTTCCTCAAGGACTACAGGCCAAGCCCCTGGTAGTGGCACCGGAGGCGGCGTTGCCAGGGCAGCCCCGGAGTATGCCGGACTAAACGCCGGAGGCGTCCGCAGATGCGGACGCCTCCAAGTGAAACAGCTGCCGGTCAGGCCGGGCGCTATCAGGCGAGCTGGGTGATCTCCACGCTGACGTTCAGTGCGGACCCGCCGCCACCGGACAGGATGCCCTTGAGCGGGGACACGTCGCGGTAGTCCCTCCCCCTGGCCACGGTTACGTGGAAGTCACCGGCAGGCTTGTGGTTGGTGGGATCCCAGCTCCGCCAGTCGCCGTCCCAGAACTCCAGCCAGGCGTGCGACTGCCCGGCCACGGTTTCGCCGATGCCTGCGCTCGCCCGCGGGTGCAGGTACCCCGAGACGTATCGGGCCGGTATACCGCAGCTCCGCAGGGCTCCGATGGCGAGGTGGGCGAGGTCCTGGCAAACTCCCTGGCGCTGGCCCCAGGCCTCCTCGGCATTGGTGGTGACGGCGGTGGAGCCGGACATGTACGTCATCTCGCCGCGCATCCATGCGAAGACGGCCATGGCGGCGTCGTGCGGGTTTTTGTCCGCTACCACGCCGGGGATGATGCCCAGGACCTCGTCCCCGGGACCGCTCAGCCTGGACTGGGGAAGCCAGTCGCTGAACGTATTGAGGGTCTCGGGTGCGGCAAGGACGTCCCAGCCCACAATGTCCGCCTCGGAGGGGATCTTTTCGGCGCGGTGCACTTCCACCGTGATGTTGGAGACCACTTCGAGGTGCTCATGCGGCATCTGCATGTCGAAGGCCGTGACCCTGGTCCCCCAGTAGTCCCGGTAGGTGCTCACCGCGGCCTGCGACGGCGAAACCTTGACCACCGATTCCAGCACCACCTGCTGGGAATCCGTCAGGGGCGTCATCCGGGCCTCGTTGTAGGACAGGGTGACCCGCTTGTTGTACTTGTAGGCCGTCTTGTGAACGATGCTTAGCCGGGTCATGAAACTTCTCCCACCCAGGCCAGTTCGTCCGCCTGATTGAAGTACTTACGGGAAATGGCGTCCGAGGCCTGGGACACTGCCTTCTGCACGCGTTCCATGTGTTCGGGGAGCTCGGACATGAGGTCGTCCGTGCGGTGGAACTCGAGGAACGTGCGCGCCTGCCCCACAATCCGGCGGGCGTCGTTGATGAAGCCCACACGCTGCGCGGAGGGATCCAGTTTGGCAAGGCACTCGTCGGCATCCCGCAGCGCATACACAATGGACCGCGGGAACAGCCGGTCCAGCAGCAGGAATTCGGCAGCGTGCTGGTCGCCGAAGGCGGCCCGGCGCGTGCGCAGGAAGGACTCGTACGCCCCGGCGCAGCGGAGCATGTTGACCCAGGACATGCCTGCGGACAGGACATCGCGGGTGGACAGCATGCGGGCGGTCATGTCGGCCCGCTCCAGGGAGCGTCCCAACACCAGGAACAGCCAGCTTTCATCATGGCTCACCGTGGTGTCCGCCAGGCCGCTCACCATGGCTGTGCGTTCCAGCGTCCAGTTGCAGAACCGGTAGGTGCCCACCACGTCCTTGCGGTGCTGGCTCAACCCGTAGTACGTGGTGTTGAGGCTCTCCCACAAACCGGAGGAAACCGTTTCGCGGGCGCGGCGGGCGTTCTCGCGTGCCGCTCCCAGGGACCCGGCAATCGAGGTGGCGCTGGTCTTGTCGTACGCCAGGGCATGGAGTAGTTCAGGCAGCCCGAAGTCCTCGCTCTGCGGGCGGGCGCCCATAACGGCCAGAAGCTCCTGCGCCACGCTTTTCCGCTCGTCCATGGGCAGGTGGTTCAGCCGCTCCAGGTGCACATCGAGGATGCGCGCCGTGCCGTCGGCACGCTCCACATAACGGCCAATCCAGAAAAGGGACTCGGCAATACGGCTAAGCATTCGCGGCTACCTCCTGCGGGCCCGACACGGGAAAAGACAATCGATGGATCACGGCCCGGTTCACTGCTGCTGCTCCGACTGGCGGTCGCGCCAGTTGCTTTCAACCGGCCACACGGACACGCGTTCTCGCACCGAAATGGACGGCCGGGGCAGGGTCTCCACCGGCACCTGGGGCGAATCGGCAAGGACCCAGGTGTCCTTGGACCCGCCGCCCTGGCTGGAGTTCACAATCAGCGAGCCTTCCTTCAGTGCCACGCGGGTAAGGCCGCCGGGCAGCACCCAGACGTTGTCGCCGTCGTTCACTGCGAAAGGCCGCAGGTCCACGTGGCGGGGGCCGAACTTGTCGCCGCCCAGCGTGGGGACGGTGGAGAGCTGCAGTACCGGCTGCGCGATCCAGCCGCGGGGGTCTGCGATGACCCGCTGGCGGAGGGCGTCCAACTCGTCCTTGGAGGCGTCGGGGCCGATGACCAGGCCCTTGCCGCCAGAGCCGTCCACAGGCTTGACCACGAGTTCTGACAGGTTGTCCAGAGTGTACTCGCGGGCTTCCTTCTCCTCCAGGCGGAAGGTGTCCACGTTCGCGATGATGGGTTCCTCGTTGAGGTAGTAGCGGATGAGGTCCGGGACGTAACTGTAGACCAGTTTGTCATCCGCGACGCCGTTGCCCACTGCGTTCGCGATGGTCACCCCGCCTGCCCGGGCAGCGTTGACGAGCCCGGGGCACCCGAGCATGGAGTCGGCCCGGAACTGCAGCGGGTCCAGGAAGTCGTCGTCGATCCGCTTGTAGATGACGTCCACGCGCTGCTCACCGGCGGTGGTGCGCATGTAGACGCGGTTTCCACGGCAGATGAGGTCGCGGCCTTCCACCAGTTCCACGCCCATCAGGCCGGCGAGCAGGGTGTGCTCGAAGTAGGCGCTGTTGAACACACCGGGGGTCAGGACGACGACGGTGGGATCGTCCACGCCCGCGGGTGCGGTTTTGCGCAGGGCCGAGAGGAGCCGGCGGGGGTATTCCTCAACCGGGCGGATGAGCTGCTGGCCGAAGGCTTCGGGCAGGCCCTTCGCCATGGCACGCCGGTTTTCCAGGACGTAGCTGACCCCGGAAGGGACGCGCACGTTGTCCTCGAGGACCCTGAAGGTTCCGGCCGCATCACGGACGACGTCGATGCCGGAGATGTGCACCCGCACGCCGCCGGCCGGTTCGAAGCCGTGGACCTGACGGTGGAAATGTGCACTGGTGGTCACCAGTTGCCGGGGTATCACGCCGTCGGACACCACGTTCATCTTGTCGTACACGTCGTTGAGGAAGGCCTCAAGCGCGTGCACGCGCTGGGCGACGCCGCGTTCCAGCACATCCCATTCCGCCGCGGGAATGACCCGGGGAACGATATCGAGCGGGAAGGGACGCTCCTCGCCGGCAAAGTCGAAGGTGACACCGCGGTCCAGGAAGGTGCGCGCCATGGAATCGGCACGGGCACTGACATCGGCAAGGGAGAGCTTACGAAGGGCGTCGGCCACCTGCCCATAAGAGTCACGGGCCTGTTGCCCGGGGGCAAACATCTCGTCGTAGGCTCCGGTGCGGCCGGCGGCCACGGAGTAATCCTGGAATAGGTCTGACATGTCCAATAGCCAACCATCTTTTTGTTTCGAATTCATTACTGCCATCCATTCTGGCGTGTTGGCGGACGTGGTCCGGTTCGTGCATCCCGTGTCTTTTCCGGCACAGTAGGTGAGTGCCAGTCCGCAGAAGCCTCCCCGCCCCCGGCCCGGGCATCCCCGGAGGCGCCGACCGGCTGCTTCCGGGCCTGGCTACGGCAGCCGTGGCACTGGCCGCCGCCTTCCTGATCCACGGGCTCGTTCCAGCCCTCCCGGCCATGACCCTGGCCGTGGTCCTGGGCGTCCTGGCTGCCAACCTGCCGGCGACGGGCGTCTGGACTGCCGGCAGGGCACGCCCGGGGCTGGACTTCGCCGGAAAGCACCTGATGCGCGGCGGGATTGTCCTGCTGGGCCTGAAGGTGAGCGTTATGGACGTACTGGGACTGGGCTGGCTTGCCCTGTTACTGATCGCGGCGGTGGTGGCCGCGGGCTTTGGCGGAACCTACCTGATCTCCCGGCTGTTCCGGCTTCCGCCGGTGACGTCGCTGCTGGTGGCAACGGGGTTTTCAATCTGCGGCGCTTCCGCCATCGGCGCCATGGCAGCCGTCCGCCGCATCCGGCACGTGGACACCGTCCTGCCGGTGGCGCTGGTGACGCTCTGCGGAACCCTCGCGATCGGTGTCATGCCGCTGCTGGTCCATCCCCTGCAGCTCAGCGCGCCGGTTTTCGGTGCCTGGATTGGCGCCTCAGTGCACGACGTCGGCCAGGTGGTGGCCACGGCGCAAACCGCCGGGACTGCGGCACTCGGCATCGCCGTCGTCGTCAAGCTCACCCGCGTGCTGCTGCTCGCACCCGTGGCGGCCATCGCGGGAGCGCACCAGCGCCTGACTGCGAAACCCGGCCCGGGGGCGGATGGCAATGCGAAGCTTCCGCCGGTGGTGCCCCTGTTTGTCCTGGGCTTCGTCGCCATGGTGGGTCTCCGCTCCGCCAGTTGGCTCCCGGGAGGATGGCTGGAGGCGGGGGCGGCGGTTCAAGACATCCTGCTGGGCGCCGCGCTGTTCGGTTTGGGCTCAGCCGTGCGGATCCGCCTACTGCTGCACACCGGTGGCCGTGCGCTCCTGGCGGCCCTGGTGTCCTGGCTCCTTATTGCCCTCCTGGGACTTGCGGCCGCCCTGCTGATCGCCGCGTGATTTTGACCACCCGGCGCGTGCTTAGATAGCTGGGTGTTAAATGAGAATCTGCAGCGCAACGAAGCCGCCGAACGTTCAGCCCTGATCAGCACCACCAGCTACGACGTAACGCTGGACGTGCGCCGGGCGGCCGACCCGGACGTTGCAGGCTATCCAAGCCGCAGCATCATCAACTTCACCGCCGAGCCAGGCGCCTCGACGTTCCTGGATTTCATCGGCGAGGTCCACAGCGTGCTCCTTAACGGCCAGGAACTCCGCGTGGAGCACGCGGTGGGCGGCGCCCGCATCAAGTTGGACAACCTGCAGGCCGAGAACCAGGTGACCGTCACCGGTACCGCCTTGTACAGCCGCACGGGCGAAGGCATGCACCGCTTCGTGGATCCCGCCGACGGCCAGTGCTACCTCTACACACAGTACGAGCCGGCGGATGCCCGCCGGGTCTTCGCGAACTTCGAACAGCCCGACCTCAAAGCCGCCTTTACCTTCCATGTGACGGCACCCGCCGAATGGCACGTGGCCTCCAACGGTGCGGAAGTGAACCGCACGCTCCTCTCCAACGACCGGGCCGCGGCACGCTGGGACTTCGCCAGCACCGAACCCATGTCCACCTACGTCACCACCGTGCTGGCCGGCCCCTACTTCAAGGCAGAAGACCGCTGGCAGGCAACGCTCGACGACGGCACGCCCCTCGACGTGCCGCTCGCCCTGTACTGCCGTGCGTCGATGGCTGACTCTTTCGACACCGGTGCGCTCTTCCGCCTCACCAAGAACGGCCTGGACTTCTTCAACCGGCTCTTCGACTACCCCTACCCCTGGGGCAAGTATGACCAGGCCTTCGTTCCCGAATACAATCTGGGCGCCATGGAGAACCCCGGCCTGGTGACGTTCACCGAGAACTACGTCTTCACCTCACGTGCCACCGACGCCCAATACCAGGGCCGCGCCAACACCCTCATGCACGAGATGGCGCACATGTGGTTCGGGGACCTGGTGACCATGCAGTGGTGGGATGACCTATGGCTCAAGGAATCGTTCGCGGACTACATGGGCACATTGGGCGTTGACCAGGCTACCGATTGGGACACCGCCTGGGTCAACTTCGCCAACAAGCGCAAGGCCTGGGCCTACGTCCAGGACCAGCTGCCCACCACGCACCCGATTGTGGCGGACATCCCCGACCTTGAGGCCGCAAAGCAGAACTTCGACGGCATCACCTACGCCAAGGGCGCTTCGGTGCTGAAGCAGCTGGTGGCCTACGTGGGCTTCGAATCGTTTATCGCCGGCTCCCGCGGGTACTTCCGCAAGCACGCCTACGGAAACACCTCCCTGGCCGATCTGCTTGCGGCCCTCACCGCCTCCTCCGGGCGGGACCTGGCCGGGTGGGCGCAGCAGTGGCTGCAAACCTCGGGCATCTCCACGCTGTCCCTGGACATCGCTGCGGATGCGGCAGCCGACGACGGCGTGCTGGGCCGGGTGGCAATCGTCCAGAAGGCAATGGACCCGGTCACCGGACGGGAAGAACTCCGTCCCCACCGGCTGCGCGTGGGTTCCTATGATTTTGATGCCGACGGCGCTTTGGTGCGGACCGGAAGCATCGAGACCGACGTTGTGGGTGCACGGACAGAGCTTGCAGAGCTGACGGGGCAGCCGCGGCCCGCGCTCCTGCTCGTGAATGACGACGACCTTACCTACGCCAAAGTCCGGCTCGACCCGGAGTCCGAGGCCACCGTCCTGGCCTCGTTGGACAGGATCACGGACCCCATGGCCCGTGTCCTGTGCTGGACGGCGCTCTGGAACTCGGTCCGGGACGGTGAAAGCGCGGCTGCGCGGTACGTTGACGCGGTGGCCACCTTCGCTCCAGCGGAAACTGGCATCGGCGTCCTGTTGAACATCCTCGACAACGCAAGAACCGCCGTCGAACGCTACACGTCTGCAGACGACCGGAAAGCCGTGCGGGCCTCCTTCCTGGCGACCGCTGCTGCAGAACTGGACCGCGCCCAGCCGGGCTCGGACCAGCAGTTGGCGTGGGCTCGGACGCTTGCCACCCTCAGCAGGCACGATGACGGGATGCTGCACCGGCTGAGTGGCCTGTTGGACGGAACATCCCCGGTATCGGGCCTGGCAGTGGACGCCGAGCTGCGCTGGCAGCTTTGGCACGCCCTGGCGGCGAACGGGCAGGCAACGGTCGCCGAGCTCGACGCCGAGCTGGCCCGCGACACCACAGCCTCGGGACGCGCCGGGCACACTACAGCGCTCGCCGCCCGGCCCGATCCGGAGGTTAAGGCAGCGGCATGGAAAGCGGCCGTGCAGGGGAACGACCTGTCCAACCAGCTGCTGACCGCCACGATCAACGGCTTCATCACCGCCCCGGAAGAACTGCTTGAACCTTACGCGGAGCCGTACTTTGAGTGCCTTCGCGCAGTCTGGAACGGGCGCAGCATCGAGATCTCGAGCCGGATCGTGCGCGGCCTCTACCCACTCGCGCAGGACCTGGCCGAGGGGGCGGAACCGGCAGACCATCCGGTTATCCTGCGGACCGACGAATGGCTGGCCGAGAACGCCGAGGCACCCCGCGCCCTGCGCCGGATTGTCATCGAGCAACGCAGCCACCTGCTGCGGGCGCTGACGGCGCAGGCGGCCGTCCTCAAAACCCCGTCCGCTGCTCCGTAACCGCCCTTGTGGCCGCTCATAAGGGCACCTGCGGAGCAATCGATGGGATAAGTCCCGGATTCTCCGGGTCTGGTCAGGGGACCCGGTGAAGCCATTCCTCCGTGCCGAACTTGGTTGCCACACGCTCGCGGGCGGTGGCCAGTTCCGTCCCGGTCAGCTCAGACGGCGTGGCGCCATACCGCTCGCGAAAGACTTCCATCATGGCCGCAATAATCTCGGCGCGCGCCAGGCCAGTCTGCCGGCGGAGGGGGTCCACCCGCTTCTTTGCACTGCGGGTGCCTTTGTCCGAGAGCTTTTCCTTGCCGATGCGGAGTACCTCCACCATCTTGTCGGCGTCGATGTCGTAGCTCATGGTGACGTGGTGCAGCATGCCGCCGTTGGCGAGGCGCTTCTGGGCCGCGCCGCCGATCTTGCCCTGGTCCGTGGCGATATCGTTCAGCGGGATGTAAAAGGCCGTGATGCCCAGTTTTTCCAGCGCTGCCATGACCCACGCGTCGAGGAAGGGGTAGGAGTCGGCGAAGCTGAGCCCGTCCACCAGGGTCTGCGGCAGGTACAGCGAGTAGGTGATGCAGTTGCCCGCCTCCATGAACATCGCTCCCCCGCCGCTGATTCGGCGGACCACGTTGATGCCATGCTTCGCCACGCCGGTGGGGTCCACCTCGTTGCGGTAGGACTGGAAGCTGCCGATCACTGTTGACGGTTCCTGCCAGTCCCAAAAACGAAGCGTGGGGTTGCGTCGGCCGGCGCCCACCTCCTCTGTGAGGACCTCGTCGAGGGCTACGTTGACTTCGGTGGGCAGGACCGTGGGCGGAATAAGGTTCCAGTGGTGGTCCGCCCAGGACGTGGCTTTGGCCAGCGCCCGGCGGACCGCGATGGCCACGGCGTCGGCCGAAAATCCGAACAGGGCTGCGCCTTCCGGCAGCGACGCAGTGACGACGGCGGAAAGCTCGGACGCCGTCGTCGTGTCCGGCAATCCTGTGAGCCCCCGGTTGATGTCCAGGAGCGCCTCGTCGGGCTCCAGGAAGAAGTCCCCACTGACGGAGACATCGGCGAGCCGGCCGTGCACCACGTCCAGGTCCACCACCACGAGTTTGCCGCCGGGTACTTTGTACTCGCCGTGCCGGCGGGCGGCGGAATCAGCAGCTGGGACGGGCGTGGCAGTCATAAGTCCCATCCTGCCCCAGAAAGGCCGGGCCCCTGAAACGCGGCCTGCCGTTAACGCGGAAAAGCCCGCGCCGTTGCCGGTGCGGGCTTTCGCTTGAAGCTTGGGGGAAGTGAGTTACTTCTTGCCGCCGAAGCCCTTGAAGCGAGCGTTGAAGCGCTCGACGCGGCCTGCGGCGTCCATGATGCGCTGCTTGCCCGTGTAGAACGGGTGGGACTCTGAGGAGATTTCGACGTCGATAACCGGGTAGGTGTTGCCGTCTTCCCACTCGATGGTCTTCTTGGAAGACACGGTGGACTTGGTCAGGAACTTCGTGCCGGAGGCCAAGTCGTTGAAAACAACAGCTTCGTACTTCGGGTGGGTATCAGACTTCATAATGGGACCTTTGTTCGCACAACTGGATTTTGCCAGCTGCCAGGTATGAATGGGATGGCCGCTTCCGTGCCAAAAGACGCAGGGCAGCCAGCTATTAATACTAGCCGAAACCCGGGGTGCCCGCGAACCGCCTGCCGGGCCCAGCCGCCGTGCAAGGGGTGCGAGTGCGAGTAAGCAGGTAGTTACGGGGGGTGCGGGTGCGAGTAAGTAGGTACTTACGGGGCTTGGATACAGGTACTCGAAGTGGTTGCGGTGGGTTACGAACCCTGTCTACTGTCGAACCACAGGTTAGAAGCCTCAACTGTCTCGGAGTATCCGCGGTGGGGAAGCCAGGTATTCGCTGCTGGGGGAAATAGCGGCGGCCGCAGTGTTCCGTTCGTGCCGCTCTGCGCGGCTTTCTTGAAAAGTGAACCGGTCCGGACGCAGATGTCCGCCACCAATCACACACCAGCTGGCAGGAACTTTCCCCAACCCTGACCAAGCTTATGGCAGGGACGAGGGAGAACATGCCGATTATCAAGGATCCATACCTGTTCAACGAGCAGAGCCTGTTCATTGACCTGGAAGGGGTACTGGGCCGCCGCCTTTATTTGAAGATCGAGGGGTTCAATTTCGCGGGCTCAATCAAGCTCAAGCCCGCGCGGGAAATGGTGGAGCGCGCAGAGCGGGAGGGGCTGATCGGCCCAGGCTCCGTTCTCGTGGAGTCATCCTCGGGCAACCTCGGCGTCGCGCTCAGCATGATCTCCGCCAGCAAGGGATACCGCTTCGTGTGTGTGATCGATCCGCGCTGCAACCCGGCAACCCGGCAACTCATGGAGTCGCTCGGGGCACGGGTGGACCTGGTCACCGAACCGGACCCCGTCGACGGCTTCCTCGGAGCCCGGCTGAACCACGTGCGGGAGCTGTGCGCGTCCGACGAACAGTACGTCTGGCTCAACCAGTACACCAATCCCGGCAACTGGGGAGCGCACTACCGCTGGACTGCCCCCGAGATTTCCAATCAGTTCCCCGAACTGGACGTGCTGTTCGTGGGTGCCGGGACAACGGGGACCTTGATGGGTTGCGCGCGGTACTTCCGTGAGCACCGGCCCGATGTCCGCATTGTTGCGGTCGACGCCGCAGGATCCGTCTCGTTCGGTGGCCTGCCGGCCACCCGGCTGATCCCGGGACTTGGCATGAGCGTGCGGCCGCCGCAGCTCGACGAGTCCTTGATCGATGACGTAGTGATGGTCGAAGAACTGGACACGGTGCGCGCCTGCCACCGCCTCACCGCGGCCGGCTTCATGCTCGGTGGCTCCACTGGGACCGTGGTCCACGGCGCCATGTCTTGGCTCGCCGACCACGATGCCCAGGACCTGATGGCGGTGGCCATTTCCCCGGACATGGGCCGTCCCTACCTTGACACTGTCTACAACCCTGACTGGGTACACGATCATTTCGGGGCCGAAACGCTGCGAACCGACGATCGGACGGGGGCTCCGGGCCGACAATCCGGCCCGCTGTCGGAGCCACAGCACCCGACACCCGTACCCGCGGCCGCTTACGCGGCCACCGCCGCAGCAGGAAATTTCCTAAGGTGAACATGCGTATCGACAACCTTCAGGGAACTCCGCGTTTCATCCCTCCCATGAGTCCTCCTGTTCCTGAGGCAACCGCGGCTTCGGCCGGGGACGGCCCTCCAGCCACGCCGGCTACGGGTGCGGACGTTGTCCTGGAGCGCCGGCTGGCGGATCTGCTCGCATCGGTGGTGAAGAAGGACGATGTCCCCGTGGACGCCAACTTCTTTTACGAATTGGGCGCGGACTCTCTGGTCATGGCGCAGTTCTGCGCCCGGGTGCGCAAGCAGCCGGACCTGCCCGCCGTGTCGATCAAGGACATCTACCAGAACCCTACGATCGGCGCTCTGGCAGCGGCTTTGGCACCAACAGAAACGACGGCGCCTGCGGCGGAATTAATGTCCGCATCTGTGCAGATCCGGCTAGCCGAGTTGCTGGCTGGCGTACTGGGCCGTGAACAGGTCTCCACTGACGCCAACTTTTTCAACGACCTGGGCGCGGACTCGCTCGTGATGGCACAGTTCTGTGCCCGGGTGCGCAAGCAGCCGGACCTGCCGCCGGTGTCCATCAAGGACATTTACCAGAACCCCACGATCGGCGCTCTGGCAGCGGCTTTGGCACCAACAGAAACGCCGGCGCCTGCGGCGGAATCAATGTCCGCATCTGTGCAGATCCGGCTAGCCGAGTTGCTGGCTGGCGTACTGGGCCGTGAACAGGTCTCCACTGACGCCAACTTTTTCAACGACCTGGGCGCGGACTCGCTCGTGATGGCACAGTTCTGTGCCCGGGTTCGCAAGCACCCAGACCTGCCGCCGGTATCGATCAAAGACATCTACCGAACCCCGACGATCTCGGCGCTGGCCTTGGCCCTGGCACCGGCGGACCCGGCGCCGTCCAGCCCGCCTGCGGTTGCCGGTACACCCACCTCACGCAGAGCACTACCGGAAGCGTCACCCGATCCCGCACCCGAGGCGACCTCTGCGAACAACGCGGGGCAAGGGCGACACGGGGCCGTCCCCGCGGTGGTAACTCCGGCCACGACAACCGAGTACTTGACGTGTGGCATGCTGCAGGTGCTGATCTTCCTTGCCTACACCTATCTTTACGCAGTGATCTTCGAGAAGGGGCTGGAATGGGTCTGGGCGGGTAATACTTTGCCCGACCACTATGTAAGGGGCGCCGGCTTCGGTGCCGTGACCTTCGTGACCATGTGCACGCTGCCCATCCTGGTCAAATGGGTTCTCATCGGTCGCTGGAGGCCCCAGGAGATTCGCATCTGGAGCCTGGCCTACGTGCGGTTCTGGTTCGTCAAGACGGCAGTGATGGCCAACCCGCTGGTCCTCTTTGCCGGGTCCCCGCTGTACCTGCTCTACCTGCGCGCCCTGGGAGCCAAGGTCGGAAAGGGCGCGGTCGTCTTCACCCGTCACATGCCAGTCTGTACCGACATGCTCACGATCGGCGAGCACACGGTTATCGACAAAGAAACCTTCCTCAGCGGGTACCGCGCCATCAACGGCGTGATCCAGACGGGCCCGGTGTCAATAGGCGGGAATGTCCTCATCGGTGAGAAGGCGGTGCTCGATATCCGCACCTCGCTCGGCGACGGGGCCCAATTGGGCCACGCCTCGTCCCTCCACGAGGGCCAGTCAGTACCCGCCGGAGAGAGCTGGAACGGATCGCCGGCGAGGCTAACGAGCACCGACTACCGGATGGTACCCCCGGCTCCCTGCGGCACTTGGCGGAGGGCAAGGTTCGCGGTCCTGCAGTTGGCGAACCGCCTGCTCATAACGGTGCCTGTGGCCTTCACTTTCCTGTCTGTGGTCATCGTCGAGGTGCCGTGGACCCGGGAGCTTTTGGACACACCTCACCTGTCACTCGCCAGCTGGTCTTTCCTGGGTGTCGTCCTGGGGCTGTCCTTGGCGCTATTCCTGGGCGCGATGATCGTGAGCCTGATCTTCGTCATGACCGTCCCGCGACTACTGAACCTTGCGCTCAAACCGGACCGCGTCTACCCGTTGTACGGTATCCACTACGTCCTGCACCGGGCGATCGGGCGCATCACCAACCGGAAGTTCTTCCACGAGCTATTCGGCGACAGCTCCTTCATTGTTCACTACCTGCTGTCCCTCGGATACAAGCTCTCCCCCGTGGTGCAAACCGGTTCCAACTTCGGCACCGAGGTGAAGCACGACAACCCTTATCTGAGCGCGGTCGGCCGGGGAACCGTCGTCGCGGCTGGCCTCTCGTTCATCAACGCCAACTACTCCAGCACGGCTTTCAGCGTGTCGCGGAGCGCCATTGGCGCGAACAGCTTCCTCGGCAACGACATCGTCTACCCCCCGCAGGGCAAGGTGGGCGACAACTGCCTCATCGCGACAAAGGCCCTCGTCCCGATCGACGGAGAGATCCGGGAGGGCATCGGCCTGCTCGGATCACCTGCTTTCGAAATTCCCCGAACGGTGCAACGGGACAGCGCCTTCATCCGTATGGCGCACGACGACGAGTTCCCTCGCCGGCTCGCCGCCAAGAACCGGCACAACCTGGTGAGCATGGCGCTGTTCCTGCTCTCACGCTGGTTCTACACCTTCGTGGTGCTGCTGGCCTCGCTGACCTCCGTGGACCTGATCCAGCAATTCGGCGCCTTCGCGATCATGGGACTCCCCGTGGTGATGCTGGTTTTCACTGTGCTGTACTTCGCCTTCGTCGAGCGGGCATCCACGGGATTCCACGGAGTACGGCCAAAGCACTGCTCAATCTACGACATTGACTTCTGGCGGACTGAACGCTTCTTCAAGCTGTGCGCCCGGGCAAACGTGCACAGGCTGCTCAGCGGCACGCCCTTCAAGGGACCCACTTGGCGGCTCGTCGGCGTCCGTGTGGGTAAGCGACTATTCGATGATGGTGCCGGGATGTCCGAGAAGAACATCGTCACCTTGGGAGACAACGTGATACTCAACGCCGGGTCGTACATCCAGTGCCACTCCCAGGAGGATTACGCGTTCAAATCCGACGCCACCGTAATCGGTTCGGGCTGCACGCTCGGCGTAGCGACGATGGTGCACTACGGGGTCACCATGGGCGACGGAGTGGTGCTCGCCCCGGACTCCTTCCTGATGAAGGGCGGGGAGGTCCCGGCCTTCGAGCGTTGGGGAGGCAATCCTGCCGAAGTATTGAGCGCTTCGACCTCTGGCCTGCCGGCGCTGCCAATCGGCACTGCCTCACCAGCTTCGAGTGGCGGCGCCGCAGGTGCAGTCGCAACGTATTGATCGAGGAGACCACAATATGGATGTGCTGACTGACGAGCAACGCGACTTCTGGCGGGGCATGCTCGCCGGAGGCGGGCACACTGCCGTCCCGCGATGGACCCTAAATCCCCACCCCGGACTGGACGAGCACCACGAGACCCTCCCTCATAATCTTGTAGGGACCTTACGTCGCCTGGCGGACAGCCTTGGGACGACCCTGGACGTTCTGTTGCTGGCCGCCCACGCCAAAGTGGTCGCAGTGTTGGCAGGGGAGCGGGAAATCGTCATCGGGTATGCAGTAGCTCCCGGGCACCAGCCGCTGCCCTGCCGATTGACCACCGAACCAACGTCTTGGCGGGCGCTCCTGGTGGAAGTGGGTCGCCGGGAGCGGGAGTGCCGCCAGCACCTTGAGGCCGGAGGTTACGAGGATCTCCTCGACGGCCTCTGCCTGGAGCTAAACCTGAGCCGCCCGCTCTTTGAGACCGTGTTCGACCCGCGGGACGCCCTGAGGGAGCTGACCGAGGACACGGTTCTGCAGGTGGCGATGATATCCGAGGGCATCACCGGCGCCCGTTTGCAGCTGCGGTATCGCAGCGACGCTCTCGACGCTACCGCCGCAGCGCGCATTGCCGGCTACCACGTGGCTGCTTTGAGAGCCATCGCGGCGCACACCGACGAAGATCATGACCGCGTGTGCCTGCTCGCCCCTGAGGAATTGCGACTCCAACTGGAGGAGTTGGCGGGGCCCAGGCGGGAGCTACCGGACCTGCGGGTGCACGAGATCTTCGAACAGCGAACCGAGTCCGATCCGGAGGCCGTCGCTGCCATTCACGGCGAATGCAGCCTGACCTACCGCGAGCTGAACGCCCGGGCGAACCGGCTGGGCAGGGCGCTGCAGGCTCGCGGACTCGACCACGAGACAGTGGTCACCGTAGTGATGGAGCGCAATTTGGATTGGATGGTGACCGTTCTGGCCATCTGGAAAGCCGGGCTCGCGTACCTACCGCTCGAGCCGCACTTCCCGCCCGAGCGCATGGCCACGGCCATATCGCGGGCGGAGTCACCACTTGTCATTACAGAGCGCGCCAGTACCGCGACGCTTGACCAAGCGCTCGCCACCCTGCCGGACGTGGAGGAGCTTTTCGTCGAAGTACTCGCCGCCGAGGACCACGCCGAGGGGAACCTCGGCGTGGTCGTTGCCCCGAACCAGCTCGCGTACATCCTGTTCACGTCCGGGTCTACCGGGCAGCCGAAGGGTGTGATGTGCGAGCACGCCGGGATGCTGAACCACATCTATGCCAAAATCGACGACCTCGGAGTGCGCGAAGGCGAGGTCATCCCTCAAACCGGTCCACAATGCTTCGACATCTCGGTGTGGCAGCTGGTGGCAGCCTTGCTCGTCGGCGGGCGGACCCTGTTCGTCGACCAGGACGCGATTCTCGACGTCGAGCGGTTCGTTGACACGGTTCTGGATGGGCGGGCAGGCGTGATTCAGGTTGTTCCGTCATACCTTGAGGTCATTGTGTCTTTCCTGGAGCAAAACCCACGGAAGCTGCCGGACCTGCACTGCGTGTGCCCCACCGGCGACTTCCTGAAGAAGGAGCTCGTCCAGCGTTGGTTCGCGCTCTACCCTGATGTTCCGGTCGTCAACACGTATGGGCTCACGGAGACGTCGGACGACGCGGTCCACGAGATTATGGACCGGGCCCCGGCAGGGCCACGGGTGCCCCTCGGAAGGCCGATCAACAATGTACACGTTGACGTGGTCGACGAGTACGGCAGTCCGGTACCGCTCGGGGCGCCTGGGCTGATTGTGTTCTCTGGCGTGTGTGTGGGCCGCGGGTACGTCAACGATGCAGAGCGAACCGACGCGATGTTCGGCCCAGACCCGAACCGTGCCGGTGAGCGCGTCTGCCGTACCGGCGATTATGGCCGGTGGATGCCGGACGGAAAGCTCGATTTCCTGGGACGGCGCGACAACCAGGTGAAGATCAGGGGATTCCGGATCGAAATCGGAGAGATCGAGAATGCCCTGCTTCGAGTGCCTGAAGTTCGCGACGGCGCTGTCGTCGTCGGGGAGGGCGCGGATCAGGTTAAGTTCCTCGTGGCCTTTTACTCGGGCCGACGGCCACTCGAGATCGCCGAGTTGCGCAAGCAGATGGCGTCGCAAGTACCGGACTACATGGTCCCGTCGGCGTACCGGTGGCAGGAGAGCCTGCCTTTGACCGGCAACGGGAAAATCGACCGGAAATCCCTAGCCGGCATGGCGCAGGAAATCGTTCCCGAGGCCGGCCAGGCCACTGACGCCCTGTCGGCCACCGAGCAGCGGCTCGCGGAGGCCTGGGCGACGGTGCTCGGACTGCCCGCCGCCAGGATCGGTGGACAGGATTCCTTCTTTGCGCTGGGTGGGACCTCGCTGTCCGCAGTGAAACTCGCTGTACTGCTCAAGCGTGCTGTGTCGATCAAGGACATCCTGCAGACGCCCGTCCTGTCGGACCTGGCAGCCCTGCTTGAGGCCTCCTCTTTGGCAGACACTGCCCTTCCGCCCGCACTGCGTCCGGTGCCAGCCGCCGCGGAGCCCGATTCCGTGGCCCCGGTGGGAGGACCGGTGGGCCATTGCCACCCACTACCCGTGAAACGAAAGGACCTCTGATGTCTTCGCCTTCACCCAGAATTGGGTTTGACCTTGAACGCCAAGCCGGCCAGCCACAGATGCTCGCCGTGGAATACGGCCACGATCCCGTCCAGTGGGCCGAACAGCACCAGGAGTCCCTGCGCATGGCGGTAGCGGAGCACGGCGCTGTGCTGGTACGCGGCCTCGCCCTCAGGGATCCGGCCGAAGTTGCGGATGTCTTTCATGGGCTGGTCCCGGGCGGCCTCATGCCGGACCGGGAGGCTTTTGCCGCACGGCAGCCCTATCTCGACGGCGTCTACTCTTCCCTGAAGTGGCCTGCTAACCAGTCCATGTGCATGCACCACGAGCTCAGCTACGCGCTCGAGTTCCCCGGTCTGATGCTTTTCGGCTGCCTTCAGGCTCCGAGCGCCGGTGGCGTGACCGGCGTGGCGGACTCCCGCGCAGTGCTCAACGCCCTGCCCCGGGACATCGTCGAGCGGTTCGAAAGCGAGGGGTGGCTGCTCACGCGCAGCTACAACGAGGACATCGGGGCCAGCTACGAGGAAGCGTTCGGGGTGGACGACCGCGCCGCCGTCGAGGAGTACTGCCGCGCCCACGCGATTGAGTTCGAGTGGCAGCCCGACGGAGAGCTCCGCACGCGGCAACGGCGCCCCGCCGTAGTCCGGCACCCCCTGACGGGCGAGCGCTGCTGGTTCAACCAGATCGCTTTCCTAAGCGAATGGACGATCGCCCCCGAAGTGCGGGAGTACCTCGTCGACGTCTACGGTGCCGACGGGCTGCCCTTCAATACCCGCTTCGGCAACGGGGAACCTATAGGCAAGGACATTGTTGCCCTCTTGAACGACGTCTACGAGGCAAACACGCTGCGGACCCCTTGGGAGTCCGGCGACCTCATGTTGGTCGACAACATCCGCATGGCCCACAGCCGGGAGGCCTATGAGGGGCCTCGGGAGGTACTGGTCGGCATGGCCGAGCCCCGCAATGTCTTTGACCTTGTTACTGAGGATGGTGCCCGATGACCGACTACGCGATTACCCCGGCAGCTCCCGCGTCTGAGCCGAAAACGGTCCCGCCGTTCGCGGTCATTCCCGGGGCACAGGTGCAGGAGGTGCTCAGGGGCCGTGAGAAGCAGGTGATCGAACTGGTCGAGCAGACTTACCGGACGCACGCAGCTGGCGACTCGGTAAACCCTCCGTCATACTTCCTGCGCTTTCCGGACCGGCCCTCCGCGCGAATTATCGCCCTGCCCGCCTCGGTTGGAGGTGACGTAGGAGTCGACGGTATCAAGTGGGTCTCCAGCTTCCCGGACAACGTGGCGTTGGGGATACCCCGCGCCTCCGCGGTTCTGATACTCAATGACCCGGCAACGGGCTACCCCTTCGCCTGCATGGAGAGCTCCATCATCAGCGCCTCCAGGACCGCGGCGTCGGCTGCCGCAGCCGCGGACTGGCTCAGCCGCGGACGAGGACGTCCACGGAGCATCGGGTTCTTCGGGGTCGGCCTCATTGCCCGCTACATCCATACCTTCCTGGACGCATCCGGCTGGTCCTTTGATGACATCGGGGTGTATGACCTCTTGGGCGCAAGCGCGGAGGGATTCAAGGGCTACCTTGAACGCAGCGGCACGGCGGCCCGCGTGACGGTTCATGATGGTCCCGAACAACTGATACGGAGCAGCGACGTAATCGTGTTCGCTACCATAGCGGGCCAGCCGCACGTGCACCAGGTGGCGTGGTTTGAGCACAACCCGCTGGTACTTCACGTGTCCCTGCGCGACCTCGCCCCGGAGATCCTGTTGGCGTCGACCAACATCCTTGACGACATCGACCACTGCCTGAAGGCCGGAACGTCTGCCCACCTCGTGGAGCAGATGGTCGGTCACCGGGACTTCGTGGACGGCACCCTGGCCGATGTCATGGCCGGCAGTGTCTCGCTGGCGGACGACCGCCCGGTGGTGTTCTCACCGTTCGGCCTGGGCGTGCTCGACTTGGCGTTGGGTAAGTACGTCTATGACGAAGTTGCCCGTAGCGGCCAGCTCGGCGTAATCGACGACTTCTTCTCGGAGCTGCGTCGGTATGGCTAACGTGGAACGCCCGGACCCGCGAGAGGAGGCATCTGCGGCATGGGCAGAGTGACAGGCTCAGTACGTACCTCCGGGTGCGAGTGGCTGCAGTACGACTATGGTCCCGGTTTGGTTCCGGAAGAGGGGCTTGGAGCATTCACGATGTGGCGGTACCGCCACCTCCTGCCCATGTCCGATGGGCCGGTGGCTTATCCCCTGCCTATCGGAGGCACGCCGCTGCTTCCGGCCCCGGCGCTAAGAGCCGCCTTGGGGACACCGTCCCTGTGGCTCAAGGATGAGACCCGCGGCCCTACGGCGTCGAACAAAGACCGGGCTACTGCGCTGGTGATTGAGGACGGGTTGCGGCACGGCTTGGACACCATCACGACGGCTTCAACGGGCAACGCCGCAGTTGCGACGGCGTTCGGGGCGGCAGCCGCGGGAATGCGTGCAGCCATCTTTGTATCGATCGATTGTCAGGAGGACAAACTCGGACTGATGACTCAGGCCGGGGCATGGGTGTTCCAGGTGCCTGATGGCTACGCGGCCGCCGTCGACCTGTCTCGCGCAGCGGTCGAGGAGTTCGGGTGGGTGGACCGGAACACCGGAGTGAATCCCCTGACGACCGAAGCCAAGAAGACCGTGGCGCTGGAGGTCTGGGAGCAGCTTGGCCGCCGGATGCCGGACGTGATGATCGCTCCGGTGGGGGACGGTCCCACTCTCGCCGCACTCGAAAAGGGCTTCGCCGAGTTGGTTGCGTGTGGAGTTGCCGCCAGTATGCCCCGCCTGGTCGGTGTGCAGGCTCGGGCCTGCCAACCGCTCGTGCGCGCTTGGCAGGGGACCGATCCAGCACCTGACGAACTGGACCCGGGGTCCACGTTGGCTGACGGGATCGCCGTCCTGCGGCCCGCCATCGGCGATGCCGTGCTCCGAGCCGTACGTTCCAGTGGCGGCGCGATGGTCGCGGTGAGCGATTCTGAGCTCATGGACGCTGTCGGTTTGCTGGCCTCGACGGCGGGCGTCGGTGCGGAGCCGGCCGGTGCAGCCTCGCTGGCGGGCTTGCGGAGTGCTCTGCGTGAGGGGTTGGTGGACGGCAATGAAAGCGTCGTCGTGCTGGTCACCGGCCGCGAGATCAAGGCGGCGGGCTCCCCAAGCCGGGGCAGGGTCGCAGTGGCCGACCGGCTGGATGACGTACGGGAAGCATTCGGAAGGGTTCCCCTGTAACGGGATCTCTGTAAGTGACCCATGGCGCAAGAAAGGAAGAGATGACGCAATAAGGAGCAGTCTCATGCCGGCAAGCAGCCATACCACCGATGACTAGACTGCCAACGCGCGCGTCCTGCCAATCGAGTCCAACAATTCGTTCCCATCCATGCGACGACCGAGCAAACTGAGGAGTGACACAATGCTCTCCCTACCGCAGATGCTGGGGAATGTGTCCAAGGCCTACGTCCAGTCCCCTGAGGACTGGGCACGGTCGGTCACCGACGTCCTGCGGGACGCCGCGATCTACCACCACGCCGGAAACGGCTTCTACCGCGCCCAATGTGACGCCTTGGGAGTCGACCCCGCCACGATCAACGACCTCAACGACCTGCAATCCCTGCCACTTTTGCCGGCCGGCATGTTCAAGCGTCCCGACGCCAAGGTGCTGCTCACCTGCTCCCTGGCAGATGTCGAGACCGAATCCCGCTCCAGCGGGACCCGCGGTGTCCAGTCCGTCACCCCCCGCAACAGCGAGACATTGACCCTGGCGCTGGTCGCCCTGATCGGGACCTACCGGGCGTTCTTCAACCTGTCCGGGGGCGCGGGACTTTTTTTGAACCCGTCGGATCCCGAAGCCTCGGAGATGGGACTGCTCAAGGACTTGAACATCCTGAACAGCGTCTTCGACCACCACGCATATCTCGTTGCCGACCAGGCGTTCGACGCCGGGGAGGCCTTGGAGCACCTGCGCCGGTGGGAGGGACACATGACACGCCACATCGTCAGTCCGCCGTTCCTCGTCGACCGGCTCCTCCGGTTCCTTGAGCGGGAGAATATCAGTGTGCGGTTGGACCCGTTCAGCATGATCATCACTCTCGGCGGCTGGAAGCGGCATACAGCCGAGGCCATCCCTGATGAAGACTTTCGGGAGCGGTGCCACGACTTGCTCGGCGTGCGCGCGGTGAACGTGCGCGACATGTATGGGATGGTCGAGTCGAACATGCTCGCTGTGGAGTGCCACCTGCATCGCAAGCACGTCCCGCCGTGGTGCTACATCTCCATCCGGGACCCCGGCCAGAGCGGCCGGGAGGTCGCCTCCGGGGAGACCGGCACCATCGCCGTACTGGACGCCCTCAGCACCAGCTACCCCGGTTTCCTCCTCACCGACGACATGGGCGACGTCGAGACCGGCACCTGCGGGTGCGGCAGGACCGGCCAGGTCATCAACTTCCGCCGCCGGGGCCAAGGCGGCGGGCTGGGCCACTGCCCCGTCAGCATCGAGCGCTACCTCGGTTCGGGCACTGCCGCGAACAATGAAACGCCGGCGCTTGTGAAGGCCCAAGCTGGGGACCGCAGTCGGGGCAGTTCCGCCTACCGGGTCGCATAGAACGCAACCGCCGATGAGGCGGCAACATTCAGCGAATCCACGCCATTCATCATCGGAATCGTCACGCGCGCGTCGAGCAACCGCTCAGTCTCGGGCTTTAGCCCGTCACCTTCAGTACCGAAGACCAACACCAGACTCTGATGATCCTGGGCCACCAGCTCATCAAGAGTGATGGCCCCCTCCCCCAGAGACATGCCTGCAACGAAATACCCCGCCTCTTTCAGCTGTTCGAGACTGGCCGGCCACGATTCGATCCGCGTCCATGGCACCTGGAAGACCGTGCCCATCGACACGCGGATCGAGCGGCGGTAGAGCGGGTCGGCACACTGCGGCGTCACCAGTACGCCGTCGACGCCGATCGCTGCGGCGCTGCGAAAAACCGCACCTACGTTTGTATGGTCCGTAAGGTTTTCCAGGATCGCGATCCTTGATCGCCCTCGTGCACGGCCGCCCTCGGACTCCTGCGCACTGACCAGCAGTTCCGGCAGCGGTACCGGCGCGGGGCGCTGCATTGCGGCCATGGCACCGCGGTGAAGATGGAAACCGGTGATTTCCTCCAGCAGGGCCGCGCTGCCGATGAAGGCCGGGACGTGGGGGTAGGCACCGAGGATGTCCTGAAGGTCGTCCAGCCACTTTTCCGCGAGGAAGAAGGACCGGGGCTGGTGCCCCGCGGCCAGGGCGCGGCGCAGCACGCGGGAGGATTCGGCGATATACATGCCCTCCGCGGGCTCCCGGATTTTGCGCAGGTGCACATCCGTGAGCTGGGTGTAGTCGGACACCCGGGGGTCGGCGGCAGATTCGAGATAGTGGATTGTCACCGAGTGATTATTTCAGCAGATTCGCGATCATGAACTCCCAGCGCCACCAGCCCCAGGACGAAGATCACGGCGCGCAGCACCTTCGGGGACAGCCGCCGCCCCACTTTGGAGCCCAGGATGCCGCCGATGCTCGAACTGACAGCGATCAGCAGCACCACGAGCCAGTTGATGCGGTCGAACGCGAACAGTAGATAGGAGACGGCGGCCACAAGGTTTACGCCGAGCACCAGGATGTTCTTCATGGCGTTGGCGTTCTGGATGGTGCCGGTGAGGAAGACCCCCAGGATGCCCACCAGCAGAATTCCCTGCGCAGCTACGAAGTAGCCGCCGTAAACACCGGCGAGGTAGACCAGGACCACCAGGAGGACACCGTGGCGCTTGTCCCGCACGGCGTGCTCCGGGTTCTCCTCCCGGTTGCGGACCCAGGCCTGCATGCGCGGTTGAAACACCACCATCAGGAGGGCCAGCACCAGAAGGACGGGCGCAACGTAGTGGAAAACTTTCTCGGGCAGGTGCAGGAGCAGCCATGCGCCGGAGACGCCGCCCAGGAGCGAGGCAGGGAGCAGCCGCATGAGCTGCCGGCCGCGGCCCTTCAGTTCACGCCGGTAGCCGAAGGCGCCGGCCGCGGTACCAAAGACAAGCCCCATGGCGTTGCTCATGGAAGCCACCACGGGGGTGACCCCCAGAGCGATGAGCACGGGGAAGGTTACCAGTGTGCCGGAGCCAACAACGGCGTTGATGGTGCCGGCCCACAGGCCGGCGATGGACACAAAGATGCTGCTGAGAAGGTCCAAGGTGCTGCGCTGCTGCCTAGCGGCTGGCGACGGCGGTGTACCGGCCCGCGTTGACGGATACGTCCAGGTCCAGCCCGAATGTTGTACTGAGGTGTTCGGCGGTCAGGACCTCGGTGATGGGACCTGCGGCGACCACTCCGCCGTCGCGCAGCAGCATGGCGTGCGTGAATCCCGGCGGGACTTCCTCAAGGTGGTGCGTCACGAGGACCATGGCGGGTGCTGCCTCGTCCCGGGCGAGCTCTCCGAGCTTGTGGACGAGCTCCTCGCGGCCGCCGAGGTCCAGGCCGGCAGCGGGTTCATCCAGCAGCAGCAGTTCCGGGTCGGTCATAAGGGCGCGGGCGATCTGGACCCGCTTGCGCTCACCCTCGGACAACGTTGCGAAGGTCCTGTTCAGGAGCGGGCCCATCCCCCAGTCGTTGAGCAGGCGGAACGCCCGCCGCTCGTCGTCGCGCTCGTATCCTTCACGCCAGCGGCCGGTGACACCGTAGGCGGCGGTGACCACAACGTTGAGGACGTTTTCGTGTTCCGGGATCTGGGTTGCCAGGGCGGCGGAGGAGAGGCCAATGCGGGGGCGGAGTTCGAAGACGTCCACACGGCCCAGGATCTCGTCCAAAATCCCGGCTTTGCCACTGCTCGGATGCATGCGCGCGGCGGCAATCTGGAGGAGGGTGGTTTTGCCTGCGCCGTTGGGGCCGAGGATTACCCAGCGTTCGCCTTCATTGACTTCCCAGTCAACCTTGTCCAGCAGGGTCTTTTTACCTCGGACAACGCTGACGGAAGCCAATTCCAGAACATCACTCATAGGAGTAGACACTAGGACAAAAAAGAGGCCGACTGATAACCGGTGCCGCATGGCGCCGCAAGCCCGCTCGCCAGTTGTCAAGACCCGCCAGCGACGCGCCTTGTCCCGGGGCTGCGCGCCAACGTGGGAAGGATCAGTTCCGCGAATAGAAGTCACGGGACGGCCTGGCGGAAGTGGCTCGAGCAGCACCATTCAGCGCAATAAATTCAAGGAGCGCCTCCCCCGCTACTAAGATTGCAGGCATGACTTCGAACGTGACTGCCGTCAGCTATGGCCTGAGTGTGACCCCAACCGCGCTGGAGCAGCTGCGTTCCGTCTTCACGGCACAGGGCGCCGACGTGCTGTCCGAAAACGAATATGGCGACGCGCGCTACCAGGTCCACGTGGCTGAACTGCAGCTTCCGGACGCAACTGAAGCAGGCCTCGCCGCGCTCCGGGGCGCCGTAGCCGAGGCATCCATCACCGGGCTCGACACCGCATTGGTTCCTGCAGGCCTCCGCGCGGCCGAACGCAAGCTCCTGATCCTGGACGTGGATTCCACCCTGATTCAGGACGAGGTCATCGAACTCCTTGCCGCCTACGCTGGCAAGGAGGAAGAGGTGACCGCCGTTACCGAGGCTGCCATGCGTGGAGAGGTGGACTTCACCGAAAGCCTTCTCACCCGGGTCCAGGTCCTCGCAGGACTGCCGGCCGACGTCGTCCATTCCGTCTATACAGAAGTGAAGCTGAGCGAGGGGGCCGCCGAACTCGTGGCAGCTTTCAAGGCAGCGGGCCATGTGGTGGCTGTAGTGTCGGGCGGGTTCAACCAGATCCTGGAGCCGATTGCCGGCGATCTGGGCCTGGATTACTGGCAGGCGAATGAGTTGGAGATTGTCGATGGCGTCCTGACCGGCAAGGTGCTGGGCGCAGTGGTGGACCGGGCCGCGAAGGAGAAGTACCTGCGCGAGTGGGCAGCCAGCGAGGGTATCGCGCTGGAGCACACAGTGGCCGTGGGTGACGGCGCCAACGACCTGGACATGCTCGGGGCTGCCGGAATCGGCGTCGCCTTCAATGCCAAGCCAGCCGTGCTCGCCGTGGCTGATGCCGCCGTCACCATGCCGTACCTCGACGCTGTCCGCCACATCGCCGGCGTCTGATCCCTCCTTTACCGCTTAACCGCGGAATGGGCCCACGCCCGCAGGGTACCCTGACCGAGCATGCGAGGTAAGGGGGCGGGCGGGGACGTCGCGGCAGTGTCCGGAAGGAACATTGCCGCGACGTGTCATCTCACGGTGTGCATGGAGCCTAGCTCGCGGGCTCGCCGGTGCCCTTGCCGAAGTAGTCTGCGCCGCCAGCGTATTCGGTGTGGCCCGACTCGACGTCGGCCGTAACCATCCCGGCCACCACCTCCGCGAACTCTTCGACGGAGTACAGCTTGCCTGCTTCCGCGCGGCGCGCTTCGATGGCGCCCGGAGTGGAGCGGTCCAGGAGGGTTGCGGTAACGGTGCCCTCGATCATGTCGCCGGACACAACCACCAGGGAGATGCCCTTCTCGGCCAGGCTGGGGATGAGTTCGCGCAGTGCGTCCTCCCCGGCACGCTTGCTGCGGGCCACGGGCTCGTAGGCCTCCATGGTGGGCACGGTGTTGATGAAGTGGGCCTGGTGGCTGGTGACGAAGACCACGCGGGAGCCTTCACGCATCAGGGGCACTGCCGCGTTCAGCATGTTGATCTGGGCATCGCGGTTCAGTTTGAGCGCATAGTCCTCGCCCATGCCGGTTTCCATTCCGCCGGAGGCGTTCAGCACCAGGATGTCCAGCGTCCCGAAGTTTTCCATGGCGGCGGAGGCCAGGGCCTGGACACCTTCCTGCGTGGTGAGATCAGCGCCCACAGCCACAGCACGTCCACCGGTGGCTTCAATTCCCTGCACTACCTTGTTGGCGCGCGGCGCCTTCTGGCGGTAGTTGACCACGACGGCGGCACCCTGGCTTGCGAGGTTCCTGGCTACGTCAGCGCCGATGCCGCGTGATGATCCGGTGACGATGGCGGTCTTGTTGTCCAGCAGTCCCATACGAGCTCCCTTTGTTCATAACGTCTAAATCCCTGATGGTCTGGAGTCCATCATGCCAGCGGTCGCTGATGAATCGCTTGTGTGACCTCCACAAAGAAGCACCCCGCGCCTAGTGCGCTGGAAGGGGTCAGTGGCCCATGCCCAGGCCGCCGTCCACGGGGATGACAGCGCCTGAGATGTAGGCGGCTTCCTCGCTGGAGATCCAGCGGACCACGTTGGCAACCTCGGTGGCCTCGGCAAAGCGGCCTGCCGGAATGCTGGACAGGTAGTCCTTCTGGGTGGCTTCGGGAAGTTCAGCGGTCATGTCCGTGTTGATGAAGCCAGGAGCCACAACGTTGGCGGTTATACCGCGCGAACCCAGCTCACGGGTCAGGGAGCGGGCAATCCCCACCAGGCCGGCCTTCGAAGCCGAATAGTTGATCTGGCCGGGAGCGCCGTACAGGCCGGACACGGAGGAGATCAGGACAACCCGGCCCTTGCGCAGGCGGATCATGCCCTTGGAGGCACGCTTGATGACCCGGAACGCACCGGTGAGGTTGGTGTCGATGACCGACGTGAAGTCGTCTTCGCTCATACGCAGCAGCAGGGTGTCCTTGGTGATGCCGGCGTTGGCCACCAGGACCTCCACCGGGCCATGGGCAGCTTCCACTTCCTTAAAGGCCGCGTCCACCGACGCCTCATCCGTGACGTCGGCCTTGACGCCCAGGATTCCCTCCGGCAGCTTCGACTCGCTGCGGTAGGTCACGGCAACCTTGTCCCCGTTGGCCAAAAACGCTTCCGCGATGGCCAGGCCGATGCCGCGGTTGCCGCCGGTGATCAGGACACTGCGAGGGGCGGTGGCTGCTTCAGTCATGTAAAAAGCTCCGGGTTTCTGCGGCGCGCTGAGCCGCTGTAGAAGGGGGTGATTTGGCTGACTTCGATCTTAGCGTCCGCCCACGGCCCGGTTTGGGTGCCACTGCCGTTGGTGAGAGAATTAACGCAAGCCTTTGGAGCGTGATAATCGCCGTGACCCTTGAAAACCATGCGGGACAAACCGCGCCCGGAGAGCCGGAGCGGTTCTCCGGCGACGCGGAAGTTCACAGCATCACGGACGCTGGCGCGGCCCATTCCGAGGACATGCGCCAGCGCATGATCAAGTACGCGGTGGCCATGGGTATCCGCATGGTGTGCCTGATCATGATCTTTGTGGTGGACGGCTGGTTTAAGATTATTGCGGTAGCCGGTGCAGTGTTCCTGCCTTGGATTGCAGTTGTTATAGCCAACGGCGATGACAAGGCCGAAGGCCACAGCGACCTGCTGCTGGATTCTGCGCCCCTGGCAGAGATTGAAAGCCCGCCTGCTCCGTCCGGCGACGACGAGCACGGCAGCGAGGTCCTGCAGGGCGAGCTGATTATTGACGACGACGAAACACCATTCGGGCAGGAGCGGCGGGCATCATGAGTATTTTCGACTTCGCTGCAGGAGCGGGTCCCACCGCGGCGGAAGCCACTGCGGTCTGCTCCCGGAAGGCGTGCCGGTCCCAGGCCTCCTGGCAGCTCCTGTGGAACAACCCGAAGATCCACACCCCCGAGCGCCGCAAGATCTGGCTGGCGTGCGGAGAGCACCGGGACTGGCTGGAGGACTACCTGCAGACGCGGGGGCTCTGGAAGGAAACAGTTGTGCTTGAGGCTGTTGCCCCTCTTGGTTCCCTGGAGCAGGACAACTGAATGTACCGTTTCCTCTTTTCCAGCAAGTGGCTGGGTTACCTTCTGCTGGCTGCCATCTTCGCTTCCGCCTGTGTTTTCCTGGGCCGCTGGCAGATGGACCGGCGCGCGGAGACCCTGGCGGAGATCAACCGGGTTGTCACCAACTACTCGGCGGCCCCTATCCCCTTTGCTGATTCCAGGGAACAGTTCGACCGCCTGGACCCCGCCATGGAATGGACCCAGGTGGAGTTGAAAGGCTCGTACCTCATCGACGGGCAGCGCGTGGTTCGGAACCGTCCCCTCAACGGCCAGCCGGGCTACGAAGTGGTGGTCCCGTTCCGCCTGTCAACAGGCGAAACCGTGGTGGTTGACCGGGGGTGGCTGCCCATCGGCAACAAAAATCCCGGTAGCCCCGACTCGGTGCCGGCTCCTCCGGCAGGTGAGATCACCGCCGTCGTCCGGCTGAAGCATCCGGAGCCGGAACTGCAGCGCGGCGCGCCGGAAGGCCAGCTGGCCTCCATCGACCTCGCCGCCTACTCAGCGCAGCTCGGGTATCCCCTGCTCACCGGGGCATACGGCCAGCTCGCCTCCGAGACTCCGCCAGCAGCGGAGATGCCGCTGCCGTTCCCGAAGCCTTCCACCGAGGAGGGCACGCACCTGTCCTACTCGCTGCAATGGTTCGCGTTCGGCGTGCTGATGTTCGTGGGCTTCGGATATGCTGCCCGCCAGCAGGCCCGCAACGCTGAAATTGACGCCGAGGACGGCGACGAGTCATCAGAGGGTGTGCTCCACTCGGCTGCCGCCGCAGCCCGCCGTCGTCCGCCCGCCCCGCGGAAGCGGAAGAGGGCGACGGCGGAAGAAGAAGAAGACGCCCTGCTCGACGCGCAGGGGTTCTAGCGCACGGCTAAGCCAGCGTGATCAGGTCCAGGTAATCTTCGTTCCAGTGGTCTTCGATGCCGTCTGGCAGCAGGACGACACGCTCGGGGTTGAGGGCTTCTACTGCCCCTTCGTCGTGACTGACCAGGACGACGGCGCCGCTGTAGTTCTTGAGGGCACCCAGAATTTCGGCGCGGCTGGCCGGGTCCAGGTTGTTGGTGGGCTCGTCCAGGAGCAGGACGTTCGCGCTGGAGGCCACGATGGTGGCCAGCGCAAGGCGCGTCTTCTCGCCGCCGGAGAGCACGCCGGCGGGCTTGTCGACGTCGTCGCCCGAAAACAGGAACGAGCCCAGGATGCCGCGCACCTCTGCGTCCTTCATGTCGGGAGCAGCGGAGCGCATGTTTTCCAGGACGGTACGGTCGACGTCCAGCGTTTCGTGTTCCTGGGCGTAGTAGCCCACCTTCAGGCCGTGTCCGGCGATAACGTCGCCGGTGTCAGGCCTGTCCACCCCGGCCAGCATCCGCAGGAGGGTGGTCTTGCCGGCGCCGTTAAGGCCAAGGATGACCACTTTGGAGCCGCGGTCGATAGCCAGGTCCACGTCGGTGAAGATTTCCAGCGAACCGTAGGACTTGCTGAGGCCTTCGGCCGTGAGCGGCGTCCGGCCGCAGGGCGACGGGTCCGGGAAACGCAGGGCTGCCACCCGGTCCTGCTCGCGGACGGCCTCCAGTCCGCTCAGCAGACGCTCGGCGCGCTTGGCCATGTTCTGTGCGGCGACGGCCTTGGTGGCCTTGGCGCGCATCTTGTTCGCCTGATCGAACAGGACCTGGGCTTTCTTTTCCGCGTTGGCGCGTTCGCGCTTGCGGGCACGTTCGTCGGTTTCGCGCTGCGTGAGGTAGCGCTTCCAGTCCATGTTGTAGAAGTCGATCTGCGCGCGGTTGGCGTCGAGCAGGAAGACCTTGTTGACGGTGGCCTCAAGCAACTCGGTGTCGTGGCTGATCACGATGAGCCCGCCCTGGTGGCTTTTCAGGAAGTCACGGAGCCAGGCGATGGAATCGGCGTCGAGGTGGTTGGTGGGTTCGTCGAGGAGCATGGTCTCGGCGTCGGAGTAGAGAATCCGGGCGAGCTCCACACGGCGCCGCTGGCCACCGGACAGCGTCTTGAGAGGCTGGTTCAGCAGGCGGTCCGGCAGGGCGAGGTTGGAGCAGATTGCCGCTGCCTCGGCTTCGGCTGCGTAACCGCCGGCCGCCAGGAACTCGGACTCGAGCCGGTCATAGCGGTTCATCGCCTTGCGCTGTACCGCAGCATCCTCGCTGGCCATCTCTTCGTGGGCGAGGCGGAGCTTGCCGACGGCGATGTCCAGGCCGCGGACGGACAGGATGCGGTCCCGTGCGAGCTGCTCCATGTCCGGGGTGCGGGGATCCTGGGGCAGGTAGCCGATCTCGCCGGTGCGGGTGACTTTACCGGCGGCAGGGAGGCCCTCCCCCGCGAGCACGCGTGTAAGCGTCGTCTTCCCGGCACCGTTGCGGCCCACCAGGCCGATCTTGTCTCCCTTGTCGATGCGGAAGCTCACCTGGTCCATCAGGAGCCGGGCGCCGGCGCGCAGTTCAAGATCCTGGACAGTAATCACAGCAGGTAAAGCCTTTCACAGCAGGGATAAGCCGCAGCCCAGAGCGTCTGTGGTGGGCGTGGGCGGCAATGGCCGGAGAACGGCCCATCCAAGTCTACCGTCCGCGCCTTCTCCGCAGAACCGCGGCAGAGTGGCAGCCAAGGCGCGCTGATTGCGCCAGCGGCGGCTCCGGCTATGGAAGAACCTCGTAGCGGTCCAGGACCATGCCAAGGATTTCCCAAGCGCCGCAGGTCAAACTTGCACAACATTAGAGCCCCGGTGTTGAGACCACGGGATCAGGGCAAGTAGACCGGCGGAAGAGGCGCGATGTCGCTCACTCCTCCTTTCCGGCCAGCAGGATGACCCTACTCCGCGACTACATGGGAGACGACATGAATTCTCAACCAAACCACTTCACTAATCGAGGCCTAAGCCGCCGCCAGTTCGGCTTGGTGCTGAGTGGTGGCGCTTTCCTGCTGCTGGCCGGCGGTACCTATGGAGTTGCCGGGCGCAATCCGCAGAACACAACCACCAGCGTGGCCACGGGATTTGGATCCCTGGCGATTGTTCAGGCCGGACGCCTTGCCCGGCTCGATGCCCAAGGGCAACCGGCTTTCAAGACCTTGGCGGCCGCTGCTTCGCGCATGAAGTCCGGTGGGGGCATCGGAGGCGGCACGCGAATCCAGCGTGTCAGCACTGCGGGACAGCCCGGCGCCGACGCACATGGCCACGACGCCGGATCGTTGGGTGACCCCGCGGGGCCGGTACCGCTTAACCTCACCTGGGCCGACGTCGTGCTGCTCGAAGTGCAACTTCAGAACGCCGGGGCTGAGCCGGTGCTTTTCAGTCCGGGTCAGCTCCGGTTGAAGCTGGGCTCGTCGGCTGTAACGGTTACTCCGCAGGACTCCGACCGGAATCCCGGGCCGATAGCACCGCACTCCTCGGAGCACCTACTGATCAGTTACCTGGCGCCGCGCGATTCCCCGGAGCTGGAGCTGGACTACTCTGACGAGCAGCAGGACCGGACCTACCGGCTGGCCCTGCCGCCCCTGACCACGAACGAGGCGAAGTCTTAGAAACACTGGACTTCCATACCTACAAGGGTTGCAGCGCGATGGTGGACGGCCTCAGGGTGCTGGCTATCCGCACGGTGGCAGTTACCGCCTCGTGAAGCTTCGGGTTTCATGCAACGCTGGTTGCATGGATCTGGAGGTGTCGCCCGAGCTCACGATTCCCGCGGCTGAACTCGAGTGGCGGTTTTCGCGTTCGTCCGGGCCGGGCGGTCAGCATGTCAACACCTCGGACAGCCGCGTGCAGCTCTCCTGGAACGTCAGGGACTCCGCTGTACTTTCGGGCGGCCAACGGACGGTTCTCATCCGGCGGCTCGGATCCCGTTTCGTCTCCGGAGCGCTTACTGTTACGGCGTCGGAGCACCGCTCCCAACTGCGCAATCGCGAGATCGCCCTGGCCAAGCTAGCCCACCTTGTGGCAGGGGGCCTTGCTCCTGAAGGGCCTGGCCGCCGGGCGACAAAACCCACCCGCGGCTCGAACCGTCGCCGGCTTGCGGCTAAGGAAAGGCGGTCTGCAACGAAGCAGCAACGGAGGCGGCCATCCGCCGAGTAGACACCTGGCATGTTTGCCGTGAAGCCATGATGCCGTGGGCTTAATCTCCCGCGGCATCGTCACCGTCTTGGGACAATGAACTGATGGATTTCAACCGGCTTCTGCAGATACGGCGCATCTACGCGCAGCCGGCTGCGCTGGAGCTTCCCAGGGGCAAGGAGATGGTCGAACGCTGGCCGGACGCCGACGTCGTGCTGGTCGACAATCATTGGAACATCCCCGAGGTGCACGGTGATGAAGCGAACGTTCCGCGCTGGTCCCGGATCAAGACGGAGTCGCTGGTCCTCGGCGTCAAGAAGGCGCTGACCGTCAAGCCCAACGGCAGGTCGGCGGATTTTATTGCCCCCTCCACCGCGAACGGCTGTGCGATGGCATGCGCTTACTGCTACGTGCCCAGGCATAAGGGGTATAGCAACCCGGTGACCGTGTTCGCGAACATCGGCCAGATCGCCGGGGCGCTAGAGCGGCACGTCACCCGCCAGGGCATGAAGCTGGAACCCAACCAGTGCGACCCCGAACTGTGGGTCTATGACATCGGTGAAAACAGCGACTGCTCCGTGGACGCGCTGATCAGCGACAACGTGCAGGATCTCGTCACGCTCTTCCGCGACCTGCCTACTGCCAAACTGTCCTTCGCCACCAAGTACGTGAACCCGGCGATGCTCGGCTGGGACCACGGCGGCCACACCCGGGTCCGCTTTTCGCTGATGCCCGCGGATATGGCTAAATCGATTGACGTCCGGACCTCACCGGTGGCTGAACGCATGGCCGCTATCAACGACTTTGTCGACGCCGGCTACGAGGTGCACGTGAACTTCTCCCCCGTCATCATCACCGACACTTGGCTTTCGGACTGGGAGGGGCTGCTGCGCCAGCTCGATGCCACCCTGACACCGGCCGCAAAGGCCCAGCTCGCGGCTGAAGTCATCTTCCTGACCCACAACGAGCGGCTCCATGAGGTCAACCTTGGGTGGCATCCGCAAGCCGAAAAGGTGCTGTGGCGGCCGGACCTTCAGGAATCGAAGGTCTCGTCCAACGGCTTCACCAACGTCCGCTACCGTTCAGGAAGCAAGGGGCGCTATATGCGGCAACTGACCGCGCTCATTGAGGAGATAGCGCCTTACTGCCGCATCCGCTACGCCTTCTGAAGTCCTGAGGCGGACGACGACGTGGCCCCGCCTTAGCGGGGTTCCTCACGGCCTGCGGTACCGCACCGCCGCTCCCGAATTGGCGCTGTGGCCTCCAGTATTGGGGCGCCATCCCCTGCCCGGGTCCGATGGCAGCGCGCTAAACTGGACCGATCATGATCGGTGCCCGTACCCGTTTTCTGGCCTGGCTCATCGCCCTGGCGGCTTTCCTCGCGGGCTGCGCGCCCTCCATCGGTCTCGATGAGGCCGACACTGAACGTCCCACCAGCGCGTCCCCTGCCCCGCCAGCCGCGGGCGACGTGGCCCGCACCCCCCAATCTGCCCCGGCGCCAGTTACGACACCTTCCCTGGTGCCGCCCCGGCCGTTCGCCTACAACCTCTACCAGAAGGGTGACTTCGTGCCGCAGTACACCTTCGACTGGTGTGTCGCGGCGAGCATCCAGATCGCACACAACCTCATCGACGACACCGGAGGGGGCACGTGGGCCGATTCCGGCCACCAGGGCGAACTGTGGGAAATGGCCCGGGCACGGTCGTCCAACTCGTTCAATGGTGCCAACCCTCTGGGCTGGGCACAGGTGCTGACCGAAGTTGGAATGGGGCCGTACTCCGTGGTCAGCGTCGCTGACTACGACGATGCGCTGCGGACGGCGGCGCGTGCCATCGCTGAGACAGGCCGGCCAGTAGGGCTTGTCATGTGGAGCGGCCGCCACGCGTGGGTGATGAGCGGGTTCGAGTCGCTTGGCGATCCGATGCAGTTCCCGAAGTTCTCGGTCACGGGCATCCGCGTCCTGGATCCGTTGTACCCGCACGGCAGCGGGCGATGGGGTCCATCACCTGCCCCCAACAGCCTGCTAACCCCAAAGCAGTTGGCCACGCAGTTCGTCATCCGGGAGCCGCGGCGCTGGAGCACCGACCTTCCGACCGGTTACATGCTGGTGCTGCCGCGAGCCGAGGCCTGATCCTCGGCTTCGAGGGTGCTGGACTTCACCGCACCAAGACGGGACTTCTATCGATGGCCGCCGCTGCAGCACTTGCCCTCGGCCTTGCTCCCGGAACTGCTGTGGCCCATGGAGGGTCCGGGCACGGCGCCTCGGACTCGTTTACATGCCCAACAAGTATGGGCGGTACAAGCTGGTAGCCGCTGAATTTGTATCGACGGCGGCCAAGCGGCCTTCGATCGCTGGCATCAAATCCGAAAACGGGCCGTTCCCCGGCTCCTTCGCGCTCCACGCGTGGGTGTGGAAGGACAACCCGAACAGTATGTTCGCTGCCTACAACCCGGACCTGCGCTGCCCGAAGTAGGGCACGCCCTCAGGGACTTCCCTCAGCATAAAAAGCCTTGCACTTGTTTTTGCAACCCATGGTCGAGGCAGTATTTCCCTGCCTGCGGGCTATGCGGCCCTCAGTTTCTCTTGAGTTCCTCGGCGAGCATCACAAGGATACCGCTGGGACCGCGGACATAAGTGAGCTTGTAGACGTCCTGATAGGTGGCCACGCCCCGAAGCGGATGGCAGCCGTGCCTCGCGGCTATCTCCAATGCTTGGTCCAGGTCATCGACGGAGAAGGCTACGCGGTGCATGCCGATCTCGTTAGGACGAGTGGGCTCCGACTCGATCGCTTCGGGGTGAATGTACTCGAAGAGCTCAAGGCGACCGTGACCGTCAGGCGTTTGGAGCATAACTACTTTGGCGTGGTTGCCGTCCAGGCCGACGGCGGTGTCGGTCCATTCACCACTGACCGTGTCACGGCCGACGACTGTGAGACCGAGGTCGGTGAAAAAGGAGATCGTTGCTTCAAGGTCGCGAACGGCGATGCCGACGTTCTCTAATTTGATGGCCATGCGCTGCACGTTACCGAGCCAGGCCGAATACCTCCAGTAGCGGTCAAGCCGACGCCCGGGCCCTTCGGGGCCCGGGCGTCGGCTGGCAAGCGGACTAGCTGATGGCACTCATGGTGTTCCAGCCGGCGCCGGCTGAGACCCGCGTCGGGAAGACTCCGGCACCGTTGCCCAGGTAGGACCAGAGCGTGCCGCGCGAGTCCCTGGCGACCAGGTCAGTCCGGCCGTCGCCGTTCAGGTCACCTGCACCGCTGATGGCCGTCATGGTGTTCCAGCCGGCACCGACGCGGATCCGGTTCGGGAAGATTCCGGCACCGTTGCCCAGGTAGGACCACAGCACACCGCTCGAATCCCTGGCCAACAGGTCAGCCCGGCCGTCGCCGTTCAGGTCCCGGGAGGCGCTGATGGCATTCATGGTGTTCCAGCCGGCACCGACCCGGATCCGGTTCGGAAAGATTCCGGCACCGTTGCCCAGGTAGGACCACAGCACACCGCTCGAATCCCTGGCCAACAGATCGGCCCGGCCATCACCGTTCACATCGCCTGAGGCACTCAGGGCATTCATGGTGTTCCAGCCGGCACCGACCCGGATCCGGTTCGGGAAGATTCCGGCACCGTTGCCCAGGTAGGACCACAGCACACCGCTCGAATCCCTGGCCAACAGGTCGGCCCGGCCATCACCATTCACGTCGCCGGAGGAGCTGATGGCGTTCATGACGTTCCAGCCACCGCCAGCCCGGACACGCGTCGGGAATTGTCCGGCTGCGTTGCCCATGTAGGTCCAAAGCACTCCGCTCGAGTCCCTGGCCAGCAGGTCCGTCTTGCCGTCACCGTTGAAGTCCCGGAGCGCGGTCGGGACGCCCACAACGTTGGCTGCCGTTACCGGCGCCGACGTCTGGGATGCCGTAGCGTAGCCGGCCTTGGAACCGGTGACCCGGACGGTGATGGCCTTGCCTGCGTCGCCAGCTTGCAGGGTGTATGTGGCCGCCGTTGCTCCGCCGATGGCAGTGCCGTTGCCGAACCACTGGTAGCTGTACGTCACCGGCGCTGGCCCCCAGACTCCAGTGTTGGCGCTCAGCACGCCCCCGACGACGGCTGCTCCCGTGATGGTCGGGACAGCTGTTACCAGCACCGGCACGGCAGGAGTGACCGCGTTGGAAACTGCAGCCGGGCTGGAACCATGGCCGTTCGTTGCCGTGACCTCGAAGCGGACCTGAACGCCGTTCGTCAATCCGGTGACCACCAGGCTGGTGGCGTCGCCTGCTGCTGTGCGAAGCTCACCGACCTGGGCTCCGGTAGCCACATTGATTACCTTGACCGAGAACTCCTCCGTGATCCCGCCGGCCTCAGCAGCGCTGAAGTTCACCGTTGCCTGGGCGTCACCGGTCACGGCCGTCACACCGGTGGGTGCGTTGGGCGCGATGGAGTCGGCGAAAACCAGGGTTTCGATGTTCCGGAGGGTGTCCGTTCCGTCTGGGCCGGCGTTGTTGTGGGTCACCGTGGTTACCCCGTTCCCTTCCGTGACGGTGTAGTTCACCTCGATGTCGGAGAACACGGCCTTGTCCGTTCCACCACTGGTGGAGAGGATTTCCCTCACTGCCTCGATGTTGCCAGGGTCGACCTTGCCGGCGTAAACGTCCGCCTGGAGGGTGGCCCCGGTCAGGGCACCGGCCTCGTTCTTCAGGTACTGCGCGGTCATGCCCGTGGCACTGCCAATCACTTCGCCGGCGTCGTTCTTGACGCTGAGCCGGACATTCAGGTAGCGGTCACCATCGATGATGTCGTTGCCTCCACGGCCTTCGATGATGTCACTGCCGCCGCCGCCGAGGAGGATGTTGCCGTCGGCCCAAGCCATAGCGTTCTCCGAGGAGTCCAGAATCGGGCAGTCCTTGGAGGCCGACGCGGCAATAACGTCCGCGATGCGGGTGGTCCGCGCTTCTGCCGGGATCAGGTCGCTGAGGCCGGATATGCGGTCTACACCGTGCACATCCAGGACGTTGCAGCCGATAAAGCCTTCGCCCCCACCTTGGCTCGGGATGGTGTCGTCGCCCCGGAGCTTGTCATTCAGGGGGCCTCCGGAGAGCGCCTCCACTTCGTTGTAGCGGTCGCGGACGCCTATCTGTAGGACATCCAGGGGCAGGATCTGCAGGCTGAGGTCGGCGTCCTGCGGCTGGGGATCGTGCAGGCCAATTTCCCAGTCGTAACCGGAACCACCGGCCACCTTTTCGATGCCCGGGCCTGCGAGTCCGATGTCGTCCCCGCCTTCCATGTCGTAATCATCGTCACCGCCCTGGCCGATCAGGATGTCATGGCCCGGCTTTTCCGAATCGTCGAGGAAGAACAGGTTGCTGGAGTCACCGATCAGCAGATCGGGGCTTTCGCCGCCTTCCATCCAGTCATCGCCGCCGCCGGCGATGACTGCGTCCTGCCCCTTGCCGGCAATGGCGAAGTCATTGCCTTCACCGGCGAAGGTTTCATTGTCGTTCTCCCCGCCGTTGGTGAAGTCACTGCCGTCACCGCCCATCAGGATGTCCAGGCCCGGGCCGCCGTCGATCGCGTCGTTGCCCGGGCCGCCCTTGTGGATGTCGTCGCCGGCAAAGTCGGTGATGATGTCGCTGCCTTCGCCGCCGAGCGCGACGTCGGCCCCGTCGCCGCCCTCGATGATATCGTTGCCCTCACCACCCCAGAAGGTGTCATTGTCGACGCCTCCGTAGATGCGGTCGGCTCCTGCGGTGCCGTTGTAAACTCCTTGGCCGTTGATGCCGGCGGGGTCCTCGGTGTTTGAGGCGCGGTACTTGATCGTGCCGTCGGGCATGCGGATAAGAAGCGCGGTTTCGTTGCACTCCGAGTCCGCGTCATCCGCCACGGTATTGCCGGAGAGCGTAAAACCATCCCGGGTGCCGGCCAGGTTCTTCAGTTCGAACTTGCAGTCGGCGGTGGCGAAGGCGTCGGCCTTCAGCGCCTGGGCGTTGGTGTTGCGCATTACCAGTTCAGCGAAGGAGTTGCCTTCCAGCTGTGCCCGCAGGTTCATGCCAGGGGTACGCGCCAAGTAGTACAGACGGTCCCCGTTCTGCAGTTCAGTCATCTGCTTCTCGAACACGTAGTTGAACGTGCTGCCCAGCAGCCCGCCGAAGAGGTTGGTCCGCTCTGCCAGGCCGCCGACCCAAAGGTCGACGTCTTCAAGGCCCGTCCTTGTCGATCCTTCTGCATCTGCCCATGTTTCACCGATACCGTTCATGAACGCTGCAGCGTCCTCAGGTGGAACATCCCCTGCGATGGTATCCGGGTTGACGATGGCGCGGGCAGCTGCGCGCTTGGCTGCCAGCGTGGATGCCTGCGTGATGGTGGGGTGCTTGCCGTAGGCCGCCACGAAGTTGATCAGGGACTGGGGGTGCTTGAGGTTCTCCCCGAAATCGATCCAGTTCACGTAGGGCTTGAGCTGGCCGTCGTTGGTGGCCTCGTGGATTTCCTTACGCAGCGCGTTCAGCCTGGGGATGCCTTCAGAGCGGGCGCGTGTGATGTTGATTGCGGCGAGGTCGAGGGGGAGGCCCAGCAGGTTGTTCCGCAGGGTTTCCGTGACGTATTCGTCCAGTTCGTTGCCGGCCTGGTCCGACATGCCCATGACGACGCTGCCCGCAGCCTGCTCAGGGGTCAGCTTGCCGGCATCGCCGCCGTCAAAGTAGGCCGGCGGATTCAGGAAACCCTCCAGCAGTGAAATGTCATTCACCGAACCGGCGATGTCATCCGAGGTCCCGTAGGTCCCGTCGGTTCCGGGTTTGTGTTCGTTGCGCCGGGAGATGGTCTCGGTGAGCATCGAGTGGCCGAACCGGTAGACGGCGTGGGCAAACTCGGCCGTGACGGCCGGGTTGATATCGGTTTCGGTGAAGGCGAATGGCTGGAACGGGTTGATGGCCGGCTGTACCTTGCGGGCGAAGTCCTCGAACACAATGTGCTGGTACTCCATCTCCGTGATGAAGCGGGCTGCCTGGAAGATGCGCTCCCCGTAGTCGAACGTGGACCCGCTGACCGCCTCATAGCTGGCGCGAAGTGCCGCATTCTCCGGCTTCGCCAGCGTGGCTTTGACGTCATCGACAAGCCGGTCATGCTCTGAATGGAACACCTGGTGAATGGCAGTCAGGCCGATGTTTTCGTTGACACGCCCGTCACCGGCAATGAAGTGGGCGTTGAGCATCTCGTCGTCGTACGTACCAGCGGGCTGGCTGGCAAAGTCAGCCGAGGCCGTCGTATCCTCGTCCGGCTGCGGGGCAACAGGCGGGGTGTCCGGCCGGTGGTCTGTGTCCTTGGCCGACGGGTCGGCATTGTGCGCGATATCGGTCAGGAACGGGGTATTGAAGTAACGCACGTTTGCCGGCACAAGGGTCCCCGCGCCTCCGTTGGCAGCCGGGTCGATTTCCACTTCCCCTGTTGCCGTTACGAACTTCGGGAAACCGTTGGCTCCCGGAATGAAATTTCCGTAAAGGTCGACGGCCAGCATTGGGACGTTCAGGACGTCCTTGTCCAACAGTTGGATGCCGAGCAGCTCGCGCGCCTGCTTTTTCGTGGATTCCCACGTGGCCATGCCGCTTGCTTCCGGCGTGCCGGGCATGCCCCCGAGCATCTTGCCGGTGGACACGGGCTGGCCGGCAGCGTTCTTGGCGTATTCGCGCAGGAAGACCTGGTGGGAGGCGTGCGAGGTGTAGGTCTGGCTCTGATCCACCCATGGGGAGTCCGTGTTCAGGGCGTCCTGCACGTCGTCGCTGGTGTCGTTCGGAGTGCCGTTGTCCTGGTTCTGGCCGCGGGTGAGGACCATGAAGCGGAGCTGAGGGGGAAGGTTATCGGCCGTAGTGGCGATGTTGTGGTCCGGCCCGGCGATCAACGGATCATCGGCCTTCAGTGGTACGTAAACCGTTCCTCCTCCCTTCACCGTTTGGTCGATGCCGTGGTCGAAGAACTGTCCGAACAGGGTGAACATCGAGTTGTAGGGTGGCGACAAACCGACGTCGGTGGTGACGTTGGGGATAAAGAGCGTGCTGTGGGACGGGACGCAACCGGCCGGAGCAGCTGCCACCGGCGGTTCTGCGAGCGGATCGGGGTCCGTGGTGCACGGCTTGACACCTTCATTGCCCTGAGTGCGCACGGGATTGCCGGCAGCCGAAACGGCGGCCGGGTTGGTCGACGTCTGGTCCACGATGAGGTTGCTGATGACGCGCGGCTGGGAATCGAAGACGTCCCCGGATTTCTGGGAGTAGCTCGTGTCCACCGCGGTTCCGCGCGGATTGGCAGTGCCGCTTTCAGCGTCGCGGAACGACTTGGAGGTCAGCCGCGGAAATACCAGGTCGGCGGCGCCGAAGGTTTCCTGGCCGGGCTGGAGGTTATTGCAGCTCCCGTCCACGGTCCGGAGACCGAACGACAGCAGGGGGCTGGCCAGCTGGTTCGGGCCGGTGCCCACGAGGGCGCCGCAGGGTCCGGTTTCCGACGTCGTGTTCACGACGTGGGCCTCGGCAATTTTGATCTGTTTCAGGATGAAGGACAGATCCGCAGGGGTTACGGTGAATCCGGCGCCGACAGGTGCCTGTACCGCGTTGGCCGCCACCACAGGCAATCCCATCGCCGCGGGGATCACAAGAGTGGTTGCCGCCGCAACCACCCTGAAGGAAACCGGCTGCTGGCGTCGTTTGTCGCGTCGCAGCCGCCGGTTCAAAGGCACATCCGTGAGGGCTGCGGATCGACTTTGATCCGCGCCGCCGTCTGACTTCCAGCCAAAGAGTTTCAAGGCACACCTACCGCTAGGAGGGGGAGAGAACGGTGCCATCGTCGGATGGGAGCCTCGTAAAAACCTTGTACCAGCACATGGCTGGCGCGTGAAGCACCCAAACCGGGGTCCCAATCGAACGATCTATGCACAAGGCGTGGCGCTCCCAGTCGGAGCGACAGTCGCGCAGTGGACGGTCCAAGACTGGTATCGTTATGTGTTCGTAACAATCCCGACTGAATTGCGTGTGAGTATATGCCTGCGGAATCCGCTAATGACGACAAGCCAAAACAGTTCCTTGGGCTAAGTGGCACCCAGACTATTGGCTCGGCCTTGGCCGCGGTGACCTCCGCCTTGGTTGGGTCCTTTCTCGGCGTCGCCGGAACACTCATCGGCGCCGCCCTCGGCTCTATTGTTGCCACGGTAGGCGCCGCTCTTTATGCCCGAACACTGAGTTCAGCCGCCACCATGGCACTCACTAAAATCCCTCAGCGAGGCAGGCAGGGCCGGCAAGCTGACGACGGCGACGTGCTCGCCGCCGTCGCTCCGGCCGGGAGTGGCGAACCTCAAGCCAAACCTGCGGGTAAGCGGCTCACCCCCAGGACCTGGATCAAGGTCGGGGCAGTCAGTGCTGCCGCATTCGTTCTCGCGATGGTCAGTCTCACCGCGGTCGAATTCGGCACCAATCAGCCCATCTCCAGCCTTGTCTCCTCGACGTCGAGCATCGACGACGGTGCGACCGAGCGCACGACCACACTCGGTACAGCATTGAGCGGCAATACGACTGTCCCCGGCGAGACAGACACCTCGACTGAAAACGTGGGGCAAGTCCCCGGGCAAGTCGAGAACAGCCCGCATGAAGAAGGTGGCCTGACAACGGACGACATCTCCGGCAGCGGGGACAGCGGCTCGATCGGAACCGAAGAGCCGGGAGCGAACGAATCAGGCGACACCCTGCCAGCGGACCCCGCCCCCGAAACCGAACAGGGCCTGGTGCCTGCCCCCGGGACCGAACCGACCTCGGAATCTGAAATCTTTTCGGATCCGGGATCGGCCGAAGAAACCACACCGTGAGGGCAAAGACGGGGACACTGGCCGGATAGAAAGCTCCGTCCAATCGCCGCCCCCTATGGCAGCCCGAGCGGGCTGGCAGCCAACTGCGAAGCCTCCCGCGTTCCCGTTAAGACTCAACGCCAGGCATCTTTTTCGGAACAGCCATAGGTCTGTCGGGACGATTCACACGGATCTAGAATGGAGCAGTCCGCGATGCTCATGGGGCGGCGCTGCTGAGCGGACTACCGAAGTGCGGGTACATGTCGGGAAGGGCCAGCCATGGGCAGTGCGTCGGGGAAACCGAATCAGGCGCTATCCGAAGGGGCCCCGGGGAGCCCCCTCCCCGCCCCGCGGATTCTCGCCCGCACCGGATTCGTCGTCATTGGCCTGGTCCACATCCTGACTCCCTCCATCGCCCCAAAGCCTGGTGGTCCCATCCTCAGGACGGGCTGCAGCATGAACCGCGCGGCACCTCTGGTGCTCAGCGAAGCCCCTGTCGAGGCCGTACGATAGCCCGCTTTGAAGCAGAAGCTGGAAAAGGGAAGGAGGCGGGTTATTCAGGAGACCCGGGACAGAGCTGTATTTCAGTGCCAGGCAGGTCGAGGTGACCCGCGGAAATTCGTCGACTTTATCGAATCACGCGGCAAGAGGAACCGGTCGCGGATCCTGAAGCCGGGGGAACCCCCGATACCGGGAATGCCTGCCCCCGGGCGCAAGCTAAAGAGGAGAATGCCATGACCACAGCACGTGAAATTATGACCGGCGGCGTTGAATGCATCGGTGAAAAGGAGACTTTGGAGGCAGCGGCACGGAAGATGAAAGACCTAGACGTCGGCGCCCTGCCTATTTGTGGAGAGGACAACCGCCTCAAGGGCATGATCACGGACCGGGACATCGTCATCAAGTGCTTTGCGGAGGGCGGAGATCCACGTACGGCGAAGGCCGGGGATTTTGGCCAGGGCAAGCCGGTGACAATAGGCGCCGACGATTCCATCGAAGAAGCGATCAGGGTAATGGGAGAACATCAGGTGCGCCGGTTGCCGGTCATTGACGGCCATGACCTGGTGGGGATACTTACCCAAGCGGACGTCGCTCGCCACTACCCGGAGGACAGGGTGGGGGAACTTGTCGAACTCATCTCCTTCTACTGACGCGTCGAGGGTTGTTCCCGGTAGCGTTTGACCCCGGAAAGCCCGCCGGCCCCCAACGGTGGGCTTTCTTTGTGCCCACCCCTCAGCGGCCGGTGTCGCCTTTAGTAGGGCATCTACAAAATAGCGGCACGCGACCGCCAGTAACGTCGGCAGTACATTAGATTCCGCTTGTACAACCCCGACAGGACCACCATGAGCAACACCGACACTGCCGTCAAAAACTCCAACCCCAGCCGGCGCCGCCGCTGGAACGCCACCGACCTTGGGCTGATCGCCGTTTTCGCTGCCCTCGTCGCGGGCGCCGCGCTCGTGCCCGGACTGGCCGTCAACGGCTTCGGCGTCCCCATCACCTTCCAGACCCTTGCCGTGATGCTCACCGGGCTGGTCCTTGGCCCGGGACGCGGCTTCGCCGCCGTCGGACTCTACGTCCTCCTTGGCCTCGCCGGCTTACCCATCTTCAGCCAGGGCCGCAGCGGCTTGGGCATCCTTGCAGGCCCCTCCGCCGGGTACATCATCGCCTTCCCCATCGCCGCGCTGGTGGTCGGATGGCTGGCCACCGTGGTGATTCGCAGGACCACCAAAACCCGCGCCCTGTGGCTGTTCCTGTCCGCCACCATCACCAGCGTTGTGTTCGTGCACTCACTCGGCATCGCCGGGATCGTCCTGAACACCAAGGCCACCCTCGAACAGGCCTTCCTGAGCGATGTCGTCTTCTACCCGGGCGACGTGGTCAAGAACATCCTCGCGGCGGTTATCGCCGTCGCCCTCCACCGCGCCTTCCCGGACATCCTGGTCCGCCGCGTGCGGCGGAGCGTGCCCCGGTTCACGAAGGCCTGAGGCGAACACCGATGCCCGTAGTCACCTTTGACCAGGTAACAGTCGCAGTCGAAACGGACCACAGCCCGGAGCCGAAGGTCCTTCTTGACGCACTCAACCTCAAGCTCAAGGAACGCCGCGTTGGTGTTATCGGCGCCAATGGCTCCGGGAAGTCCACGCTGCTGCGCCTGCTCAACGGCCTCGTGCAGCCCACGGCGGGCACGGTCTCGGTCGACGGCGACGATACAGTCCGTGCCGTCCGGAACGTCCGCAGGAACGTCGGCTTTGTCTTCACCGATCCACTGTCCCAGCTGGTGATGCCCACGGGACGGGAGGACGTGGAACTGTCACTGCGCCGCTCCATCAAGAACGGCGCGGAGCGGCGCAGGGCGGCCGAGACCGCCTTGGAGCGGCTGGGGCTTCTGCGCCTCGCAGACCAGAGCATCTACGAATTGTCCGGCGGTGAACGCCAGCTGATGGCGCTCGCCGCCGTACTCGCAGTGGACCCCGCCGTACTGGTGCTGGATGAGCCGTCCACCCTCCTGGACCTCCGCAACCGGGAACTCCTTCGCAGAACTCTGTCCGGACTGGAACAGCAGATCATCATGTCCACCCACGACCTCGACCTCGCCCTGGAGATGGACCGGGTATTGGTCATCGAAGACGGAAAGGTCGCGTTCGACGGCGGCCCGGCGGAGGCTGTGGCGGCGTACCGTGCCCTGTGCACAGACGGCCTGCAGGCCCAGGGACCGGGCAGCCGATGAGGGGCCACGGCTTTCTCCTGGCCAACTACGTGCCGGGGAATTCCTTTATCCACCGGTCACCGCTGGCGCTGAAGTTCCTCCTGGTGTTCGGCTGCGGCCTAGCATCGTTCATTATCCAGGACTGGCGTATTTCCGGCGCGGTACTGGCAGGGCTCGTTGGCCTCTTCCTGCTGACGGGCGCCGGACTCAAACGGCTCTGGAGCGCCGTCCGCCCGCTCGCCGCCGTCCTGCTGGTGATCGGGCTCTTCCAGTGGTGGCAGCTGGGCGCACCCATTGCGGCCCGGATCGTCCTGAACATCCTCGTATGCGTGGTGGCGGCGTCGCTGCTGACCGCCACCACCCCGGTGCAGGCGCTCCTGGACGGAGTGGTCAAAGCGGTGGGTCCGTTCAAGAGGTTCGGTGCGGATCCCGAGCGGTTCGCCCTCACCATCGCCATCATGCTTCGGAGCATCCCCTACATCGCCGGCACGTTCGCCGACGTCCGGGATTCGGCCCGGGCAAGAGGGCTGGAGCGCAATCCGCGCGCCCTGATCCTGCCGGTCTTCATCACTTCCGTGGCCTTCGCCCGGCAGACAGGTGAGGCGCTCGCCGCCCGCGGTCTGGGCGAAGCCGAGGACTAAAACCCGACGGGCGATCTACAGGCGCTCGTACCGCAGCAGCGCAGCCGTGCCCATGCCGCCGGCGATGCTGATCATGGCCAGCGCCAGGGTACCGGGTTCTCCGGCCCTGCGGGCCTGGGCCAGCAGGCGGGTCACCAGGACAGCACCCGACGCGCCGTACGCGTGGCCCAAAGCCAGCGCCCCGCCGTCGAGATTCACCAACTCCGGGTCAATCCCCAGCTCGTCAAGGCAGGCAAGGGTCTGGGACGCGAACGCCTCATTGAATTCCACCAGGCCCAGCTCATCCACGCCCGCGCCCGCCGCAGCCAGCACGTTGCGGGCTGCAGCGGCGGCACCGACACCAAGAAGCTGAGGTTCCACTCCCGCCGTCCCCGTACCAAGCACGAGCAGGCCGTCCGGCACCCCCAGGTCCCATGCCCGCTGCAGGGACGTGATGACGACGGCGGAGGCGGCGTCCGCGTCGAAGCAGGAGTTTCCCGCGGTGACAGTTCCCCCGTCCACGAAGGCGGGCGGGAACCGTGCCATCACCGCGGCAGTGAGCTTGCGCCGCGGCCCGTCGTCGGCACCAACAGTCCCCGCGCTGGTATCCAGCGGGACCAGCTCGCCGTGGAAAGTCCCGGCTTCTGCGGCGGCAAGAGCCAAGCGGTGGCTGCGCAGGGCGAACGCGTCCTGCCGTTCCCTGCTCACGCCGAACCTTCGCGCCACGTCTTCCGCGGCGACACCCATATCCGGGTCACCGAAGCTGTCCGGCACAAACTGGGCCCGGGCGTAGAACTCCGGCCCGCCGTCGTCGTTCCGGTGCGCACGCAGGGGCGCGGTACTGGTGCTTTCCACCCCCCCCGCTAGGTACAGCGGATTGCCACCAGCCGCCACCAGCCCGGCGGCGAGCACTATCGCATCAAGTCCGGAGCCGCACTGGCGGTCAACCGTAAGCCCGGGAACGCTGACCGGCAGGCCCGCTTCCAGCAGTGCAAGCCTGGCTACGTTCCCGCCCCCGCCCACCGCATTGCCGATCAGCACATCGGCGACAGCGCCCGGCGCCATTCCCGGGCCCGCCACGAGCTCCCGGAGCACCGGCGCCAGAAGCTCGTGGGCCCGGAGGTAACGCAAAGCGCCGTTGACGCGGCATACAGGAGTGCGGCGGGCCGCGACGATGACGGGCTGGCGGTCCGGCGGAAGGAGCTCAGGCGCCAAGGTTCCGGATCCTGTGGTCTCCCGAGCTGATCCAGTCCAGCAGCAGCTTCCGGCTGACCTTGCCGCGGTCCGTGATGGGCAGTTCTGTCACCGCATAGTACTGAAGCGGCCACTTGTCCCGGGCCAGGATGTTCTCCAGTCCCGCCTTCAGCTGGGTTGCAGTAACAGCACCGGCGGACGGAACGATGCCGGCCACCACCCGCTGGCCCCGAAGGTCGTCGGGCACCCCGGCGGCGACGGCAGCGGCAACGCCAGGCACGGCTGCCAGCGCCAGTTCCACCTCGTGCGGATAAACGTTTTTGCCGGCAGTGAGGATCATGTCCGCACGGCGCCCCAGGATGTGCAGCTCCCCCGCCTCGACGTAGCCTTGGTCCCCCACGGTGAACCAGCCGCCAAAAGACCGCAACGCCTCGCCGTCATCGCCCCAGAGGTAGCCGTTGCTGACCATCGCGCTGCGCACGCAGATGTTACCGGCGGCCCCGTCCGGAAGCCGCGTCCCGGCGTCGTCCAGGATTCTCACGTCCACACCGGGAAAGGGACGCCCGATGCCCGTCCCGCCCACCGCCGCGGCTGCCCGGGCAGGAAGGCCCACCCCGGACACAAAGCTCAGCTCCGAGGCGCCGTAGTACTCGAAGATGGTGGCGTTCGGCGCCCAGCGGCGTGCCGCTTCGAGGGTCCGGGCGTCAAGCTTTGAGCCGGCGCAGATGATGCTGCGCACCCCGGAGCCGTCTACGCATCCCGTGAGACCGCGCTCGCTCAGCATCCTCAACATGGTGGGCACCAGCACCAGGCGGGTGACACGGTCATGCGTGATGGCCGCGTGGACGTCGCCGACGTCGAACGTTTCAAGGGTCTGGAATTCCGTGCCGGCGTAGAGGCACTCGGCCAGCGCGTAAAGGTTCAGGCTCGCGGCCAGCGGACCCGGCGCCAGCGTCACATCGCCCGCGCTGAGCCCGAAGAACTCGATCGACGCGTCAAAGGATTCCTGCCAGGACCGCCGGGACCGGGTGAAGGCCTTCGGGACCGAGGTGGTGCCGGACGTAAGGCCAATGAGGAAGGTGGCCTCCGGCGCCCCGTCAGCCAGGTCATCGTCCGGGGACACCGCTGCGGGCTGCGCGGACGACTCGGCGCGGCGGCTGATATCCTCCTGCAACGAGGCAGGCCAAGCGGGATCGAGCACTGCGCACTGGCGCCCGCCGGCCAGGGCCGCCGCGAACTTCACAACAAAATTTACCGAGTTGGCCTCAGACAGGGCCGTCACCGCCTTGGTCTCGGGAACCAGGCCGGCAGCTGAATCGCGGAGTGCCGCCCAGGTTAGGCGGTGACCGGCGACCACGACGGCGGTGTCGTGCGGCCGTTCTTCGGCCCAGCGCTGGATTCGGTTGAGGAAAGGCATCGGACCAACTTTACCGGCAGGCACCGCTTGAGATTCAGGTCCATGGGTATTGTGACTTTATGAGTTTCAACGACAATGTGCAGCTGGATCCGTCGCAGGTCCAGGACCGGCGAGGCATGGGCCGCGGAGTGAAGGTAGGTGGCGGCATCGGCGGCGGGCTCATCCTGCTCATCGCCACGCTCCTGGGTGTCAACCCGCAACTCTTGGAGGGCCTGGCAGGGGCCGGGCAGGAGCCTCAAAGCCAAGGGACCGCGCCGGCCTGCGACCGGGGGGCGGATGCGGACGCCCGCGTGGACTGCCGCATCACCGGCACCGTCAACAGCCTGAACGCGTTCTGGCCCGCCTATCTGCAGCAGTACGACGTGCGGTACCCGCGGCCCAAGACGGTGCTCTTCGAGCAGGGCGTCAATACCGGCTGCGGTACGGCTTCCAGCGCTGTTGGGCCGTTCTATTGCCCGGCCGACACCACCGCCTACTTCGATCCCGGCTTCTTCCAGGAACTCGTGGACCGCTTCGGTTCCTCGGGCGGTCCGCTGGCGCAGGAGTACGTGGTGGCGCACGAGTTCGGGCACCACATCCAGAACGTCCTGGGGAATCTGGACCGGGCACAGCAGGACCCACAGGGCCCTGAGTCCGGCGCCGTACGCGTTGAACTTCAGGCCGACTGCTACGCCGGATTGTGGGCCAAGCATGCATCTACCCAGCCCGGTCCGACAGGCGAGCCGTTCCTGGAGGCGCTCACCCAGCAGGACCTGAACGATGCACTGTCCGCCGCCTCTGCCGTCGGTGATGACCGGATCCAGGAGGCAGCCACCGGACGGGTCTCCCCCGAAGCATGGACCCACGGCTCCAGCGAGCAGCGCCAGCGTTGGTTCTACAAGGGCTACAACACCGGCGACATCAGACAGTGCGACACCTTCTCCGCGCGCACCCTTTAACGATCGCGACGACGGCCGGTTACCTTCCGCAGGGAAGCTAACCGGCCGTCGTCGTAAGCGGTGTCAGATGTTGAAGCCGAGGGCCCGCATCTGGTCTTTGCCGTCGTCGGTAATCCGCTCTGGACCCCACGGCGGCATCCACACCCAGTTCAGGCGCCAGTCATCAACGACGCCGTCCAGGGCCTGGCCAACCTGCTCCTCGAGGACATCGGTGAGCGGGCAGGCCGCAGTGGTCAGGGTCATGTCGATCAGCAGCGCGCCGTCGTCATCGGAGTACTTCAGGCCGTAGAGGAGGCCGAGGTCCACAATGTTGACGCCGAGCTCGGGGTCGATGACATCCTTCAGCGCCTCTTCGACGTCCTCAAGGCTCGTGCGGGACACGTTGATTTCGGTCATGGCAGGTTCCTTTACTAGGCCTGTGCGGCGGCGGGCGCAGCGGCAGTGCCGGAGCCCTTGGCGTAGCGGTCGTAGCCTTCTTCTTCCAGGCGGTCGGCCAGCTCGGGGCCGCCTTCCTCAACAACCTGGCCGTCCACAAACACGTGCACGAAGTCAGGCTTGATGTAGCGCAGGATCCGGGTGTAGTGCGTGATGAGCAGTGTGCCCATGTTGCCATCGGCGTGGGCGCGGTTGACACCCTCGGAGACAACCTTCAGCGCGTCAACGTCCAGGCCGGAGTCCGTCTCGTCCAGGACGGCGAACTTGGGCTTGAAGAGTTCCAGCTGCAGGATTTCCACGCGCTTCTTTTCGCCGCCGGAGAAGCCTTCGTTGACGTTGCGCTGGGCGAAGTCGGCGTCGATGCGCAGCTGCTCCATGGCAGCCTTGACGTCCTTGGTCCATGTGCGGAGCTTAGGGGCTTCGCCGTCGATCGCGGTCTTGGCGGTGCGCAGGAAGTTGGTCATGCTGACACCGGGGACCTCCACCGGGTACTGCATGGCGAGGAAGACGCCGGCGCGGGCACGCTCGTCAACGCTCATTTCCAGGACGTCTTCGCCGTCGAGGGTAATGGAGCCGCTGGTGACGTTGTAGCGCGGGTGGCCTGCGATGGTGGAGGCCAGCGTGGACTTGCCAGAGCCGTTGGGGCCCATGATGGCGTGGGTTTCGCCGGTCCGGATGGTCAGGCTGACGCCCTTCAGGATTTCCTTGGTGCCCTGCTCCGTCTCAATGCTGACGTGCAGGTCCTTGATCTCAAGAGTAGACATGTGTCTTGTTCTCCTCTGCACCGTGCCTGGCGGCTGCGGTGCGGTTCTCTGTCTGGAAGTTGGTTCGTAATTCTGTGGTGCTAGCTGAAGTTGGGGGCTTCGGCGCCGTTGAGGATGTGGGTGAAATCCACGTAGACCTCGTCTCCCCGGATCTCGACGGCGAACACCGGAACGGGATCGTAGGCCGGCAGCTGCAACGGTTCACCGGTGCGCAGGTCGAACTGCGAGCCGTGGCCCCAGCATTCGATGGCGCAACCCTCCACGTCACCCTCGGAAAGTGAAATGTCCGCGTGCGAGCAGGTGTCACCGATTGCGTGGATCTCCCCCATGGAGTCCTTAACGATCGCCACAGGGTAGTCGTCGATCAGGATCCGCAGCGCCTGCTTCAGCTGGATTTCATCCACCTTGCAGACAAGCTCGCCCTTTGGCTGGTCAGTCATCAGTAAACCGTGCCCCGTACCTTCTAGTTGTCCGTCAGCGCGAGTTCGCGCTCGACAGCGTCGGTCAGCCGCTCCTCGATGGAGGGGACCTTGATCTGCTGGATAATCTCGTTCAGGAAGCCACGGACTACGAGGCGGCGGGCAACATCCTCCGGGATGCCGCGGGCCATCAGGTAGAACAGGTGCTCGTCATCCATTCGGCCGGTGGCGCTGGCGTGGCCGGCACCCTCGATCAGCCCGGTCTCGATTTCGAGGTTGGGCACGGAGTCGGCACGGGCGCCGTCGGTCAGCAGCAGGTTGCGGTTGGCCTCGTAGGTGTCGGTGCCTTCTGCCTCCTTGCGGATCAGGACATCACCAACCCACACTGCGTGGGCATTGCGGCCCTGCAGCGCGCCCTTGTAGAGGACGTTGGACTTGCAGTTGGGCACTGCGTGGTCCACGAACAGGCGCTGTTCCAGGTGCTGGCCAGCGTCAGCGAAGTACAGGCCGAACAGCTCGGCTTCGCCGCCGGGGGCGGTGAAGCGGGCCGACGGCGTGACGCGGACCAGGTCGCCGCCGAGGCTCACCATGACGTGCTTGAGCTTGGCGTCGCGGCCGATTTTTGCCTGCTGGGAGGAGGCGTGGACGGCGTCATCGTTCCATTCCTGGAGCGAGATCACGGTGAGGTTGGCGCCGTCTTCCACGATGATTTCGACGTTCTCGGAAACGACGGCGGAGCCCCTGTGGTTCAGGACAACAACTGCCTTGGAGAACTTCTCGGCCACGATCACGAGGTGCTGGGCGGCGGCGTCGAGGGAGGTGCCTTCGATGTCGACGGAGATCTCCGTCAGGGCTTCGAATTCCGACGGGATGGTCACCACGGTGGCTCCGGCGAAGTTTTCCCACGCGTTGGCGGACACCCGGTCCTCGGGGATACCGGCGTTGCCAATCCGCTGGTCGTCCCGGTTCACGCTTTCCACAATGACCTGCTCCGGACCGTTGACCACCACGGTGGGAGCCGCGCCGGACAGGACCTCGGCGTGCAGCCCGCGGAGGCGCTTCAGCGGGGTGAAGCGCCAGTCCTCCTCCATGCCGGTAAGCGGCTTGAAGTCCGCAAGCGTGTAGGACGTCAGGCGCCCGGCACGCGAGCTGTCCGGAATGCCTACGCCGCCGCCGTGGGAGTGGCTCTTGGCCGAGGCGCCCGCAAGGGGTGCCTTGGAGCCGGCGTTGATCGGCGAAAGGCTCTCGCCTTCTTCGGTGAAGCCGTCAATGAACGGCTGGGCTGAGGGCGCGCCGATGCGTGCCTTTTCAGTAGTGATTTCAGTCATCGTTATCCGACGGACCCTTCCATCTGCAGTTCAATCAGGCGGTTCAGCTCAAGTGCGTACTCCATGGGGAGCTCGCGGGCAATGGGCTCGATGAAGCCGCGGACGATCATCGCCATGGCTTCGTCTTCGCGCATGCCGCGGGACATCAGGTAGAAGAGCTGCTCTTCGCTGACCCGGGAAACAGTTGCCTCGTGGCCCATCACAACGTCGTCCTCGCGGATGTCGATGTACGGGTAGGTGTCCGAGCGGCTGATGGTGTCAACCAGGAGCGCGTCGCAGCGAACGGTGTTGGCGGAGTGCTTGGCGCCTTCGCGGACCTGGACCAGGCCGCGGTAGGCTGCGCGGCCGCCGCCGCGGGCCACCGACTTGGAGATGATGGAGCTCTTGGTGTTCGGAGCGATGTGGACCATCTTGGAGCCGGTGTCCTGGTGCTGGCCCTCGCCGGCAAAGGCGATGGACAGGGTCTCGCCCTTGGCGTGCTCACCCACGAGGTAGACGGCTGGGTACTTCATGGTGACCTTGGAACCGATGTTGCCATCGACCCATTCCATGGTGGCGCCCTCTTCGCAGATGGCGCGCTTGGTCACCAGGTTGTACACGTTGTTGGACCAGTTCTGGATGGTGGTGTACCGGACGCGGGCGCCCTTCTTAACGACGATTTCAACCACGGCAGAGTGCAGGGAGTCCGAGGTGTAGATCGGAGCCGTGCAGCCTTCGATGTAGTGGACGTAGGAGTCCTCGTCGGCGATGATCAGGGTCCGCTCGAACTGGCCCATGTTTTCCGTGTTGATGCGGAAGTACGCCTGCAGCGGGATGTCCACGTGGACGCCCTTGGGGACGTACACGAAGGAGCCGCCGGACCAGACGGAGGTGTTCAGCGAGGCGAACTTGTTGTCGCCCACCGGGATGACAGTGCCGAAGTACTCCTGGAAGATCTCCGGGTGTTCCTTCAGTGCGGTATCGGTGTCCAGGAAGATGACGCCCTGGGCTTCAAGGTCCTCGCGGATCTGGTGGTAGACAACCTCGGACTCGTACTGGGCCGCAACACCGGACACGAGACGGCTGCGCTCAGCTTCCGGGATACCCAGCTTCTCGTACGTGTTCCGGATATCCTCGGGCAGGTCCTCCCAGGTGGCAGCCTGCTTCTCGGTGGAGCGGACAAAGTACTTGATGTTGTCGAAGTCGATGCCGGACAGGTCCGCGCCCCAGGTGGGCATGGGCTTCCGGTCGAAGTACTTCAGGCCCTTGAGGCGCAGGTCAAGCATCCACTCCGGCTCGCTCTTCTTAGCCGAAATGTCCCGGACAACCTCTTCGTTGAGCCCACGGCGTGCGTTGGCACCGACGTCGTTCTTGTCAGCCCAGCCGTACTCGTAGTTGCCGATGCCGTGGAGCTCGGGATTCTTTTCGAGAATCTCCGAGATCACAGTGTTTTCGGCTACCGCTTTCTCTGATAGTTGGTCCGTCATCACGGCCTTTCTTGCTGATGGTTGGTTACTTCATTCAGGCTGGCGGGGGCTGCCGGGGGTCTCACGGACTCCTGGGCAGACAGCCTGCCTGTTGGTATGTGGGTGGTGCAGACGTGCCCGCCGCGGGCCAGTGTGGAGAGGCGCCGGACGTCGACGCCCACCAGCCTTGAGAACACTTCGGTCTCCACGTCGCAAAACACGGGGAACCTGGCGGCGAGCTGCTGGATGGGGCAGTGCCCCTGGCACAGCTGCACGCTGGACAGGGCCGCCGGCAGTGGAGGCTTGGCCTCGATGGAAGCGGCGGAGGCCACGAAGTTGTCACGGCTCAGGGCGTCCGCCAAAGCTTTGGCGCGGTCGGTGATGTCCGGACCGGCCGCGTCGATTTCCGGAGCGTAGCGGCGTTCCATCTCAGAGAAGCGCTCGACGGCGAATGCCCGCACCGCGTCCGGGCCGGCAACTTTTTGCAGCTCCTGGAGCGCCAGGGCGGCAATGCCCAGGTAGTCGTTCCCGAGGCTGGACTGGCCCTGGGAGCTGAGGACGTAGCGACGGGCGGGACGGCCTGCCCCGGCGCCGGACTTGGCCACCCGCTTGACTTCGACAACGCCTGCACGGGACAAATGGTCCAGGTGCCGTCGTACCGCCGCCGGAGTGAACCCCAGGAGGTCCCCGAGTTCAGCGGCACTGACGGGTCCATGTTCCAGGACGGCCGTGAGGACGCGGTCCCGGGTACGCTCATCGGCGTCAGCCACCGGACCAGCGGCCACGGTGGCCTGGTCCGCAGGGGCCTGGAAGGCCCCAGGCCCGGCAAAGGGCACAGCAGTAGCATTGCTCATGGAATACACAACACAATGATGTCGTAATTTAGTCCCTGCCTCCAGTAAGGCGAGGCTGACCTGAGTAGTGCTGCCGGAGGACGTCGGAAAATACTACATCCCGTAGAATACTGGGGTGCGATTCCCCCAATCCCCCGTCCTGTCCATCAGTGGGCTAGTTAAGGATGTAGGCCCGCTTGCAAGCCTGGACGGAAAAATGCTCCGGGTGGTGAGCGGCGTTTCCCTCGTCGCCGAACGCGGGCAGGTCACCGCCCTGCTGGGCGCCAACGGCGCGGGAAAAACAACCACCCTCGAATGTGCGCAGGGCCTTCAGAAGCGAAGCGGCGGCGACATCTCGCTGCTGGGCCAGGACCCCGCAACTGCAGGGGCGGAACTGCGCTCACGCGTAGGTGTGATGCTTCAGGACGGCGGGCTGCCGCCGTCGTCCAGGCCCGTACCACTGCTGCGGCACATCGCCGGACTGTACGCACAGCCCTGGCCCGTGGACGACCTGATTGAGCGGCTGGGTATTGACGCGTTCAGCCGGACCACGGTCCGCCGGCTTTCCGGCGGACAAAAGCAACGCCTGGCCCTTGCCGCCGCGTTGATCGGCAGGCCGGAAGTCCTGTTCCTAGACGAGCCCAGCGCCGGCCTGGACCCGCAGTCCCGTCAACTCGTGTTCGACCTGATTTCCGAGCTGCGCGACGCCGGGATGGGCATTATCCTCACCACGCACCTGATGGACGACGCCCAGCGGCTGGCCGACTACGTCTACATCATCGACGGCGGCCGGAACGTCGCCGAAGGAACGGTCCAGGAACTGCTTCAACGCAATCCAGCCGTGGAAGCGGGCGCGGACCACATCCGGACGCTGGAGTTCGAGGCGGTTCCGGGCCTGGATTTTGCCGCCGTCCTCCCGGACGGCATCGATATTTCCGAAACCCGCGCAGGCAGCTACTGCGTTACGGGCACGCTGACTCCCGGCCACCTCGCAGCACTCGCGGGCTGGTGGGAAGCGCACGGCATTATGCCTGCTTCAATGAGCCTGCAGGCGCGTAGCCTTGAAGACGTCTTTCTGGATATCTCGGGAAAGGACATCCGATGAAGGGGACAGCCTCCGGCGCCACTCCAGGCAACGCCCCGATTGCCGCTTTGGGCGGGGTCGCGGGCCTTCAGCAGCCCGCTTCCCTGCTGCGCCGCGTGCTGCTGCAGGGCAAGTACGAGGCCTTGGCCATGCTCCGGAACGGCGAGCAGCTGATCCTGGCAGTGGTGCTGCCGCTCCTGGCGCTTGTGGGCCTGACCGTGACGCCGTTCCTGGACGGGCTCGGGGGAAACCGCGTCGACATCGCCGTACCGGGAATCCTGGCCCTGTGCGCCATGTCCACCGCGTTCACCGGACAGGGCATCGCCACCGGCTTCGACCGGCGGTATGGCGTGCTCCGCTTCCTTTCCACCACTCCCCTGGGCCGCGGCGGACTGATCGCCGGCAAAGCACTGTCAGTGCTGGCTGTCCTCTCCCTGCAGGTGGCCGTCGTCAGCGCAGTGGCCTTTTCCTTGGGATGGCGGCCGCAGGCAGCAGGCTGGGTGCCCGGCCTGTTCCTCCTGGCATTGGGCGCCGCCGCCTTTACCGCCCTGGGCCTGCTGGTGGCCGGCACCGTCCGGCCCGAAGCCACCCTAGCCATCACCAACCTGCTCTGGATCCTGTTGGGCGCCCTGGGCGGAATCGTCCTCCCGGCGGAACGCCTGCCTGCCGGCGCCCAGTCAATGGTGGAGCTCCTGCCCTCCGGTGCACTCGGTGAATCCCTGCGCCAGGCTTTCCTTGCCGGCACGCTGAATGGCGGCGCCACCCTCATCCTGCTGCTTTGGACTGTCATCGCCGGGGCAGCAGCCATCCGTTGGTTCAAGTGGAATTGAGATATCCGTGAGCACGGCTGCACGCCTCCCCCAGTTAGTTAACCGGCTGTCCTCCCGGCTGCCCCGCACCGTGGACGTCCGGGTACGCCGCCTCGCGGTGGCCTCACTGATCGGCCAGACCGCTTTGGTGGTCACCGGCGGGGCCGTTCGGCTGACCGCCTCCGGCTTGGGCTGCCCCACCTGGCCGCGCTGCACTGACACATCCCTGGTGAACACCCCGGAAATGGGCATCCACGGTTTTATCGAGTTCGGCAACCGGCTCCTCACCTTCGCCCTGGCCGCCGTCGCAGCCCTGATGCTGGTGTACCTGTGGAACCTCCGCAAGGAAAGGCGTGACCTTTTCCTGCTGGCCCTGGGCCTTTTGGCCAGCATCCCGGCGCAGGCGGTAATCGGCGGCATCACCGTCCTCACGAACCTCAACCCCTGGGTGGTTGGCCTTCACTTCCTGGTATCCATGGCGCTGGTGGTGTTTGCCACGCTGCTGGTGAACCGGGCCTTCGGCCGGACTGGACGGTTCCGTACTTCCTCCCATGCTGCCCTGCCGGGCGTTATGCGTCCGGTGACTGCCGCCGTCGCGCTCTTCTCGACCCTTGCCGTGATGCTGGGCGTGGTGGTGACCGGGGCCGGGCCCCACGCAGGCGATGCGGACGCCCCGCGCAACGGCCTGGACTGGGACCTGTTCTCCCACATCCACGCCGTTCCGGCATACCTGGTAACGGCCGGCACGGTGGTGGCACTCGCGCTGGTGTTCCTGCGCCGTATCAAGGGGCCCTTCCGCACCGCCATCCTGGGACTCCTCGGTGTGACGCTCCTCCAGGCCGTGATTGGCTTCACCCAGTACTACAACGGCATTCCGGCACTGCTGGTTGCAGCGCACATGCTCGGCGCGGCTCTGCTGATGGTGGCGGCGACCAACGCCTGGGACATCGCCCGGTCCAGCCCGGTGGCATAGCCTACCGCTATATCCCCCAACGCCAAGCACCCCGGTTCCCAACGAACCGGGGTGCTTGAGTGTTTGAGACAGTTGTCCGCAGGTCAGCCCGCGGGCGTTCCAACGGAGATGGGCGTGACTGCGGCCTGGGCAGGGTCGAGGAACCGGATCCCGGCCCGTTCCACCAGCAACACCCGTGCCGTGGGGATGGCGTAAAAAAGGCCCGTTGCCTGCACGCTGCCGGCGGCAAGAGCCGGAGCCGCCACCGGATGGCTTTCGCGTTTGCCCAGCTGCACCGCTACGTTGACCATCGCCAGCTGGTCCTGCCGGCCATACCCGGCGGCTGCGGCGGCGGAGGCCACGGGGTGTTCCGCCAACAGCTCCCGATAGCTTGGCCGCGCATGGTCCAGCCACGCGGCGAAGCCGGCACCAAGCGAAGGGTTTCCCTTGCCGTGGGCATCGTCAAGCAGCGCTTTCATGGCTCCGCAGTTGGAGTGCCCGCAGATGACAATCGAATCAACATCCAGGCCGTTCACGGCGAAGGAGACGGCGGAGTCGATCGAGGCATCCTGGCCATCGTGGCACACCACGTTGCCGATGTTCCGCAAGGTCAGCAGGTCACCCGGGCCGCTGCTGGTGATCAGGTTGGGGTTCACGTCTTGTAACGGGCAATCCGCCGAGCGACCCGGAAACGATGTTTGCCGCGCCCTGCCCCCCAGCTCCCGGTTCGGGTTGGTGCGCGGGCCGATCTGCATCTTGTCCACGGCAACGGCGGACAGCAGTGATTCGATACTGGCGATCAGGGCCATCGAGATGACGGCGAAGGCGACGGCCCGCCAGTTGCCCTCGGGCAGCTCCGGCAACGCGACGGCGTCGAAAATCAACCCGCTGAAGGAGATGCGCTCAACGCCAGGGGCGAAGGCAACGGAGAGTGCGGTGCCGGCGGCGACGGCGGCCAGCGGCCCGGGTACACGCCGCACCGCAGCCGGAAGGTGCTTCCAGCCCAGGAGGATCACCACAACGGCCAGCCCGAGCAGGGCGGCATGCAGTTCAACCCGCCACGATGCCGCCCACGGCCGCGGCGATAAGGCCGGCCATGATGGGCGCGCCGGACGCTGCGGCATGACATATCTGTCATATGGGATGTCAACTGTACGCCCGGCCCCGGCATTGGCCCGGGGACTTCCTTAAGCACAAGCCTCCCCCGGCAGCTACCGGGAGAGGCTTGAGGTGCAAGAGGCGCGGCAAGGCTAGCTGGCCATGACCGCCGGCCCGATGAACGGATCAACCGCAAGGGCAATAAAGAGCAGGGTGAGGTAGCTGATGGAGCCGTGGAAGACCTTCATGGCCCGCTTGTCCGTGATGTCCTCGCGGTGGGCCCGGCTGTAGAGGGAATGCGACTCGTACAGGAACCAGGCGCCGGCCAGTACGGCGGTCACCGTGTAGACCCAGCCTGCCCCGCCGGCGGGAACCATCAGCAGCGAGCAGGCCACCATGGCCCACGCATAGAGGACCACCTGGACAGATACCACCTTGGCGCCGGCGATGGCTCCGAGCATGGGGACGTTGGCGTTCCGGTAGTCCTCGCCGTAGCGCATGGACAGCGGCCAATAATGCGGCGGGGTCCAGAGGAAGATGACCATAAAGAGGATGACGGCGGGCCACTCCACGGAGTTGGTGACAGCCGCCCAGGCAATCAGTACCGGGAAGCAGCCTGCCGCGCCGCCCCAGACGATGTTCTGAGCGGTCCGGCGCTTAAGGATGATCGTGTAGATCACCACGTAGAAGAAGATGGCGCCCAAGCCGAGCCAGGCGGCCAGCGGATTGGCGCCGAACCAGAGAATCGCAATGGCGGCCGCGCCCAAAAGCCAGGAGAAAATCAGCGCTTCACGCGGCGTGACTTCACCGGTGACCAGCGGACGGTTTTCCGTGCGGTGCATCAGCTTATCGATGTCGCGGTCGATGTAGCAGTTGAAGGCCCCGGCGCTGCCCGCGGCGAAGGCGCCGCCCACGAGCGTTGCCAGGATCAGCCCGATGGATGGAAAGCCGCGCTCCGCATAAATCATCGTAGGCAGCGTGCTCACCAGCAGCAGCTCAATGACGCGCGGCTTGGTGAGGGCGAGATACGCCTTGGCCTTACGGGCAATCCCGGCTTTTGAAGCCCGGGATGCGTTCAGCGGCGTATCTGTAGTGCTCACGGTGGCAGTCACCCGTTCTGTTGGCAGTTCTGTCTGGCTGTCCAGCTGTGTCATGGGCCCGCCCGTCCGGGCGCCGGCGGAACCGGAATTGTTGATTCGCGCCTTGCCGGGAAGTCTCGTGGAGCTGAAAAAGGTCCCCCGCCCGGCGCTGGCCTCCAAATATCATACCGTGCCGTGCCCCTCCCAACGGCCCGTCATTTGGTGCTGGTGATCGCTGGCGCATCGATTCGAGCAGATTAACTCAGCCTCACTTCAGACCGATTCACATAAGCCGAAATTGCGTCCACAACGTGAGATTTCCGCCGCCCGAGGAGTGGAATAGAGCTAAGCTGTCACCAGATCAGCACGCAGCAGGGAAGCAGCGGAAAACGCATTCCCGGACTGGCCAGTGGCTGAGTGGAAAAAACAACGTTTCGATGGTGAACGGCTGGTACACACCGCAGCGGGCGCCCTACAACGTGCCCTAATGCGGACCCGGTGTGCCGCCTGCCATCAGCACAGAGAGGGGCCCGGTTTTCGTGCCACATTTGGAAGAGCAAGAACTGTCTTGGACCAGCCAGGACCAGCGCGCGGTAGATACCATCCGCGTGCTCGCGGCAGATGCAGTGGAGAAGGTGGGCAACGGCCACCCCGGAACGGCGATGAGCCTGGCGCCCGCCGCGTACCTGCTGTTCCAGAAGCTGATGCGCCACGATCCGCGCAACCCGGACTGGCTGGGCCGTGACCGCTTCGTCCTGTCCCCGGGCCACACTTCGCTCACCCTGTACATCCAGCTGTTCCTCTCCGGCTACGGCCTGGAGCTGAAGGACCTGGAGGCGCTGCGCACCTGGGGTTCACTCACCCCGGGCCACCCCGAGTACAATCACACCGCCGGCGTGGAAATCACCACCGGCCCGCTGGGCCAGGGCCTCGCGTCCTCGGTTGGCTTCGCCTACTCGCAGCGCCGGATGCGCGGTCTCTTCGACGCCGATGCCCCCGCCGGCGAAAGCCCGTTTGACCACACCATCTGGGTGATCGCGTCCGACGGCGACCTCCAGGAAGGCGTCACGGCCGAAGCTTCCTCACTGGCCGGCCACCAGGAACTGGGCAACCTCGTTGTTGTCTACGATGAGAACCACATCTCCATCGAGGACGATACCGATATCGCCTTCACCGAAGATGTCCTGAAGCGCTACGAAGCCTACGGCTGGCACGTCCAGCGCGTGGACTGGACCAAGACCGGCGAATACAAGGAAGACGTCCAGGAGCTCTACTCCGCGCTCCTCGCCGCCAAGGCCGAGACGTCCAAGCCCTCCATCGTCTCGCTCCGCACCATCATTGGCTACCCGGCGCCCAAGAAGCAGAACACCGGCAAGATCCACGGTTCAGCACTCGGCGCCGAGGAAGTCGCAGCCCTGAAGGAGGTCCTGGGCTTCGACCCGGCCAAGTCCTTCGACGTGGACCAGGACGTCCTGGCCCACGCCCGCGCCGTGGTGGACCGCGGTGCTGCCGCCCGCAAGGAATGGGAAGAGTCCTTTAACGCCTGGCAGGCCGCCAACCCCGAAGGCGCAGCCCTGCTGCAGCGCATCGAGGCCAAGGAACTGCCGAATGATGTTGACGCCGCCCTTCCGGTCTTCCCCGCCGGCAAGGACGTCTCCACCCGCGCAGCCTCAGGCAAGGTCCTCAACGCCCTCGGCCCGGTCCTGCCCGAACTGTGGGGCGGTTCGGCCGACCTCGCAGAGTCGAACAACACCACCATCGAGGGCTCGCCGTCGTTCGTGCCTGCGTCTAAGCAGACGGACGCCTGGAAGGGAAACCCCTACGGCCGGGTCCTGCACTTCGGTATCCGCGAGCACGCTGCCGCCTCCATCGTGAACGGCATCAGCCTGCACGGCCGCACCCGGGCGTTCTCCGGAACGTTCCTGATCTTCAGCGACTACCAGCGCCCCGCCATCCGCCTCGGCGCGCTGATGGGTGTCCCGTCCCTGTACGTCTGGACGCACGACTCCATCGGCCTGGGCGAGGACGGCCCCACCCACCAGCCGGTGGAACAGCTTGCCACCCTTCGCGCCATCGTGGGCCTGGACGTTGTCCGCCCCGGTGACGCCAACGAAGTGTCCGTTGCCTGGAAGACCATGCTGGAAAACCACTCCAACCCTGCCGGCATCGTGCTGACCCGCCAGAACATCCCCACCTGGGAGCGCGGCGAAGGCGCAGCCGAGGGCGACACGTTCGGTTCCGTCGCCGGCGTCGCCAAGGGCGGCTACGTCCTGGCCGAAGCGTCAAAGGACGGCGCCACCGTCCCGGCCGACGTCATCCTCATCGGCACCGGCTCCGAGGTCCAGCTGGCCGTCCAGGCCCGCGAAGCCCTGCAGGCCGAAGGCATCGCCGCCCGTGTTGTGTCCATGCCCTGCGTCGAATGGTTCAACAAGCAGGACCCCGCCTACCGCGAGTCCGTCCTGCCGGCAGCCGTCAAGGCCCGCGTATCCGTCGAAGCAGGACTGTCCCTGGGCTGGAAGGAATTCGTCGGCGACGCCGGCCGTTCCATCAGCCTTGAGCACTACGGCGCTTCCGCCGACTACAAGCGCCTCTTCCAGGAGTTCGGCATCACCGCAGAAGCAGTTGCTGCGGCCGCCAAGGACTCCCTCGCCGGCCTCCAGGCCTAAAACCGATTTCCTAGGAGATACAGAACAATGACTACTCCCACCCAGCAGCTCTCTGACGCCGGAGTTTCCATCTGGCTCGACGACCTTTCCCGCGGACGGCTCGACACCGGCACCCTGGCCAGGCTCATCGAAGAGAAGAACGTGGTTGGCGTGACCACCAACCCGTCAATCTTCCACGCCGCCATCACGACCAGCGCCGACTACGACGGCACAATCGCAAAGCAGGCAGCAGCAGGCGCGTCCGTCGAGGACACCATCTTCGAGATCACCACCACCGACGTCGCAGACGCCTGCGACTTGTTCGCACCCGTGGCTGCAGCCACCAAGGGCGTGGACGGCCGCGTTTCCATCGAGGTTGACCCACGGCTGGCCTGGGACACCGCCGGAACCATCGCCGAAGCCAAGCACCTGTACAAGAGGGTCAACAAGGACAACGTCCTCATCAAGATCCCGGCCACGCTCGAGGGCCTCGAGGCCATCACCGCGACCCTGGCCGAGGGCATCAGCGTCAACGTGACCCTGATCTTCTCGCTCGAGCGCTACCGCGCGGTCATCAACGCCTTCCAGGCCGGCCTGGAGCAGGCCAAGGAAAACGGTCACGATCTCTCGAAGATCCACTCCGTGGCTTCGTTCTTCGTCTCCCGCGTGGACTCCGAGATCGACAAGCGCCTGGACGCCCTGGGCACTGATGAGGCCAAGGCGCTCAAGGGTAAGGCCGGCCTGGCCAACGCCCGCCTGGCCTACCAGGTATACGAAGAGCTCTTCGCCACCGAACGCTGGGCCCTGCTGGCTGAAGCCGGTGCACTCCCCCAGCGTCCCCTGTGGGCCTCCACCGGCGTGAAGGATCCGGCCTACCCGGACACCCTGTACGTCACGGAGCTCGTCGCCCCCGGCGTGGTGAACACCATGCCGGAAAAGACGCTGGATGCCACCTTCGACCACGGAGTGGTTACCGGCGACACCGTCACCGGTACCTACACCGAGGCCAATAACACCCTGGACGCGCTCGAAAAGCTCGGCATCTCCTACAACGAAGTCGTGGCAATCCTTGAATCCGAAGGCCTGGACAAGTTCGTGGCCAGCTGGAAGGAACTGCTCGGCGACGTCGAGGGCGCCCTCGCTTCTGCACGGAAGGCTTCCTAACCACCAATGAGCACACTCAGCTACGAAGCCACAGGTGCCGCGCAGCAGGCACTGGAACAGCACCTCCCCACCCTGGTGGAGGACCGCATCGCCACCCGGATCTTCGCGAAGGACCACACCCTGTGGGGTTCCGACGCCGAAGCCGAGTCGGCCGTCCGGCTCGGCTGGGTTGAGGCGGCCACCGTTTCCCAGCCGCTGGTAAAGGAGATCCTGGAACTCCGCGACGCCCTCCGCGCCGAAGGCGTTACTCGCATCGCGCTTTGCGGCATGGGCGGATCCTCGCTGGCTCCGGAGGTCATTGCCGGCACCGCCGGCGTCGAGCTGACTGTGCTGGACAGCACGGACCCGGACCAGGTCCGTGCTGCCCTGGCGGACCGGCTGGCGGAGACGGCCATCGTGGTCTCCTCCAAGTCCGGTTCCACCGTTGAGACGGATTCCCAGCGGAGGGTCTTCGAGAAGGCGTTCAACGACGCCGGCATCGATGCCGCAAGCCGCATCATCATTGTCACCGATCCCGGCTCCCCGCTGGACAAGGCCTCCCGTGAGGCCGGCTACCGTGCGGTCTTCAACGCCGACCCCAACGTCGGCGGCCGTTTCTCCGCCCTCACCGCTTTCGGCCTGGTCCCCTCGGGCCTGGCCGGAGTGGACATCCAGGCCTTCCTGGATGAGGCCGAGGAAGCAGCAGAGATCCTCAACGAGGACGCTCCCGAGAACATCGGGCTGTCCCTCGGAACAGCGCTCGGCGGCACCAGCCCGCTGCGCAACAAGATCGTCATCGCGGAGGACGGTTCCGGCATCGTGGGCTTCGCCGACTGGGCCGAGCAGCTCATCGCTGAGTCCACCGGCAAGCTGGGCACCGGTGTCCTGCCGGTGGTGGCTGGCCCAAACTCGCCGGAGGTCGCGGCCGCTGCCGATGACGTCCTGGTGGTCCGGCTGGTAGCTGCGGACGCAGACGTCGAACTCGGTGAGAACGAAGTTGCCATTGCCGGCGGGCTGGCCACCCAGATGATGGTCTGGGAGTTCGCCACCGCTGTGGCCGGACGCCTGCTGGGCATCAACCCGTTCGACCAGCCGGATGTCGAGGCAGCCAAGATTGCTGCCCGCGGCCTGCTGGACGCGCAGCCGGAGCCGACGCCTGCAGCCTTTGTTGACGGCGCCATCGAGGTCCGCGGCGGTGACTGGCTCGCCGGGGCGTCCACCGCCGAAGAGGCAGTGCGTGCCTTGCTGGAAACCCTCCAGCCGGACAGCTACCTCAGCGTCCAGGCCTACTTCGACCGGCTCGCGTTCGCGCAGCTCGAGGGCATCCGCGACGAACTGGCAGCCGTTTCCGGCCGTCCCGTGACGTTTGGCTGGGGCCCCCGGTTCCTGCACTCCACCGGGCAGTTCCACAAGGGCGGCCCCGCCATCGGCGTGTTCCTCCAGGTCACTGCCGAGGCAGCCGAAGATCTTGCCATCCCGGACCGTCCCTTTACCTTCGGGAAGCTGATCTCGGCGCAGGCCGCCGGTGACGCCCAGGTCCTGAGCGAGCACGGCCGTCCGGTGCTTCGCCTGCACCTGACCAACCGGGCAGCCGGTGTGGCACAGTTGCAGGACATCATTGCTGCGCTGTCCGCCAGGTCAGCCTCCGTCACCGAAAGCTAAGGCACAGAAGCACCATGCCAGAAACTGAATACGGCAGGACGTCCGGCACGCGTCCCGGGAAACCATTGCGGAATCCGCTCCGGGACCCCCGGGACCGCCGCCTGAGCCGGATCGCCGGTCCGTCATCGCTGGTGCTCTTCGGAGTCACCGGTGACCTTGCCCGCAAGAAACTCATGCCGGCCGTGTACGATCTGGCCAACCGTGGGCTGCTGCCTCCCAGCTTCGCGCTGGTGGGCTTCGGCCGCCGCCCCTGGACTGACGAGGATTTCGCCGGTCAGGTGAAGGCCTCCGTGCAGGCCTACGCGCGCACGCCTTTTGATGAGGCGGTGTGGAACCAGCTTTCCGAGGGCATCCGTTTTGTCCAGGGTGAGTTCGACGACGACGGCGCCTTCGAGCGCCTCGGCGAGACCATCAAGGAACTCGACGATGTCCGCGGCACCCGCGGCAACCACGCGTTTTATTTGTCGATCCCGCCGAAGGCGTTCGAGCAGGTCTGCCGGCAGCTGTCCAAGCACGGCCTGGCGCAGGCCGAGGGCGACAAGTGGCGGCGCGTGGTGATCGAGAAGCCGTTCGGGCACGACCTTGAGTCGGCCCGGAAGCTGAACGACATCGTGGAATCGGTGTTTCCGCAGGATGCGGTGTTCCGGATCGACCACTACCTGGGTAAGGAAACGGTCCAGAACATCCTGGCGCTGCGGTTCGCGAACCAGTTGTTCGAGCCGTTGTGGAACGCGAACTACGTAGACCATGTCCAGATCACCATGGCCGAGGACATCGGCACGGGTGGCCGGGCAGGGTACTACGACGGCGTGGGCGCGGCCCGCGACGTGATCCAGAACCACCTGCTCCAGCTGCTGGCCCTGACTGCGATGGAGGAGCCTATTTCCTTCAACGCTGATGACCTGCGTGCGGAGAAGGAAAAGGTCCTGGCCGCCGTCAAGCTTCCCGATGACCTGTCCACGCACTCTGCGCGCGGTCAGTTCACCGGCGGGTGGCAGGGCGGGGAACAGGTCCAGGGCTATCTGGAGGAAGAGGGCATCCCTGCCGATTCCACCACCGAGACGTTCGCCGCGATCCGGGTGGACATCCATACCCGCCGCTGGTCCGGTGTTCCGTTCTACCTGCGGGCCGGTAAGCGCCTGGGACGCCGCGTGACGGAAATCGCCGTCGTGTTCAAGCGTGCACCGAACCTGCTGTTCCGCGACCACGGCGAGGATGACTTCGGCCAGAAACGCCGTGGTGATCCGGGTCCAGCCCGATGAAGGCGTGACCATCCGGTTCGGCTCCAAGGTCCCCGGCACGCAGATGGAAGTCCGGGACGTGACCATGGACTTCGGCTACGGGCACTCCTTCACCGAATCCAGCCCCGAGGCGTACGAGCGGCTGATCCTGGACGTGCTCCTGGGCGAGCCGCCGCTGTTCCCGCGGCACGAGGAAGTGGAACTGTCCTGGAAGATCCTTGACCCGTTCGAGGAGTACTGGGAGCAGCTGAACGAACAGCCCGAGCCGTATGCCCCTGGCAGCTGGGGCCCCGCCTCTGCTGATGAGCTGCTGGCACGCGACGGACGAACCTGGAGAAGGCCATGATTGTAGACCTGCCGGACACCACTACCTCGAACGTTTCCAAGAAGCTGATGGCCCTCCGCGAACAGGGCGGCGTGATCGCCCTGGGCCGGGTACTGACCCTTGTGGTGGTCACCAAGTCAGGGCTTGAAGAAGAAGCGATCGAGGCAGCCAATGACGCAAGCCGCGAACACCCCTGCAGGATTATCGTGCTGGCCGACGCCGGGGCTGACGCCGAGGACAAGCTGGATGCCCAGATCCGCGTCGGCGGTGACGCGGGCGCTTCAGAAGTGATCGTGCTGCGCGGTTACGGCCAACTCGCCCACGAAAGCGAATCCCTGGTGGCCGCGCTGCTGCTGCCGGACGCACCCATCGTGGCCTGGTGGCCGCACGGAGCGCCCGAAAACGCCTGCGAAACCTCCATCGGCAAGATCGCGCACCGCCGGATCACCGACTCCGCGAACGAACCGGACCCCCAGGCGGCGCTGGAGAAGATCCACAAGACGTACCGGGCTGGGGACACGGACCTGGCGTGGACCCGCCTGACCAACTGGCGGATCCAGCTCGCCGCCGCCCTCGACGAGGTGGACGCGTCGCCGGTGACCGCCGTCGCCGTGGAAGGTGCCTCGGACTCCCCCAGCACCATCCTCCTGGCCGCGTGGCTCACCCTGAGCCTGGAAGCCCCGGTGACCATCGTGGCGGACCCTGCCGGGACCGGCATCCGCCGCGTCCGGCTTACCCGCCCCGGTGGCGACGTCCAACTGTTCCGCCCGGGACTGTCCGTGGCCGAGCTGACCCAGCCGGGCCAGCCCGCCCAACGGATCTCGCTTCCGCGCCGCAGCCTCCGCGACTGCCTTGCCGAGGAGCTGCGCCGCCTGGACCCGGACGAAGTGTTCGGGGAAGTGATTACTATGGGACTGCCACGTACCAATCTAAGGAGTGTCCGACCCAGTGAGCGTTGAGCCAAGAGTAAGCATTCATCCTGATTCGTCCGTGCTGATGGCGGCCATCGCGGCCCGCCTGATTACCAAGCTTGTTGATGTCCAGGACAAGTACGGTGAGGCTACCGTGGTCCTGACCGGCGGCACGGTGGGTATCGGGACCCTGAAGGCTGTTGCTGACTCTCCGGCGGCTCCCGCGGTCGACTGGTCCAAGGTCAACTTCTGGTGGGGCGACGAGCGGTTTGTCTCCTCGGATGACGCCGACCGGAACACGAAGCAGGCATTCGACGCCTTGCTCTCGCACTTCCCGGTGGACCCGGACCGGATCCACGAACCGGGCTCCTCGGACCAGTTCGCTACTCCCGAAGAGGCCGCCGAGGATTATGCCCGCCAGTTGCGGGACGCGGCCGCCTCCGAACACGCTGCCGATATGTCCGATGACCGGCCGGAACAACCGGCCGCACTCCCCCGCCTGGACGTAGTCCTGCTGGGCGTGGGGCCGGACGCGCATGTGGCATCGCTGTTTCCCGAGCAGGCCGGCATCCGCGAAAAGGAGCGGACGGTGGTGGGTGTGCGGAATTCGCCCAAGCCCCCTCCCCTGCGCGTTTCCCTGACGCTGCCGACGATTAATACGGCCGCTGAAGTATGGATGGTTGTTGCGGGCGAGGACAAAGCCGGTGCGGTGGGGTTGGCGCTTGCCGGCGCAAACCCTGTGCAGGTGCCCGCGGCGGGTCCGCGGGGAACTTCACGGACCCTCTGGCTCATCGATGAAAACGCCGCGTCACGCGTCCCGCAGCAACTCGTCCGGAAGGACGCCGCGGGCGCGTAGTCTTTCCAGCGCTCCAGCCAGGAGGTCTTCGGCGTCCTGGCTGGAGCGCCGCTCTTTAACGTATTCCAGGTGGCTCTTGAAGCCGTCCTCAAAGGAGTCCGCCTCAGCAGCCGGCACGCCGTCCCTCGCTGCCGCCGCGCCGCATCGCCGGCAGTCCCACACCGCCGGAAGCTGGTCCTCCGGAAGCTTGAGGAAGACCAACTGCGTTTCGTGCCCCTTGGCGCACCAGTACGACACCCGGATGCGCGGGAGCGTTGTTCCGTGGTCCTCGGCATCCTGGAGGCTGGTGCCTGTCCCTGCCGTGACACCCGCTCGGGTGCCCCGGAAACCTGAGCTTGGATGTACCATCGGGGGCTCCCGCCTCTTAAACAGAACTGTGGCTGCCGGAATCCGACAGCCACAGTTTAGTTCGCAGATCTGCGTGGCGGCAGTGCCGCCCGAATCCTTTTTAGCAGTGCGTCAGGAGTCGCCGCTGCCCGTGAACCGCATAATCAGCCCCAGGGCGATGATGACAATGCCCCAGGTCACGCCGAGGATGACGGTGAACCTGTTGAGGTTGCGCTCGGCCACGCCTGAGGAGCTCAGCCCGGAACTCATGCCGCCACCGAACATGTCGGACAGCCCGCCGCCCCGTCCCTTGTGGAGGAGGATAAGCAACGTCAGCAGGAGGCTGGTGATGCCAAGGAGGATCTGCAGAATGACATGAAGAACGTCCACGACGGCCTTTCAGAAAGTTGGAATTGCGGGAGTATGCGCGGCGGGACGGACTAGTCCGTCACCAGGTGACTCTCGAACCTGACAATATTAGCAAACTCCGCCGGATCGAGGCTCGCGCCGCCCACCAGCAGGCCATCCACGTCCCGTTCCTTCAGGATTGCCGCGGCATTGTTGGCCTTGACGGATCCGCCGTACAGCAGGCGGGTATTCGACGCCACGTCAGCTCCGAACAGCGACTCGAGCTCGGCGCGGATGGCGGCGCACATCTCCTGTGCATCTCCCGGTCCCGCTACTTCGCCGGTGCCGATGGCCCAGACGGGTTCGTAGGCCACTACAAGCTCGCTGGCCTGCTCGGGTGTGAGACCTGCAACACCGGCACGGAGCTGGGCCAGGGTGTGGTCCACATGCGTGCCGGCCTGGCGGATCTCCAGGCCTTCTCCGACACAGAGCACGGGAACCACGTTGTGCTTGAAGGCGGCCTTTACTTTGGCGTTCAGGACGTCGTCGGACTCGTTGTGGATGGTCCGGCGTTCGCTGTGTCCCACCAGGACGTACCTGCAGCCCAGCTTGTTCAGGAACTGGCCGGAGATGTCACCGGTGTAGGCGCCGGAGTCGAACTGCGAAAGGTCCTGGCCGCCGTAGGCAACTTCCAGGTCGTCGCCCTGCACCAGGGTCTGCACGCCGCGGAGGTCGGTGAACGGCGGGAAGACGGCAACCTCAACCCGGCTGTAGTCGTGCTTGGCGTCGGAGAGGGTCCACGCGAGCTTCTGCAGGAGGGTGATGCCCTGCACGTGGTCCATGTTCATTTTCCAGTTGCCCGCGATAAAGGGCTTGCGGTCGAAAGCGCCGTTCGTTGACGTTGTCACATATTCTCCAAAAGTCTTGTTAAGTGTTCGGCCGGCAGGCTGCCGCGGGGCAACCTGCCGGCCGGAGGACGAAAGGGCAAGTACTGCTGCCGGCTGTTCTTACCGGTCGAGGACGCTAAGCCCCGGGAGTTCCTTGCCTTCGAGGTATTCCAGGCTGGCACCGCCACCGGTGGAAATGTGGCCGAACTGGTCATCAGCGAAACCGAGCGTTCGGACGGCAGCAGCCGAATCGCCGCCACCCACCACGGTGAACGCGCCGGTTTCGGTCAGCGACTGGGCGATGGCGCGGGTGCCGGCGGCGAAAGCTTCGAATTCGAAGACCCCCATCGGACCGTTCCAGAAGACGGTCTTGGCGCCCTTGATCCTGTCGGCAAAGACTGCTGCCGAGTCCGGTCCGATGTCCAGGCCGATGCCCTCTGCTCCGAAGCTGCTGCTTTCGATGGCGTCCGCGGCAACCGTCTCATGCGCGGCGTCGGCGGCGAACTTCCCGGCCACCACGACATCCGTGGGCACCACAAACTCGGTGCCGGCGTCGGCTGCCCGCTTCAGGTAGTCCTGGACCACGGGGACCTGGTCCTCCTCCAGCAGGCTGGAGGCGACCTTGTGGCCGGCTGCGGCGAGGAACGTGAACAGCATGCCGCCGCCCACCAGGATCGTGTCCGCCTTGCCCAGCAGGTTGTCGATGACCGCAAGCTTGTCCGAGACCTTGGAACCGCCGAGCACCACCACGTAGGGGCGCTGGGTGTCCGCGGTGAGCTTGCGGAGCACTTCCACCTCCGTGTGCACGAGGTCGCCGAGGTAGGACGGGAGCCTAGTCGCGACGTCGTAGACGCTCGCGTGCTTGCGGTGTACAGCACCGAAGGCGTCGTCCACGTACGCGCCGTTGCCGCCGGTCAGTGCCACCAGCTCGTCAGCGAAGGCGCCGCGCTCGGCGTCGTCCTTACTGGTTTCGCGCGCATCGAAGCGGACGTTTTCCAGAACCAGCACTTCGCCGTCCTGCAGCGAGGCGGCAGCTTCCTTTGCCGAGCTGCCTACCGTGTCCGCGGCCAGGGTGACCTTGAAGTCCGCCAGTTCCGCCAGGCGGTTGACGGCGGGGCGAAGGGAGTACTTTTCCTCCGGGGCACCCTTGGGGCGTCCGAGGTGGGCTGTTACCAGCACGCGGGCACCGGCGTCCGTGAGCTTTCCCAGCACTGGCAGTGAGGCCCTGATGCGGCCGTCGTCAGTCACTGTAGAGCCGTCGAGCGGCACATTCAGGTCGCTTCGAACCAGAATGTACCGCCCGCGGACACCTTCAGCGATCAGTTCGTTGAGGGTGTGAGATGTCATGTGTCTAACCCTAGCCCAGCTTGGCTGCCACAAGCTCCGTGAGGTCAACGAGCCGGTTGGAGTAGCCCCATTCGTTGTCGTACCAGGAAACAACCTTGACCTGGTTGCCGATCACCTTGGTGAGGCCGGAGTCGAAGATCGAGGATGCGGGATCGCCAACGATGTCCGAGGAGACGATCGGCTCGTCCGTGTAGGTCAGGAAGCCCTGCAGGTCCTCGGACTCCGCTGCGCGCTTGAGGACGGCGTTGACTTCCTCAACGGTGGTCTCACGGGAGACGGTGACGGTGAGGTCGGTGGCGGAGCCGGTGGGGACCGGGACGCGGATGGCGTAGCCGTCCAGCTTGCCCTTGAGTTCCGGCAGGACCAGGCCGATCGCCTTGGCTGCACCGGTGGACGTGGGAACCATGTTGACGGCGGCGGCGCGGGCACGGCGCAGGTCCTTGTGCGGGCCGTCCTGCAGGTTCTGGTCCGCGGTGTAGGCGTGGACCGTGGTCATGAGGCCACGCTCGATGCCAAACTCGTCGTTAACCACCTTGGCCAGCGGGCCGAGGCAGTTGGTGGTGCAGGATGCGTTCGAGATGATGTGGTGCGTGGCGTTGTCGTACAGCTTGTGGTTTACGCCCATCACGATGGTGATGTCCTCGTCAGAGGCCGGGGCGGAAATCAGGACCTTTTTGGCGCCGGCGTCGATGTGCTTCTGTGCATCGGCGGCCTTGGTGAAGAAGCCGGTGGATTCGATGACGATGTCCACGCCCAGCTCGCCCCACGGGAGGTTGGCGGGATCGCGCTCAGCCAAAACCTTGACGACGTTGCCGTTGACGACGATGTTGCCGTCCTTGACCTCGATGGTTTCCTTCAGGCGGCCGCCGACGGAGTCGTACTTGAACAGGTGCGCCAGTGCCTCGGGGCTGGTGAGGTCGTTGACTGCAACGATCTCCAGGTCCGCGCCCTGTGCGAGTGCTGCGCGGAAGTAGTTGCGGCCAATACGGCCAAAGCCGTTGATACCAATACGGGTCGTCACTTTTTCAGTCTCCTTGGTGCTTGAAAAGCACAACTAGTTGAGCGGGCTATCAAGCCAACTAACAGATCCCGCACGCCATTGGGCAGAGATGATTTACAGACGGAGGGCGACCAGCCTCATTGCTGAAGGCTAACCGCCTTCCGTGACCTATCTTACGTTTAACTGGGTCCGCCCCCGCAAGTGCGGGGGCGGACGGTCCACATTCCGGCCGGTTTACGCCCTAAATGTGAACTTTGTTACAGGCACGTGAAGCGGGATCACTACTACCGAAGGGTGATGAGTCCCGTGGCGTTGGTGCGTGCAGCCTCGAACCGCTTGGCGACGTCGGCCCAGTTCACAATGTTCCAGAAAGCCTTCACGTAGTCGGCCTTGACGTTGACGTAGTCCAGGTAGAAGGCGTGCTCCCACATGTCCAGCATCAGCAGCGGGGTGGTACCCAGCGCCGTGTTGCCCTGCTGGTCGTACAGCTGCTCGATGACCAGGTTCCCGCCGATGGGCTCGTAGGCCAGGAAGCCCCAGCCGGAACCCTGCAGGCCGAGGGCGGCGGCCGAGAACTGGGCACGGAAGGCGTCGAAGGAACCGAAGGCGTCATCGATGGCCGCTGCCAGCTCGCCTTCGGGCTTGTCCCCGCCGTCCGGAGACAGGTTGTTCCAGAACACGGAGTGGTTGACGTGTCCGCCGGTGTGGAACGCAAGGTCCTTGGACAGCCGGTTGATGTTGGCGAAGTTACCGGACTCCCGGGCTTCGGCCAGCTGGGCCAGGGCGTTGTTGGCGCCTGCCACGTAGGCTGCGTGGTGCTTGCTGTGGTGCAGCTCCATGATGCGCGCAGAGATGTGCGGCTCCAGGGCGGCGTAGTCGTAGCTGAGTTCGGGCAGTACGTACTCGGTCACAAAATCCTCCAATATCGTGGACACTCGGTCCGGTTGCTAACTCTCGGATTGTGCATCCGGGCGTCTGGCACCCGGAATCTTTTTGATTCTAAAGTGCTGTCACTCGTCCAGCATTTCGGGCGTCACATTCGCATCCGTACCCGGGATGCCCAGGTCCAGGGCCCGTTTGTCCGCCATGGCCAGCAGCCTGCGGATCCGCCCCGCGATGGCATCCTTGGTCATGACCGGATCGGCCAGGCGGCCAAGCTCGTCCAGGCTGGCCTGCTTGTGCGCCACCCGCAGCTCGCCGGCGTACTTCAGGTGGTCCGGGACGTCGTCGCCCAAAATCTCCAGGGCCCGGTCCACGCGTGCACCGGCGGCAACGGCAGCCTGGGCGGAGCGGCGGAGGTTGGCGTCATCAAAGTTCGCGAGCCGGTTGGCGGTGGCGCGGACTTCCTTGCGCATCCGGCGTTCCTCCCAGACCATCAGCGCGTCGTGGGCGCCCATGCGGGTGAGGAGGGCTGCGATGGTGTCGCCGTCGCGGATGACCACGCGGTCCACTCCCCGGACTTCGCGTGCCTTCGCCTGGATGTCCAGCCGGCGTGCGGCGCCCACCAGAGCCAGGGCTGATTCCGGGCCCGGGCAGGTTACCTCCAGCGAGGAGGAGCGTCCGGGCTCGGTGAGTGAGCCGTGCGCGAGGAAGGCGCCGCGCCATACCGCTTCGGCATCTGCAGCAGAGCCGTTGACGACGGCGGACGGCAGCCCCCGCACTGGGCGGCCGCGGCCATCGAGGAGGCCTGTCTGGCGGGCCAGCGCCTCGCCGTCGCGCACTACCCGGACGACATACCGGCTGGCGCGCCGCAGTCCCCCGGCGGAAACCACGATGATCTCGCTTTGGTGGCCGTAGACTTCCGCGATGGCGGCCCGGAGGCGGCGGGCGGTGGAGGCCAGATCCACTTCGGCCTCGATGACGATCCTGCCGGAAATGATGTGGAGTCCGCCGGCAAAGCGGAGCATGGCGGAGACTTCGGCCTTCCGGACTGATGACTTCTTGATGTCCAGACGGGAAAGTTCTTCCTTGACTGATGCTGTCAGTGCCATGGCACCTTCCTAACTGTTCCCGAAAATGTCGTTGTACGCCGTGGCCAGACGCAGGGGGTCATGGACGGGTCGGCGGCCCGACGCCCCTACTTTACCCAAGACCACCTCGGCGCCGATCATCGCGGCGGCCTTCTCGAACTCCTGACGGTCGGGAACAGAGGCAGGATCGGCCAAGACAACATCAACGCTGAACTCAGGGGCATAGCGGCGCAGGACATGCAGATGGTCTGCAGCGGTCATGCCGGAGGTTTCCTTGGTGTCCGTGGCCAGGTTCATGGTGAGGCAGCGCTTGGCCGGCGTGTGGCACAGAGCCTGCCGCATTTCGGGGAGCAGCAGGTGCGGCAGCACCGAGGTATACCAGGAGCCCGGGCCCAGGATGACCCAGTCCGCGAGCTCGATGGCCGTCAGCGCTTCAGCGCAGGCGGGCGCGGCTTCAGGCAGGAGGCGCACCTGCTCCAGCGAACCGGCAACGGCGCAGCGCGCCTGTCCCTGGATGGTCTGCAGCTGCGACGTTCCGTCGGGAGCGGTGACCCGGACGTCACCTTCGATGGTCAGCGGCTCCGTGGACATGGGCAGGACCTGGCCGCGTGCTCCGAGCAGCGCGCCGGCCCACCGCAGCCCTGCGACGGCGTCACCCAGCAGTTCCCACAGGGTAACGATCAGCAGGTTCCCCGTGGCGTGGTCGTCCAGCGAGCCGCCCGGCCCCTTTCCGGGGCGGAAGCGGTGCTGCATCACGTCGCGCCAGGTGCGTCCCCAGTCGGTGTCGTCGCACAGGGCGGACAGCGCCATGCGCAGGTCCCCCGGCGGGAGGACGCCGTACTCGTCGCGCAGACGTCCGGAAGAGCCGCCGTCGTCCGCCACCGTGACGATCGCCGTGAGCTCCGAGGTGAGCAGGCGCAGTGCCGAGAGCGACGCCGAGAGGCCGTGGCCACCGCCCAACGCAACAACGTTCGGCCCCTTATCCTGCTGGGTTGCCGCCGTGCCGGCAGGCGGAACCAGCGGCAGCGCCCCGGTAAACAGCGACATTACTCGCGGCCCAGGTCCCGGTGGGTGGTGGTCACCGTGACCCGCGGGTATTGGGCCAGCTTCTTGGAGAGTTCGACGGCGACCGCCACCGAGCGGTGTTTGCCGCCGGTGCAGCCCACGGCGATGGTGGCGTAGTGCTTGTTCTCGCGGCGGTAGCCGTCCAGGACCGGTTCCAGTGCCATGACGTAGCGGTCCACGAAGTTCTTGACGCCCTCGGCTTCGAGCACGTAGTCGCTGACGTCCTTGTCCAACCCGGTGTGTGGACGCAGCTGCGGCACCCAGTGCGGGTTGGGGATGAACCGGACGTCTGCCACGTAGTTTGAGTCCACGGGCAGGCCGTACTTGAAGCCGAAGCTCATAACGTTCAGGCGCAGGGCCACCGGGCCGGTCTCACTGAAGAGTTCGGTGATGGCGGTGGCGAGGCCGTGGACGTTGTAGCCCGAGGTGTCCAGTACGACGTCGGAGCTGTCGCGCAGTTCCTGGAGCAGGTCGCGTTCGGCGGCGATGCCGTCGAGGATGCGGCCCCCGCCCTGCAGGGGGTGGGGCCGGCGTCCCTGTTCGAAGCGGCGGACCAGGACGTCGTCGCTGGCGTCCAGGAAAAGGACGCGGAAGGTAACACCGCTGGCGGCCAGCGCCCCGAGGGCCGCGCGGATGTCCGCGAACAGGCCCTTGCTGCGGACGTCGATGACAACGGCCAGCCGCGGGATGGACTGGGGCGCGTGCGAGACGAGCTCGGCGAGGGTGCCCAGCATTTGCGGCGGCAGGTTTTCCACGACGTACCAGCCGTGGTCCTCCAGCGCGTCAGCCGCGGTGCTCCGCCCCGCTCCGGACATCCCGGTGACTACCAGCAGTTCCGCTTCGAGCGGCTTGACGGGAAGCATCCCGTCCTGCCCTGCTCCGGATTCCGCCGTTGTGTCTGCCATTAAGTCCGCCCCGTTTCTGCTGTTGTTCTCCGGGGTGGCCCGCGTCGGCGGGTACCCCGCCCTCAACCCTAGCTAAGTTTCTTTGAACAAAGCCAAGTTTCAGCGGTGTCCGCTAGGTTTCAATGACTTCGCCGGTGGTCATGTTGATGGCCGGCACGTTTGCTGCCTCCGGCCCGGTGGCGGAGAAATGATTAACGATGGCGCCCGCGAGTGCAGGCCCAATCCCCTTGGCTTCGGAAAGTTCCGCCACCGAGGCCGCCTTAACTCCTTTCACCGATCCAAAGTGCGCCAGGAGGGCTTTTCGCTTGGAGGCGCCGAGACCCGGTACCCCGTCCAGCGCGGAGACGGTCATGGCCTTCCCGCGCTTCTGCCGGTGGAACGAGATGGCAAAACGGTGGGCTTCGTCCCGGATCCGCTGGAGCAGGTACAGCCCCTGGGAGGTCCGGGGCAGGATGACCGGGAAGTCGCTGTCCGGCAGCCAGACCTCCTCCAGGCGTTTAGCCAGGCCCACCACATACACATCGTCAATGCCCAGACCAGCCAGCGCGCGGGCCGCGGCGTTGACCTGGGGCTTGCCGCCGTCCACCACCACGAGGTTGGGCGGGTAGGCGAACTTGGCCCGCGGCGCCGGCGTGGTGGTATCGAGCAAGGCGTCGTCCTGGGGCAGTCCCTGCGGGCCGGCGTCCTGCGGCAGTCCTTGCGCACCCTGCTCCAACTCCGGTTCCTGCCCGCTGGCGTTGAGGACGGAGTCATCCACCTGCCCGGACTTGTCCTGCAAGTAGTAGCGGAAGCGCCTGGTCAGGACGTCGTGCATGGCGGCGGTGTCGTCAGTGGCGGCGGCGCCGGTGATGGAGAACTTCCGGTAGTCGGATTTCTTTGGCAGGCCGTCTTCCACAACCACCATCGATGCCACCACGTTGGTGCCCTGGACATGGGACACGTCGTAGCACTCGATGCGGAGCAGCGGTACGGGGAGGTCCAGCGCCTCCTGGAGTTCCTGCAACGCCTGCGACCTGACTGTGAGGTCACCGGCCCGGCGGGTCTTGTGCAGCTTCAGGGCGTGCTCGGCGTTCTCCCGCACCGTGGACATCAGCGCAGCTTTGTCCCCGCGCTGGGGTACGCGGATGTCAACCTTGGCGCCGCGCATTCCGCCCAGCCACTCGGTGAGTTCCGCCTGGTTGGTAGGGGCCACGGGCACGAGGACTTCCCGGGGCAGCCGTCCATGGCTCTGCCCTTCGTCTCCATAGACCTGCTGCAGGAGGTGCTCCACCAGGTCGGGGGTGGTGGAATCCTCCACTTTCTCAACAACCCAGCCGCGCTGGCCGCGGACCCGGCCGCCGCGGACGTGGAACACCTGAACTGCGGCTTCCAGCTCGTCCTCATGCAGGGCAAAGACGTCCGCGTCGGTGTCCTCGGCGAGCACCACGGCGTTCCGCTCAAAGACCTTGCGCAGCGCCGTGATATCGTCCCGAAGCCGGGCTGCCCGCTCGTAGTTCAGCTCGGCCACGGCCTCCGCCATCTGCTTTTCGAGCTTGCTGATGAAGCGTTTGGCCTCCCCGCCCATAAAGGCGCAGAAATCTTCCGCCAGGGCGCGGTGGTCTTCGGGGGAAACCCGCTTCACGCAGGGTGCGGAGCACTTGTCGATGTAACCCAGCAGGCAGGGCCGGCCGCTGGCCTCGGCGCGCTTGAAAACACCGGCACTGCAGCTCCGCACCGGAAAGACGCGGAGCAGGGTATCCATGGTTTCCCGGATGGCTCCCGCGGTGTAGGGGCCGAAGTAGCGGGTGCCCTTCCTCCGGTCTCCACGCATGACCTGCACGCGCGGATATTTTTCGCCCATGGTGACGGCGAGGTAGGGGTAGGTCTTGTCGTCGCGGAAGACTACGTTGAACCGGGGCTTGAATTCCTTGATCCAGGTGTATTCCAGCTGCAGCGATTCCAGCTCGCTGCCCACCACAGTCCATTCCACGCTGCTGGCCGCGTGCACCATGGCGTAGGTTTTCGGCAGGAGTCCGGCAGGATTGGCGAAGTACGAATTCAGCCGGGAGCGGAGGCTTTTAGCCTTGCCCACGTAGATGACCCGTCCGTTGGGGTCGCGGAACCGGTACACCCCCGGGTTGGTGGGAATCTCGCCCGTTTGGGGCCGATAACTTGCTGGATTTGCCACCTATCTATTCTACTGAGGCAGGCTGGGTGCCATTGACACGCGAGGGTTTGCCGTGCTCCGCCCGGCCTCAGCAATGGCGTATGCCGTCCGCTTCCTACTCCGCGATCTTGCTTTGGTTGTAGCTGGTGGAGCGTTCCTGGCCGCTGAGTTCGGCAATGGCATCCATGATGCGGTCCGTCACTTGCCGGCGCGCAGGCAGCGAGTGGTCCGGTCCCGTCTTGTCGAAGTACAGCGGCTCCCCCACTTTCATGATGAAGTGCTGCGGCCGGACGCCCTTCTCGCCGGCGCGCTGAAGATTCTCCGTCCCGATCAGGCCCACCGGAATGACGGGCGCACCGGTCGTCAGCGCCAGCCAGCCCACGCCGGTCCGTCCGCGGTAGAGGATGCCGTCCCGGGACCGGGTGCCTTCGGGATAGATCCCGATTCCCTTGCCCGACTCCAAGAGATCCATGAGGGTCCTGAGTGCCTGGACGCTGGCGGCCTGCTCACCGCGTTCCACGGGGATCGAACCTACGGATTCGAAAAACGCCTTCATCGCCTTGCCCTTGACGCCGCCGGTGGTGAAGTACTCGGCCTTGGCGAAGAAGGCCACGGGGCGGGGCATCAGGGCCTGCACGATGACACTGTCAAAGAAGGACAGGTGGTTGGGCGCCACAATGAAGGGTCCGTCGGTGGGGACATTCTCGATGCCGACGACGGTGGGCCGGCAGGTGCCGGCGATCAGGGTACGCGTGGTCCAGCGGACGGCCTCAAACATTTCCATCGTTGGTCACCTCGCTCATGGCGGCACTGTGGATCGCCTGCAGCCGGTCGATGGCGGCAGCCAGCTCCGCTGCGGTTTCCACCACGGCCACGGCTCCTGCGTCTTCAAGTTCCCCGTTCGGGGCGAAGCCCCAGGACACGCCGATGCAATCCAGTCCGTTGGCAATGGCGCCCGAGACATCCTGGGCCCGGTCGCCGACCATCAGGGCGTGCTGGGTGCCCAGGTCTTTCAGGGCAGCCGCAATGATTTCCGTCTTTCCGAGCGGAACGCCGGCCACGGCCGATTCGTTGTCTGCCGAGCCGTGGATGCCGTGGAACAGGCCGTCGATTCCGTGGTGCTCCAGGACCGTGCGGGCCAGCCCCTGGGGTTTCTGGGTTGCGACGGCGATGGGCCGGCCGGCGGCAACATAGGACTCAAGGACTTCGCGGACCCCCGGGTAGATCCGGCCCTGGCCGATTCCGGTGGCCACATAGTACTCCCGGTAGCGGCCGATCACCTCGTCCAGCAGCTCCGCAGGAACCTGGGCCACGTTGAGCAGCGAGTCGCTCAGCTTGGGGCCGATCATGGCTTCGAGCAGGTCCTGACCGGGAACCGGAAGCCCCACCCCGCGAAGGGCCGAAGCAATTCCATCTGTTATCCCACCGGCCGGGTCGACAAGAGTGCCGTCCAGGTCAAAGATCACGGGCACTGTTGTTTGAGTCACCGGGTTAGTTTCTCACGACAGCACACGTGCCTGAAACTCGCATACGCGTAGCGGAATACGTCGGAGTGCTTTGGTCCCTCTACGGCAGGATTTCGGCCAGGAAGGCAGCAGTGTGGCTGGTGGTGGACTTGGCGAGCTGTTCGGGCGTGCCGGCAGCGACGATCTGGCCGCCTCCCGAACCGCCGTCGGGACCCAGGTCCACAATCCAGTCGGCACTTTTGATGACGTCGAGGTTGTGTTCGATGGTGATGACGGTATTGCCCTTGTCCACCAGCCCCTGCAGGACCATCAACAGCTTGCGGATGTCCTCGAAGTGGAGGCCCGTGGTGGGCTCATCAAGGACATACACGCTGCGGCCATTGGACCGCTTCTGCAGTTCCGCGGCAAGCTTGACGCGTTGGGCCTCGCCGCCGGACAGCGTAGTGGCAGGCTGGCCAAGGCGGACATAGCCAAGGCCCACGTCCACCAGGGTGTTCAGGTGGCGCGCAATCGGAGAGAAGGCGGCGAAGAACTCTGCGCCCTCCTCAATGGGCATGTTGAGCACGTCCGCGATGGTCTTGCCCTTGTAGTGCACTTCCAGGGTTTCGCGGTTGTACCGGGCACCGTGGCACACCTCGCACGGAACATAGACGTCCGGCAGGAAGTTCATTTCGATCTTCAGCGTTCCGTCGCCGGAGCACGCCTCGCAGCGCCCGCCCTTAACGTTGAAGGAGAACCGGCCCGGCAGGTAACCGCGGACCTTCGCTTCGGTGGTCTCGGCGAACAGCTTGCGGATGTTGTCAAAGACGCCCGTATACGTGGCCGGGTTGGAACGCGGCGTGCGGCCGATGGGGCTCTGGTCAACGTGCACCACCTTGTCCAGGTGTTCCAGGCCCTGGACGGTCTTATGCCGGCCGGCCACCTGCTTGGCGCCGTTGAGCTTGTTGGCCAGGACCTTGTACAGGATCTCGTTTACCAGTGTGGACTTGCCGGAACCGCTGACGCCGGTCACGGCCGTAAAGAGGCCCAGCGGGAACGCGGCATCCACGTTGACGAGGTTGTTCTCCCGCGCGCCGACAACCTTCAGTTCACGCTTTTTGTCATACTTCCGGCGTTTCTTGGGGACGTCGATTTTCTTGCGTCCGGAGAGGTAGTCGCCGGTGAGTGAAGCGGTGTTTTCCAGCAGATCCTTGTAGGAGCCGGAGTGGACCACCTGGCCGCCGTGCTCGCCGGCGCCGGGTCCGATGTCCACCACCCAGTCCGCCACGTGGATGGTGTCCTCGTCATGCTCCACCACGATGAGTGTGTTGCCCATGTCCCGGAGCCGGGTGAGCGTATCGATCAGGCGCCGGTTGTCGCGCTGGTGCAGGCCGATGGAAGGCTCGTCCAGGACGTAGAGCACACCGACCAGGCCGGAGCCGATCTGGGTGGCCAGCCGGATTCGCTGGGCTTCGCCGCCGGACAGCGTGGCCGACGGCCGCTCGAGGTTCAGGTACTCCAGCCCGACGTCGAGCAGGAAGGTCAGGCGCGCCTGGATCTCCTTCAGCACCTGGTGTGCAATCTGCGCCTCACGGCCGGTGAGCACCAGATTGTTCAGGAAATCAGCGCAGTCGCGCATGGGCAGGGCGGCGACGTCGGCGATGGACTTGCCGTTGATCAGCACGGACAGGGAAGCCGGGTTGAGCCGGGCGCCGTTGCAGGCGGGGCAGGGAATCTGCCGCATGTACTCTTCGTAGCGGTCCCGGGCCCAATCCGAGTCCGTCTCGCCGTGCTTGCGGTGGACGTACTGGATGGCACCCTCGAACCCGGTGCTGTACTTCCGTTCCCGGCCGAACCGGTTCTTGTACTGCACCACAACCTTGTGGTCCTTGCCGTGCAGCACCGTCTGGCGGACATCGCTGCCCAGCTTCTCCCACGGGGTCTCCATGGAGAAGCCAAGTTCCTTTGCCAGGCCTTCCAGGAGCCGGTTCCAGTACTCGGTGGTGGCGGTGCCCAGGGACCACGGAGCGATGGCCCCTTCGGACAGTGACAGCTCCGTGTTGGGAACGATGAGTTCCTCATCCACCTCCAGCTTGGTGCCGATGCCGCTGCAGGCCGCGCAGGCGCCGAAGGGGTTGTTGAAGGAGAAGGACCGCGGCTCGATTTCGTCGATGGCCAGCGGGTGTTCGTTCGGGCACGCCAGGTTCTCGGAGAAAGCCCGGAGCCGGTGCGGATCATCCGCATCGAGGTCCACAAATTCGGCCAGGACCCTGCCCTCGGCCAGGCCAAGCGCGGTTTCGATGGAATCGGTCAACCGCTGGCTGATGCCTTCCTTGACCACCAGGCGGTCCACCACAACTTCAATGGTGTGCTTAAACTGCTTGCCCAGCTTCGGCGGGTCGCTCAGCTGGACGAGGTTGCCGTCCACGCGTGCACGGGAATAGCCCTTGGCGGTCAGCTCCTTGAAAAGGTCAACAAACTCCCCCTTCCGGCCGCGGACCACGGGAGCCAGGACCTGGAAACGTGTTCCCTCGTCCAACTCAAGCAGCTGGTCAACAATCTGCTGGGGCGTCTGCTTGGCTACGGGCTCGCCGCACACCGGGCAGTGCGGCCGGCCCACGCGCGCCCAGAGCAAACGCATGTAGTCGTAGATTTCGGTGATGGTTCCCACGGTGGAGCGGGGGTTCTTGCTGGTGGACTTCTGGTCGATGGAGACGGCTGGGGAGAGCCCCTCGATGAAGTCGACGTCGGGCTTGTCCACCTGGCCGAGGAACTGCCGTGCGTAGGCGGAGAGCGATTCGACGTAGCGGCGCTGGCCTTCGGCGAAGATGGTGTCGAACGCGAGGGATGACTTGCCGGAGCCGGACAACCCGGTGAAGACGATCATGGCGTCCCGGGGAAGGTCCAGATCCACGTTGCGCAGGTTATGCTCGCGGGCACCCTTGACCACGAGACGGGAAAGGTCGGGGCGCTTCGGCGGCGTGGAGGGCGCTACGGTGACTTCAACGGATTGGATGGCAGATTCTTCAGCTACGGCTTTAGGCACTTACTAATGCTAATCGAAAACTTCTTCGAACACTCACGCGGGAGCCGTCAGCCGCCGTCGTACGCCGCGGCGAACAGCTGTACCGCCTCAGCGAACGACGCTCCCTGCGCTTTAGCGGCGGCAGCATAGGCCGCGGCAGCCTCTGAAAGCCCGCCGAGACGTTCGTCACGTGCGCATACCACCGTGCCATTCCTCCCGCGTGTGGCCACGACGCCGGCCGCCTCGAGCTCCTTGTAGGCCCTGGCCACCGTGTGCGGGGCGACGTCCAACCGCTCGGCCAGCGCCCTGACAGCGGGCAGCCGTGTGCCTGGCGGAAGCTTCCCGCCGTCGGCCAAATGGATGACCTGGAGCCTCAGCTGCTCGAACAGCGGCACCGAGCTGGCCGCGTTGGGCTTCCACGATCCCGGGAAGTCGGCCACCGTTTTCAAATGCCGGCCTCCAACGCGCCTTTCCGTCCCGCCTGCCGGGAGAACTGCGCGTTGTAAAGCCGGGTGTAGTAGCTGTTGGCGGCCAGGAGGTCATGGTGGCGGCCCTGCTCGACGATGTGTCCGTGGTCCATGACCACGATTAGATCAGCGTCGCGCACAGTGGACAAACGGTGGGCGATAACAAAGCTGGTCCTGCCGTGGCGCAACCGCTGCATGGCCTGTCGGATCAGCAGTTCCGTCCTTGAGTCCACCGAGCTGGTAGCTTCATCAAGGATCAGCACTGCCCGGCCTGCCAGCTGCGCCCTGGCGATGGTAATGAGCTGCCGCTGGCCTTGGCTCAGCCCGTCGCCGCCGTTCTCCAGCACCGTGTCGTACCCCCGGGGCAGGGACCTGACAAAGCGGTCCACGTAGCTGGCCTCCGCCGCGGCCAGGATGTCGGCTTCTGGCGCGCCCGGATTTCCATAGGCGATGTTCTCCCGGATGGTCCCCGCAAAGAGCCAGGCGTCCTGGAGTACCACACCGAATTGTGCACGCAGGAGGTCCCGTGGAATGGCCGCGATGTCCTTCCCGTCCATGGTGATGCGGCCCGAATCCGGTTCGAAAAAACGCAGCAGGAGGTTGATCACGGTGCTCTTGCCGGCCCCGGTGTGCCCCACGATCGCCACTGTCCGGCCCGGTTCCACCGCAAAGGTCAGTTCGCGGACCGCCGGCGCTGCTTTGCCGTAGCCGAACGTCACGTCGTCGAAGACGATACGCGCGCGCGACAAGACGACTGCGCGCGGCGGATCGGCGGGCTCCTCCCCCGCGTCGAGCAGGGCAAAGACACGGGCTGCGGAGGCCACGCAGGACTGCATGAGGTTGAGCATGCCTCCGATCTGGCCAACCGGCTGGGTAAAGAGCCTGCTGAACTGGATGAACGCCTGGATGCCGCCGATGGTCATAGCCCCGACGATGACCTGGAGGGCCCCTACCACTGCCACAGCGATGTAATTCAGGTTGGACATCAGGACCATCAGCGGCTGCACCACCCCGGCGGAATACTGTGCCCGGGTGGCGGCACGTGCCAGCCTCTCGTTGCTCCGGGCGAAGACTTCCGCGGCCTGGGACTGCTGCCCGAACGCCTTGATGACCTCGTGGCCGGTGACAAACTCCTCCACGTGCGCATTCAGTTGGCCGGTCTCGGTCCACTGGCTGGCGAATTGGGTTTGGGACTTCCTGGCTACCAGCCAGGTGATAAGGGTGGAAAGGGGAACGGTGGCGATGGCAATGGCAGCCAGCAGCGGCGAGATCCACAGCATCATTGCCAGCGAGCCGCACAGCATCAGGATAGCCATGATGAGTTGTGTCAGGAGCTGGTTCAGGGCCTGGGTGATGTTGTCAATGTCGTTAGTGGCACGGCTGAGGACATCGCCCCTGGAGCGTTCCCCGAAGTAGTTCACCGGGAGCCTGTGCAGTTTTTCCTCTACGGACTCCCGTAGGCCGTACATCAGGCCCTGTACCGAGTGGGCGGTAAGCGCCCCCTGGATCCAGTTGAAAAGGGAGGTGCACAAATACATAAGCGCCACCACCGCGAGTATGGCTCCTAGTCCTTCCTCGTCCAGAGCACGGCGCAGGACCCCTTCCACAACGACGTCGGTGGCGTCACCGAGATACTTGGGCGCGGCGACGTTCAGGCCGGCGAAGGCGCAGGTGGCGGCAACTGCGCCCAGCATTCGCAGCCGAAAGGGCCGCAACAGGGCAAGGAGCCGGCGTGCGGTGGACCAAAACCGTACGGGGGCCGCTTCCTCGACGCCGGCTGCCGCACTCATGGGCCTCCGTCCAGTGCCAGTTGGGATTCCGCTATCTCACGGTAGGTGGCGGATGTCTCCAACAACTCCTGGTGCCTACCCTGCGCAACGACGCGGCCGGCGTCGAGCACCAGGATCAGTCCTGCCCCTTCAACGGCGGAAATACGCTCGGCGACCACTACAACCGTTGCAGCGGCCAGCGTGGTCTGCAGTGCCTGCCGCAGCCTGGTGTCGGTGTCATAGTCCAAGGCTGAAAAACTGTCATCGAACAGGTACAGGGAAGTTTTGCGAAGCAGGGCGCGGGCAATGCACAGCCGCTGCCGCTGGCCGCCCGAGAGGTTGGTACCGCCCTGGCCCAACGGCGTGTCCAGCCCCTCCGGCAGGTCCCGCATAAAGCGCATGGTCTGGGCGGTCTCCAGGACTTCCCAGAGTTCCTCCTCCGTTGCCTCCGGCGCGGCCATCCGAAGGTTGCTGGCAATGGTACCGGTGAAAAGGTGGGAGCGTTGGGGAACTATCGCCATCGCTGCGCGAAGGCTGTCCAACGAAACGTCCCTAATGTCCATACCCCCCAGGCTGATGGTCCCGGCCGTGGAATCGAGGAAACGCGGGATCAGGTTGACGAGGGTGGACTTTCCGCTGCCGGTGGAGCCGACAATCGCGGTCGTCGTGCCCGGACGGGCGGTGAAACTGACGCCGGCAAGGACGGGCTCCTCTGCCCCCGGGTAGGAAAAGGCCACTCCATTGAACTCCAGGGTCCCGGCAGGCGCGGGATGGGACGGTTTTCCATCAGCCGCGGTGGTGGGACGTTCCAGGGTTTTCGGGTGCAGGGTTTTCGGGTGCAGTGGTTCCCGTACTGAGGGCTCCGTGTCCAGGACCGCAGTGATCCGCTCCGCGCAGACCGCTGCGCGGGGTGCCGTCATCAGCACGTACATGGACATCATGATCGCCACAAGGATCTGCAGGTTGTAGGAAATGAACGCTGTCAGTGCCCCCAGGTTCATCAGGCCAGCCTGGATCCGGTGGCCCCCGAACCAGACCACAGCCACTGAGGAGAGGTTGACTACCAGCATGACCATCGGGAGCATGCCTGCAACCAGGAGAGCGGACTGGAGGTTGTTGGCAGTAAGGCTGCCGTTGACCCGGGCGAAGCGGCGGATCTCATGGTCCTGGCGGACAAAGGACCGGATGACGCCGGCACCGATGATCTGCTCGCGGAGTATTCCGCCTGCCCGGTCCAGAAGATCCTGTCCTTCCCGGTAGAGCGGGATCAGCCTCCGGACAATGAGGTACATGATCAGCAGGAGCAGCGGCACGATGACGATCACCACCGACGAGAGCACCACGTCCTGCTGCAGGGCAAGGACCACGCCGCCAACCCCCATGGCCGGTCCCGCTACCAGCATGGTGAATACCAGCACAGCGAACGCCTGGATCTGCTGGGTGTCATTGGTGGCACGGGTGGTCAGACTTTGGGTTCCGAAGACTGCAACATCCTGCGAGGACAGCGATTGGATCCTTGCGAAAATCTCGCCCCGCAACTGCCGCCCGATCCGCATCGCAACAACGGCAGCAAGGTATCCCGCCCCAATGGCGGCCGCCGCCTGGAGAACGGCGATTACGGCCATAACTACGCCCAGGCGGGAGATCACGGCGGGTTGGCCCGCCACAATTCCGTCGTCGATGATGGCTGCGTTTACTGTCGGCAACAGGAGGTTCGCCCCGGCCTGAACCAGCTGCAGGAGGACAATGGCGGCCACGGCAAGTTTATGGTCCCCCAACAGCCGCCTCATCAATGCGATCAGCACCATACCTCCACTGCGCTCAGGGAAGCCGCCAACGGCGGTGCTGGCCTCCCCCATGGGCCAACTCCGCAATTGTAAGCCACATCACTTACCTTTGCTGTCACACGCCATCACGTTCGGCAAAAAACCTCCAGCGATTGGTTTTAGTCAGTCATTCTTGCGCCCCACGGCGAAAATCCTGCGGAAAGGGAACACCGTTCCGTGCGGGCCCTGCGGGTAAGCCTGCCTCAGTGCGGCAGCGTATTCGGCCTCGAACTCTGCGCCGTCCTCAGGCGGCAGGACGGCCAGCACCGGCCGCAGGGCAGTGCCGCGGACCCACTCCAGGACGGGTTCCGGACCGGTGAGCACCTGCTGGTAGGTGGTCTCCCAGGCGTCCGCCGTGAAACCGGCGTCGAGCAGGATCCGGAGGTAGTCCGCGGGCTCACCCACCGACTCACCGCCCCGCAGCACTCCCTGCAGTGTGGGCGCCCACCGGGAGGACCCGGCCAACCCGCGCATCA